>NZ_JBFRGP010000007.1:0-244265 GCF_052115385.1 Dyella sp. 2RAB6
GCCTTCTCTTCCGGCGCCGCGTCGATCGCGTCATAAGCCTTGAATTCGCCGCCAAAACGCTCAGCGCCCACCTTCGTCAGCGCCGCCGTCAGCGTCGTCTTGCCGTGGTCCACGTGACCGATCGTGCCGACGTTGACGTGCGGCTTGGTGCGTTCGAACTTACCCTTTGCCATGCGCGCTAAACCCCGATGGAGTCAGATAACGAAAAAGTGGAGAGTGATACCGCGAAGACCAACTAAGTGGTGCTCATGACTGGAATCGAACCAGCGACCTCTTCCTTACCAAGGAAGTGCTCTACCGACTGAGCTACATGAGCACGAAAACTGCCAGAACAAGTTCTATCCAAGGGAGCAGGATCAATGGAGCGGGAGACGGGAATCGAACCCGCACCATCAGCTTGGAAGGCTGAGGTTCTACCGTTGAACTACTCCCGCCCTACGCGGAACTCGTCTGGTGGAGGGAGGTGGATTCGAACCACCGAAGGCGTAAGCCAGCAGATTTACAGTCTGCCCCCGTTGGCCGCTTGGGTATCCCTCCAACAAAGAACGGCTATTGTGTGGATCGAGCCGGGTTCTGTCAACACCCGATCACGCAAAAAATACCGGTGGAACACCTGCGGACGATCGTTTGCGCATGCTGCGCTCAGACGTCTGAAAGCGCCTTCGCATCGATCAGCTGCTCCATCTCCTTGGACAGATCCATCAGCCGTTTCGCCTGCGCCTGCAGCTGCCGCTCGGCATCGTCGCGCGGCTCCCATGCCGGCACCGGCGTGGGCTTGCCATCGGGGCTGTCGAGCGCCACGAACACCATCACGCAGCTGGTCGCCAGGCGGTGCTCGTCCTTGCGCAGATCGCGCGCCAGCACATCCACCGCCATGTGCATGCTGGAGCGCCCGGTGTGGATCAGGCGCGCACGCACGGTCACCAGGTCGCCGATCAGGATCGGCGCCACGAACTGGATGCCGCTCACCGACGCGGTGACGCAATACGCCCCGCTCCAGGCCACCGCACAGGCGTAGCCGGCCTGGTCGATCCATTTCATCGCCATGCCGCCGTGCACCTTGCCGCCGAAATTCACGTCGGTCGGCTGGGCGAGAAAACGGAAACTGACTTCGTGCTGCGTGCCCGACATGGAGGCTCCGGCTGGTGGAAAGGCGCCTATTATGCCGCCGGCTTGCGCGCGCCGGCGCGGCGCAAGGACAGCGCCATCGGCGTGCTGACCACGCCCTTGGGCGAGCGCCCCTCCGGCCCCGTCGGCACGAAGCCCAGGCGCAGGTACACCGGCACCGCGCAGCGCGAGGCATTCAGGGTGAAGCGGCGGGTGCCCGCGCGCCGCACGGCGTCGTGCATGGTCCGCCGCCACAGCTTTCCGGCGATGCCGCGCCCCTGGTAGCGGGTGCCGACGAAGAGCTGTACCAGGTGACTGTCGTCGCGCATCCCCGCCACGCCGACCAGCACCGGCCCCAGGAAGGCCAGGTGGAAGCGCTGCCCCGCCAGCATCCGCTCGCGGAAGCCGCGGGCGCCGAAACGCGCCAGCATCGCCTCGCCCACCCGCCTGGGCTGGTCCGGCAGCACCCAGCGGCGCGCCACCCGGCGCACCAGCAGGCCGATCGCCCGGGCATCCTCGGGACGCCCCAGACGCAGGCGCAATGAATGAACTTCGCCGGACATCGCAATCCCCCACCGCTACCCGCACAGTCTGCCAGCGCAGGCGCCAGAACGAAAAAGCGGCGGACACCGCGAGGTGCCGCCGCCTTTAGCTTCGGGCGATGCAGGTCAGACGTTGAACAGGAAGTGCAGCACGTCGCCGTCCTTCACCACGTAGTCCTTGCCTTCCTTGCGCAGGCGGCCGGCCGAAGCGGCGCCGGTCTCGCCCTTGAACTGGATGAAATCGTCGTACGACACCGTCTCGGCACGGATGAAGCCGCGCTCGAAATCGGTGTGGATCACGCCGGCCGCCTGCGGCGCGGTGAAGCCGCGCTTGATCGTCCAGGCGCGCACTTCCTTTACGCCGGCGGTGAAATAGGTCTGCAGCTTGAGCAGGGTGTAGCCAGCGCGGATCACCCGGTTAAGGCCCGGCTCTTCCAGGCCCAGATCCTTCAGGAATTCGTCGCGGTCGGCGTCTTCGAGCTGCGACAGTTCTTCCTCGATCGCCGCGCACACCGGCACCACTTCGGCGCCTTCTTCCACGGCGCGCGCACGCACGACGTCCAGATGCGGGTTGTTCTCGAAGCCGTCCTCGCGCACGTTGGCGATGTACATCAGCGGCTTGAGCGTGAGCAGGAACAGGTCGCGCACCAGCGCCTTCTCGTCCTCGTCCAGGCCCAGGCTGCGCGCGCTCTTGCCTTCGTTGAGGCCAGTGGCGAGCTTCTGCAGCACCGGCTTCCTGGCCATGGCTTCCTTGTCGTTGGCCTTGGCCGCGCGCTCGGCGCGGTTCAGCGCCTTCTCGACGGAATCCAGGTCGGCCAGCGCCAGCTCGGTGTCGATCGTTTCGATGTCAGCGATCGGGTCGACCTTGCCGGCCACGTGAATGATGTCGGTGTGCTCGAAGCAGCGCACCACGTGTGCGATCGCATCCACCTCGCGGATATGCGCCAGGAACTTGTTGCCCAGGCCCTCGCCCTTCGAGGCGCCGGCGACCAGGCCCGCGATGTCGACGAATTCGACCGCGGTGGGGATCACCTTCTGCGGATTGACGATGTCCGACAGCGCCTGCAGGCGCGCATCCGGCACCGGCACCACGCCGACGTTCGGCTCGATCGTGCAGAACGGGAAGTTGGCGGCGGCGATGCCGGCCTTGGTCAGCGCGTTGAACAGGGTGGACTTGCCGACGTTAGGCAGGCCGACGATGCCGCATTTGATGCCCATGGAGAGATCCGCGAATTGGAGATGGGGAAAACGGTGAATTGTAAGGCCAGGGCAGGCGCCCTGCCCGGCCTCAACCGGCCGGGGTGTGCAACTGCTGCATCGCCTTGTCGAACTGTCCGTCCACGGCCAGCGGCAGCACGTTCAGCGCGCGCGCGATGCCGTCGAGGATGGCGTCCTCGTCCTTGACGGAGGGACGGCCCAGCACCCACGGCGTGACCTGGTCCCGGTGGCCCGGATGGCCGATGCCCACGCGCAGGCGATGGAACTTGGCGTGGCCGAGGTGGGCGATGATGTCGCGCAGGCCATTCTGGCCGCCGTGGCCGCCGTCGAACTTCAGGCGCACGGTGCCGGCGTCCAGGTCCAGCTCGTCATGAGCGACCAGGCATTGCGCCGGCTCGATCTTGTAATAGCGCAGCGCCGCCGATACGGCGAGGCCGCTCTTGTTCATGAAGGTGGCCGGCTTGAGCAGCCATACCGGCTCGCCGCCGAGGCGCAGCTTGCAGGTCTCGCCGTGCAGCTTGCCGTCGAAGCCCCAGCGCTCGCCCTGCCCCGCCGCGAGGGCGTCAACAAACCAGAACCCGGCGTTATGCCGGGTTCGGAGATATTCGGCACCGGGATTACCCAGCCCGACGATGAGGCGCAAACCCGCCATGGATAGCCGGCAAGCACGCGGCGTTCGCCCGCGCCGGAACGGCGCGGGCGAACGTGCGACTTACTTCTTGGCGTCCTTGCTGGCGTCGGCCGGAGCGGCGGCTTCGCCTTCGGCCGGGGCCGCTTCGACTTCTTCCTTCACCGTGTTCGCGGTGACCACGGCGATGTCGTGATCGGCGCCCAGGTGCAGGGCCGGGATCTCCACGCCCTTCGGCAGCGACAGCTGCGACAGGTGGATGATCTCGCCCGGCTTCAGGTCGGCCAGGTCGAGTTCGATGAACTCCGGCAGATCCTTCGGCAGGCAGGACACTTCCACTTCGGTCAGGTTGTGCGAGATCACCACGCCGGAGGTCTTGCCGGCCTGGGACTTTTCCTGGTTCAGGAAGTGCAGCGGCACATTCACGCGAACGGCTTCGTTCTCGTTGATGCGCAGGAAGTCCATGTGCAGCATCTGCTGCTTGAACGGGTGCTTCTGCCAGTCACGCACCAGCACCTTCTGCACCTTGCCGTCGACGTTCAGGTCGAGCACCGAGGAGAAGAACCACTCGTTCTTGGCGGCGAGCAGGATGGTGTTGTGGAAGATCTGGATGCTTTCCGGGGGCTGGCCCGCACCGTAGACGACGGCCGGCACGAACTCCGCGCGACGCAGGCGGCGGCTCGCACCTTTCCCCTCGTCCTTGCGGCTTTCGGCCTTGATTTCATGAATCTTTGCCATGTTGGCATTTCCTACTTCAGGTTGTGATCCGCCTCGCGGCGGCTGGGGTGACTCCCTCGCGACCAAGGGAGCCGGAAACTGGGGGTATCAATCCACGTAAAGCGAGCTGACCGATTCGCCGAACGCGATGCGGCGGATCGTCTCCGCCAGCAGCTCGGCCACCGACAACTGGCGGATCTTGGCGCAGGCCTGGGCGTCCGCGCGCAGCGGCAAGGTGTTGGTCACCACCAGCTGGTCGAGCTGGGAGTTCTCTACATTGCTGATCGCCGCGCCGGACAGCACCGGATGCACGCAGTACGCCACCACTTTGCGGGCGCCGCGCTCCTTCAGGGCAGCAGCGGCCGCGCACAGGGTGCCGGCGGTGTCGACGATGTCGTCGACCAGCACGCAGGTCTTGCCGTCGACGTCGCCGATGATGTTCATGACCGTGGCCACGTTCGCCTTCGGGCGGCGCTTGTCGATGATCGCCAGGTCGGCGTCGTCCAGGCGCTTGGCCAGGGCACGGGCGCGCACCACGCCGCCGACGTCCGGGCTGACCACGATCAGGTTGTCCATCGAGTGGTTGCGCCAGATGTCCGCCAGCAGCAGCGGCGAGGCATAGACGTTGTCCACCGGGATGTCGAAGAAGCCCTGGATCTGGTCCGCGTGCAGGTCCACCGTGAGCACGCGGTCCACGCCGACGGTGCCGATGATCTTGGCCACCATCTTGGCCGTGATCGGCACGCGCGCCGAGCGCGGGCGGCGATCCTGGCGGGCGTAGCCGAAGTACGGCATCACCGCGGTCACGCTGGCCGCCGAGGCGCGCTTGAGCGCGTCCACCAGGGCCATCAGCTCGAACAGGTTCTCCGCGCTGGGCGCGCCCGTCGGCTGGATCACGAACACTTCCTGCCGGCGCACGTTCTCTTCGATCTCGATCTGCGTCTCGCCGTCGCTGAAGCGGCCGACCAGCGCCTTGCCGAGCGGCACGCCGAGCCGCACGGCGACATCTTCGGCCAGGCTGCGGTGGGCGTTGCCGGTGAAGAGCATCGGGGTGGACGTGTCCACGGTCATTGCGGTGCGCCTTTGGCCATCTCGACTTCAATGGCAGGTTTTGAATGGCTGGTCTTAAATGGCTGGGGCGGCAGGATTCGAACCTGCGCATGCGGGAATCAAAATCCCGTGCCTTAACCAGCTTGGCGACGCCCCAGTGAATTTTTTTTGGCCCCGCCCCGCCTTGCGGCGGAACGGGGCCCGATCTCTCTGGCTCAGGCGGCGCCGCGATGGCGCGCCAGTGCCTCCAGCAACGGGGAGCGCTCCACGCCGACGGCCACATGGGCCGAGCATGAAGCCGGGCATTTCTGGGCGACGAATTCCGCCCGCTCCTGCGACTTCGTCTCGATGAACACGCAACCGCCGCTGCCGGAAAGCCTTGCCCAGCCGAATTTGTTCAGCCAGCCCAGCGCCGCAGCCACCCGGGGATGGCGCGCGCGTACGACCGGCTCGAAGGCGTTCTCGGCTGTTTCGCCCGAAGCAAAGGATGAAATTGTGGCTGGCTGAGCATTTCGTGTCAATTCAGACGCTTGAAAAAGCTCGGCAGTGGGCACGTATTCGCCCGGATCGACCACCACATACCAGCGCTGCGGCAGCGTGATCGGCTGCAGCCGGTCGCCCACGCCCTCGGCCCAGGCTGAACGTCCGCGCACGAAGACCGGCACGTCGGCGCCGAGCTGGCGCCCCAGTCCGGCCAACTCGTCCTCGCTCAGGCCCGTGCCCCAGAGATGGTTGAGCGCGACCAGCACCGTCGCCGCGTCCGAACTGCCGCCACCCAGCCCGCCGCCGATGGGAATGCGCTTCTCCACCTCGATATCCACGCCGGCACCGGCCGGCGCATGCGGCTGCAACAAGCGGCCGGCGCGGACCACCAGGTCCTGCTCTTCCGGCACGCCGGGGACCTCGGTGAGGCGCCGCACCACGCCGTCGCGACGGGGGCGCAGGCGGATCTCGTCGCCCCAATCCAGCAGCCGGAACACCGTCTGCAGCTCGTGGTATCCGTCGGGACGCCGCCCGGTGATGCGCAGGAACAGGTTCAGCTTGGCCGGCGCCGGCCACACGGTCCAATCCTCCGGCCCTGGCACCTCGAAGCTGCGGCTCATGAACACGCGCAGGTCGTCCGGGAAGCCGTTCTCCAGGTCGCGCTCACGCGCGAAGGCGAATGCCGGATCGCGCTTGTCGACCTCGACAAAGCCATGCTTGGCGTAGAACGGCGCGTTCCACGGCACGTCGGCCAGGGTGCCCAGGGTGATCCGCCGATAGCCGGCGGCACGGGCCCAGGCACAGGCATGCTCCAGCAGCGCCGCGCCGATGCCCCGGCCGCCCCAGTCCGGCAGCACGTCGATCTCGGCCAGGCCGATGCCGGCCTCGTCCTCGGTGTCCAGCCAGACGAAGCCCACCGGCGCGCCACTCTCGTTGCTCAGCGCCACCCACACCAGGCCGCGCTCGATCGCCAGCAGCAGCAGCTCGGGCGGCATGGTCACGGGTGCGTAGAAGCGCCAGGCGCGATGGCCGCGGAACAGTTCCATGGCCTCGCGTTCGATGGCGCACAGCGCCTCCATCTGCTCCGGCAGCGCGCGCTTGATGCTATAGCTCATGACGATTCCGGCAGACGGCGCCCGGGCCGCGGGGGCGCCAAGCCTAACCGCGCAGCGGTCTTACTGGAACGTCCAGGATTCGATCGACAGCCGCACCCGGTACGGCGGCTTCTCGGCGAACACCTTCCTGGGCAGCGCCGGCTGCCGGGTGGCGTCCCATTCGCGGTAGTCGACGCTCCAGCCGTCCTGCTGCAGCAGCGACGGCAGGCGATCGGTGCCGAAGCTGAGCTCGGCCGGGCCGCCGTCGGCGCGCAGGCCAAGCACCCAGGCGCGCAGCTCGCGCAGCGGCACGTCCCAGCCCAGCGCCTTGAGCATCAGCGATTCGGCGTCCGGCCCGCGCAGCGGGCCACCATCCACGCCTTCCAGCAGCGCGCCGTCGGGGCCGCCGCTCAGGCGGAAGCTCTTGCCGACGATCGGCGAGCGCACGGTGAACTCGTAGTGCTCGCCGTCCTGCGACCAGTTCAAAGTGCCGCTGCCGCCGTCCTTGCCGTCGGAGATGCCCAGCTTGCCCTGCAGCACCCAGTGGTCGGTGCCGGCCAGGCTGCGCTCGCGTGCCTCCTGCTCGTTGAGCAGGGCGGCGTCACCCTTCACCCGCACGGCGGGCGCCGGCACGCAGGCGGCCAGCAGCAGCGGCAGCGCCGCCGCCGTGATGCGCAGAAAAGCCCTCATGGATTCAGTCGCTTGAGCGTGTCGTTGAGCGTGCTGCTCTTGGGGTCGATGCGGTGCACTTCGTCGAATACGCGCCGCGCATCGGCCTGCCGCCCCTGCTTCCACAGCACCTCGCCCAGGTGCACACCGACGTCGGCGTCCTTGCGCGCCTGCCAGGCGGTGCGCAGGGTCTGCTCGGCCTGCTCCAGGTGGCCCAGGCGGTACTGCAGCCAGCCCCAGGAATCGGCGATGGCCGGATCGTTCGGCTTGGCGCTGCGCGCGACCTGGATCAGCTGTTCGGCCTCGGACAGGTCGCGGTTGGCGTCGGCCAGCGTGTAGCCCAGCGCATTGGTGGCGTCGATATCGTCCGGCTTGAGCTGCAGCAGACGGCGGAAATCGGCCACCGCCTTGTCGGTGTCGCCCGTCTCGGCATAGGCCAGGCCGCGGCCGTAGAGCAGCTCCGGGTCGTCCGGCACCACCTGCAGCGCACGGCTGAAGGCGGCCTCGGCCTGGGCGAATTTCTGGTCGGCCATGTACAGGCTGGCGTCCGCCTCGTAGGCGCGGCGCAACTGGGCCGGCTGGTCGAGGTAGTCGGTCTGCATCTGGGTCAGCAGCTGGTGGGATTCCGCCGCGCGGCCCAGCTTGTGCAGCAGGATCGCGCTGCGCAGGTCGGCCTCGAAGGCGTGGTCGTCCTCGTCCGGCACCTGGTTGTACCAGTCGAGCGCGTCCTCGTTCTTGTCCAGCATTTCGGCCAGGGTGCCGAGCAGGAAGAAGTTGTTGCCGTCGCTCGGATCGCGCGGCGCGCGCTGCAGCTGGGCGTAGAGGCGGGCGATCGCCTTGCTGTCGTTGGCGCGCGCGGCCATGGTCGCGCGCAGCGTGTAGGTGTCGGCATTCTGCGGGCCGTTGTCGAGCACCTTGGCCGCCCCGGCGTAGTCGCCCGCCTGGCCCAGCAAGGTGGCGTAGGCCAGGCGCAGGCCGACGTTCTTCGGCTCGCGGCCCAGCGCCTTCTGGAACATGGCCTGCGCGCCGGCGCGGTCGCCGTTGCGGTACTTGAGCTGGGCCGCCCAGGCGTAGGTTTCAGCGGTGTTGAAGCGCTTGATCGCGGCGTCGGCCAATTGCTGCGCATAGGCATGCCGGCCCAGCTTGTCGCCCAGCTCGCTCATCGCCAGCCACGCCTGCGAGTCGGGCGGCAGCCGCTGCGGGGTCGCCAGCGCCTCCAGCAGGCGCGCGGACACCGCGGTGTCGCGGCTGCCCAGGATCACGCGGCCGAACTGGCGCCAGGCATCCGGATCGCCGCTGGAGATCAGCGTGTCCAGCTGCTTGCGGGCCTCTTCGGTGTCGCCCCGGTCCAGCGCCAGCTGGGCGCGCACCGTGGCCAGGTCGGACGGCTTGGCGCCCAGCTGCTGCCAGCGCTCCAGGGCGCGGCCGGCCAGCACCGGGTCGTGGGTGGCGGTGGCCAGCTCGGTCGCCTGCTGGGCCACGCGCGGGTCGTTGCTCAGGCCCATCGCCTTGCCGTAGGCCTCGGTCGCCGCCTTGAGGTCGGTGCGGACGATCGCCATTTCGCCGGCCAGCAACTGGGCCGTGAGGTCATGGTCGGCATCCGGGGTGACCACCGCCAGGTGATCCAGCGGCTGCCGGGACGCCGGCTTCGCGGCCTGCTGGCCGGGTACCGTGGCGCAGCCGGCCAGCATGGCCAGTCCGATCACGCCGATCGCAAAATGCCGCAGTTGCTTGAACTTGGCCGACCTGCTCAGCACACTATTCTCCGTTGATCCGTCATAACACCCCCACTCAAGAGCGCTGCCGCCGCTGGGGAACGGCCGGTACCACGGCTTAGTTTACGCCGCGGATGCCTGCCGCTCCCAAACGATCCTCACCATGCCGCTGATCGCCCTCGGGCTCAATCACCTCACCGCGCCGGTCCAGTTGCGCGAGCAAGTAGCGTTCGACGAGTCGAACGCCGGCCCCGCATTGCTGGAGCTGACCCGTGAGCCCGGCGTGGAAGAGGCGATGATCCTCTCCACCTGCAACCGCACCGAGCTGTACGTCAGCGTCGCCGCCGGCGCCGAAGCCGTGCCGGAGGCATGGCTCAGCCGGCACCATCAGCTGACTCCGGGCAAGCTCGACGAGTTCCTCTACCGCCACGACGAAGACGACGCCGTCCGCCATATGTTCCGCGTGGCCACCGGCCTGGACTCGATGGTGCTGGGCGAACCGCAGATCCTCGGCCAGGTGAAGGACGCCTACCAGGCCGCGCGCGAGGCGCAGACCCTGCGCGCGCCGATGGACCGCCTGCTGCAGCACACCTTCGCGGTGGCCAAGCGCGTGCGCACCGACACCCGCATCGGCGCGCACACCGTGTCGGTGGCGTTCACCGCGGTGCGCCTGGCCGAGCAGGTGTTCACCGACCTCAAGCAGGCCTGCGTGCTGCTGATCGGCGCCGGCGACACCATCGAGCTGGCCGCGCGCCACCTGGCCGACAAGCACGTGCGCCGCCTGATCGTGGCCAACCGCACGCTGGAGAACGCGCAGGAACTGGCCAGCCGCCACGGCGGCTATGCCATCGGCCTGCACGACCTGCCGCAACATCTTGCCGAAGCCGACATCGTGATTTCCTCCACCGCCGCACGCCAGCCGATCGTCACGCGGCCGATGGTGCAGAAGGCCATCGGCGTGCGCCGCCGCAAGCCGATGTTCATGGTGGACATCGCCGTGCCGCGCGATATCGAGCCGGCGGTGGGCGAACTGGAAGACGTGTTCCTCTACGGCATCGACGACCTGCGCCAGGTGATCGACGACAACCGCCGCTCGCGCGAGGCCGCCGCCCGCGAGGCGGACGCCATCATCGACCTGCAGGTCGAGCGCTACATGGCCTGGCGCCGCGCGCTCACCCTGCGCAATCCGGCGGTGGACATGCGCCAGCACGCCGAAGTCCATCGCGACGAAGTGCTGGAGAAGGCGCGCGCCATGCTCGCCCGCGGCAAGTCGCCGGACGAGGCGCTGGCCTTCCTCGCCAACACGCTCACCAACAAGCTGCTGCACCACCCCAGCGCCCGCCTGCGCGAAGCCGCGCTGGCCGGCGACATGGACCTGCTGCATGCGGCCGGACGCCTGTACGGGCTGGATGAGAAGAACGAGCCGGACGCCGAAAGCTAGCGGGCCTGTCTTGCTGTGCTCCCGCTGATGGCCCGCATGGCCGCGTCCCTCCCCTTCTCATTGCCCCGCCCATGACGCCTTCGATCCGCCGCAAACTCGAATCCCTCGCCGAACGCCACGAAGAAGTAGCCCTGCTGCTGGCCCAGCCCGAGGTGCTCGCCGACGGCGGCCGCTTCCGCGATCTGTCGCGCGAATACGCGCAGCTCGAACCGGTGGTCGGCGCGCTGCGCGAGCACGACCACGCCCAGCGCGAACTCGACGCATCGCGCGCCATGCTGGCCGATCCGGACCTGCGCGAACTGGCCGCCGACGATGTGGCGCGCCTCGAAGCGCAATTGACCGCACTGGACGGCACGCTGCAGATCCTGCTGCTGCCGCAGGACCCGCGCGACGAGGCCAACCTGTTCCTGGAAGTGCGCGCCGGCGCGGGCGGCGACGAGGCGGCGATCTTCGCCGGTGACGTATTCCGCATGTATGCGCGCTACGCCGAGCGCCTGGGCTGGCGCGTGGAGATCCTCAGCGAGCATGCCGGCGAGCACGGCGGCTACAAGGAGATCGTCGCGCGGGTGGAAGGCCAGGGTGCGTTCTCGCGACTGAAGTTCGAATCCGGCGTGCATTGCGTGAAGCGCGTGCCGGCCACCGAAGCGCAGGGCCGCGTGCATACCTCCACCGCCACCGTGGCGGTGCTGCCCGAGCTGGACGACATCGAGGAAATCCAGATCGCGCCGGCGGACCTCAAGGTCGATACCTTCCGCGCGTCCGGCGCCGGCGGCCAGCACGTCAACAAGACCGACTCGGCGATCCGCATCACCCATCTGCCCAGCGGTATCGTGGTCGAGTGCCAGGACGAACGCAGCCAGCACAAGAACCGCGCCCGCGCCATGAGCCTGTTGAAGGCGCGGCTGCTCGACGAGGCGCAGTCCAAGCAGACCGCCGAACAGGCGCAGTCGCGGCGCCTGCAGGTGGGCAGCGGCGACCGCAGCCAGCGCATCCGCACTTATCGCTACAAGGACAACCTGGTCACCGACCACCGCATCGGCCTGGATCTGTACCGCCTGCCCGAGATCATGCAGGGCGACCTGGACGAACTGATTTCCACGCTGCTGCGCGAGCACCAGGCGGACCAGCTCAAGACGTTGGCTTGAGAGCGCTGATCGGCGCACGAAGCATTCGCCCTGGAATAATCGAGTAAAGCAATCACACCGGAATATTCCGGTTAATGGCGCGCGATTCGCAAGCAATCCTGTCGAGCTAAGAGGACTCCGGTGTCCTCAGCTTGCGCGCTACAGGATCGCCCGTCGTGCTTCCATCAACCCTTTTCTGGATGCTGGCTGTTGCCAGCGAATCGATCACGTGGCCCCCCGCGGCATATGCCACGGCGCCATCTTACGCAAAAGAACTCGTGCTGCTCCTGGGCGCATCCTCGCTGGCCGTGGCCGGGACCACGCTGCCACACAGGCTCAAGCGCTCGCGTTCGCGTTCCCAGCCGGTGCGGCGTGTCGTCATCGCAGGGGATCCCGCACGCCTGTCGCGCTGGTCGGACCAGCATCAACAGCTGCTCAAGATCTATCGACTGACGGCGGTGATCGGCATCGGTGCAGGCCGCGAACACTGCCATGAGCTGCGCGATGTTCCGCTCATTCCTGACCTCAAGACTTTGCAGGAACTGGCGGCGTCCCGGCAGTTCGACGAACTGTGGCTCGCCCTGCCCATCGCCGCCAATGAAGCTGTGCGCGATTACATCAAGGCAATGCAGCACTACTTCGTCAATGTGCGCCTGCTGATCGATGCGCAGGATATCCCGCTGTTCAATCCCAACGGCACCACGCTGGGCGACTGCGCCTTCATCGATCTGGTGGCGTCGCCGAAGCGTAGTGCGATGCGCCGGCTCAAACCGGTCTTCGACCGAGTTTTCGCGTTTACCGTATTGACCCTGCTGCTGCCGCTGATGGCCTTGCTTGCCTTGGCAGTCAAGATTTCCTCGCCCGGCCCTGCACTGTTCAAGCAGCGGCGCCTTGGCCTGGATGGCCGCGAGTTCACGATCCTGAAATTCCGTTCCATGCGATCCCACGCCGGCACGAACGGGCATCCAGGAGCGCATCGGCATCGTATCCAAAGCCAAGGACGCCGGCGTGATCTCAGTGACGCTGGACGATACGGATCCAGCCCGTACCGCGCAGTACCTGAATGCCCTCGGTGATGCATACGTGCGCCTCAACAGCGCGCAGAAGGCGGAGCAGGCACAGAAGTCACTGGACTTCCTCCAGCAGCAGCTGCCCGCACTCAAGCAGGAACTGGAAACTTCCGAAGACGCCCTGTTGAGCTTCCGCAACAAGAACACCGTAATCGACCTGGACGAAAGCGCGAAACTGCAACTCGGTCAGGCGGTGGCGCTGCAAACGCGCATCAGCCTGCTGCAGCAGGAGCGCCGCGCCAGGCTGCAGGATCTGCAGCCTGGCCACGAAGCCATCCAGGCCATCGACAGCCAGATCAACGGTCTCGCGCGCGAGTTGCAGGCCATCGAGAAGCAACTGAAGACGCTGCCGGATAGCGAGCAGGCCCTGGTGCGCCTGACCCGCGAGGTGCGGGTCGGCACCGAACTCTATACAGCCATGCTCAACAGCACGCAGCAGTTGCGTCTGTTAAAGGCGGGGAAGATCGGCAACATACACGTCGTCGACTCCGCGGATGTGGAAGAACGGCCGGTCCGGCCGCGCCGTCTTCTGGTCGCACTGGGATCCTTGCTGCTGGGCCTGGTGGCGGGCATCGCGGCCGCGCTGGCGCGCGCGCTGTGGCGCGGCCCGGTCACCGACCCGCGCGAACTAGAACGCCGCACCGGCATCCCGGTCGTGTCCCTGGTGCCGCTGCGCAAGCAGCCCAGGCGCCGGCTGGGTTTTCGGGCCAGGAGTAGATGGCTTGAGCGACCACTCGCTGTCACGCATGCACAGGACCCGGTCATCGAAAGCCTCCGCGGCCTGTCCATCGAGCTGCAACTCAAGTTGCTGGAGGCGCGCAACAACATCGTGGTCTTGACGGGCGCCACGGCAGGTGTCGGCAAATCCTTCGTTTCTTCGAACCTCGCCATCCTGCTTGCTCGTGCGGGCAAGCGTGTCCTGTTGTTGGACGGCGACCTGCGCCGAGGCACGCTGGCCGGCATGTTCGACCTCGATCGGCGGATCGGTTTCACCCAGCTGCTGCGCGGCGACCTGGTGCTTCCCACGGCAATGATCCGGCAAAGCGGCATCGACGGCCTGGACGTGATCGGCGCGGGCGCAACCGCGGCCAATCCGACCGAACTGCTCCACCGCCCTCGTCTGCGGCAATGGCTCACTGCCACCGCCGACAGCTACGACATCGTGCTGATCGACACCGCGCCGGTCCTTCCCATCGCCGACACCGTACTGCTGGGGCGCGAGGCCGGTCTTGTCTACGCCGTGGCGCGCTACGGCGTGACGAACGATGCCGAACTCGACGAAATGCAGGCGCGCCTGGACCGCGCCGGTGCGTCCCTGCAAGGTATCGTCCTCAACGGAGTCCAGCCCGATCTGCGCAATTCGACCTACGGCGGCTACCGCTACGGCTATGACAATCAGCCTGCCGCCGGGAACTCGACGCCATGATACCCGCGCGCATTGAACCGTGCCGTGACGCCACCGGCTATCGACGCGTCATTACCTTCGGCACGTTCGACGTGTTGCATGTCGGGCATCTTCACCTGCTGAAACGAGCCCGCCAGCTCGGCGCGACGCTGATCGTCGGTGTTTCCTCGGATGCGTTGAGCTTCTGCAAGAAAGGACGCCGCCCGATCTACGACCAGCAAGACAGGATGCGGATCGTCGCCAGCCTGCGCTGCGTCGATGGCGTATTCATCGAAGAAGCGCTCGAACGCAAACGCGACTATATCCGCGAGCATCGCGCCGACCTGATGGTCATGGGCGACGACTGGCTCGATCGCTTCAACGATTGCGCCGATCTGTGCGACGTGCGGTACCTGAAGCGCACGCCCTCGATTTCCACCACGGAAATCATCGAAATCATCCGACACGGGTGACCTGTCATGAAACCCCGTTTCTTCCAGTGCCGCCACGGCGCCCAGGCCGTGATCGGCGCAGTGGATCAGGCTGTCCTGGCCACCACCCATTTCGTGCTCGGCGTCATCATCGCAAGGCTGGGCGGGAGCATCGCGCTCGGCGACTTCGCGTTCGCCTATTCTCTGATCGTGCTGCTCAGCATGTTGCACTCGGCGCTGATCGCCGAAGTAGTCAGCATCGACGCGATTGTGTTGCCGGACGCGGGGCGCTATGGCGCACTTCCGATTCTGCTGATCACCGCCCTGCTGGCCGCTGGCGCCCTGTTGCTGCTCGGATTGGCGCAATGCTTCGTTCCGGTCATCGGCGCGACATGGTCGCCTTCTTTTGTGCTGGCCCTGGCGGCGAGCATGGGCTACTGGTCGATCAAGCCTTTCTACTATCGCCAGTCGCGCCCATGGCCAGTACTGGGAGCGACGCTGACCTACGCCGGCGGCACCCTGACAAGCGTGGCCATCGGCTACGCGCTGTGCGGCAAGGCCTGGCAACCGATGTGGTCGCTGGGCTTCGGCGCAAGCGTGGCGTCGCTGCCCTTGTGGCTGACCGTGAGGCCTCCCGATCGCCACTTCGCGCGAGCCTTTCGGGAAAGCCTCCGCGCCATCGCCCGCTACGCTGCCTGGGCGCTGCCCGCCGCCGCGCTGATCTGGATCGTGGCCAATGGCTATCTCTTCGTCATGCCCTTGTGGGGCGATGCCGCGCAGAACGGCGGCTTGCGCGCGGTGCTCAATCTCGTGGCACCGATGAACACGCTGCTGGCCGGCGCCTGTACCGCGTGGCTGCCGATGCTCGCGGCGACCTATCGCAACGGCGAGAGCGAAGCGCAGCGACGGCGCATCCATCTGCTGGCCTTCCTGTTTTTCGGTGCGTCAGCACTGGGCAGCCTGCTCATAGCGGGGCTGAGCGACGGCTTGATCCGGCTGGTGTACGGCGACAGCTACGCCGGATTCGTCGCGGCACTGCGCGTCGCCACGCTGCTGCCGCCCATATGGGTGGCCATCGCGGTGTATCGCGTGGCGATGCGCGCCCAGGCCGACCCGCGCCGCCTGCTTTTCGTTTATGGCCAGGCGCTGATGCCCGTGGGTCTCGTCCTCATGTTCGTGCTCGGCCGGCAAGGCGCGGCGGCTTCGGCGTGGGGCATGGTGGCGACACATGTACTGGTGCTGGTCGGCTTCATCCGCGCCTTCGGACGACGGCAGGCCACCGACAAGTTCACCTATGCGCGCGCCAACGCAACGAAGCTGCTGAGGTTGCCTGTCTATGCGATCGCCAGCTCGCTTGCGCGGCTCATGCCGCGGGATTCACGCTTGTGGGTCTTCGGCCGCAAGACCGGCGTGGGCGAAGAGCCGCTGCGGCTGCTGCTGGAGGCGCGCAGACAATATCCAGCTGTGCGACTGGTGTGGCTGGCGCAGGATCGCCGGCAATACGCGGAGGCGGAGGCGCTTGGCCTGGAGGTCCATTTCGCCAGCTCATGGAAAGCACGCTGGCTGACCTTGCGCGCCGGTGTCGGCGTCGTCACCCACGGGCTAGGCGACCTGTGCCGGCCGTTCGTGCCCGGCACCTATCTGGTGCAGCTATGGCACGGCTCTCCGCTGAAGCGGATCGGCTTGGATGCTGAACGTGTGCACAGCCTAGGCGACGGCCATTCCAGCATCGAGCGCTGGAGTGAACGCCTGCTGCGTGCTGCCTTCAGGCGATCGGCCGGCTTCATACGCCTGATGCCTTCGCCCTCGCCCGTGGTCAGCCGCCGTCTGCGCTCCGCCTGGGGCTTCGACGGCGACGGCCCCATCCGCCTGACCGGCGATCCGCGCTGCGATGTGCTGCTGGAGGAACCGGAAGCCATCCGGCGGACAACGGCACGACACTGGCTGATGCGGGCTTTGCGCGCCATAGAGCCGCCGCCTTCCCGCCTGATCCTGTTCGCACCGACCTGGCGCGATGGCGACGCCGACCCCACCCCACCCGATACGGAGGAATTGCGGCGACTGGAGCACGCATTGGCTGCGCACGATGCCTGGATGGTGGTGCGCACGCATCCGTGGGGCATTCGGTCGTCATGGGCTCCGGCCTCAAGCGAACCGCCCAGCCGGATCCGTTTCCTCGATGCGGAGGCGCTGCACGACGTGAACCAGGTACTGGGCGCGTTCGACATCCTGGTCACCGACTACTCCGCCATCGCCATGGACTATTGCCTGCTCGAACGGCCCGTCCTGTTCTTCGCGCCGGATCTGGCGACGTACCAGCAGACGCGCGGGCTCTATGAGGACTACGCCGATTTCACCGGCCATGGCTGGCACGAAAACTGGAACAACCTGAGCACCGCGTTGAATACGCTGCTTAAAGGCGACGAAGCCGCCCATGCTGCGGCGCGATGCTCGGTGATGCGCTTGAAGCGGCGCTATCACGCTCACGCCGATACCGGCAGCACGATGCGTGTGCTTAGTGAGATCGCTAGCTCCATCGGCCTGCCTGCCAGCGCCACCGGTCCCATCGACGTGCTGCATGTCAGCGCCTGCCTCGGCGGTGTGGAGACCTATCTGCGGCTGCTGGCTCAATACAACGATGCCCGACGGACGCGGCTCGGCTTCGTACTGCCCCAACCGTGCGACCTGAGCCAGATCGCCGGAACCGCGGGCATGCCGGTCGATCAGCTCCCCATGACACGGAATATCGCTCCAGTCGGCGATCTGCGCGTCTTGCTGGACTTGCGCCGCATCGTGCGCAACCGCCGGCCGGAGGTGGTGCATCTGCATAGCTCGAAGGCCGGCCTGCTCGGCCGCCTCGCTTGCCTGGGGCTGCCCTGCCGGGTCGTCTATACCCCGCATGCGTACTACTACCTCGGCAAGACCGGCCCGAGACGCTGGCTCTACCTGATGGCGGAACGCTGGCTGGCCCGGCTGTCGGGCAGCGAACTGCTGGGCACGTCCCCCTCGGAACATCGTCGCGCCGTGAACGATGTCGGTTGCGCGCCGGGACGCGTCAATCACGTACTCAACGCGGTGGACGTCCGGGCGCTCGCCGCTAGCCGCAAAACGCGTACGGGCCGCCGGGATGTCCTCATGGTCAGCCGCATCAGCGATCAGAAAAACATCCCCATGTATCTCGAGGTCGTGCGCCTGCTGCGCCGGGACCGCGTCGCCAGCTGCCATCTGATCGGCGCCGGGCATTACGCTGGCGACCGTATCCGCCTGGCCGCCATGCTCGGCGAGGCCGGCCTGGACCCGGCGGATCTCGAAGTCACCGGCTGGCTGCCGCGCGAGGCGCTGGTGGAGCGGATCGCCGACGCCGCCGTGGTCGTGCTTACCTCGACCTACGAGAGCTTCGGCTACGTCCTGGCGGAGGCCTGCTGCCTGGGCATTCCCGTGGTAGGCACCGATGTCGATGGGATCCGCGACATCATCGAACACGGCGGCAATGGTTTTCTGGTGCCGCTCGGCGATGCGGCTGCGATGGCTTCGCACATTCGCCATCTGCTGGACACGCCGGCGGCCTGGAATGCCGTATCGCGCAGGGCGCTGGAAACCGGAGTCCGCCGTTTCGACATCGAGCAGGCCATGCCGCGCTTCGCGGACTTCTACGCGAGGATCGCCCGTGGCGGCTGATGAACTGAATCGCCTGGTCGCACGCCTGAATCTGCTGCTGTTCTGCTTCCTGGCGAGCGCAGCGCTGTCGGCTCTGCTCCCTCTGGTGTGGCACGACAAGCTCTTTATCGATGGGCTGACTATCATCCGCTCCCAGCCCCGACTGGAATGGTTCGGCAACTCGTATGGAGCGGCAGCCTATCTGCTGCATCCGTTGCTGCGAATGCTGGCAGCGCTGGGCGTGCGCCTCGACGACTACGGCCTGGGCTATACGGACGACCTGGTGCTGGCCAACATGGTCTTCGGCGTCATGTTCCTGGCAGGCATCGCCAGCTTCGCCCTGCGCTGGCGTCTGCGCGCGGACGCCGGAAACATGGCGCTGTTCTTCGTCTTCGTCACGCTGCTCTCGCCGTTCTTCTTCTGCATCTCCAAGGAGCTGATACCGTTCGCCATCATGTGCGCCGCGGTGGGGTTGTACCGCTGCGGCATGCTTGGCGTACGCGGCTGCGCGCTGGCCTATGCCGCTGCGATGGCGCTGTGCGGGCTGTACTTTCGCGTCTATTACCTCGCCTATGCCGCGATTTTCCTCTACAACTTCGCGTTGTGGCGTCATCGTGGCCTGTGGATCGCCGGCTGCCTGGCCATGGCGCTGCTGCTTATCCTGTTCCATCAACGGCTTCCGCTCGACCTGCTCACGCAAGGACGCGCCGGCTATCTGGAAGGCGTCTCGGCCAGCCGCATCGAGTACTACTTCGATGACGGCCAAGCACTGGGCTTTGTCGCCAACCGTACCCTGACCTTCGGCATGCTCCTGCTGCCGCTCAACCTGCTGCTCGTATCGCCCGCCTATGCCCCCTTCATCGCGCTGCAGATCCTGCTGACCGCGCGACTGTGGCGCGTCTGGCGACATCCGTGCTCTTCCATGCAGGCGCTAGCGGCCAGCGCCGTACTCAGCTTCAGCATGGTCGCGGCGCTGTTCGAGCCGGATTTCGGCTCTTACTTCAGGCACAAAGTCGGCATCCTGCTGTTCATGCTCATGCTGGTGGTTCGGTTCGAGTGGCACCGGGACAAGGCCGCATGAAACGGCTGGGCGCCATCGGCCGGTGGCTGCTGTGGAGCGCTTTGTCCTGTGTCCATGCGGCTGAGCCGATGGAGATCGGCGTCGGCACGCACCGCTGGCATCTAGGCCTCGCTCCGGAAGAGGTCGATCGGATGTTGACGGAAGCCCGCGTCACCTCGTGGCGCGACGGCATCAACTGGGCCGCGGTAGAGCGGCGGCGCGGCGTCTACACCATCCCCTTGCAGTTCGAAGCGCTCATGCATGCCGCCGACGCTGCTCCAGCGCGCGGCTTGCGGCCAATGGTGATCGTCGGCTACGGCAATCCGCTTTACCAAGCCGGCGGCCTGGTCACCACGCACGAGGCACGGGAAGGATTCGCGGCCTATGCGCGCTGGCTGGCAACCAGGCTGAAAGGCAAGGTGCGCTACTACGAGATCTGGAACGAATGGAACATCGGCACCGGCTCCACCGCGACCCCCCGCGCCATCGGCAGCGTGGATGACTACGCCAGACTGCTCCGTGTCGCCGCCGACGCCATCCGCGCCGTGGATCCCCAGGCCAGGATCATCGCCGGCGGCGCGACCAACAACGACACGGCATGGTTCGATGCGTTCGGCCGCAGCGGCGCCCTCGATATCGTCGACGGCGTCAGCATCCATCCCTACAACTATGGCCGCCCGCTGTTCGCTCATACGCCGGAAGCCGCCATGGCCTGGGTGCAGGACATCCAGACACGCTTGAGCAAGCGGCGGGGACGCGCGGTGACCATGTACGTCACGGAGATCGGCTGGCCATCGCTCACCGGCGGCTACACGCCGGATCAGGTCGCCGACTACCTCGAACGCTTCATGCGATTAGCGCGGCGCGATCCGCACGTCGCCGGCGTCTGGTGGTACGACCTGGTCAACGATGGCGATTCGCCGGACGATCCGGAGCACCACTTCGGCCTGTTCGACCGACAGCATCGCCCGCTTCCGGCCCTGCGCGCCCTCCGGGCCTGCTGCGGCAGGCGTGGCACACCGTGATCAAAGCTTCCGCAGGGATTCGAGCAAGACAGGAGGCGCCCCAAGGCCTGCACTGAGCCTGCTTACACTGTCACACACCCCGTGGTTGGCAGTGCCCGCAGCGTGGGTTAGCGTGCGCGGATGAAGCAGGCTTCACGATCCGAACTCCTCGCCCTCCATCACCAGCTGGCCCGTCTGCTCGACCGCGCTGATGCGGCCGGCGCGGAAGCGCTCGCCGCGCGTGCGCGCACCGAATCGCCACAGGACATAGAGCTCGCCCGCCTGCACGGCCTGGCCCTGCTCCAGCTCGGCCGGCTGGCCGAAGCGCGGGCCGCACTGGAAGTGGCCGCCGAACTGGCGCCCGACAGCGTCGAAGTGCAGTGCAACCTGGCCGGCCTGCAACTGGAAGAAGGCGATGCGGACGGCGCCATCGCACGCCTGCGCACCGCGCTGCGCCAGCAACCCGGGCACCCTGCGATCCTGCTGGCGCTGGGCAATGCGCTGATGGCCGCTGGGCGCTATGCGCAGGCTCGCGAGTCGTATGCGATGGCCACGCACGGCGCGCCCCAGCATGCCGGCCTGCGCCTCAATCTCGCCGCGGCGGAGCTGGAACTGGGCAATCTGGAACAAGCGGTGCAGCACACCGACGAAGGCCTGCAGCTGGCACCCGACTACGACGGCGCCTACGCCATGCGCGCCCGCGTGCTGCATGCCATGGGCCGCGTCGACGAGGCCGCCGAGGCCTGGCTGCAGGCGGAACGCCGCGCGCCGGAGCAGCCGCTGTATCCCTTCCATGCCGGCCTGCTGCTGGATGATGCCGGCAAGCTGCCGGCCGCCGCCGAAGCGTTCGAGCGCGCGCTGCGCCTGGACGCCGCCTCCGGCGCCGCGCTGGCCATGCTGGTGTTCGCCAAGCGCCGCCTGTGCGATTGGCGCGGCCTGGAAGAACTGAGCGAACGCCTGCACCGCGCGGTCGCCGAAGGGCGCGACGGCGTCATGCCGTTCGCCTTCCTCGCCGAAGACGGCAGCGTCGCCGAGCAGCGCCGCTGCGCCGCCACTTTCTCCGCGGGCGTGGAGAAGGCCGCCGCGCCGTGGCGCAGCGTGCTCGCCTTCGCGCCCACCCAGCGCACCGCCATCGACCCGCTGCGCGTGGGCTTCGTCTCCAACGGTTTCGGCGAGCGGCCGATCGGCCAGCTGCTGACCGGCGTGCTGGAGCAGCTGGGCGACGAACGCCTGCAGGTCCACGTGTTCTGCCTGGTGCCGGACGACGGCGGCCCGATCCGGCAGCGGCTGGCCGCCAGCACCACCGTGCACGACGTCGCCGGGCTCGCGCCGATGGACGTGGCGCGCCGCGTCCACGCCGCCGGCATCGAGGTGCTGTTCGATCTGCGCAGCTACGGCGGCGGCGCCAACAGCGATCTGTTCGAATTCCGTCCCGCCCCGGTGCAGGTCAACTGGCTGGCCTATCCGGCCACCGCCGGCGCGGACTGGACCGACTACCTGCTGGCCGACGCCGTGGCCCTGCCCGCGCCGCTGCGCGAAGGCTTCAGCGAAAAGATCGTGCGGCTATCGCGCTGCGCGCTGCCGTTCGACAACAGCACGCCGATCGACAGCACGCCGATCGACCACCCACCCTCGCGCGCCGACTGCGGCCTGCCCGCGGCCGGCACCGTGTTCGCCAGCTTCAACGGCCACCACAAGCTCAACCCGGCCAGCTTCGCGCGCTTCATGCTGATCCTGCAGCAGGTGCCGGACAGCGTGCTGTGGCTGCTGTCCGGCAACGATGGCAGCGATCAGCGCCTGCTCCAGGCCGCCGAGTTGATGGAGGTGGACCCCGCGCGCCTGGTCTTCATGCCGCGCCTGCCGCATGCCCAGTATCTGGCACGGCTGGCCCACGCCGACCTGTTCCTGGACACCCTGCCCTGCAACGCGCAGTCCACCGCGGCCGATGCGCTGTGGGCCGGCTGTCCGGTGCTGAGCTGGATCGGCCGCACCCTCGCCGGCCGCCAGGGCGCCAGCCTGCTGTTCCACGCCGGCCTGCCCGAACTGGTGGCGGACGACGAGGATTCGTTCGTCTCCATGGCCGTGCACCTGGGCAAGGACCGCGCCGCGCTGGACACCCTGCGCCACCATCTGCACGAAACGCGCGCACGCAATCCGGTATTCGATACGGCGGGCTTCGCCAACGACCTGCGCCGCGCGATCCACGCGATGGGCGCGCGGCATCGCATCGGGCGGCCGCCGATCGATCTGGACCTTTGACCTGCCCGTCATTCCGGCGCAGGCCGGAATCCAGTAGCGTCAGCGCCTGACGCGAGCGACAGGAGAGCGACATGGGCAAGGCGGACAAGGGCGGCAAGTCAGGCAAGCGCTATGCGAAGACCATGGATGACCTGCAGATCGAGCTGACCGGCCTGCAGCGCTGGCTCAAGCGCACCGGCCATCGCGTGGTGGTGCTGTTCGAAGGGCGCGACGCGGCCGGCAAGGGCGGCACCATCAAGGCCATCACCCAGTCGATGGATACGCGCGGCTACCGCATCGCCGCGCTGGGCAAACCGACCGAGACCGAAGCCGCGCAGTGGTATTTCCAGCGCTACGTCGCCCACCTGCCTGCGGCCGGCGAACTCGTGCTGTTCGATCGCAGCTGGTACAACCGCGCGGTGGTGGAGCCGGCGATGGGGTTCTGCACCGAGCAGCAGCGCGAAGACTTCCTGCACGCCGTGCCGCACTTCGAGAAGCTGCTCGCCGACGACGGCATCATCCTGATCAAGTACTGGCTGGCTGTGGACCAGAAGAAGCAGGAAGAACGCTTCGCCGATCGCGCCGACGATCCGCTCAAGCGCTGGAAGCTGTCACCGGTGGACCTGGCTTCGCGCGAGAAGTACGCCGAGATCGGCCGCCTGCGCGACCAGATGATCGAGCGCACCAACCGTCCCTACGCGCCCTGGTTCGTGGTCGATTTCAACGAGCAGAAGCACGGCCGCGCCAACCTGATCCGCCATCTGCTGGAACACATTCCGCGCAAGGAAACCGCTATTCCGGAAGTGAAACTGCCCAAGCTCAAGGGCAAGCCGCGGCGCGAACACGTTACCGACAAGGCGCAGTGGGTGCCCGATACTTTTTGCGACGAATGAAGCGCACGGGCGCTCAGCCCGTGCGGAAATCTTCCGGCTCTTCGCCGCTCCATTCGCTGCGCACCAGCTCATCCACGCGCGCCGGCGGCGGCCCCTTGCGCAGCCATTGCTCCAGCGCGTCGATGGCGACGAGGTTGCCGCAGGCCAGCACCTCGACCCCGCCATCGCGCAGGTTCCTCGCATAGCCGGTGAGCCCGCGCGCCAAAGCCTGCTCGCGGGTGCAGGCGCGAAAGCACACGCCCTGCACCCTGCCGCTGACCCGGAACAAGGCGGCGGCCATCGTCTTACTTGCCCGGCTTGGGCAAACCGATCGCTTCGCCCAGCGAAGCCTCGGTGACCGGGCCGACGAAGCGCTTGGCTACCTTGCCGTCCGGCGCGATCAGCCAGGTGGTGGGCAGGCCGCGCGGCTCGTCGAAATCCTTCGGCGGCTGGTCCAGGGTGACCTGGGCGATCGGGTAGCTCACCGGATGCTTGGTCAGGAAGGCCTGGATATCGGCCTTGTCGGTGTCCTCGTAGGCGAGGCCGATCGCGGCCACCTTGTCCTGGTGCGCCGCGACGAAGCGCGAGATGTCCGGCATCTCCTTGATGCACGGCACGCACCAGGTGGCCCAGTAGTTGACGATCACGTACTTGCCACGCTGCTGCGCCAGGTCGTAGGGCTTGCCGTCGAGCGTGTTGATCTTCAGCGTGGGCTGCGCCGGCATGGCGGCCTGCGCGGCAGGCGTACCAGCAAACAGGGCGGCAGCAAGCACAAGAGTGGTGAAACGGTTCATGCGACCACGTCCTTCGAAGTTTCTTGCGTAGCGGGGAAAACCTGATCGAGCTTGGCGTCCAGCTGCTCCCGCAGCATCTTGGCGGTGGAGCACAGCAACTGCAGCAACTCGTCCGGCAGCTTGATGCCGAGCGATTGCGCCTCGCCGGCCGGGTCCAGCGGCAGACGATACCCCGCAAACTGGTAGACGCGCAGCAGGTCGGTGGCGTCGAGGCTGCGGCTGAGCAGCCAGCCGCCGGCTTCGCTGCGCTGGATCAGGTCGGCGCGCTGCAGATCTTCGAAGAAGGCGGCGATCGAACCGCTGCGCAGGTACGGCTCTTCCAGCCGCACGATCGCCGGATCCACGCTATAGCCCTTGCGCTGCGCGTCGATGAAGTGGCGCAGCACCACCATCAGGCCGAGGAATTCCGAGCCCTCCGGCAGGCATTCGGACGGCACCTGGTATTCGTAGGCCGAGATCGAGGCGGCGATCGAGGCGCCGAGGATCACGATGATCCAGGACAGGTAGATCCACAGCAGGAAGATCGGCAGCGCCGCCAGCGCCGCGCCGTAGATCTGCTGGTAGGTCTGTGCGTGGTGTACGAACAGCGCGAAGCCCCAGCGCGCCAGCTCGAACAGCACCGCGCCGAGCAGCGCGCCGATCGCCGCATGGCGCAATGAAACGCGCCGGTTCGGCACCACCACGTAGAGCAGCCACAGCGTGATGAAGGTGACCACGAACGGCAGCGCGCTCAGCAGGTAGGTGCCGAAGTTGAAGCTGGCCGCGCTCTTGATCAGCGGCAGCGCGGTCACGTACGAACTGGCGGCCAGCCCGCCGACCACCAGGATCGGCCCCAGGGTCAGCGCGGCCCAGTACAGCAGCAGGCGCGAACCCCAGGCGCGCGGACGGTGCACGCGCCAGATGCGGTTGAGGCGGTCCTCGATGCTGACCATCATCGACACCGCGCTGAACAGCATCACGATCACGCTGATGCCGGTGAGCTTGCTGGCGTTGTCGGCAAAGGCCAGCAGTGCGCTCTTCACCGTCTCGGCCGCGGCCGGTACCAGGTTGAAGACGAAATTGATCAGCGTATTGCGCCATTCGGCAAACACCGGAAACGCCGAGAACATCGCCAGCACCGCCACCACCAGGGGCACCAGCGACACCAGCGTGGTGTACGAGAGCGCGCCCGCGGTCTCGAAGCACTTGTCGTCGATAAAGCGCTGCCACAGGAAGCGGCTGAAGCTGGTGGTGCGGTCGCGGTCGATGCGCCAGGCCATGCGGGTCCTCGTCGGCTGCATGAGCGGAATGGAACGGTACACTAACCGATCGAAAGCTGACGCCCCAACCCGCAAGCCCTAATCCGCAAGCACAGTCGCATATGAGAGCAGGCGCATGAGCCGAGACATCCTGGTCCTCTACTACAGCCGCACCGGCCATACCGCACGGCTGGCACGGCTGCTCGCGCGCGGCGTGGAGGAAGTCCCCGGCATGCAGGCGCGCCTGCGCCAGGTGCCGCCGGTGGCGCCGGTGACCGAAACCGCGCAGCCGCCGGAACCGGAAGAAGGTGCGCCCTACGCCACCCGCCAGGACCTGCTCGACTGCGCCGGCCTTGCGCTGGGCAGCCCCACGCGCTTTGGCAACATGGCCGCGCCGCTGAAGTACTTCCTCGACAACACCGGCGCGGAGTGGGCCAGCGGCGCACTCGCCGGCAAGCCCGCCGCGGTATTCACCTCCACCAGCACCATGCACGGCGGGCAGGAATCGACCCTGCTCAGCATGGCTTTGCCGCTGCTGCACCATGGCATGTTGCTGGTCGGCGTGCCGTATACGGAGCCCGCGCTCACCGCCACGCACAGCGGCGGCACGCCGTACGGCGCCAGCCATGTGTCCGGTCCGCAGGGCGACAACGCGATCAGCGAGCACGAGCGCGAACTGGCGCGCGCGCTGGGGCGTCGGCTCGCCGACGTGGCGCGCCGGCTGGCGGACAGCGGCACGTGAGCGCGGCGATTCCCCGCGCGTATCGCATCGGCCTCGCCGCCTGGGCCGCGCTGGTGCTGCTGCAGTTCGCCTGGCACGGCTGGCTGTTTCCGGCGCAGCTGATACCGGTGTGGCTGGTGCTGCTGATCACCGTGCTGCCGCTGCTGCTGCCGCTGTTCGCGCTGCGCCGCGACGTGCGCCGCGCGCTGCTGTGGGTCGGCATCCTGGCGCTGTTCTATTTCTGCCACGGCATCGCCGAGGGCTGGAGCTCGTCCAGCGAGCGCTGGCTGGCGCTGGTGGAGATCGTGCTGACCTTGCTGCTGATCGGCGCCCTGGGCGCCGGCGTGCAGCGCAAACCCGCACGCTGACCGGCTCCACGGAGGCCGAACACCCAGCGGCCTATACTCCCGGGGCGTTCTCAGCCCAGGGAGGGCCGCATGGGATTCCTGCAAGAAGCGCCGCAGCTGGCGCATCCGTACCGCGACGACCGCCTGCTGGTCGACCTGCTCGACCGCGTGCTGCCGGCGGATCGCCGCGCCGCCATCGAATCCGACCTCGACGCCCTGGGCGACTACGCGCGCCTGGCCTGGCGCCGCGTCTGCAGCAGCACGCGGCGCAAGCCGGTGCTTACCCAGTGGGATGCCTGGGGCCGCCGCGTCGACCGCATCGAACTGACCCCCGCCTGGCAGGAAGGTCCGCTGCTGACCACCCGCCACGCGGTGCTCGCCGCGGGGCACGAAGCGCATCCGGAAGCACGCGTGGAGGAATTCGCGCGGGTCTATCTCTATCACCTCGCCAGCGAGTTCTATACCTGCCCGCTGGCCATGACCGACGGCGCCGCCACCGCGCTGAAGGCCTCCGGCAATGCGGCGCTGATCGAGCGCGCGCTGCCGCATTTCCTCAGCCGCGATCCGGCGCAGTTCTGGCTCAGCGGCCAGTGGATGACCGAGAACGCCGGCGGTTCCGACGTCGGCAACACCGAGACCGTCGCGCGCCGCGACGCCGACGGCCAATGGCGTTTGCACGGGCGCAAGTGGTTCAGCTCCGCCGTGGTCGGCGAAGCCGCGCTGGCATTGGCCCGCCCCGAAGGCGCCGGCGTCGGCCCGGGGGCGCTGGCGCTGTTCTACGTGGAGACGATGGACGACGGCCAGCGCAAGCCCGAGCTGGTCATCGACCGCCTGAAGGACAAGCTCGGCACCCACGAACTGCCCACCGCCGAGATCCATCTGGACGGCCTGCCTGCCTGGCCGGTGGGCGAGCTCGAACACGGCGTGCGCCAGGTGGCGCCGATGCTCAACGTCACGCGCAGCTGGAACGCGATCTGCGCCGTCGCCAGCATGGCGCGCGCCCTGCAGCTGGCACGCGACTACGCGCGCCGCCGCCAGGCTTTCGGGCGCACGCTGGCCGAGCAGCCGCTGCACGCGCAGACACTGGCCGGCATGCAGGCGGAATTCGAAGCCGCCTTCGCGCTCAGCTTCGAAGTGGCGCATCTGCTCGGCCGCGCCGAACACCACGCCGCCACGCCGCAGGAAGCCGCGCTGCTGCGCCTGCTCACCCCGCTGGCCAAGCTGTGGACCGGCAAGCTGGCGATCCGCATCTGTTCCGAGGCGCTGGAATGCTTCGGCGGCGCCGGCTATATCGAGGACACCGGCCTGCCCCAGCTGCTGCGCGATGCGCAGGTCTATGCGATCTGGGAAGGCACCACCAATGTCCTTTCGCTGGACGCGCTGCGCGCCCTGGCCGGCAAGGCGCCGGGCGCCCTGCGCGAATGCATCGTGCAGTGGCTGGCCGACAGCGACGACATGCACGCGGCCAGCGCCATCCAGCACACCCTGGATGCGGCGATGCGCTGGCTGGATACGCACGGCGGGCAACGCGACGCGCTGGAAGCCGGCGCGCGCGGCCTGGCCTTCACCCTGGCCCGCTGCGCGGCCGCGGCGCTGCTGGCGCGGCAGGCGGCCTGGGCCAAGCGCCAGCGCGGCGACCTGCGCCCGGGCGCGGCGCTGCGGCGCTTCGTCGGGCATGGGCTGGACCGGCTGGATACGTTGGATGCGGCGGATACGGCGCTGCTGGCGTAGGTTGGGGTTCGCCTGCGGCTCACCCCAACCTACACTAGTGCCTTTCCTCCACCACGGCCCTTCCCCATGCAGCACCTGACCATCGTCACCACCGGCGGCACCATCGACAAGATCTACTTCGACGACAAGTCGGACTACAAGATCGGCGCGCCGCAGATCGGCGAGATCCTCGGCCAGCTCGGGGTCGCCTTCCAGTTCGACGTGATCCCGATCCTGCGCAAGGACAGCCTGCACATGGGTGCCGAAGACCGCGCGCTGGTGCGCGCCGCCATCGAGGCGCAGCCGCATCGCCACGTGCTGGTGACCCACGGCACCGACACGATGGTGGAGACCGCGCGCGAACTGGCCAGCCTCAAGGGCAAGGTGATCGTGCTGACCGGCGCGCTCAATCCGGCGCGCTTCCAGGGTTCGGACGCGGTGTTCAATATCGGCTGCGCGGTGGGCGCGGTGCAGACGCTGCCGGACGGCGTGTACATCGCCATGAACGGGCGCATCTGGGACCCGACCAAGGTGCGCAAGAATCGCGACGCCAACCGCTTCGAGGAATCGGCGGGCTGAAGAAAAACGTTGGCGCAGGTTGGGGGGAGCCGAAGGCGACTGCGAAGGCAGGATGCCGTAGCGAACATCCGCGTAGCGGATGGCCCAAAGGGCTGGCTGCTGATGCAGCCAGTAACCCCAACATCGCGACCATCGTACGTCTGTTGGGGTTCGCCTCCGGCTCACCCCAACCTACATGGAAAGCAACGGGCCCGGTCGATGACCGGGCCCGTTTCATTTCTCACTGCACGTTGACGTTGACGTCGTCCAGCACGAACGAGGTCTGCAGCGAGCTGTCTTCGGTGCCCGTGAACTTGAGGGTCACGGTCTGGCCGATGTAGCTGTTGAGGCTGAGCGTCTTCAGCGCATAACCCGAAGCCTTGTTGAGGTTCGAGTACGTGGCCAGCGTCGCCAGCACGGTGCCGCTGCTGTTGAGCACCTGCACGTTGAGCTTGTCGTACGCGGTCGAGGTGGTGGTCTCGGCCGTGTCGACGTGCAGGTAGAACGTCAGCGAGGCCGAGGTCTTGCCGCTGGGGATCGTCACGCTCTGCGAGACGGTGTCGGTATGGCTGCTGCCATAGCCGTCCAGCCAGGTGAACCAGGTGCCGCCATGCGCGGTTTCGCCGCTGCAGCTGCTGTTGCTGCACAGCGCGCCGGAGCTGATCGACCACGGCGTGGCCGTGCCGGTCTCAAAGCCCGGGTTGACGATCAGCTGGCTGGAACCGCCGCCGCCGCCGGACACGGTCACCGACGAGTTCTTCGAGCTGGTATGCCCGTTGACGCTGTCGGTCACCGTCTCGGTGACGGTGTAGGTGCCGGCCGCCGCATAGGTGTGGCTGGGGCTGGTCGCGGTGGAGGTGCCGCCGTCGCCGAAGGTCCACGAGTGCGCCGAAATGGTGCCGCCGCTATCGGTGGAGCTGTCGGTGAAGTTGGCGACCAGGCCGCTGGTGGTGAAGCTGAAGTTGGCCGTGGGCGTGCCGCCGGTGGTACCGCCGCCGGAGACCCAGTTCGCCGCCGCGAAGGCATTGACCTTGGAGATGTCCAGGCTGCCGAAGCCGGTGGTGTAGTCCCAGCCCGCCGCGGCGTTGTAGCCGTGGCCGCTGTAGCCGTTGTTGCCCGAGGTCACGTCGTGCAGCAGCTCGGGGTGGTTCGGGAAGTCGCCGTAGAACTTCGAGGTCGGGAACGGCAGCGCATTGTTGTTGTTCGACTGCAGGCGCGCCCACACGCCGACGAAGATCGGCGAAGCCAGGCTGGTGCCGCCGATGGCGTACACGCTGCCCTGGTAGACGATCTGCGCGCCGCTGGACTGCGCCGCGTCGAACGCCACGTCGGGCAGTACGCGCTTGGTCACCGAGGAACCCAGGGCGGTGGTCTGCCAGGTCGGTGCCGTCTCGAACGAGCTGACGCCGCCGCCGGTGGCCCACAGGCGCTTGCGCGTGTCGGTCGAGCTGACCGCGGCCAGGCCTTCGTTCCACACCGTCTCGCCAGCCCAGGTGGTGCCGTTGGTCGACAGCGTGGTGCCGCCCACCGCGACCACGTACGGCGACGCCGCTGGCTCGCTCACCGAGTAGGCGGTGAGGTCGGCCGTGACGGTGCCGGAGGCATTGGTCAGCACGCCGCCCTGCGACTCGTACACACCTTCGTCGCCGGAGGAGATCGAGAAGGTCTGGCCCTGCGCGACGGCCTGCTGGAACACGTTGTCGTCGGCCTGCTGGGTGCCGGCGTTGTGCGCGGCGGTCTCGTCTTCGCCCAGCGACACGTTGACCACCTTGGCCACGTTGTCGGTCACGGCCTTGTTGTAGGCCGCGGTGATGCCGGCGTCGGTCAGCGAGGCGTTGTTGGTGCCGTTGGCCGCCGTGTAGAAGATCAGCTTCTGCACGCCGCCGGTGGTGCCGACGATGGTCTGGCTGTCCAGGTTCCACTCGCCGTCGCCGTCGGTGTCGTCCCACAGCGCGGCGGTGCCCACTTTCACCGTCTGCGTGGTGGTGGTCGGCAGGCCGGCGTTGGTGGTGAAGGTGTTGAGGTCGTTGATGGTGGTGGTGGTGGCACCCCAGGTGACGATGCCGACCGTGGTGTTGGTCGCCGCCGGGACGGTGCCGACGTCATAGATCGCCGGGAAGTCCTTCGGGTTGTGGCTGGCGACGGTGGCGCTGGTCGCGTTCGGGTGGATCTCGGCCGGGGTCAGCTCCTTCAGCACGTGGTGCATGGTGTGCTTGACGCTGACGTCCTGCAGGCCCAGCACCGCGTCGACGGTATCGGCGAGCGAGGACGGCACCTGCACTTCGCCGTCGTTGGCCACGCGCTGGCGGCCGCGGAACTGGAAGGTCTTCATGGTGGTGCGGAATGCGGCCTGCACGTGGCCGGCATTGCCGTCGGCCTCGACCAGCAGGTTGTTCGGCGACACGGTGACGTTGCTGAAACCGGCAGCGCGCAGATGCGCCACCACCGCCTGGACCTGCTGCTCGGTCGGCGCATAGGCCGCCTTGAACTGGTCCGGCGTCAGGTACTTGCCGTAGTGCGCGCTGCCCGGCGTGGCCAGCTCATGCAGGAACTGCTGCAGCTGGTCGGCGTTGCGCAGCTTCAGGCTGACGGCGACGTGCAGCGGCTTGCTCTGCTCCAGCGGGGTGACCAGCGCGTTGTCCACGGTGGGATTGCCGCGCATGCGGATGGTCCACTGCGGGGCGGTGCTGGCGGTGGACAGCGCGGCAACGGCGGCGCCGGCCTTTTCGATCGCCGGATGGGTCTTGGTGGTGACCCAGCTGTCGGCGGCCTGGGCCGAACCAGCCAGCATCGCCATCGAGACGGCGGCCGGCAGCAAAGCTTTGCGGTACAGCTTGTTGGTGATGCCCCACGAGTATTTCTGACTGCTCATTCCGTGACTCCCCAGACTTATTTCAGGCACGAACGGACCCGATGCGGCCGTACGGCCCCATGATGGAAATGCCGCTCTTGGGTGCGGCGCCTTTGGTTATGTGTTTGCCCAGCGGTCCTGTGTACGTCCGGCCGTCTGTCCCCTGGTCGTTCCTGACCCAGCCGTGCCTGACTCTTTGCGTTGCAGTTGAGCGCCTCACCAGCCCCGGGGAAACGCTCATGCATCACCCGTCAACCTCCCCGCCGACGGATTCATTGACGCTAAGGGGCGACGCACGATTTCGTCAATGCGCGTGGAAACCGCTGGAAATGAGTGGTTTTCGACACTTTCGCGTCAGCAACTTTTTACGAAGCGCGGTGCCGGGGGGACGCTTGCTCGAGCGCGTTTCACGCGCACGCGTGATGGCGACCAGTCATGCCTGCACGCTATGACGACATGGCCGCCTCGATTTCTTGCGTTTGAAACGAAGCGGGCGCGAGCATGACTTCCGCCATGGATAAACGAACGCTGAATAATGGTTGCAGCCGCGACTATCCGGTGTTTTCCAAAGGCAGGAAATCAGCACCCGGAACGTGTCGCGAACCACAAAAAAAGCGCCGCAAGGGGCGCTTTTTTCCTAGGTGTTTTTCCTAGCGCAATGCATCAAAGCCAAGGCTCAAAGCATGCCGGTTTCCAGCTTGGCGATCTCCGACATCATCGAATGATTCCACGGCGGGTCGAACACCAGGTCCACGTCGGCTTCCTGCACCGTGGGGATCAACTCCAGCTTGGTGCGCGCGTCGTCGATCAGGATGTCGCCCATGCCGCAGCCGGGGGCGGTCAGGGTCATCTTCACGTAGACCTTGCGGCCGCCCTCGACGGCATCGAGGCTGACGTCGTAGACCAGGCCCAGCTCGACCACGTTCACCGGGATCTCCGGGTCGAACACGGTGCGCAGTTGCTGCCACACCAGTTTCTCCACGTCGGCGTCGGTGGCGTCGTCGGGCAGTTCGATCGGCGGCGGCGGCTCCTTGCCCAGCGCGTCCGCGTCCTTGCCGGCGACGCGGAACAGGTTGCCCTCCACGTACACGGTGAAGCTGCCGCCCAGCGCCTGGGTGATGTAGCCGATCTGCCCGGCCGGCAGGGTGACCGTTTCTCCCTGCGGCACCATCACGGCGTCGCAATCGCGCTCCAGGGTGAAAGGTTCGCTGCTAAGACTGAAACCGCTCATGCCGATCCTGAAAAACCATTCCGAAAATGTCGAAAGCCCAGGCTCGAGGCCGGGCCAAGCTGCCTATTATGCCGTCCGCTGACCCAGATCAGGCCGGCGGGGGCCGATCTCAAGATGCGGCCGCGCTATGATCCGGCGCTTTCACCCTCAGGGAAGAGCCGCACGTGCCAGCCCCGCTTACCGGTCACCGCCCCTCATGAGCGCACGCGCGCTGTTTTCCGCTGTGTTCGCCCTGGTCAGCGCGGTGATGCTGGGCCTGGCCTTCGGCGCCGTATGGATGCTGCCCACCCTGTTCTTCTCGCACGTGATGCCGTGGCTGGCCCTGCTGATCGGCTGGCTGCTGGGCAGCCTGATCCGCGGCTGGGTGCGCCCCGAGCCGCGCGGCGCCGCCGTGCTGGCCGCCCTGGCCACCCTGCTGGCCTGTGGCTACGTCTGCCTGCTTACCGCCGCCGCGCGGGTGGCCGGGCTGATGGGGCTGGGCCTGGTCGACGCGATCAGGACAGCCGGTTTCGGACTGCTGATGGACCTGGTGCGGCTGAACCTGGCCGCGACCGACCTGGTCTGGTTCGCGCTCGGCGTCGCGCTGTCGGCCTGGGTGGCCTGGCGCACGGTGCCGAAGCGGGCCTGAGCCCAGGCCGGCAAACCGGACTCAGGTGTCCAGCGTCTTCAGCTCCGCCACTAACTGGCCCGCCGCGGCCTGGCCGTCGCCATACAGCATGCGGGCGTTGTCGGCGTAGAACAGCGCGTTCTCGATGCCCGCAAAGCCGGTGCCCTTGCCGCGCTTGACCACGATCACCTGCCGCGCGTTGGACACGTCCAGGATCGGCATGCCGTAGATCGGCGAGGCCGGGTCGGTCTTGGCCAGCGGGTTGACCACGTCGTTGGCGCCGATCACCAGGGCCACATCGGTGGCCGGGAATTCCGGGTTGATGTCGTCCATGTCGGCGATCAGGTCGTACGGCACGCCGGCCTCGGCCAGCAGCACGTTCATATGCCCGGGCATGCGGCCCGCCACCGGATGGATGGCGAACTTCACCTTCACCCCGCGCGCGATCAGCAGCTGCGCGAACTCCCACACCTTGTGCTGCGCCTGCGCCACGGCCATGCCGTAGCCGGGCACGATCACCACGCGCTCGGCGTAGGCCATCATCACCGCCGCATCGGCGGCCTCGATGGGCTTCTGCGCGCCGTCGATCGCCTGCGCCGGGCCGCCGGCCGCGCCGAAGCTGCCGAACAGCACGTTGCCCAGCGAGCGGTTCATCGCCCTGGCCATCAGCTGGGTGAGCAAGGTGCCCGCCGCGCCGACCACGGTGCCGGCGATGATCATCGCCTCGTTCTGCAGCACGAAGCCTTCGAACGCCACCGCCAGGCCGGTAAAGGCGTTGTAGAGCGAGATCACCACCGGCATGTCGGCGCCGCCGATCGGCAAGGTCATCATCAGGCCGAACAACAGGGCCAGCACGAAGAACGCCGCGATCAGCCCGAAATTCAATTGCCCGCAGGCCAGCGCCACGCCGAGCGCCACCGCGGCAGCCAGCATCAGCATGTTCACCGTGCGCTGGCCGGGGAACACGAAGCGACGGTCCAGCCAGCCCTGCAGCTTGGCGAAAGCGATCAGCGAACCGGAAAAACTCACCGCGCCGATCAGCGCGCCCAGCACTGCCAGCACCAACTGCGCCGGATCCGGCGCGGCGCCGTCGGCGCTGAAGCGGCCGCCATCCAGCAGGGCGATGCTGCGGCTGGCGTAGCCGATCAGCTCGACCGCGCCGATCGCCGCTGCCGCGCCGCCGCCCATGCCGTTGTACAGCGCCACCATCTGCGGCATCGCCGTCATCGCCACGCGCCGGCCCGACCACCACGCGGCCGACACGCCCAGCAGCACTGCCACCAGGATCAGCGTGCGGTTGTGCAAGTCCGGCAGGGCGAAGGTGGCCAGCACCGCCACCAGCATGCCCACGCCCGCCCACACGATGCCGCCGCGCGCGGTGCGCGGCGAACTCATGCGCTTGAGGCCCAGGATGAACAGCAGCGCGGCCAGGAAATAACAGGCCTTGATCAGGGTCGGCAGCCAGGCCATCACTTGCTCTCCTTGCCGCCGGCGGACTTGCTGGTCTTGAACATCTCCAGCATGCGCTCGGTCACCACGTAGCCGCCCGCGGCGTTGCCGGCGCCCAGCAGCACGCCGAGAAAGCCGATCGCAAGTTCAAACGATGTCTGCGCATGCCCTAGCGCGACCATGGCGCCAACCAGCACAATGCCGTGCACGAAATTTGAACCGGACATCAGCGGGGTGTGCAGGATCACCGGCACTCTCGCGATGATCTCGTAGCCGGTGAATGCGGCCAGCATGAAGATGTAAAGCGCCAGGAACCCGTCGATCATGACCCCTCCCTGCCAGCCTGCGGTTGTCAGCGCATCATACGGTCGCGGGTCAACCCGTGCGAGCGTGCCGCGTTGAGGCGGGGAGTCGAACCGATGGAGTCTGCAGATGTCCGACCCGACGAACCGGACGACAGCGCCGTGAACAGCGCCGTCTCCACGCTCGAAGCGGAACTGCTGGCGAATGACGTCCAGGCGGTCCCGACCTCGCTGGACGCCTTCCTGGCCCAGGTCGAACGCCGCGCGTTCCGCCTGGCCGAGATGAGCCTGGGCCACCGCGAGGACGCCATGGACGCAGTGCAGGACGCGATGCTGCGCCTGGTCCGCAACTATCGCGACAAGCCCGCGCAGGAATGGACCCCGCTGTTCTGGGGCATCCTGCGCCGCCGCATCGTCGACCTGCAGCGCCGGCGCAAGGTGCGCTCGATCGTGGTCGGCTGGCTCGGCGGCGGCCGCGACGACGACGGCGACGAACTGCCCGCCTGGGAACCGGCTGATAACGGCCCCGGTCCGCTGGACCGGCTGCAGGATGCGCAGTCCTATACGGACATGGCCGCCGCGGTGCACAAGCTGCCGCGGCGCCAACGCGAAGCTTTCATGCTGCGCGTGCTGGAAGGATTGGACGTGGCGGAGACGGCCCAGGCCATGGGCTGCTCCGAAGGAAGCGTGAAAACCCATCTGTCGCGTGCCATGCACAACCTGCGCGACCAATTGGAGGACTGGCGATGAATGCGCCCGACAACCTGGAACGCCGCGCCCGCGCGCTCTACCGCGAGGCAAGCCGGCAGATCGATCCGGCCACCGCTGGCAAGCTGCGTGCCGCCCGCCGCGAGGCGCTGGCCGCCGCGGCGGCGCCGGTGCACGCGCGTTTTGCCCGCATGCTGGTGCCGGCCGGCGCCTTCGCCGCGATCGCGGTGGCCGCGCTGATGGTGTTCTCGCCGAACGAGACCGTGCAGGTGCAGGCGCCGGGTGCCGCGCAGACGGTCGAAGCCGATGGCGACCTGCCGCCGGACCTGAGCAATACCGACCCGTCGCTGATGCAGAATCTGGACTTCTACGATTGGCTGGCCACCAACGACGCCAGCCAGGCGAGCCGCTGATCCATGCGTCCAGGCCGTCTCGCTTCGCTGCTGTTCCTTGTCGCACTGCTGCTCGGCAGCCTGGCCGCGCCCGCCTGGGCGCAGCAGGGTCCGCCTCCGCCGCCTGCCCCGCGTTCGTGGGACAGCCTGTCGCCCTCCGAGCGCGAGATGCTCGGCCCGCTGCGCAATGAGTGGAGCAGCACCCCGCCGGAACGCCAGGCGCGCATGCTCGACCGCGTGCACCAGTGGAGCACCCTGCCGCCGGACAAGCGCCAGGAAATCCGCCAGCGCATCGAGCAATGGCAGCAGATGACGCCGCAGCAGCGCGACCAGGCGCGCGAGAACATGCGCAAGTTCGAACAGCTCAGCCCCGGCCAGCGCGCCCAGGTGCACGACGCCTTCAAGCGCTACCAGCAGCTGCCGCAGGAACAGCGCCAGCAGCTGATGCACCAGTTCCGCCAGGAACACGGCATCCCGCAGCACCGCCCGCCACCGCCGGGCATGCCGCGGCCGATGGGCGGCTTCGGGCCGCCGCGCGGGCCCAAGCACTGAGGAAACCGCGCAGGTTGATGTCGGGGTTATCACCCCAACCTGCGTCAGGCGTTGAAGCGCACCTCGCCCGCCTGCGTCACGCAGCTCTTCGCCACCAGCTCGTCGCCGAAGTCCGGCGCCAACGCACCGTCCTTCAGCAGCAGCTCGACGAAGTTGTACACGTTGCGCGCGTACATCTCCGACGCATGCAGCGGCGCACCTGCCGGCAGGTTGAGCGGGCCCAGCACCACCACGCCGCCCTGCTCCACGCGTTCGCCGGGACGGGTCAGTTCGCAATTGCCGCCGCCTTCGGCAGCGAGGTCGACGATCAGCGCGCCGGGCTTCATGCCCTGCACCATCGCGGCCGTGAGGATCTTCGGCGCCGGACGGCCGGGCACCGCCGCGGTGGTGACGATCACGTCGATCACTTTCAAATGCTCGGCCAGTGCCTGCTGCTGTGCGGCGCGTTCCTCCGCCGAGAGTTCGCGCGCATAACCGCCGCTGCCGGCGGCGCTCACGCCGAGGTCGAGGAACTTCGCACCCAGCGATTCCACCTGTTCGCGCGTTTCGGGGCGCACGTCATAGCCTTCGATCTGCGCACCCAGGCGGCGCGCGGTGGCGATCGCCTGCAGGCCGGCCACGCCGGCGCCGATCACCAGCACGCGCGAGGGACGGATGGTGCCGGCCGCGGTGGTGAGCATCGGAAAGAATTTCGGCGCCGCTTCGGCCGCGATCAGCATGGCGCGGTAACCGGCCACCGCCGCCTGCGAACTCAGCACGTCCATCGCCTGCGCACGCGTGGTGCGCGGCAACAGCTCCAGCGCGAACGAGGTCAGCTTGCGCGCACTCAAGGCGGCCACGCGCGAGGCCGCGCCATACGGCCGCAACTGGCCGACCACCAGCGTGCCTTCGCGCAGGCCGCTCCACAGCGCATCGTCCGGCGGCAGCACGCAGGCCAGCAGGTCGGCCTGGGCCAGCACGCTGGCGGCATCGGCGAACTCGACGTCCGCATAGCTGGTATCGGGGAACCCGGCCGTCGCGCCGGCATCGCGCTCCAGCAGGACGCGCACGCCCTTGCCGCGCAGCTTCTTCGCCACTTCGGGCGTGATCGCCACGCGGCGTTCGCCGGCAGCGGTCTCTCGCAATGCGGCCACGGTGATCGGCATCGTGCATCCCCGGCGGAAAGGTCTGGGCATCTTACGCGAGCGGCCTCGCAGGTGGCGCGGACCCGGGCGCTTGCCCCTCGGCCGCCGGATGGCGCAGACTGGCCCACCGCCGGCCCACCGGCGCCCGTGCGCCGGCTTGCCGCGGGGGTCCCATCCGGAGATCCCGATGTCCGTGCAACCCGTGACCGATGCCCTGGTCGAACTCGCCCGCAGCGCGCGCGAGCAAGCCTACGCTCCCTATTCGCGCTTCCTGGTTGGCGCCGCGCTGCTCACGCGCGATGGCCGCCATTTTCTCGGCTGCAATGTCGAAAACGCTGCCTACGGCCTGTGCAACTGCGCCGAGCGCACCGCGCTGTTCACCGCGATCGCCGCCGGCTGCAAGCCGGGTGATTTCGTCCGCCTCGCCGTGATCGGCGACACCGAAGGCCCGATCAGCCCCTGCGGCGCCTGCCGCCAGGTGATGTCCGAGCTGTGCGACGAAGCCATGCCCGTGCTGCTGGCCAACCTGCACGGCAAGCTGCAGGAAACCACGGTGAAGGCGCTGCTGCCCGGCTCGTTCCGGCTACCGCTGACCGCGTAGCGAACGCGAGTCGCCTCCTGGACCAGCGGCGGTTAGCATGGACGCTTTGCTTTTGCAGGATTCCCGCATGTCCTCCCCGCTCCAGCCGCTGCTGCACCGCCATTCCGTGCCATCCGCCCAGCTGGGCGAACCGGCGCCCGACGCGGCCACCCTGCGCGCCTTGCTGGAGGCAGCGATCCGCGTGCCGGACCACGGCAAGCTGGTGCCGTTCCGCCTGATCCTGCTGCGCGGCGAAGACAAGCTGCGCTTCGGCGAACGCCTGGCCGCACTGGCCGAGGCGCACGATCCGAACCTGCCCGACTCCAAGCGCGAGAAGGAACGCCGCCGCTACACCTACGCGCCGCTGGTGATCGTGGTGGTCGCGCGCCTGGATGCCGGCAGCAAGGTGCCCGAGATCGAGCAGCGCCTCAGCGCCGGCTGCGTCGCCTACAACTTGCTGCTGGGCGCCGCGCAGCTCGGCCTCGGCGCGCAATGGCTGACCGGCTGGGCCGCCTACGACGAACAGGTGGCCCGCATGCTCGGCCTGGCCGCGCACGAACACGTCACCGGCTTCGTGCATCTGGGCACGTCGCAACTGGAGGTGCCGGATCGCGACCGCCCCGCGCTCGACGATGTACTCAGCGCGTGGCAGGCATGAGCACCCCCACCGCCCATCTGGTCGACGGCAGCCTGTACGTGTTCCGCGCCTGGCATTCCATGCCGGACGAATTCACCGACACCGAAGGCAACCCGGTCAACGCCGTGCACGGCTTCACCCGCTTCCTGTGCGAGCTGCTGGAACGCACCAGGCCGGAGCACATCGCGGTGGCGTTCGACGCCTCGCTCACCACCTCGTTCCGCAACGCGATCTATCCGGCCTACAAGGCCAACCGCGAACTGCCGCCGCCGGACCTGGAACGCCAGTTCGTGCTGTGCCGCGAGATCTCCCTGGCACTGGGCCTGGTCACCCTGATCGACCACAGCTACGAAGCCGACGACCTGATCGGCAGCTCGCTGTGGAGCCTGCGCGCACACGGCTTGCGCAGCGTGATCGTCTCGGCCGACAAGGACTTCGGCCAGCTGCTCGGCGAACACGACGAGCAATGGGACTACGCGCGCAACCTGCGCTGGGGCCCGGCCGGGGTACACGAGCGGCTGGGCGTGCATCCGCACCAGGTGGCCGACTACCTCGCGCTGTGCGGCGATGCGGTCGACAACATCCCCGGCGTGCCGGGCGTCGGCGCCAAGACCGCCGCCGCCCTGCTCGCGCACTTCGGCAGCCTCGATGCGCTGCTGGAACGCGTGGACGAAGTGCCGTTCCTGCGCATCCGCGGCGCGGCCAGCTGCGCGCAGAAGCTGCGCGAGCACAAGGACGCCGCACTGCTGTATCGGCGCCTTACCCGCATCGCACTGGATGCGCCGGTGTCGATGGCGGCGGATGCGCTGGCGTGGAACGGCGGCAACGCGGCCCTGCTGGATGAGCTGGGCGAACGCCTGCGCTTCGGCCCGCTGACCCGGCAACGCCTCAAAGCGCTCGCGTAGGTTGGGGTGAGCCGCAGGCGAACCCCAACGATGCGGGGCGCGCGATGGTGGCGATGTTGGGGTTCGCCTGCGGCTCACCCCAACCTACGTCAGTGCGCGGCGCGTTCGATCGATCGCGCGACATCATCCGCACCTTGCTCGTGCGCAATCGAAGCCGCCGTGCGGCCCTGCGCATCCTTCATCGCGAAATTCGCACCACGCTCGCGCAACAACTCGAGCAGCCGCGCATTGCCCGACAGCGCCGCATACATCGCCGCCGTCTGCCCATCGCTGTTGCGGTCGTCCGCCTTGGCGCAGGACTGATCCAGCAGCAGCTTGGCCACCGTCAGCTCGCCCTTGAACGCCGCGCCCATCGTCGCGGTGCTGCCGCGGTTGTCGCGCGCGCAGGCGTCGGCGCCGAGCGCGATCAGTTCACGCACGGCCGTTTCCTGGCCGTGATATGCAGCGAGGATCAAGGCCGTATAACCCTGCGGCGTGCGCACGTCGACCGGGAAGCCCGACTTCACGTACTCGCGCAGCAGCACCACGTCGCCCTGGCGCGCCGCTTCGAAGAAATAGGTTTTCAGTTCCGCTTCGGCTTCCGCGCGGCGCGCGGCCTCCGGCGTGACGGCCAGCGCAGCGGGTGGCGGCGCCGATGAGCCGCAGGCGGCAAGCAGCAGGCACGAAGCCAGCATCAGGCGCTTCATCGCGCATCTCCTGGGAAGTGACAAAAGGTGCCGCGCGGCCCGGGAGCTGAGAGCGGTACTCCCGGGCCGGCGGCCACTGCAAGCGAGAGTGCTTACAGTGCTCGCGCGAGGCGTTCGATCTGTTCGGGCCTGGCGCCGACGGCCTTGCTGATGCGGCTGCCGTAGTCAGCGTCGGCCTTGTAGAAATAGCTGAGCATGGTGTCGCGCACGCGGGTGTCCTTCACTTGTCCGAGATCACCCGCGAGGTTGGCGATGAGGTTGGTCTTCTGCTGCGGCGACAAGCTGCGATACAGCTCGCCGGCCTGCTCGAAGTTCATCGTGCGGGCGATCCGCTGCTGCTGCGTGGTGCCGGCCAAGGGCAATTGGCTGGCCTTGTAGCGCGCATCGTCGGCATAGGCACCGGCCGTTTCGCTCGGCTGGTAGTTGACGTCCGAATCGGTGGCGCCGGCATTCATCGTGCCGTCCTGGTGATACGCATGCACCGGTACGCGCGGACGGTTGATCGGCAACTGCTGGTTGTTCACGCCCAGGCGGTAGGTCTGCGTGTCGGCATACGAGAACAAGCGGCCTTGCAGCAGGCGGTCCTCCGAGGCCTCGATGCCCGGCACCATGCGCACCGGCGCGAACGCGGCCTGCTCGGTTTCCTGGAAGAAGTTGGCGGGCACGCGGTCCAGCGTCATGGTGCCGAGCTTCGTCTCGGGCACGTTCGGCCAGACCTTGGTGGCGTCCTGCGGATCGAAGGCGAAACTGGCCAATTGCTCCGGCTTCAACACCTGCACATACAGATCCCATGCGGGGTAGTTCTTCGCCGCGATGGCGTCGTACAGGTCGTGCGTCAGGTTATTGAAGTCCTTGCCCTGCACCGCCTCGGCTTCCTTCCCGGTCAGGTTCTTGATGCCCTGCCGGCTCTTCCAGTGGAACTTGACGTAATGCACTTCGCCCTGCGCATTGACGAACTTGAAGGCGTGCACGCCGAAGCCGTCCATGCTGCGGTACGAGGCCGGCGTGCCGTTGTCGGTGTACACCCAGGTCAGCATGTGGGTGGCTTCGGGCACGTGCGAGAAGAAATCGAAGTAGCGGTTCGGGTCCTGCCGGTTGGTCACCGGCGAGGGCTTGAGCGAATGCACCATGTCCGGGAACTTGATCGCATCGCGGATAAAGAACACCGGCAGGTTGTTACCCACCAGATCCCAGTTGCCCTGCTCGGTATAGAACTTGGTGGCGAAGCCGCGCGGATCGCGCAGCGTTTCCGGCGAGCCGGAGGGATGGATCACCGTCGAGAAGCGCACGAACACCGGCGTGGTCTTGCCGGCGGCGGCGAACAGCCCAGCCGAAGTCAGTGCGCTGAAATCGCCGGCGGAAACGAACTGCCCATGCACGCCGGTGCCGCGCGCATGCACCACGCGCTCGGGAATGCGCTCGCGGCCGAAGTGCTGCAGCTTCTCGATGAGTTGCGCGTCCTGCAGCAGCGCGGGACCGGCCGGACCGGCGGTCTGCGAGTTCTGGTTGTCGCCGACCGGGGCGCCGTTCTCGCGGGTCAGCGCGTTCTGGGCGTGGCTGTTGGCCACCAGCAAAGCAAGGCCCAGCAGCGACGCGCCCACGGGGCGTGCGTAGCGGTGAAGATGCATGTGTTCTTATCCTTGGGGTTGGCAGCGCTCTCCCACTGCCGGCTCTCGCGACTGAGAGTACGCAAGCTTCAACGATATGCCCATTCGATATTTCCTAACGAATCGATAGAGCGTATATATCTAAATCCCGCTGACCCCAGGCCCTGGATCCACGTGCAAGGCGTCCCTCACGCATTCGAGCACCTCCGCGATGCCGCGGAGTTCCGCTGCCCCGCGCATCGGGCGGGGATCGAGCTGTATCGCGCGCATATCGTGCGGCACGCGTTCGAGCCGCACGTGCACGACGGCTACGGCCTGGGCGCGATCGAATCCGGCGTGGAACGCTTCCGCTATCGCGGCGCCGAACATCTGGCGCCACCGGATTCGCTGGTGATGATGAATCCCGACGAGCTGCACACCGGCCGCGCCGAAACCGAGGGCGGCTGGCACTACCGCATGCTCTACGTCGAGCAATCCGCGGTGGACCGGATCACCGGCGAAGCGGGCTGGTGGTTCGACGACGCGGTGCGTGCCGATGCGGCCGGCGCGCGGCGCATCACCATGCTGCTCGATGCCTTGTGGCAGGCACGCGAGCCCTTGGCCTTCGACAGCCTGATGCTGCAGCTGCTGCAGGAGTTCCGCCGCCATGCACGCACGCCGCAACCGAAGCGTGCGGAAGCGCTGTCGCGCTTCGAACCCGTGCTCGACTACCTGCGCGAACACCTGGCCGAACGCCTCACCCTGGAGGAACTGGCCACCGTCGCCGGCCTCAGCCCGTTCCATTTCCTGCGCCAGTTCCAGGCCCGCCACCACGCCACGCCGCAGCAGATGCTGATGGCCTTGCGCCTGTCCGCGGCCAAGCGCCGCCTCAGCGCCGGCGAAGCGCCGGCCCAGGTCGCCGCCGCCACCGGCCTGGCCGACCAGGCCCACCTCACCCGCGCCTTCGCGCGCCGCTACGGCGTCACGCCGGCGCGCTACCAGCGCCAGCTGCAGCGGTAGCAATCTCGTACAAGACCGCCGCCCGCGCCGGCGGCAAGCTGTGCCCATGTGGACTGGAACCCTCTACGCACTCGTCGCCGGCCTGATGTGGGGCCTGGTCTTCGTCGGCCCGCTGCTGGTGCCGGAATACCCGGCCGCGCTGCAATCGGTCGGGCGCTATCTCGCCTTCGGCCTGATCGCGCTGCCGCTGGCCTGGCTGGACCGCGCCGCGCTGCGCCAGCTTTCCCGCGCCGACTGGGTCGAAGCGCTCAAGCTCGCCGCGGTGGGCAACCTGCTCTATTACCTGTGCCTGGCCAGCGCGATCCAGCGCGCGGGCGCACCCTTGCCGACCATGATCATCGGCAGCTTGCCGGTGGTGATCGCGGTCAGCGCCAACCTGCGCAATGCGCGCCGCGACGGCCGCCTGCCATGGGCGCGGCTGGCGCCATCGCTGCTGCTGATCGGCGCCGGCATCGCCTGCGTCAACCGGGCCGAGCTGGCGGCCATGCAAGCGCAGTCCGGCGCGGACCTGAGCCGCTATGCCAGCGGCGCCCTGCTCGCCTTCGGCGCCGTCGCCTGCTGGACCTGGTATCCGCTGCGCAACGCCGACTGGCTGCGCCACCACCCCGGCCGCAGCCCGCGCACCTGGGCCACCGCGCAGGGCCTGGCCACGTTGCCGCTGGCGCTCAGCGGCTATGCGCTGCTGTGGCTGGTGATGGGCGTGAGCGGCAGTGCTTTCCCGCTGCCGTTCGGGCCGCGGCCGCTGGTGTTCATCGCGCTGATGGCGGCGATCGGCCTGTTCGCGTCCTGGCTGGGCACGCTGTGCTGGAACGAAGCCAGCCAGCGCCTGCCCACCGCGCTGGCCGGCCAGCTGATCGTGTTCGAGACGCTGGCGGCGCTGAGCTATGCGTTCGTGCTGCGCGGCACCCCGCCCGGCGCGCAGACCCTGCTGGGCATCGGCCTGCTGGTGGCGGGCGTGGCGTGGGCCACGCAGGTCAAGCCGGTGCCGGTGGAACGCCTGGAGACCGAGCGGTTGTAGCCGTCATGCGGGGGCGGCACCATGCGGGATTCCCTTGCACACCAGGCTCCCCATGCACGCGACCGATCGCCTTCCCCACGACGCCCAGGCCCCGGTGGAAACGCTGTACGAGGGCCGCTGGCTGAGCCTGCGCAAGCGCGGCCGCTGGGAATACGCCGAGCGCAACAACCCCGCCGGCGCGGTGATCATCCTGGCGGTGACACCGGAGGACAAGGTGCTGTTCGTCGAGCAGTACCGCGTGGCCATCCTCAAGCACACCATCGAGATGCCCGCCGGCCTGATCGGCGACGAAGCCGGCCACCACGACGAAAGCGCGCTGATCGCCGCCCAGCGCGAGCTGGAAGAAGAAACCGGCTACCGCTGCGCCCAGGTGGAATTCGTGCACGAGGGCCCGTCCTCCTCTGGCATGAGCACCGAGATGATCGCCTTCGTGCGCGCCTGGGACCTCAAGAAGGTCGGCCCCGGCGGCGGCGACGAGAGCGAGAACATCGTGGTCCACGAAGTGCCCCGCCGCGAAGCCGGCGCCTGGCTGTTCGCGCGTGCGGCCGAGGGCTATTCGGTCGATCCGAAGCTGTTTGCGGGGCTGTGGTTCATCGAACACGGCCGCCCGGAAGCTTGAGATTGAAGCCCCTCTCCTTCCGGGAGAGGGGTTGGGGTGAGGGTACGGGCGAAGCGCAAGAGTGATGTGCACTGCTCCGGCCGTACCCTCATCCGGCTGCCGCCACCTTCTCCCGGAGGGAGAAGGGCACACCTTCAGGCGCTGCCCTAAAGTTTCTATCGGCCCGGCCGATCTCTAGGACGTCGTTCCTTACCAACGATTTCCCATCGATCGGACCTGCCCATGAAAACCCTGCTCGTCGTCGCCCTGCTGCTGGCCCCCGTCGCTTCGCACGCGGCCTGCGCCGCCACCGATTTCGCGATCTCCGACTTCAAGATGAAGCCCTCCGGTTCGGGCGCCGGCATGCGCCTCAGCCTGGCCGGCCAGCTGACCAATCACTGCACCTCGCCCGCCGCGGCCCAGATCCGCATCGAAGCGAAGGACTCCGGCGGCAAGATCCTGCAGAGCAAGCAGGGCTGGCCGGCAGGTACCGCCAATATCGGCCCGGGCCAGTCGGTGAGCTTCGACCTTGGCCGGCTGTTCCGCTACGAGTCGGATATGCAGGACTACACCGTCAGCGTCTCCGAAGTGAAGACCTGGTAACGCGGACCCAAGTACCCACCGAAACCTTTGCTTTTCTTTGAGGCCCCGCAAGGGGCCTTCTTTTTGCGCGTACGCAAGACCCGCCAAAAAAAGAGGCGGTCCCCGGCAGAGACCGCCCCGCTTGCCCAACGCACTTACCCGTTCAGTGCAAGACGAACAACTTGTCGAACCCCGCCACCCGCAGCGTCCCGCGCAGCTCGCTGCCGGCGTTGACGATGCGGATCTCCGAGCGCTCGCCGCCGGCGTGTTCGCGCAGCAGCAGCAGCATGCCCAGCGCGGAGCTGTCCATGCGGTTCACCTCGCCCAGATCGATCACATAGCTGCGCGCGGCACGGCTGCCCAGGCAGGCGTCGTGGAAATCGCGGTGCACGGTGAAGTCGAAGCGCTCGCCCAGTTGCAGGGTGAGGCAGTCTTGCTCGGTGTCGTGATGGATGGTCAGGCTCATGGCCATGTTTCCCTGATAAGTCTGCTTAAGCTCAGAACAGTTCGATTTCGCCCGCGTCCATCGAGTTCTGCAGCGCCGGGCCGCGCGAACGCAGGCGGGCCTTCTCGCGCTGCATCGACAGGCGCGCGCGCACGCGCTGCGCGTGCTCGGCCAGCGCGCTGGCTTCCACGTCGGTGCAGGCCAGCTCCTCGATATCGCGGGTGCATTCGGCGGTCACTTCCTGCAGTTCGACCAGGCGCGTGCGGGTCTGGTTGATCAGCTGGCTGAGGATGTCCTCGAACTGCAGCGAGCGGATGGTGGTGGACACGTCGCTGCCCAGGCCGCGGTTGATCTCGACCACCTGGTCGGCGACCTGGCTGGTGCGCGCATCGCTCTCGGTGACGTGGGCCAGCATGGCGTCGATGCCGCCCTTGGTGGACAGCGCCATGTTGAGGTCCTGCGAGGCCATCGCGCCGACCAGGCCGCGCAGTTGCTCCATCGCGATCCGCGCGCGCTCCACGTGGCTGCCGATCTGCTCGTTGAACTGGTTGGAATTGCTGGCCAGGTTGCGGATCTCGCCGGCCACCACCGCGAAGCCGCGGCCGGCTTCGCCCGCGCGCGCCGCTTCGATCGAAGCGTTCAGCGCCAGCAGGTTGGTTTCCTCGGCGATGGTGTTGACGTTCTTCAGCAGGCCGAACACCGCGTCCATTTCCTTGGCCATGCCGTCGATGCGGTAGACGATGCGCAGGCTGTCGCGCGAGAGCTGCACGATCAGGCCGACGAAGTGCTCCAGCAGGTCGCTGGTGCGCGCGGCGAAGTCCTGCACGGACACGCCGTCCTTCTGCCCGTCGATGATCTGCTTGAGCAGCGACTGCTGCTGGCCGGTCTTGTGCGACAGGCCGTCGAAGCCGCCGCCCAGTTCCGACACCGCATCGCGCAGCAGGTCCAGCGCCTGGTGCAGCTCGCGCGCCGCGTGGCCGAGCTCGTCGACCAGGGCCTCGCGCACGTCTTCCAGCGCTTCGCGCACGGGAGTGTTGTCGATCTTCGGCGGCGCCACCGACACCACCCGCGCCGGCGTGCGGCGCTGCTCGACGATCCAGGCCGCGGCGGTGGCGACGATCGCCAGCGGCGCCAGCCAGGCGGGCTGCCACAGCAGGCACAGCAGCAGCGCCACGGCGCTGACGCTCAGGCCCAGCGGCAGGCGGGGAAAGGACGGGGCGGGAATGGCAGACATGACAGCGTCCAGATCAGCGGGTGGCGGCGCGCACGGCGCTCGCCACGGGTTGGCGCGCCAGTTCCAGCAGGCGCGCGGCGATATGTTCCAGCGGTTGCATCTCGGCCGCCGCGCCCAGCTTCCAGGCGGCGCCGGGCATGCCCCACACCACCGAGCTGGCTTCGTCCTGCACCACCGTGGCGGCGCCGGCTTCCTTCAGTTCCAGCAGGCCGCGCGCGCCGTCGTCGCCCATGCCGGTGAGCAGCGCAGCGATGGTGGTGCGGCCGACGGTGGCGGCCATCGAGCGGAACAGCACGTCCACGCTCGGCTTGTGCCGGTTCACCGGCGGGCCGTCGTGCAGGCGGCAGACGTGGCGCGCGCCGTCCCACATCACCAGCAGGTGCTGGCTGCCCGGCGCGATGTACGCGTGGCCGGGCTGGATCGGCTGGCCGTCGCGCGCCTCGCACACGCGCATCGCCGAGCAGTGGTCCATGCGCGCGGCGAACGGGCCGCTGAAGGCGGCGGGGATGTGCTGGGTGATCACGATCGGCGGCGCGTCCGGCGGCATCGCCTCGAGCACCACGCGGATCGCTTCGGTGCCGCCGGTCGAGGCGCCGATCGCGATGATCGGGCTGCCGCCACGGCTGTCCGCGGTCTGCGCGCGCGGCAGCACCGCGTCGGCGGACAGGCGCGGCACCACTTCCAGCCTGCGCACCGCGGTGCGCACGCGCGGGCGCGCCAGCGCGGCCAGCTTCACCTTGGCGCAGATGTCCTGCGCGCCTTCGGCGAAGGTGCTGGCCAGGTCGCTGCTGGGCTTGGTGAAGAAATCCACCGCGCCCAGTTCCAGCGCGCGCAGGGTCACTTCCGCGCCCTGCTGGGTCAGCGAGGACACCATCACCACCGGCATCGGCCGCAGGCGCATCAGGTTTTCGAGGAAGGTGAGGCCATCCATGCGCGGCATTTCCACATCCAGCGTGAGCACGTCCGGCTCCAGCTGCTTGATCTTTTCGCGCGCGATGAACGGATCGGCTGCGGTGCCCACCACTTCGATCAGCGGATCGCAGGAGAGCATGGTCGTCAGCAGCTTCCGCACCAGGGCGGAATCGTCGATCACCAGGACTCGGACTCGGGACATGCAGGCTTCTCTTCAGTGATGCGAGGGTGGCGGGTCTTGCGGATGAGGGATGAGCAGTGAGGGCGCCGTGGCGGACCGCGCAGACAGCCCCTGTTCCTGGCCGTCTCCGGCGAAACCTGCGGCTGCGCGGAGCGCCGGTCGCGCGCCCTCACTGCTCATCCCTGGCGATCTTCAGAACAGCTCCACCTCTCCCTTTATCGGATCGTTGGCCAAACGCTTGAGGTACTTCCGCTCGCCGTCCACCAGCACGGTGGCGTGGTGGCCGCGCAGCTGGCGCACGCGGGCCTTGCCACTGCACGGGAAGAACTGCACCTGGCGCGGGTAGACATCGCCCACGTCCTCGGCCACCAGGTCCAGCCGTTCGGCGGCCAGGTAGCGGCGCACGAAGGCGATATTGCGTTCGCCGATGTCGGTCATCTGGGTCAGCACGCGGCCGCCGCCGAAGATCTTCACTTCCAGGTCTTCGCGCCGGCCGCCGGCCTTGAGGATGGCGTTGATCAGCTGCTCCATCGCGTCGTTGCCGTAGCGCGCGGCGCGGCCCACCGTGGACGACCAGGCGTCGCGCTCGCCCAGCGGCTCCGGCAGCATGAAATGGTTCATGCCGCCGATGCCGCGGCGGCGGTCGCGGATGCACGCGGACACGCAGGAACCGAGCACGGTGGCGATCAGCTCCTCCTGCCGGCTGACGTAGAACTCGCCCGGCAGCACCTTGGCGGTCATGCTGGCCTGGGCCGGGTCCCAATAGCGGCGCACGTGTTCGAAGCCGGGCAGCACTTCGTCGGTCTGCGCGGGGCGCGTCTGGGCGTTCATGCCGGCTTCTTCCGGTAGACGGTGCGGCCGACCAGGGCGAAGTCGTCGTTCAAGCCATGCATGGATTCGGAGTGGCCGAGGAACAGATAGCCCTCGGCCACCAGCTTGCCGGCGTAGCGCCGGAACAGGCGCTCCTTGGTCGGCTTGTCGAAATAGATCACCACATTGCGGCAGAAGATCGCGTCGAACACGCCGCTCATCGGCCACTCGTGCAGCAGGTTCAGCGGCTGGATCGCCACCAGCTCGCGCAGGCGCGGATGCACGCAGGCGAGGCCCGCATAGCTGCCCTCGCCGCGCAGGAACCAGCGCTGGCGCCGCTCCGCGCTGACGCCGCCGAGCTTGTCCAGCGCATACACGCCTTCGCGCGCGCCGGCCAGCGCCTGCGGCGACAGATCGGTGGCGAGGATCTTCGCGTCCACGCCGCCGCCGTGCTGCTCCAGCGCCTCCGCCAGCACCATCGCAAGGGCGTAGGGCTCTTCGCCGGTGGAACAACCGGCCGACCAGATGCGCAGCCGTTCGCCGCTGCGCCGTTTCTCGGCCAGCCACTTGGGCAGCAGGGTCTGCTCGAGCAGATCGTAGTGGTGCGACTCGCGGAAGAACGACGTGACATTGGTGCTGATCGCGCTGGCCAGGTCGCCCATTTCGGCGTCCGGGTCGCGGCGCAGCAGCTCGCAGTAGTCGCCGAATTCCTTCAGGCCCAGCGCGCGCAGGCGGCGCAGCAGGCGGCCCTGCACGAGCTGACGTTTCTGCTCGCTCAATGCGATGCCGCAGTGGGTGAGCACGAACTCGCGCAGGAAATCGAAATCGCGATTGCCCAGCACGGGGCCGCCCAGGGCGGGCGCGGCGATGTCGCCGGAAAGATGCGCGGCCATGGCTCAGCGCTCCTTCCCTGTGTTGAAAAGCTTCCCCCTGCCACCTGTCACGACGCACCTCTTATCGTTGTGTTGCCACTGACTTCCCTTACTTCCTCAATCCCCAAACCGGAGTCCTTCTCCCTCCGGGAGAAGGTGGCGGCAGCCGGATGAGGGTTCGGGCGGAGCGCAACGTTCCACTTCGCCCGAACCCTCACCCCAACCCCTCTCCCGGCGGGAGAGGGGCTAAAGCCACGCTCGCTCAGAACTCCTTCCACACCCCGGCGTCCGCCGTCTCCACCGGACGCTGCATGCGCACCGGCGCCGGCGCGGAGCTGCGCACCGCAGCGAATACCGCCTCCGCTTCCGCACTGGCCATCGCCGCGGCCTTGCGTGCCGGGGCAGCCACCGCCGCCGCTTCGTCGCCCAGGCGGAAGAAACCCACCTGGCGCGCCAGCTCGCCGGCCTGTTCCTGCATGGCCCGCGCAGCTGCCGCGGCCTCTTCCACCAAGGCGGCGTTCTGCTGGGTCATCTCGTCCATCTGGGTGACGGCGTTGTTGACCTGGTCGATGCCGGCCGACTGCTCCTGGCTGGCCGCGGCGATCTCGGCCACGATGTCGGTGACCTTCTTCACGCTGTCCACGATCTCGGCCAGCGCCTTGCCCGACTGGTCCACCAGCGAGGTGCCGGTGCGCACTTTCTCCGCGCTGTCGGCGATCAGGCCCTTGATCTCCTTCGCCGCACCCGCGCTGCGCTGCGCCAGATTGCGCACTTCCGTCGCCACCACCGCGAAGCCGCGGCCTTGTTCGCCGGCGCGCGCCGCTTCCACCGCGGCGTTCAATGCCAGCAGGTTGGTCTGGAAGGCGATCTCGTCGATCAGGCTGACGATGTCGGAAATCTTGCGGCTGGAATCGTTGATCTCGCGCATCGCGCCGACCGCCTGGGTCACCACTTCGCCGCCGCGCTCGGCCTGCTCGCGGGCGCCGCGGGCCAGCTGGTTGGCGTGGCTGGCGTTCTCGGCGTTCTGCTTAACGGTAGAGGTCATTTCTTCCATCGAGGAAGCGGTTTCCTCCAGGCTCGAAGCCTGTTCCTGCGTGCGCTGGCTGAGGTCGTCGTTGCCGCGGGCGATCTGCTGCGCGGCGGTGCTGACCGCGCCGGAACCGTGGCGGACTTCGCCGACGATCGCGGCGAGACGCTCGTCCATGCTGCGGAACGCGCCGAGCAGTTGTCCCAGCTCATCGTTGCGGCCGGCCTCGATATCGTGGCCCAGCTTGCCTTCGGCGATCTCGTTGGCGATGCGCACCGCGCGGGTCAGCGTGCCGATGATCGAGCGGATCAGCATCATCGCGGCGACGAAGGCGATCAGCAGGCCGGCGATCAGCGCGATCAGGCTGGCGGCGCGGACCCACTGATAGCGGGCCACCTGCCCGTCATAGATCGCCTTCGCCTCGACGCGCTGCGCCTCGATCAGCTTGGCCAGCGCGTCCTGGCGTTCCATCATCAGCGGGCGCACCTGCATTTCGAGCACGTCCGACGCGGCCGGATCCTTCTGGGTCAGCGCGTCGAGCATGTCCTTCTTGGCCTGCGTGTAGTCCGCATCGGTGGAGCGCCACTTCTTGTACAGCTCGTCCAGTTGGGGCGAACGGGACAGTTCGGCGTACTGCTTCTTCAGCGCGGCCAGCTCGTCCTGGTATTTCTGAAACTCGCCCAGCTTCTGCTTGAGCGGGTCGGGCTTGTCCAGCAGCGTGGTGGCTTCGCCCATCACGATGAAGGACATCAGCGAACGCGTGTTGATGCGGCTGACCAGTTCGGTCGGCGCCATCTCGTCGTCGTACATCTGGCGCATGCCCTCGTTCTGCAGGTGCATGGCGCCGAGGCCGACGGCAGCGCCGCCGATCAGCATGAGACCGAGCAGGCCGAGCACACCGCGCAGGCGGTTGCGGACAGTCATTGCGGGAAGCTTGAACTTGATAGCGGGGATCTTCATTGGAGTTCCTTAGGCCACGGCCTTCTCGTCGATAGCCGCGGGCAAGGCGGCCTCCAGCATCTGCGCGTCCTGCGGCTGCAGCAGTTTGTCCACGTCCAGCAGCAGCACCATGCGCTGGGCCACGGAGGTGAGTCCCTTGAGGTATTCGGTATCCACGCTGGTGCCCATGTCGGGCACCGGGCGCACGGCGCCGGCGTTGACGTCCAGCACGTCCGACACGGCGTCGACCACCACGCCGAACAGGCGGCCGGCGACGGTGACGATCACGGTGACCGTGGTGTGGGTGTATTCCTCGCTCGGCAGGCCGAAGCGCAGGCGCAGGTCCAGCACCGGCACGATGGCGCCGCGCAGGTTGAGCACGCCCAGCACGTAGTGCGGGGCCTGCGGGATGCGGGTGACCGGGGTCCAGCCGCGGATTTCGCGTACGGCGAGGATGTCCAGGCCGTATTCCTCGGGGCCCAGGCCGACGATCAGGTATTGCGTGGGTGTCGCGTCGGCGGCACCGGTCGATGGCTGGCTCATGTGAGTCTCGTTTGCGGGGGAATTCCCCGCCCCTGTATGGGCGTTATCGGCAGGTGAACGTGGGGCTTGAGAGTTTTCCTACGAGGCGATATTTCCGGTGCGATACGCCCCCCCTGCGCACGGCGTAGGTTGGGGTGAGCCACAGGCGAACCCCAACGTTGCGGTGCATGGAAGGTGACGATGTTGGGGTTCGCCTGTGGCTCACCCCAACCTACGTCCCACGCGGAATCAGGCGGCGCGGCGGCGTGTCATCTGGCGGGACAGGCCGGTGACGTCGACGATCAGGGCGACGGAGCCATCGGCCAGGATGGTGGCGCCGGAGATGCCGACGACACGGCGATAGTTCGCCTCCAGTGACTTCACCACCGCCTGCTGCTGGCCGATCAGTTCGTCGACGAACAGGCCCACGCGTGAGCTGTCGCCTTCGACCACCACGACCAGGCCCTGCTCGATCGGACGGCGGCCGCCGTCGCAGCCGAACGCGTCCTGCAGGCGCAGTACCGGGAGCCATGCGTCGCGGAACTGGAACAGTTCGCCGCCGCCGGTCACGGTGCGCAGTTGTTCGCTGCGCAGTTGCACGGTCTCCACGATCGACGCCAGCGGCACGATGTAATGTTCGCCGCCGACCATCGCGGTGAGGCCGTCGATGATCGCCAGCGTCAGCGGCAAGGTGATGGTGAATACCGAGCCTTGCCCGGCCACGCTGCGGATCTGGATGCTGCCGCCGAGGTCCACCACGTTGCGGCGGACCACGTCCATGCCGACGCCGCGGCCGGACAGGTCGGTGGTGACGGTGGCGGTGGAGAAGCCGGGCTGGAAGATCAGGTCGGCGACGGCCTCGTCGGTGAGGTCGTCGGCGCTGGCGAGCAGGCCGCGTTGCAGCGCCTTGGCCACGATCGCGTCGCGGTTCAGGCCGGCGCCGTCGTCGCTGATTTCCACCACGATGGAACCGTTGCGGTGCGAGGCTTCCAGGCGCAGCGTGCCGATGTCGCCCTTGCCGGCGGCGCGGCGGCGGTCGGGAGTTTCCAGGCCGTGGTCGATCGCGTTGCGCACCAGGTGCACCAGCGGGTCGCCGATTTTTTCCAGCACCGTCTTGTCCAGCTCGGTCTGCTCGCCGACCAGGTCCAGCCGGACCTGCTTGCCGAGCTTCTGGCCCAGGTCGCGGACCATGCGCGGGAAGCGGTTGAACACCGAGGCGATCGGCAGCATGCGGATGCCCATCACGCTCTCCTGCAGCGTGCGCGTGTGGCGCGCCAGTTGGGCCAGGCCCTGCTGCAGCATTTCCAGGCGCGAGGCGTCGAAGTCCTCGCGGAAGGTGTCGAGCATGGACTGGGTGATCACCAGCTCGCCCACCAGGTTGATCAGGCTGTCGATCTTGTCGATGCCCACGCGCACCGAGGATTCGGCAGCGGCAGCTTCGCGCGCGGCAGCTTTCGGTGTTGCAACTGCGGGCGCCGCGGCAGGCGTCGCCACCACCGCGGGCGCGCCGTGCACCTCGGTGCCGGGCAGCGCTTCGATCGCCAGATCGCATTCGTCCTCGACCCAGTCGAACACGCCCTGCACCGCGGCACGGGTCACCTCGCCGCGCAGTTCCAGGCGCCAGCCCAGATGGCATTCGGAGGGATCGAGCGCGGCCAGGCCCGGCAATCGGTCCAGTTCGGCCTCGGCGGTGAGTGCGCCCAGCTCGCCGAGTTCGCGCAGCAGGCGCAGCGCGTCGTTGCCGCCGGCCAGCATGCCCTTGTGCGGACGGAAGCCGATCGCCCAGCCGCTCGACGCATCGTCGCTGCGCCGCGCAGGCGCGGCCGCCGGCGCGAGGCTGCGGCCGACCACGGCGGCCAGTTCGTGCCGCAGCGCTTCGCTGGTCGCGTCGGCCAGCGGCTGGCCGGACTGGGCGCGGGCGAACATGCCGCGCAGGCAGTCGACCGAGCGCAGCAGCAGTTCCACGATGCCCGCATCGACCGCACGGCGGCCGTCGCGCAACTCGTCGAGCAGCGATTCGGCTTCGTGGGTGAAGGCCGCCATCTCCGGAAAACCGAACGTGGCGGCGCCGCCCTTGATCGAATGGGCCGCACGGAAGATGCCGTGGACCAGTTCCTTGTCGCCGCCGCCGTCCAGGGCCAGCAGCGCCGTCTCCATGGCATCGAGGCCTTCGTGGCTCTCGTCGAAGAAGGTCTGATGAAACTGCGCCAGGCTCACCGTGCTCATAGGGTTGCCCTTAGCCGAGCACGCGCTTGACCGTGGCCAGCAACTGCTCCGGGTCGAACGGCTTGACCAGCCAGCCGGTGGCGCCGGCCGCCTTGCCTTCCATCTTCTTGTCGGTGTGCGACTCAGTGGTCAGCATCAGGATCGGCACGCCCTTGTACTCCGGCATCGAGCGCAGCTCGCGCACCATGCTGATGCCGTCCATCACCGGCATGTTCACGTCGGCCAGCACCAGGTCGAAACGCGAACCCTTGGCCGCGTCCACCGCCAGCTGGCCGTTCTCCGCCTCGCTCACATCGTGGCCTGCGCCACGCAGGGTGAAGGCCACCATGCCGCGCATCGAAGCCGAATCGTCTACTGCCAGGATCTTTGCCATCGTCTACCTCGTCAGGCCGGCGTTGCTGCCGGCAGCTCCAATGTCCGTGCCAGGCCCAGCCGGGCCGCTCCGTCACGCAATGCCTCGCTGGCGCCCAGCCATGCCACCGCCACGCCGCGCGCCGCCGCCTCGCGGCGGAACACCGCCAGCAACTGCAGCGCGGCCGTATCCACGCGCTCTACCGCGCCGCCGTCCAGCGTCGCGGCAGGTGTGGACAAGGCAGCCTCCAGCGCGGCCTTGACCGTCGCCAGGTCCGCGATGCGGCAATCCGCCGGCAGCGCCACGCGCCCTTCCGCCCGGTCTGTCTTCGCCTTGCCCATGTGCCGATGTCCCGCCTGTGTGATGGCTTTCAGGGCAGTTATCGGCGGGGACGCGGGCGGCTTTAGGCGGTCCGGGTACCTTTTTTCGGTCGGCATGGAACATGCACATTTCTTTCCGATGGCGTTGCGCGGCGTCAGAAAATCGACGCTCAAGTTCCCGCGCGGCCTGCCGAAGACATGCTTATTAGAAGAGATGGCAGGGCGTCGAATCACTGGCACCCCAAGCCCAGGAGCCCAAGTGATCATCCAGCCAACCAGCCTTGCCGCATTGACCTGGGCCGGCGCCGCCTCCGGCGCCAGCGCGGACGGCTGGCGCGTCGGCGCGGTGTTGGCCGCACGCACCCTGGGCTATAGCGAACAGGCCAAGCTGGTGCTGCAGATCGGTGCGCTCACCGTAGAGACCGAAGCGCCCGGCACCCAGCTGCCTTCGCAGTTCCAGGTGCGCGTGCTCAGCCTGGGCGCCGAGCCGAAGCTGGAAATCCTCGGCGCCGCGCCGCTGGAACAGGCAGTGAGCCGCGCCCTGCGCGAACGCCTGCCGCAGCAGAACGGCTACGCGCCGCTGCTGGCCACGCTCGGCGCGCTGGCGCAGCGCCCGCTGCTGCGCCAGCTGCCGGCGCCGCTGCGCGCGGCACTGGCCCTGCTCGAACACAGCATTCGTACCCCGGTCGAGATCGCGCACGCCGCCGGCCTGAAAGAGGCGGTGAAGCGCAGCGGCCTGTTCCTGGAAGCACAGCTCGCCCAGCCGCAGACCGACCTCGGCGAGCTGGGCGAAGACGACTGGAAAGCCGCCCTGCTGCGCCTGGCCGCCACGCTCGACCGCGGCGCGCCGCCGCAACCCGGCAGCGACCACGCCGAGACCGCGCCGCCACTGCTGCAGCGCGGCCTGGTCGCGCAGCCGCGCGCACCGATGCCCGAATCCGCCCAGCCCGGCGAAGTCGACAGCCTGCTGGTGCGCCTGCACAGCGAAGTGCACGCCGCACTGGCGCGGCTGGAAGTGGCCCAGCTCGAAACCCAGGCCACCGGCGCGTGGATGATCGAGATTCCGCTGCAGGGCGAAGGTGGCCAGGACATCCTGCAGTTGCAGATGACTCCGCACGAGGACGATCCCGAACAGCCCACCTCGTGGGTGCTCGGCTTCGCCATCGACCTGCCACGGCTGGGCCCGGTGCAGGGCGAGCTGCAATTGCGCGGCCTGCGCCTGTCGGTGCGGCTGTGGGCGCAGCGCATGGAAACCACCGCCAGGCTGGAACGCCTGTTCGGCGAACTGAGCCAGCAGCTCACCGCCAACGGCTTGCTGCTCGACCAGCTCAGCTGCCAGACCGGCGTGCCGCAGCCGCCGAGTTCGCGCAGCGCGGTCTTGCTGAAAGCCACCGCATGACGACGCGCACATGAGCCAAGCCCTGCCACCGCCCACCCGCAAGGTCAGCCTGCGCGTCGCCGCCGCGGGCGGCGGCACGCCACCATCGTTGCCGCCGGAAGCGCTGGAACAATTGCTGGCGCGCGCGCGTTCGCTGGGCATTGCCTTGCATCACGACGCGCAGGTCGCGGCGCTGCTCGCCGCGCTGAAGTTGCGCCCGGATATTCCGATGGAGCTGTATGCCGCTGCCGCTGCCGTGCTCAGCAGCGTGTATCGCGCCTCCGAAGAAGCTTGAGCTTGCGCCCGCTCTGGTTCGTCATCCCCACGTAGAACGGGATGACGAGCAAGCACAGGTGCGGCCCCTCGGAGCAAATTGAGACACCCAGCTATTGCTTTTGGGCCCTGCGCAGACATGCGCTTTACGCCCCCGCCTCAACCCAAGTACACAACGCGCACAAGGCCGCTCGCACAGGGGCGACGGCCACACCACCTGCCCAAACGGGCACGCGCGACCAACCCAATGGACCGGCGAGCGCCGGCCCCACCGACCGCGCGCAGCGGAAACCCACATGGACCAGTCGCCCACCACGAGCGAACGCCACCTGCTGCATTTCGATGCGGCAGCCGCACCCCGGCGCGACCACACGCTCACCTACTACGCCGGCCTCACACCGCACCGCATCCACACCCACACCAAGGCCACCCGCGCCGACGCCCGCGTGGGCAATGCACTGCTGCAGCGGATGCCGGATGCACGGCTGAGCCACTACCTCGAGGTCGACCTGCCGTCCGATTCGGTGATGGTCACCTACCTGGCGCGCGCCACCGAGGTCGAAGGCGCGACCACCGAGGACTTCCTCTCGCTGGCCATACACGTCCCGCGCGAAGGCCGCCGCCATCAACGGGAAAACCGCCTGCTGCGCGGCGCCCCGCAGGAACTGCATCCCAAGCTTGCCTGGCTGCTCGAAGACGAGGAACTCGGACAAGGCCTGCACACCCTGCTCCACGGCGATGCCGCGCGGCTGGATACCGATCTGCTGCACGACCTGATCGATCCGTTCGAGACCGCCTCCACCTTGCTGTTCCAGCATCCGTCGCTGATCAATCTCAACACCGAGAACGGCGGTGCGATTCCCGCGCTGATCCTGCGCGATTGCGTAGGCCGCGCGCTGCGCAAGCGCAGCCGTCTGCTCGACGAGATCCGCCGCCTGGGCGCGCAATGGTCGCGCCGCGTGCCCATGCTCGATGCGGACGGCAAAGTGGTGACGGATGCCGAAGGCACCATCTTCACCATCGAAGTGCACGAGAACGTGCGCCGCCAGATGCCCGCGCCGATGGGCCTGGCGCTGAAGTACTCGCAGCAGATGGAAGAGCTGCAGGGCCAGACCTGGAACGTGCAGTACGGCCAGACCGTGGCCGAGCATCGCCCCGTCCGCGCCGTGCAGCTGGGCACGCGCCCGGTGCTGCGCGCCGGCGAGACGCGCTGGACGGTGAAGGCGCTCAGCACGATGAATGGCGTGAGCACCGGCGCGGTCAACTTCGACCCGCCGCGCGAAGGCGGCTGGAGCATCGCCGCCAACTGGTCGACGGACGATATGGCGCCGTTATCCAAGGACATCGTCGAGGCGCTCGCCGATGGCCGCATGTTCGTGCGCATCGAGACGGCGGACGATGCCAGGGCCTGGGAGGGCGCGTTCGCGGCGCAGCCGCTCCAGGACGGCCGCGAGAACGCGTTCGATGCCGTCTACAAGAAAGGCGGCGGCGGCGCGGGCCTGGTCACGGCGACCGTGCGGGTCGACGAGCTGCTGGTGGATCTGTACCTGCATGTGCAGATGCGCTCGAGCTCCGGCAAGGTGCTCCGGCGTGCCCACCTGTACGTGCGCGAGCCCAATGGCGTGGAGCGGCTGGTGTGGAGTACCGCGCCGACCACCAAGGGCAAGTACGGCCAGTTGCGCGTCGACATGAAGAACGAGTGGTTGCGCCACCTGGGCGCCTACGCCGAGTTCTTCGACGCCGCCGGCCAGGTGATCAAGCCGGAGCAGTACCAAGGCAAGCTGCCGTCCCCGCTTTCGCAGTACTTCGATAACCATCCCACCAAGCGCTATATCGAGCTGATCGAGCCGGTGACCACGATCTTCGGCATCCCGATCCCGCCCGACACGCAGACGCTGAAGATCGACGTGCCCGAGTCGGCCGCCTCGGTCAAGTTGTACTGGGGCGGCCTGGGCACCGGCGAGTTCGACGAAACGGTCTGCCTCGGCGGCATTCTCTTCACGACGGTGATCGAGATGGCCCTGCCCATCTATCTGCTGATCAAGGGCGCCTCGGAGAAGAACACCGGCTTCATCAACAACCTGATGAAGGATCCCAAGGTCCGCATGGGCGTCTACTCGCTGGGCATCGGCCTGGCCACCGGCTACGCGTTCGGCGCGTCGCAGGATCCGGCCAAGACCATGGGCCGCTTCGCCACCGTGGCGCTGCCGAAGCTGGCGAAGATGGAAGCCAAGAAATTCTCGCTGTACCTGGCGCAGAAAGCCGGCGAAGCCGTCGCCAAGCGCGCCGTGCCGCTGATCAACCTGGCCTTCCTCGCGCTGGACACCACCATCACCCTGATGCAGCTGGCGCAGACCACGGCCGCCGTGCTGCAGTCGCCGTTCTACTACACCACCGAACTGACCCGCACCTTCGACCTGCGCGGCCGCGTGCTGCCCGATCCGGCCTTCAACAAGTTCCCCGACCATCACGACCGGATGCTGCTGCGCGTGCTCTACAACGCGGGCAATACCTTGCCGGTGCAGGAGATCCGCCTGCCCGGCGAGACCCTGTCCGAGCCGCTGCGGTTCGAGTTCAACAACATCGCCGCCGGCGGCCGGGTGAAGGTGATGGTGTTCTTCTACGCCGCCAACGGCTGGCAGTCGGCGATGGGCGCATCCGGCTGGATCGATGCCAAGGGCGTCAACGGCAGCTCCCTGCTCGAACTGGACATCGTGGTGAAGAACGCGCTGATCCCGCTGTCGCGCCAGTCGGTCTACCAGCACCGGCAATCGATCGTGTTCGAAGGCGGACGCCATCGCTGGAAGCAGCGGCCCGCCCCCACCGCCACCATCACCACGCCGCCGACGGACGACGGCCACCGGCTGCTGTCGATGGGCGGCATCAGCGTGGCGCAGCGGCCGGGCATGCTCGGCTACTCCTGGCAGGCCAACGGACTGAACCTGCCACGCGACCGCGCCGGACCGCCGACCGACGGCGCGATCCACACCATGCAGAACCTCTCGCTGCTGGAAGATCCCGAAGCGTCCTACGCCAGTTCGCCGCTCGGCTTCTCCTTGCCCTGCGGCGTGGCCTACGACCTCGGCTCGGCGGAGGACGGCACCGGCGCGAACTTCTATCTCGATCCCGGCGCCGGCGACTACGACGACACGCGCAACCCCGCCGGCGGCTTTCACCTGCGCCGCATCGCGCTGTCGCTGAAGGGCAAGCCGCGTTTCGAACCGGGCTCGCGGGAAAGCTGGGGGAGATTTTCCGCGCCGGTGGATCGCTTCGTGGTGCATCCCCAGGGCTATGTGGCCGGCGTCAGCGCCGATACGTCCAAGCTCTATCTGCTGAAGCTGCCCACCGCGCCGCGGACCAACGAGCAGGCCACCATGGCCAGCCCGTATAGCGGCGAAGGCACCCGCGTGGGCCTGCTGCAGCAGCCATGCGCGATCGCCGTCGCCCTGGACGGGCGCCTGCTGGTGCTGGAGCAGGGCAACCAGCGCATCCAGAGCTTCGACATCTCCGGCAATCCCGTGCCGTACTTCAAGCCGGCGGGCCAGGCGGAGAAATCCGCGCTGCTGCCGCTGCGGCGGACCGGCGCTGCCGCCACCACGTATCTGGACCTGTCGGTGGAGGCCAAGGGCTATCTGTTCGTGCTGGCTTACGACGACAACGGCAGCCAGCCCGAGCACTACCGCGTCGACATCTACGAACCGGACGGCAGCTTCCTGGTCAGCACGCCGCGGGTGGCGGCGGCACGCATCGCGGTCGACCTGGCACGCAGCCTCTACACGCTCAACTGGGAAACCCTGAGCGGTCCCGAACGCCGTACGGAACCCTCGCTCAGCATGTGGCTGCCCCCGCCGCCGCCCCCTGGGCTCGGCAGGAGGAAAAAGTAATGTTCGTTTTCGAAGGCAAGTGCAGGCTGATCACGCCCGGCCAGACCGTACGCTTCATGTTCCATATCGACCACCAGGCCGGGCAGTTGCGGATCCAGATCGACGAGCTGGAGCCGTACAGCAAATCGTTCGCGCAATGGGCCGAGCTGTTCAAGGACTTCTTTCCATTCCCCGCGCCGCGGGGACTGTTGTCGGCGCTGGCCGAGGCACAGCCGGGACAAGCAACCGGCGCCGTCGCCGTGCTGGCGAACCTGGCGGGCATCGGGCCGGGCCTGCAGGGCAAGCTCGACTTGCGCACCGATGCCTTGGGCGTGTCGAGCATCCTGCAATCGAAGAGCTGCGAGAAGGCCGATTTCTCTCCGCAGGGCAAGACCGTGGTCGACCTGCACGACACCGATTTCTCGGGCGTGCGCTTCGTCGACACCGACTTCTCCTCGGCGATCCTGCTCGGCGTCAATTTCTCCGGCTGCCGTTTCGAGCGCTGCACGTTCGCGCGCGGCCAATTGTCCGGCAGGCAGCTGACCGGCGCCGATTTCAGCAACCAGGAGCTGCAGAATCTCGACCTCTCGGGTGCCAAGCTCGACCGCGCCAAGCTCGATGGGGCCGGGATATCGCGATGCAACTTGCGCGGCGCTTCGCTCAGGAACGCCTCGATCAGCCGCACCAGATTCATGTCGTCGAATCTGACCCTGACCGCCTTCGATGGAACGACAGGCACGTTGCCGATGTTCGTGGACTGCGATCTCACCTTCGCCTCGCTGCGTGGGGTGGTCCTGGCCAAGCCGGTGTTCAGCGCCAGCCAGCTGGTGAGCGTCGAGGCCAAGGGCGCGAGCCTTGCCGATGCGCGTTTCGGCTGCCTCACGCTGGAAGATGCCGTCGAACGCGTGGTTCTGAAAACGAGCGTTGGCGCGAATCCGATCGATACCCCAGCCACCATTCATCAGGCCGATTTCAGCGGAACCACGCTTAACAACGCGCGCTTCGACGGCGCACGCATCACCGAGAGCAAATTCGATGCGGCAAAAATGCAGAAGGCCATTCTCGGCGGCACGACCTTGATCACAGTGTCGTTCAAGGACACCGAACTGAGCGGCGCGGATTTCGGCGCCAGGAAGGTGGAATACGTCGGCGCGCACCGCATGCGCGAGCCCGTCCCGGTCGCCACCTTCCAGAACGTGGACTTCGACAACGCCAACCTGCACGCCACCAACTTCTGCGGCGCCTTACTGACCGGCAAGATCAGGCACGCGCGCCAGCCCCGCCGCGACACTTCCAAGACCGAGCGCATGTGCCTGGCCGGCGCCACCTTCCGCTCCGGCTTGCTGGGCGTGGACTGGTCCTATGTCGACGCCGGCAGCGCGACCATTACGCTGGATCTTCCAGCCGGGGTGGAGATCAAGGACTTCAAAGCCAGGCAAGCGATCCTGCCCGTGGTGGAGTTCGCGGGACTGCGCCTGCCCGGCGCCGATTTCTCGTACGCCGAGCTGCGCGAGATGCACTTCGGCGATTGCGACCTGGCCGACGCCAAGTTCGGCAGGGCGGTGCTCGAAAGCGCCGACTTCACCGGGGCGAATCTGCAGGGCGCGGATTTCTCGCACGCCTCGCTGCTGGCCGCGAACTTCTCCGACGCCTGGATGTGGGAAGCCACGCTGGACGGCGCCGTGCTCACGGAAGCCAATTTCTCTTCCGCCATGCTGGCGCAGGTGAACTTCCATGGCATCAGCGATGGCCGCTTGAGCGCCGTGACCTTCTCCGGCGCGTGCCTGGTCTCGGCGAGCTTCAAGAACATCAAGGCGCCGCGTTCCGGCAACAAGCAGACCACCTTCTCGTCGGCCTGCATGGCCGGTGCCGATTTCAGCGGCGCCGCGCTCACTGACGTAGTGCTGACCAAGGCGCAGCTCTCTGCCAGGAAGGGGACCATCGCGATCTCGCACCCCGTACGCTCCGGCGATCTGGAGCTGGAGTACGAGGCGACCAAGCTGGAATCCGGCAGCACTGGCCAGCAAACCATCTGCCCCGATGGCAAGAGCGGCGCCTGCACGCTGGAGCGGCTGCGCGCTCACGCGGTGCCCGCAACGTGGTCGAGGGCGAAGTGACGGGGCCTTCGCGAGCAACACCATAGGCGAAGGGTTGGGAGCCATCCCGACCTGCGCCATGAAATCGGACTTGCTTCGAAGTGTTTTTCAGAACCGCCTGATGGATGGGCTGATGCCCGCCGCCTGACAATGCATACGTTCATGTCGCGCCGGTGCGTGCCTGCAGCCGGCGCGGCATGGAACGAAAGAAGGCATTGACTTTATCGCAAATCGCGATAATCTATCTTGGCGAGCAAGGACGAACGGATGAGAGTCGTATCCAACAAGCGGCTGCTTGAGTTTTCGGCCCGTTATCCCGACGCGCTCGCTCCACTGCAGGCCTGGCGCAAATTGATGGAATCCACCGAGTTCGCTCGCTTCGCCGCACTCAGGCGCAGCTTCGGTTCGGTCGATGTCATCGGCGACAAATACGTGTTCGACATCCGTGGCAATCGCTATCGATTGATCGCGGGGATCAGCTTCCAGGCGCAGATCTGCTACATCAAGACGGTGCTTACGCACGCCGAATACAACCGAGGAACCTGGAGATGAATGCTCAACTTGCCCCCGTCTTCGACGCCTGGGAAACCTTCCAGGAAATCTCTGGCGTAGGACATATCGAGACAGACGCCGACTACACGGAAGCCACCGAGCTCGCCGACGCCCTGCTGGACGACGGCGCCATGAACGAAGGGCATCCTCAGCACTCGCTGTTCATGCTGCTCAGCGACTTGATCTATGCCTACGACCAGACGCACTACCCACAGTCAGGAGTGAGTGGCGTCGACATGCTGCGCTTCCTGATGGAGCAGCACGACCTGCGCCAGAGCCAGCTGCCGGAGATCGGCACGCAAAGCGTGGTGTCGGAAATCCTGTCCGGACGCCGCGAGCTCACCGTCAACCACATCCGCGGCCTGTCGCGGCGCTTCGGCGTCAGTCCGGCCGCGTTCTTCTAAGCAAGGATCGCCTCAGGCCGCGGCCTCAAGTTCCTCCGGCAAACGGCACAAGCGCCGCACATCGAGCAAGGCCACAAACCCATCCGGCCCCGGCGCCACGGCTTCGACCGGATCGTCCTCCCGCATCACCCGGCCCGGCGGCGGCGCCACGGTCTCCCCGCTCACATCGAGCAGATCGCCCACCGCATCCACGCGCAAGCCCACCAGATGCCCCTGGTGCGACAACACCACGATGCGCCTGCGCGCACTCTCACCCGCATCGACGGGCAAGCCCAGGCGGCGGCATCCATCCAGCACCGGCACGATGCGGCCGCGCAACTGGCGAATCCCCAGCAGGTCGGACGCCGCCCCGGGCACCGGCGTGATGTCGCCATCGCGCACCACTTCGCTCACCTGCGTCAGCGGCGCCGCATACGGCTGGCCGGCAAGATGAAAAATCAGCCAGCCGCGTTCGGCGGGCGGTGCGGCGGCGCGGTCCTGGTTCATGCGTAAGTCTCAAGGCGTGTCATGGGCGGCGTGCGGCTCAGCCGTTCTCGACAGGAGCGATCTGCACGGTGCGCAATTTCGCGGCCACCGGCAGGCTGCCGGTCGGCACCGCGGGCATGGCGACCGCGGGAATCGCCGCCGGCAGCGGCGAAGAACGCACGGCCTCGCGCGGCGGCGGCGGCGGTGCAGCCGGCGCGATCGCCGCGGCAGCCGCCTGGGCGATCGCCGGCTCGGCGCGATCGGCGTCGCTGTAGAAACGTGCTGGCGCCTGCTGGTCGCTCAGCACCACCACCAGCACCCGGCGGTTGCGATTGCGGCCTTCCTCATTCGCATTGTCGGCGGCCGGGCGGTACTGGCCCCAGCCCATGATGCCCATGCGATTGGGGTCCACGCCGTTGTCGGCAAACAGGCGCGCCACGCTCGCCGCGCGTGCTGCAGACAGTTCCCAGTTAGACGGGAACACCGAGGTATTGATCGGCTTGTCGTCGGTATAGCCTTCCACCCGCAGCGGATTCGGAAACGGCGCGAGAATGCCCGCCACGCTGCGCAGCGTGGTATCGGCCTCGGACGAAATCCGCGCCACGCCGCTGGGAAACAGGATGTCGGTACGGATCTCGATCTCCAGCCAGCTCTGCGTGCGGCGTACTACCACCAGGCTCTGGTCGATCAATGGCTGCAGCGCGTGCTCCACTTCGTCCTGGATCTTCTGCAGGTTTTCCTGCGCGGTTTCGCGCGTGGTCAGCGCACCCTGGGTCATCTGCGGCGGCAGCGACTGGGTCGGCAGCGGCACGGCCAGGCGCGGGCGCAGCGAAGGCGGCGTGGTCGAGGTGGAGCGCTTGGCCGGCACCGGCGCGGGAGCCGTCGCGCTGTTGGTCTGCACCGGCTGGATCTGCTTGTTGTTGCCGTTGAAGGCCTCGATGATCGACTCGGACATCACCCGGTACTTGCCCTCGTTGACCACCGACACCGCATACATCACCACGAAGAACGCGAGCAGCAGCGTCATGAGGTCGGCGTAGGGAATCGCCCAGGCCTCGTGATTGACGTGGTCCTCGTGTTTCTTCTTCCTCATGTGAGGTAGCCCTGCAGGCGGCTTTCGATCTGGCGCGGATTGTCGCCGCGCGCGATCGAGACCAGCCCTTCGATGATGATCTCGCGCATCTGGCCCTGCTTGTGGATCATGCCCTTCAGGCGCGAGGACATCGGCAGCATCAGCAGGTTGGCCAGCGCCACGCCGTAGATGGTGGCGACGAAGGCCGCGGCGATGCCGTGGCCGAGCTTGCTGGGGTCGGCCAGGTTCTGCATCACCGCCATCAGGCCCATCACCGCACCGATGATGCCCATGGTCGGCGAGTAGATGCCGGCCTGCTCGAACACTTTCGCGCCGGCCAGGTCCTGGTGCTCGCGCGTGTCCTGCTCCACTTCCAGTACGCCGCGGATCGCTTCCGGTTCGCTGCCGTCGACCAGCAGCTGCAGGCCCTTGCGCACGAACGGGTCCTGCTCGGATTCGATCTGCGGCTCCAGGCCGAGCAGGCCCTGGCGGCGCGAGATCTCGCTCCAGCCGATCACCCGGCTGATCAGGTCGTTGGGCACGTGCCGCGGCGGCTTGTAGATCATCGGCAGCATGCCGATCGCGTGCTTGAGCACCTTGCCCTGGGTCTGTACCAGCAGCGCGGCGATGGTGCCGGCGAACACGATCACGAAGGCGGCCGGGTTCCACAGCGCGCCGACGCTGGAGCCCTTGAGGATGGTGCCGAGGATCACGACCACGAAGGCCAGGATCGTGCCGATGATGCTAACCAGATCCATGTCAGGCCACCGCCTCTGAAGTTGTCGATATGCGCGGCGCGAGCTGCCACGGCCCGCCTTCGCCGGCCAGCCCCGCCAGGTCCAGCACCAGGGCCAGGCGCCCGTCGCCGGTGATGGTCGCGCCGGCCACGCCGGCGACGCCGGCGAACAGCGGACCCAGCGGCTTGACCATTACGTCCTCGCGGCCGAGCACGTCGTGCACCAGGCAGCCCAGGCGCTGGTGGCCGATATGCAGCACCACCACGTGGCGCCCCGGCGTCGCAGCCGCCGCCGACCACGCGGCCAGGTCGCCCAGCGGCAGCACGCGGTCGCGATGCGCGGCGATCAGGCAGCCGTCGAGCAGGCGGTCCTGCCCCGCGGAGAGTTCGAATACTTCGTCCACGTTGCTCAGCGGCAGCGCGAACAGGCGCGCACCCACGCGTACCATCAGCACGCGCACGATGGCCAGGGTCAGCGGCACCGTGAGCTCAAGCTCGCTGCCCTGGCCCAGCTTCGAGCGCACCTGCAAGGTGCCGCCCAGTTCCGCCACGCGCGTCTTCACCACGTCCATGCCGACGCCGCGGCCGGAGATGTCCGAAACCTGCGCGGCGGTGCTGAAGCCGGGGCGGAAGATCAGTTCCAGGCATTCGGTCTCGGACAGGCGCGCGGCCTGCGCCGCATCGATCACGCCCTTCTCCACCGCCTTGCGGCGCAGGATCTCCGGATCCATGCCGCGGCCGTCGTCGGCCACCACGATCACGATGCGCTCGCCGCGCTGGCTCGCCGCCAGGCGCACGCGGCCCTTGCGCAGCTTGCCGGCGGCTTCGCGCAGGTCCGGTGTTTCCAGGCCGTGGTCGACCGCATTGCGCAGCAGGTGAATCAGCGGATCGGCCAGCGCTTCGACCAGGCTGCGGTCAAGATCGGTGTCCTCGCCTTCCAGCACCAGCTCGATCTCCTTGCCGAGCTGGCGGGCGAGATCGCGCACGATGCGCGGGAAGCGCTGGAACAAACGCCCCACCGGCTGCATGCGCATGCCGAGCACGGCGCCCTGCAGTTCGTCGGCTACGCGATCGAGTTCGCCCGCCGCGGTGGCGAAAGGTTCATCGCCGCTGCTGGCGGCGAGGCTGAGCAGGCGATTGCGCACCAGCACCAGTTCGCCGGCACGGTTGACCAGCGCATCGAGGCGGCCGGTGTCCACGCGCACGGTGGCTTCCGGCGGCGGTGCGGCCTTGGCGGCAGCCTTGGCGGGCGCCGCAGCGGCAGCGGCCTTGGCCGCAGCACCCGGCGCAGCACCCGGCGCAGCACCCTTGCCATGCAAGCTGTCGAGCAGCGCTTCGAATTCGCTGTCGTCGATGCTGCTGGCGGACGGCTGCACCGGCGTGCCGGGCGCCTTGCCCTTGCCGTGCAGATCGTCGAGCAGCTTTTCGAATTCCGTGTCGTCGATCATCTCGGACGCGGGCGGCTGCACCGGCGCTCCTGGCGCGCCGCCCATGCCGTAAAGGCTGTCGAGCAGCGCCTCGAACTCGCTGTCGTCGATGCTGCCGCCCTCTTCCGCCACCGGCGCAGGCGCCGGCATGGGAGCAGGCGCCGGAGCCGGTGCGCGCGCCGCATGCGGCTGCAAGCGCAGCAGCAAGGCAGCAGGCGCCACCGGCATCTCGCTCGATGCCGCCAGCGCGGCCATCATCGCGTTGACCAGGTCCAGCGCTTCCAGCAGCGCATCCATCCGCGCGGCATCGATCAGCACGTGGCCGGAGCGCGCTTCATTGAGCAGATCCTCGGCGTGATGGCATAGCTGCACCATCGGATCGATGCCGAGAAAGCCCGCGCCGCCCTTCACCGTATGGAAGGCGCGGAACACGGCATTGAGCAGTTCGGCGTCGCGCGGCGCCGCTTCCAGCGCCACCAGCTGTTCGCCCAGGCGCTGCACCAGTTCCCCGGCCTCGACCAGGAAATCGTCGCGCAGCTCGCTGTCGAGAGAGGGATCCATCAGGCCCTCGCGCTCAGAAACCGAATTCGCTGAGCAGGCGGTCCGCCTCGTCCTGGCTGGACACCTTGGCCGCGGCCACCGGCGCTTCGCCGCCGGCCAGCGCGCCGGTCAGGCGCACCAGTTCCAGCAGCGAGGATTCCACGCTGCCGATAAAGGTGGCGACCTTCTTGATGCGCTGGCCGGAAAGATCCTGCCAGGACTGCGCCATCACCATGTCGGACAGGCCTTCGCGGCACTGCGCGGCGAACTGGCGCGCTTCCGTCGCCAGCGCCGCCACCGGTGCGTCGCCGCCGCCGGCCAGCACCGTATCGGCGCGGTTCTCCAGCGCGGTGGCCTGCGGGCGCATGCGTTCGGCGAAATCGATGCTGCGGTGCGCGGCCTTGGCGCTCATCTCCAGCACGTCGTGCAGGTTCTGGCGCGCGTCGGCCACGCTGTCGGGCACGCCTTCCTGGGCCAGCTCGCCGCCGAGGCGGCGCACGGCTTCGTGCAGATCGCGGGCCAGCAGGCCCAGCGCACGGAACAGGTGCTGCTCGCGCTGGCGCACCATGGTGTCCAGCGCCACTTCGAAGGTGGCGCCGTCGGGGCTGGCCAGCAGTTCCTGCACTTCCTGCGGCAGCGCCGCGCTCATCGGGGTGACCATCACGGCGCTCATGCGCTTGCTCCTTGCGCGGCAAGCCGCTCGAAGATCTTGTCCAGCTTTTCCTTCAGCGTGACCGCCGTGAAGGGCTTGACGATGTAACCGTTCACGCCGGCCTGGGCGGCGGCGATGATCTGGTCGCGGTTGTTCTCGGCGGTGACCATCAGCACCGGCAGCCCCTTCAGCGCGGGCTCGGCGCGGATCGCGCGCAGCAGGTCGATGCCGGTCATGTTCGGCATGTTCCAGTCGGTCACGACCATGTCGAACGATTGCTGCTTGAGGATCGCCATGGCGTTGACGCCGTCGTCGGCTTCCTGGATCAGCGCATTGGTGAAGCCCAGCTCCACCAGCAGGTTGCGCACGATGCGCCGCATGGTGGAGAAGTCGTCCACCACGAGGATTTTCATGTTCTTGTCCAAACGCCTCTCTCCAGATCTTTAGCTCGCGTGTGGTTAAAGCCCCTCTCCCTCCGGGAGAGGGGTTGGGGTGAGGGTTCGGGCGGAGTGGTGCGTTCCACTTCGCCCGAACCCTCATCCGGCTGCCGCCACCTTCTCTCCCACGGGGACTACCTTCGGGTCGCCGGAGGGAGAAGGGTGCAAGCCTTGGAGCGCTGGCTTTAACCCGTACCCTTCAACTTCTTCGGCTTGCCGCTATCGCCTGCCGCACCCTGCTCGCGCCAGCCCGTCATCCGCGCACGCAACCGGATCAGCGCCTGCCCATGGATCTGGCACACCCGCGATTCCGTTACGCCGAGCACGGCACCGATCTCCTTCAAATTCAGTTCCTGCTCGTAGTACAGCGACATCACCAGCTGCTCGCGTTCCGGCAAACCACCGATCGCCTCGACCAGGGCCCCGCGCATGCCTTCCTGCTCGAAGCGGTCCTGCGGTCCCAGCCCGTCCTGGTCGGCCACGTCGAGCGCGGCGCCGTCCTCGTCGTCCTCCGGTGCGGACAGACTGAGCAGGCGCGCGCTGGCCGCGTCGGCCAGGATCTGGTGGTACTCCTGCGCGTCGATGCCCAGCCGCCGGATCACTTCGGCGTCGGTGGCGTCGGCGCCCGTCTCGTTCTCGATCTGGCGCACCACCTCGGAGACTTCGCGCAACTTGCGGTGCACCGAGCGCGGCGTCCAATCGGTCTTGCGCAGCTCGTCCAGCATGGCGCCGCGGATGCGGATGCCCGCATACGTCTCGAAGCTGGCCAGGCGGTCGGTCGCATAGTTCCGCGCCGCTTCCAGCAGGCCGATCATGCCGGCCTGCACCAGGTCGTCCACGTCCACGCTGGGCGGCAGCCGGCCCATCAGGTGATAGGCGATGCGGCGCACCAGCGGAGCGTGCCGACGCACCATCTCCTCCGTGCTTTCTCGTTGCAGTTGCAGATATTCGGAAGCCACGCTCATCTCGCACCCCCCTCGCGTACCGGGTCCGGCGCCAAGCCGACCTGGCCGCCGAAAAAGGCGATGCGGTCGCGACCCGTGCGCAGGGGTTCTCCCCATGTATCGACCGCACCCGCCATTTGCTTGAATCCCCGTGCGGACCGGCTGGCCGGCCACAGGTCCACCACCGCGCTCTGGCGCCGGATCGCCTGGCGCAGGTGTTCGTCGTAAGGCACCGCACCCATGAAATCGAGCGCCACGTCCAGGAAGCGGTCGCATACGCGCGCCAGCTTGTCGTACAGCTGCCGCGCCTCGCCGGCGTGGCGCACCATGTTGGCCACCACGTGGAAGCGGCGTACGCAGAAGTCGCGGCTGAGTACCTTGGTCAACGCATAAGCGTCGGTGAGCGAAGCCGGTTCGTCACAGACCACCAGCACCACGTCGTCGGCCGCCGCGGCGAACATCACCACGTTGTCGGCCACGCCGGCGGCGGTGTCGACGATCAGGAATTCCGGCGGATCGGGCAGTTCGTCGAAGGCGCGGATCACCGCCGCGTGCTCGCGCGTGTCGAGCTGGGCCAGGCGCCGCGCGCCGGAGCCGGCCGGGATCACCTTCAAGCCATGCGGTGCCGGCAGCATCAGCTCGCTCAGCGTGCAGCTGCCGTCGAGCAGGTGGCCGATATGCCGCGACGGCTGCAGCCCCAGCAGCACGTCGAGGTTGGCCAGGCCCAGGTCCGCATCCAGCAGCGCCACCTCGCGCCCGGCCATGGCCAGCGTCATGCCGAGATTCACCGCCACGGTCGACTTGCCCACGCCACCCTTGCCGCCTGCCACCGCGATCGCGCGGCAGCGGCGCGGCGGTGCGGCCGGCAGCGAATTGCCGGAGCTCGTCGCGAGCGGACGCGCCTCGCCCTCGCCCGGCGAATGGAACGCCGAAAACAGATTGCTCAGGCCCCAGGCCTGGTTCATCGCCAGGGTGGTCATCGTGCGCCCGCCATGGCCATGCCGAAGCGCTCGGCCATATAGCCTTCGTCCACGGCCGGCGCATTGCCCTTCAGCACCTGCGCGGCGCGGCACACCAGCACGCGCGCATCGGCGGTGGCGAGGTCTTCGGGCACGCGCTGGCCGTCGGTGGTGTAGTCCAGCGGCAGGCGGTGGCGGATCAGCGCGGACAGCGCGCCGCCAAGGCTGGGCGCCTCGTCCAGCTTGGTAAGAATGCAGGCCTGCGGCTGCTGCGGCAGGAAGGCGCGCAGCATGTCGTCGATCGCCTGCGCCTGCGCGTTGGCCGCCAGCACCAGGCAGGTGCGCAGCTCGCCGGCGGCGCGCAGCAGTTGCATCTGCTGTTCCAGCCGCGGATCGCTGCCGGCCACGCCGGCCGTATCGACCAGCACCACGCGGCGGCCACGCAGCACGTCGAGCACTTCGCGCAGGCTCTCGGCATCGTGCGCGGGGAACACGCGGGTGCCGAGCAGGCGGCCGTAGTGCTCCAGCTGCGCGGCGGCGCCGATGCGGTAGTTGTCGGTGCTGACCAGGGCCACCTGCGACGCGCCATGGCGCAGCACCGCGCGTGCGGCGAGCTTGGCGATGGTGGTCGTCTTGCCTACGCCGGTCGGCCCGACCAGGGCCACCACGCCGCCGCTGGCGGCGAGGTCGTAGCCGGTGATGGCGAGGCTGCGGCTGAGCACACCCAGCGGCAGGTAGCGCGCCTGATCGGCGCTGAGCCGGTCGGGCAGTTCGTCGGCTAGGCGGCGCGCCACATCGGGTTCGATGCCGATGCGCGTCATGTCGCGCAGCACGCGGCCGCGCAGCGGGTGGCGGCGCTGCAGGTCGTTCCAGGCCAGCGACGCCATTTGCGATTCCAGCAGTTCGCGCAGGCTGCCCAATTCGGCGCGCATGCGCGCGGTGTCGAGCGCGGCCTGCTCCACCATCGGGTGCAGCGGCGCCGGGTCGGCGGGCGTGGCCACGGGAGCGGCGACCGGTGCTGCTGCCACGATGGGGGCGGCGACAGCAGGTGCGCGCGCCACCGATGCGGCCACTGGTGCAGCGACCGGCGCACGCCGCGGCTTCGGCGGCAGCGCCGGCGCTTCCGGCGCACGCTCGCGCACGATGTGCACCTCGGTCGGCAACGGTTCGCCCGAGCGCGCGGCTTCGCGCACCAGCGACTCGTCGTAGTCGACGGCGGCGATGATCTCCACGCCCTCGTCCAGGCGGCGCGTGGAAAGAATGACCGCGTCGGGGCCTTGTTCCTCGCGCACTTCGCGCATGGCCTGGCGCATGTCCGCGGCAACGAAACGCTTGATCTTCATCGGTAGCTTCAACCCCTATTCCAGCGCGCCGGATCAGCGTCCCAGCGCCTGCACCAAACGCACCCGACGGTTGTCGGGCACCTCGTTGTAGGCCAGTACGTGCAGGTTCTGTGCCACGTGGCGAGTGAAGCGCGCGAGCCACGGCCGCAGCTGCGGCGCGACCAGCAGCACCGCCGGTTCGCCGCTCATTTCCTGGCGGCGCGCGGCATCGGCGACGCCGCTCTGCAGGCGGTCGGCCAGGCCCGGTTCCACCGCGGCGCCCGCCACGCCGCCATTGGCCAGCGAACCGAGCAGGATCTGCTCCAGTTCCGGCGCCAGCGTGATGACTGGAATCTCGGTGCCCAGGCCGGCGATCTCCTGCACGATCTGGCGGCCCAGCGCGACGCGCACGGCGGCGGTGAGCGCGCCGGGATCCTGACTCTGGCCCGCGTGTTCCGCCAAGGATTCGACGATGGAACGCATGTTGCGCACCGGCACCCGCTCGGCCAGCAGGTTCTGCAGCACCTTCACCACTACGCCCAGCGACATGCGCTTGGGCACCAGGTCTTCCACCAGCTTCGGCGCGACGGCGGTGAGGCGGTCCAGCAGTTGCTGCACGTCCTGGTGGCTGAGCAGTTCATGCGCATGGCCCTGCAGGATGTGCGACAGATGCGTCGCCACCACGGTGGCCGGGTCGACCACGGTGTAGCCCAGCGCCTGCGCGTTGTCGCGCTGGCCGGATTCGATCCACACCGCCTCCAGGCCAAAGGCCGGGTCGCGCGTGGCGATGCCCTGCAAGGTGCCGTGCACGCGGCCGGGATTGATCGCCAGCAGGCGTTCGCTGTGCACCTCGGCCTCGCCCATCGGCACGCCCATCAAGGTGATGCGATAGGTGTTGGGACCTAAGTCCAGGTTGTCGCGGATATGTACCGGCGGCACCAGGAAGCCCAGCTCCTGCGACAGCTTGCGGCGCACCGACTTGATCCGCCCCATCAGCTCGCCGCCCTGGTTCTTGTCCACCAGCGGGATCAGCCGGTAACCCACTTCCAGGCCAACCGGATCGACCCCGGCGACATCTTCCCAGCCCAGCTCCAGGCGCTCGGCCGGCGGCGCGGCGGGCGCGGCTTCGGCGATCGCTTCCTCGGCCAGCTTCTCGCGGGTTTCGCGCTCGCGCTTGAGCATCATCCAGGCGGCGCCGCCGCAGATCGAACCCAGCAGCAGGAAGGCGATGTTCGGCATGCCGGGGATCATGCCCATCACGCCCAGCACCACGCCGGCCACCGCCAGCGCGCGCGGCTGGCCGAACACCTGGCCGAGCACCTGCTTGCCCATGTCCTGCGCGCGCGAGACGCGGGTGACGATCACCGCGGTGGCGATCGACAGCATCAACGCGGGCACCTGCGCGACCAGGCCGTCGCCGATGGTCAGCAAGGTGTAGGTCTTGGCCGCGTCGCCGGCGGACAGGCCGTGCTGCATCACGCCGACGAAGAAGCCGCCGACGATATTGATGACCAGGATCAGGATGCCGGCCGTGGCATCGCCGCGCACGAACTTCGAGGCGCCGTCCATCGAACCGTAGAAGTCCGCTTCCTCGCGCACTTCCTGGCGCCGCTCGCGCGCCTGTTCCTGGGTCAGCAGGCCGGCATTGAGGTCGGCGTCGATCGCCATCTGCTTGCCGGGCATCGCGTCCAGGGTGAAGCGCGCGGTCACTTCGGACACGCGCGTGGCGCCCTTGGTCACCACCACGAAGTTGATGATGGTGAGGATGGCGAACACCACCAGGCCTACCGCGAAATTGCCGCCGATGACGAACTCGCCGAAGGCCTCGATCACCTTGCCCGCCGCGCCCGGGCCGTTGTGGCCGTGCAGCAGCACCACGCGGGTCGAGGCGATGTTCAAGGCCAGGCGCAGCAGCGTGGCCATCAGCACCACGGTGGGAAAGGCGGCGAATTCCAGCGGCCGCATCACGTAGATCACCGCCAGCAGGATCACCAGCGACAGCGCGATGTTGAAGCTGAACAGGATGTCCAGCAGGAACGGCGGCATCGGCAGCATCACCATCGCCAGCGCCGCCAGCATCACGACCGGCGCACCGGCGCCGCGGCGGGCGATGTGCTTGAAGGTTTCGAACGCGCTTGCGCTTGCGGCGGCCATGGAGCGGTGTCCTGAAGAAATCAGCGATAAGGGCCGAGCAGGTCCGGATCGACCTGCGGCGAAGGAGGTACGGGCGGTGCATCGCCATGCGCGACGGCCTGGCGCAGCTGGAACACATAGGCCAGCACCTGCGCCACGGCGACGTACAGCGCGGCGGGAATTTCGCGGCCCAGTTCGGTGGTGGCGTACAGCGCGCGCGCCAGCGGCGGCGCTTCCACCATCGGAATGCGATGGCCGGCGGCGACCTGGCGGATCTGCATGGCGAGCACGTCCACGCCCTTGGCGATCACCCGCGGCGCGCCCATGCGGTTCTCGTCGTACTTCAGCGCCACGGCGAAGTGGGTGGGATTGGTCACTACTACGTCGGCCTTGGGCAGCTCCTGCATCATGCGGCGGCGCGCGAGCTGGTGCTGCACCTGGCGGATGCGGCCCTTGAGCTCGGGATTGCCGTCGCTTTCCTTGTTCTCGTCGCGCACTTCCTGCTTGGTCATGCGCTGGCGGCGGCCGAAGTCGTAGCGCTGGTAGGCCGCGTCGATGCCGCCGATCAGGGCCAGCATGGTGCCGAACAGCAGCGCCGCACTGCCCAGCAGCGACAGCGACTGCGCGATGCCGGCGCCGACGGTGCCGCGCCCGGCGGCCTGCATGGCCTCCTGCCGATGCCACAGGAACCAGGCCAGCGCGGCGCCGATGAAGATCAGCTTGAGCAGCGACTTGGCCAGTTCCACCACACCGCGCAGCGAAACCAGCCGACCCAGGCCCGCGATGGGATCGAGCCGGTCGAACTTCGGTTCCAGCGCCTGCGCGCTGAAGCTGAGGCCGCCCAACAGCAGGGGTGCGGCGAACGTCGCCAGCAGGGTGGCCACCGCCACCGGCGTGATCAGCGCCATCGCCTCGCGCAGTGCGGCGCCGAGCACGCGCGCCGGCAGCTCGCCGGAGAACAGCGCCTCGCGGCTGTAGCCGAAGCCCAGTTCATAAATGCGCTTGGCGTGGACGAAGGCGCGCTCGCCGCCGTTCATCAGCGTGGCCACGCCGGCCAGCACCACCAGGGCACCGGAGAGATCGCGCGAACGCGGGACGTCGCCTTTTTCCCGCGCTTCGCGCAGGCGTTTTTCCGATGGTTTTTCGGTGCGTTCCTGATCGTCGCTCTCGGACACTGCCTTAACTCCCCAGCAGTTCGCGCATCAGCGACCACGCACTTTCCTGCAGCGAGCCGAAGGCCCCCGGCAAGGCGCGCAACGACAGCCACAAGGCGATAAAGCCCAGGCACAGGGTGATCGGGAAACCCACCGCAAACAGATTCATCGACGGTGCCGCACGGCTGATCGCGCCGAAGCCCATGTTCACCACCAGCAGCGCGGTCATCGCCGGCAAGGCGACACGCACCGCGCCGGAAAACAACTGCCCGCCGAACATCGCCACTGCATGCAGACCGTCCGGCGATATCGCACCGGCACCCGGCGGCAGCGTGCGGAAGCTCTCCGCCAGCAGCGCGATCAGGCGCAGATGGCCATCCATCGCCAGGAACAGCAAGGTCACCAGCAACAGGTAGAACTGATTGAGCACCGGCGAGCTGCCGCCGCCCTGCGGATTCACCACTTCGGCGAAGCCCAGGCTCATGCTCTGCGCCACCAGCTGCCCGCCGAAGGCCACCGCCTCGAAGATCAGCCGCAGCACGAAACCCACCGAGGCACCGATCAGCAACTGCCCCGCCATGGTGGCGATGCCGCTGCCGCTCAGCGGATCGATGCGCGCCGGCGCCAGCGGCGCCAGCACCATGGTGAGCAGCACGATCAGGCCGACGCGGATGCGCGCCGGCAGCACCGTGGCGCTGAACACCGGCGCCACCAGGAACAGGCCCGCCACGCGCCCCATCGCCCACAGCACGCTGCCGAGCAGGATCGGCAACTGGGCGAGGTCGACGCTGGTCACCGCACGGCTCCGGGCAACCCTTCGATCAGATGGCGCGTGAACTGCACCAGGGTGCGCAGCATCCATGGGCCCGTGATCAGCGCCACCACGGCCATGGCGATCAGCTTGGGGATAAAGCTCAAGGTCATTTCGTTGATCTGCGTCGCCGCCTGGATCACGCCGATCAGCACACCCACCGCCAGCGCCGTAAGCAGCAGCGGCGCGGCGACCAGCATCGCCACGTAGAGCGCGTGCTGGCCGAACTCGATGACCGATTCGGGCGTCATGAGAAGAAGCTCCCCGCCAGCGTCCCCAGCAACAAGGACCACCCATCCACCAGCACGAACAACATGATCTTGAACGGCAGCGAGATGATCATCGGCGACACCATCATCATGCCCATCGACATCAGCACGCTGGCCACCACCAGGTCGATGATCAGGAACGGGATGAACAGCAGGAAGCCCATCTGGAACGCGGTCTTCAGCTCGCTGGTGACGAAGGCCGGCATCGCCACGCGGAACGGCACGTCGTCCTTGCCGGCGTAAGGCTGTTCTTTCGCCAACCGGGTGAACAGCTGCAGGTCGGCGTCGCGCGTCTGGTCCAGCATGAAGCGCTTGAACGGCGCGGCCGCGGCGGGCAGCGCCAGCTCGGCGGCGAGCTGGCCGTCCATGTACGGCTTCACGCCGTCGGCGTAGGCGCGCTCCAGCACTGGCGACATCACGAACAAGCTGATGAACAGCGCCAGGCCCAGCAGCACCTGGTTCGGCGGCGTCGACTGCGTGCCCAGCGCCTGCCTGAGGAAACCCAGCACGATGATGATCCGCGTGAACGAGGTCATCATCAGCAGGATTGCCGGCAGCAGCGTCAGCACCGTCATCAGCGCCAGCATCTGCAGCGACAGCGTCCAGCTCTGGCCGCCGCCGGCGGCGTTCTGCACGTTCAGCACCGGGATGCCGGTGACCGGATCGGCCAGCAGCGGCAGCGGCGCCAGCAGCAGGATGAGGAGGAGGAGGTACTTCATCACTTGCGCTTCCAGAAACCGAGCAGGTCCGCGAAGGCGGGCACCGGCGGCGATGGCGGAACCTCGGCGACGAGCGCGTCGCCTTCGTAGACATGCAGCGTGCGCATGCCGCCCTGCCCCACGCCCACCAGCAGGCGCTTGCCGTCCGCTTCCAGCAGCAGCAGGCGATCGCGCGTGCCCACCGCGAAGGATTCGACGCAGCGGATGCGGCGGCCGCCGGGACGCGCACGCCCCTGTGCGCGGCGGCCCAGCCAGCCGGCGGCGAAGATCAGCGCGATGATGCCGATCAGGCTCAGGCACACGCGCAGCAGTTCCGCGCCCACGCCGGGCTCGGCCGCGGGTACGGCGGCCATGGCGAGCAGGATCATCAGCGCAGCTTCCGCACGCGTTCGGCGGGGCTGATCACGTCGGTGAGGCGGATACCGAACTTCTCGTTGATCACCACCACTTCGCCGTGCGCGACCAGCGTGCCGTTGACGAACACGTCGAGCGGCTCGCCCGCGGCGCGATCCAGTTCCACCACCGAGCCCTGGTTGAGCTGCAGCAGGTTGCGGATGCTGATGCGCGTGCGGCCGACTTCCATCGCCAGGGTCACCGGCACGTCCAGGATCAGGTCCAGGTTGACGTCGCCGTTCTCGCCGGCCACGCCGAGCATGGTTTCGTATTCCGGGCGGCCGGTCGGATCGAGCAGGGTGGCGGAGTCGTTGGTGGTGCTCATGCGTTGGGATTCCCGGTGGAGAACTCAGCGGACGTGCGCGTTTCGCGGCGGCCGACGGGGGTCTGGAAGCGGACGGCTTTGTGGCCGCTGGCGCGGCCGAGCTGGCCGCGGAAGATCGGCACGTCTTCGGCGAACACCGTGCACAGTTCCGGCAGGTTCACCGGGATCACGTCGCCGGGGCGCAACTTGAGGAAGTCGCCGATGTGCATGTCCGCTTCGAGCAGCAGCGAACTCAGCTCGACTTCGGCGTCCAGCACTTCCTGGTGCAGGCTCTGCAGCCAGCGCTCGTCGCGCTCGACGCGGTCGCTCTGCACGCCGGCATCGAGCAGCACGCGGATCGGCTCGACCATCGAGTACGGCAGGGTGAGGTGGATCTCGCCGCCGCCGCCGTCCACTTCCACGTGGAAGCGCGACACCACCACCGTCTCGGTCGGGCTCACGATATTGGCGAACTGCGGATTGATCTCCGAGTTGAGGAACTCGAAGTTCAGCGGCAGCACCGGCGACCACGCCTCGCTCATCGCGGTAAAGATCTCGGCCAGCACGATCTGGATCACCCGCGTCTCGGTCGGCGTGAAGTCGCGACCTTCGATGCGCGCGTGATAGCGGCCGTCGCCGCCGAAGAAATTGTCGATCACGCTGAAGACCAGGCGCGGCTCCATCACGATCAGCGCGGTGCCGCGCAACGGCTTCACGCGGACCAGGTTGAGATTGGTCGGCACGGCCAGGCCGTGCACGTACTCGACGAACTTGGACATCTTCACGCCCAGCACCGAGACCTCGCAGGTCTTGCGCAGCACGCCGAAGATGCCGGTGCGGAAGTAGCGCGCGAAGCGGTCGTTGACCATCTCCAGCGTCGGCAGGCGGCCGCGCACGATGCGGTCCTGCTGGGTGAAGTCGTATTGCAGCACGGCGTCCTTCGGCGGCGGTTCGTCGCCGCCGGTGGGTACGTCGCCGCCGTTGACGCCGTTGAGCAGGGCGTCGATTTCTTCCTGGGAGAGCAGGTCGCTCACGGCCGCCTCACTGCATCACGAAACTGGTGAAGTACAGCGCTTCCACGCCGGGGCGGCCGGTGCGGTCCTCGACGATCTTCTGCACCGCCGCCAGCGCCTTGGCCTGCAGCTTCTGCTTGCCGGCGGTGTCGGACAGCGCGGTGTAGTCCTGCGCGGAGAACAGCATCACCAGCGCGTTGCGGATCACCGGATCAGCTTCCTTGGCGGCTTGCAGCGCGGCCGGGTCGTGCGACATCAAGGTGATGCCGACCTGCAGGTAGCTCAGCCCGTCGGCCTTCTGGAAATTCACCACGAAGGCCGGGTCCATCGGCATGAACACCTCCGGCCCCTCCTTCTTCTTCTCGACCTTGGCTTCGCTGCTGGCAGCGGACGCCGCATGCCCGCGCAGCGTGTACAGCGCGTAGCCGCACACCGCCGACACCAGCACCAGCGCCGCGGCAAGAATCAGGATGGTGCCCCGCCCGCCACCCGCTTTCGGGGCGGGCGCGACGGCTACGGGGGTGGGCTCGGCGTTCGACATGCATGACCTCGGATTGACACGGTTCCTTGTCGGCATCGCTTGGGCAGCGAAGCCTGGCGGAGGTCTTGTAGCAATCGGCATGCCATCGGCAGGAATGGCTCAACAGCGCGGGTTTCGGCGCATCGGGTGCGGGCTGCGGCGTTTTATTGACGCGCGGCGGAGAGGTGTCGCGACGCCGTCATGGCGGTGCATTTTCGGATTTATGTGGTACCGTAATACGGTACCGTTCGAGCATGAAGAACAAGCACGCAAGGACGCTGGACCTCATCTTCCACCGCCCCGCTTCCGGCAACGTGAGGTGGGCGGATGTGGAGGCCCTGTTCAAGGAACTGGGCGCGACGATCGCCGAGGCGGAGGGTTCGCGCGTCACCGTCGTCCTGTTCGGCGAGGTGCACGTTTTTCATCGCCCGCACCCGCGTCCGGACACCGACAAAGGCGCGGTCGCCAGTATCCGCAAATGGTTGGAGTCTCTCGGAGTAAAGCCATGATCAATGTCATGACCATCGACGGCCACAAAGCCGTGATCGAGTACGACCCGGAGCTCGAAATGTTCCGCGGCGAATTCACCGGCCTCAACGGCGGTGCCGATTTCTACGCCACCGACGTGGCCGGCCTGGGCCGTGAAGGCAGCGTGTCGTTGCGTGTTTTCTTGGAGACCTGCCGGACGAACGGCATCGAGCCGTACAAGAACTTCTCCGGCAAGTTCCAGGCGCGCATCCCGCCCAAGCTGCACGAGCGCGCCGTAACCGCGGCCGCCGCACGCGGGGTCAGCCTCAACCAGCTGCTGCAGGCTGCGCTGGAGCACGAAGTGATCAGCGCGGCCTGAAGTCCCGCGTCAGGCAAACGTATCCAGCAAGCCCACGGCGACCCTGGTCGCGCTCACGCCTTCGATCGGATCCGCTTCCGCGGCGAGCGCGTCCTGCGGGTCGCCCGCGTAGCCGCTCCCCCGCTCTCCCGCTCCCTGCTGACCCACCTGCGCCTGGCCCAGCGACAGGCCATGCCCCGCCAGCATCAGGTCGAGCTGGCCCAGCGTCTGCTGCACGGCGGTGACCGCAGCCGGATGCTGTGCGGTGAAACTGACATCGACGCGGCCGTGCTCGGCCACGCTCACCTTCACATCGAGCTGGCCCAGTTCTTCCGGATGCAGGCGGATGCGTGCCTGCTTGATCTCCTGGCCGCCGAGCCATGCAACCTGCTGGCCGAGTTCCTGCGCGAAGCCGGGGTTGCCGGCGGGTGTGTCCATCTTCAAGGTGTGCACGACGGATGGCGCGTTGGCCGTCGGCGCTTGCGGGGTCACCGCAGCAGCAAGCGCATCGACGTTGGCGGGCTCGGTGGATTTGCGCGTTTCCGGCGCAGTCGCAGCGGTGGCCGCGGCGACCAGCGCGCTGGCGTCGATACCGGCGGACGGCGCGGACGGCGCGGCAACACCGGCATCTCTGGCGGCATCTTTCGCGGCATCGGCCACCAGGCCCTGCAGGCCGCGCTGCGCGCCGCCCTTGCCGGTGTCAGGCGACAGCGCCTGGCCTTGAGCAGCGCCGGCCACTTTCGCCTGCGCCGCGACGCCTTGCCCCAGCATCGCCAGCACGGCCGCCGCCAGGGCATTGCCGTCAGGTTCGGCCGGATCGGCGTTCGCATCGTCCTTGCCTGCAAGCAGGCGGCCGGGTTCGACCGGTCCGAGCGCCACCTTGGCCGGCAATACCGGCAGCGCAGTCTCGCCGGCCAGCAGCGTGGCGCCGGCCTGCTGGCGGATCAGCTGGTTGAACTGGTGCTCGAAACCGTCCTGAGCGGCGGCATCGACCGAACCGGTCGGCGCCGCCTTGCCGGCGGCGGCATGCGCGCCGGTGACGGCGGCCTTGGGCGTGGAGGTAGGCATGGATACGTTGGCGGTCATGGAGGTGAGCCTGCTAGCTGCGGCGCCGCGGGTTGCGGTGCTGCATGCGTTCGTCGATATCGTTCTGCTCGCGGCGCTCTTCGCTCTTGCGCTCCTGCTCGCGCGCCTGGCCGATCACGCTGTCCAGCGCGCGCTCGCGCGCATGCGCGGCGCGCCAGTTCGCGCCGGCCTGGTCGAGCAGGCGGCGCTGGCGTTCCACTTCGAGCAGTTGCTGCGCGATGGCGCGGTCGATGCGCTCCACGAACTGCTGCCGGTTGAGCAGCGCCGCGACCGATACCGCGGCCGCGCCGTCCAGCGCGTACTCGGAGCGGTAGCGGTGCAGTTCGGAAAGCTGGTGTTCGGCGGCGCGCAGGCGGTCCTGTTGTTCGGCCAGGCGCTGCGCGGCGGTTTCGCGCTTCTCCTTGGCATGATCGGCAGCGGGCGCCAGGCGCGCGGAGCGCGGCTTCATGCGGCGGCCTCGGCGGCGATGTCCTGCAGCGCCTCGATCGCCTGCGCCAGCGGCATCGGATCGTCCACCTCCTGCTGCAGGAAGCCGCGCAACTGCGGCCACATGGCGATCGCCTTGTCCACCTGCGGATCGGAACCCTTCTGGTACGCGCCCACCGCGATCAGGTCGCGCTGCTGGCGGTAGGCCGAATAGATCTGGCGGAACTGCTGTGCCGCGCGCAGATGCGTCCGCTCGACCACCGCCGGCATCACGCGGCTGATCGAGGCTTCGATATCGATCGCCGGATAGTGGCCGGCCTCGGCCAGGTCGCGCGACAGCACGATATGGCCGTCCAGGATCGCGCGCGCCGCATCGGCGATGGGGTCGTGGCGATAATCGTCGCCCTCGGTCAGCACCGTGTAGAACGCGGTGATCGAGCCACGCCCTTCCGCATCGTTGCCCGCGCGCTCCACCAGTGCCGGCAGCAGCGCGAACACCGACGGCGGATAACCCTTGGTCGCCGGCGGCTCGCCGATCGCCAGCGCGATCTCGCGCTGCGCCTGCGCATAGCGGGTGATCGAATCCATCAGCAGCAGCACGCGCTGGCCGCGGTCGCGGAACCATTCGGCAATCGCCGTAGCGTACTGCGCGCCGCGCAGGCGCTTCAGCGGCGGCGCGTCGGCCGGCGCGGCGACGATCACGGCGCGGGCGCGGCCTTCCTCGCCCAGCGTGTGCTCGACGAATTCCTTTACCTCGCGGCCACGCTCGCCGATCAGGCCCACCACCACCACGTCGGCGTCGGTGTAGCGCGTCATCATGCCCAGCAGGGTCGACTTGCCGACACCGGAGCCGGCGAACAGGCCTAGCCGCTGGCCGCGGCCGACGGTGAGCAGCGCATTGATCGCGCGCACGCCGGTGTCCAGCGGCGCGTCGATCGGCTTGCGCGCCATCGGGTTGATCGGTTCGCGCTTAAGCGAAGCGTGTTCGTCGACATCGAGCGGGCCGGCGCCGTCCAGCGGCACGCCGTCGGCGCCGATCACCCGGCCCAGCAGCGCCATGCCGACCGGCAAGCCGCCGGCCTGTGCGCAGGGGCGCACGCGTGCATTCGGCAGCACGCCGTGCATCTCGCTTACCGGCATCAGCAGCAGGCGGTCGTCGGCGAAGCCCACCACTTCGGTTTCCAGCGACGCGCCGCCCGCCGCGGCGACCAGGCAGCGCGCGCCCAGCGGCGCTTCGCAGCCTTCGGCCTCCAGCGTGAGCCCGACCACGCGGCGCAGGCGCCCCTCCACCACCAGCGAGGTGGCGGCCTCGGCGCGGCGCGCGCGGCGCGCCAGGCGATGGCGCCAGCGTTCCGTAGTGGTGGCGTTGGCGTCGGTGCTCATGCCGGTTCGTTCCCGCTGTCATCGAGGTCGGCATCGTCGATGGACTCGTCGCCGAAGATGGCATCGGCGATCGCCGCCAGCCGCGTTTCGACGCGTGCGTCCAGACGCGAGCTTTCGCTTTCCAGCAGGCAATCGCCGCGCTGCATCGCCGGGTCCGGCAGCAGTTGCCAATGCGGCTCGGCCGCATCCATCTCGCGCAGCAAGGCCAGGTCTTCCGGGTGCAGGTAGACCCGCAGTGCGCGCGTCGCCGCCGGCAGCGCCTGCGCGGCTTCGCGCACCGTGCGCGCGATCAGCGCGGGCGCGGTTGTGAGTTCATGCGCCACGACGCGACGCGCGATCACCAGCGCCAACCGCGCCAGTTCCTGCTCCGTCGCGTCGTCCAGCGCCGCCAGCGGGCGCGCGGCGGCGTGCAGGATGCCGTCGAAGCGCGCCAGCTGTTCGCGCCGTTCCGCTTCCGCGGCAGCACGGCCTTCCGCCAGCCCCGCGGCATAACCGGCATCGCGCGCTTCGCGCTCCAGCCCTTCCAGATCGGCCACCGTCGGCGGCGCCGCCTGCGCTTGCGCCGCCGCGTCGGACGCCTTGGGCGCGCCTACCTCGGGCAGCTCCCAGCGGCGGAATTCCTTCAGCTGTTCGCGCGAGAGAAAGGAGGCAGCCATCAGACGAAGTCGTCACCGCCGCCGGTCAGGCTGATCTGCCCGGAATCGGCCAGCCGGCGAGCGATCTGCAGCACTTCCTTCTGCGCCGCGTCGACTTCGCTCAGCCGCACCGGACCCTTCACCTCCAGGTCGTCGCGCAGCATGTCGGAAGCGCGCTTGGACATATTGGAGAAGATCCGCTCGCGCACACCCGGCTCCGCGCCCTTCAAGGCCGTGACCAGGCGCGCCGACGGCACTTCGCGCAGCAGCATCTGCATGCTGCGGTCGTCCAGTTCGGCCAGGTCCTCGAACACGAACATCAGTTCCTCGATGCGGCCGCCGAGCGAGGCATCGTGGCCGCGGATCGCGCTCATCAGTTCCGTCTCGCGGCTGGTTTCCATCGCGTTGAGAATGTCCGCCGCCGCCTTCAAGCCGCCGACGGTCGCGGACTTGAGCTTGTTGGTATTGCCGGAGAACTGGCGCTCCATGATCTCGTCCAGCTCGTTGAGCGCGTGCGGCTGCACGCCGTCGAGCGTGGCGATGCGCATCACCGAATCGCTGCGCACGCGCGGCGGCAGGTAGCCGATCACTTCGGCGGCCTGGTCCGGCTCCAGGTGCGCCAGCACCAGGGCGATGATCTGCGGATGCTCCTGGCCGATCATCTCGGCGATCGCGCGGCTCTCCATCCACTTCAGCGATTCCAGGCCCTTGCTGCTGCGGCCGAGCAGGATGCGGTCGATCAGGCCGCCCGCCTTGCTCTCGCCCAGCGCGTTGACCAGGATCTTGCGGATGTATTCCTCGGTGCCCACGCCCAGCGAGGTGTGCCGGCCCATGTCCTCGGTGAGGCGGCCGAGCACGTGGTCGACCTGGTCGCGCGAGACATTGCTGAGCCCCGCCATGGCCTGGCCCACCGCCTGCACGTCGCGGGCATTGAGGTGCTTGAGCACTTCGGCCGCGTCCTGTTCGCCCAGGGTCAGCAGCAGGATCGCCGCACGTTGCGCACCGGTAATTTCGATATTAGCCGCCATCTTCGCCCACCCAGCTCCTGACCACCTGCGCCACCTGCTTGGGGTTTTCGGTGACCATGCGCTTGGCCAAGGCCACGCGCGCTTCGTAGTTCAAGCCCGGCGGCGCACCCAATCGCCCCGGCGCCACGTCGTCGTCCATATCGTCGATGCGCACCGACACCGTCGGCACGCCGGCGCCGGCAGGCAGCGCCTGCAGTGCGGTGCCCGGCGCTGTCCTGAATACGCCGCGCAGCAGCGGGCGCAGCAGGCCGAAGGCGATGATCAGCGCGACCAGCACGCCGCCGCCCTGCTTGATCAGATCCATCACACCCGGGCGCTGCCAGAACGGCGTCTCCGGCAAGGGCTCGTTGCCCGGCGCCTTGTGGAAGGGCTGGTTGATCACGCTGACGCTGTCGCCGCGCTGCTGGTTGAAGCCGACCGCGTTCTTGGCCAGCTCGGTCAGGTGCTCCAGCTCCTGCGCCGTGAACGGCACGCTCTTGCTGTTGCCCTTGTCATCCGTGCTGGCCTTGTTGTCCACCGCCACCGCCACGGTGAGGCGCGCGAGGCGTCCGGCCGGGTCGCTGACATGGCTGACGGTGCGATCCAGTTCGTAATTGCGGGTGGCGCTGTTGGAACTTTCGCCGCCCGAGTTGGCATTCGCCGTCGCGGCATTGGCATTCGCCGCACCGGCATTGGGCTTGGCCGCGGTCGGCTGCGCCACCGTGGTCGGCGGCTGGTTGCTCAGCGCGCCCGGCACGGCGCCATTGCTGGAACCGTCGCGGCGCTGCTCGCTGCTGACCTGCTCGCTGCGCAGCGCGGGGTTGTCGTGGTTGTAGGTTTCGGTGGCCTTCTCGGTCTGGCTGAAATCCAGGTCCGCATAGACCTGCGCGCGCACCTTGCCCGGGCCGACCAGCGGCGTAAGCAATTCTTCGATGCGCTGCGCATAGGTGTTCTCCATCCGCGTCGCCAGGCGCAGGCGGCTGTCGCCCACCGCGCCCGCGCTGTCCGGATCGCTGACCGTGAGCAGCTGGCCTTGCTGGTCGACCACGGAAACCTGGCGCGGATCGAGCTCCGGCACGCTGGACGCCACCAGGTGCACGATCGCCGCGACCTGCGAGGCATCGAGCTGGCGTCCCGCAAACAGCGTCACCAGCACCGAGGCGCTGGCCTGCTTGTTGTCGCGGATGAATGCCGATGGCTTGGGCAGCGCCAGATGCACGCGTGCCGCGCGCACCGACTGCAGCCCGGCGATGGTGTTGCCCAGATCCGTTTCCAGCATCTGCTGGTAGCGTGTGCGCTCGGCCAGGTCGCTCATGCCGAATGGCGAATCCGCAGCCGGCATGCTGGCGCTGGTGCCCGCGCTGCCTTGCGGCAGCCCCTGCGCGGCGAGCCGCAGGCGCACCGCGGCGAGGTCCGCCGCCGGCACCGAGATCGAAGCGCCATCCTGTCCCAGTTGATATTGCGTATTGGAAGCCTGCAGCGCCTGGGTGATGGCGGAGGCATCCTTGGAATCCAGTCCCGCATACAGCAACGCGTAGTTCGGCCCGCGCGACCACAGCACCACCGCGACGCCGAACGCCACCGCCGCGGCGACGGCAACCAGCAGCAGCAGCTGCCGCGTCGCCGGGCTCTGCGCGAGTTGCTTCAGCGGGTCCAGGCGCTTGCCGTTCGGGTCGGTCTGCGCGATGGCGTTTTCGGCCATGAAAACTGCTCGTTATCGGTGTGAAATGGAGTGGCGAAGGCGGACGCTGAGGTCCGTCACACCGGCATGTTCATGATGTCTTTGTAGGCATCCACGAGCTTGTTGCGCACTTCGGTCATCGCACGCAGCGACAGGTCGGCTTTCTGCACCGCGACCATGGTGCGGCCGAGATCGGCGCCGGCATCGCCGCGCTCGAACGAGGCCGCCAATTTTCCGGCTTCCATCTGGTTCTGGCCGACGGCGGCCATCGATTGCTTGAGCAATGCGCCGAAATCGCTGTTCTGGCCTGCTATGGCGCTGCGCGAGGCGACTTCGGGCATCGGTATGTTTGCGGACATTTGCCGCATCTGGGATAGCAGGCTGTTGACGTCGATTGTGGGCATGACGGAATTCCAACGCGTGCAGTGATGACTAAAGGTGTGAATGCACAAGGTGTGCCATCACAAAAGTGGGGGGTTCGTTCGTCATCCCAGCGTGGGCTGGACGAGCGTGTAGCGCGAAGAACGCCCGTAGGGCGGCCCCTTAGGGGTGAGCGAAGCGAATCATCCAGTTTCCGTGTGGCTTGGTTGTCGCGGTGGCGCGACTTGGCCGCTTATGCAGCGGGCATTTCGTGCGCCTGCCGGCGCCCGAGTTACTTTTTCTTTGCTGGCCCAATCCCCTCAAGGGGGACCTCGACTAAAAGTAACCAAAAAGAAATGGCCTAAGAGCAAAGGCTCGCGACGCGACTAGAAGGAGCGTTGGCGGCTGCGGTAAACGGATTGACCTGGGTCGACACGAAGCGGGCGTGCGGTTTCGTAACGCGCCCTTCGAGGTGCCGTTGCCGAGAGGACGTTCAAGAGCTGAGGCCAGCTTGGGTGCTGCTTATTGCCTCCCCCCCAGTTCGAACCCTTCTCCCTCCGGGAGAAGGTGCCGGCAGGCGGATGAGGGTTCGGGCGGAGCGGGGAGATGAAGGTCTTTGCGCAGATAGAACGATCTAAATCCGGCGCGCGATCCGCGTGCCGGATTTGAGCTGATCAAGGCACTTGCAGGCCCGCTTGCAGGCCGTACTTGCGCAGTTTTTCTACCAGGGTCGTGCGTTGCATGCGCAGCAGCTTCGCGGCGTGGGCCACTACGCCGCCGGTTGCATCGAGAGCTTGGCGGATCAGGCCAACCTCGATGTCCGACAGGTGATCCTTCAGATCCAGGCCGCCTTCGGGAAGGATGGCTGCCGACGGCTCGTGCACCACCGATGCGGCGATCGGTGCGGCGATCACCGGGGCGCGGCCTTCCATTACCGCCAGCAGCGCGGCGCCGGTGACTTCCTCGCCGGCGGGGACGCCGCGATATTTTTCCGGCAGGTCGCCCGCGCGTACTTCGCAGGAGGGATAGAGGATCGCCATGCGCTCGACCAGGTTGCACAGTTCGCGCACGTTGCCGGGCCAGGCGTGGCTGCGCAGTGCGTTCATGGCGCTGGCGCTGAAACGCACGCCGCCGAGGCCGCGGCGCAGCAGGCGCTGATTGAACTCGGAGATCAGTTCCGGCAGGTCTTCCAGATGCTCGCGCAGCGGCGGCATCTCCAGCGGGAACACGCTGAGGCGGTAGTAGAGATCTTCGCGGAAGCGGGCGTCGGCGATGGCCTGCTCCAGATTGCGATGGGTGGCGGCGATGATGCGCACATCGCAGCGCTGGGTGCGGTTGCCGCCGACGCGCTCGAATACGCGTTCCTGCAGCACGCGCAGCAGCTTCACCTGCATCGGCAGGCTCATGTCGCCGATCTCGTCGAGGAACAGCGTGCCGCCCTCGGCCAGTTCGAAGCGGCCCTTGCGTGCGCTGATCGCGCCGGTGAAGGCGCCCTTCTCGTGGCCGAACAGCTCGCTTTCCAGCAGTTCGGCGGGAATCGCGCCGCAGTTGATCGCGATGAACGGCTTGTCGCGGCGCTGCGAGGACTCATGGATGGCGCGCGCCACCATCTCCTTGCCGGTGCCCGACTCGCCCAGCACCAGCACGGTGGAATCGAACGGCGCGACCTGGCGCACCAGCGCGTTCACTCGGCCCAGCGCATTGGAAGCGCCGACGATGCGATGCATGCCGGACTGTCCCGTCGCGCTCGCGCCCTGGCCGCCCTTGAAGCTCAAGCGCGCCGGCGCGGAAAAACGGCGCAACGCGTCGAGCAGCGGTTCGTAGCGCAGCGGGAAGGACAACAGTTCCACCGCGCGCGAACGCGATCCCGGCAGCGCGCCGGGCAACTGTGCGGCGAGCGGCGAATCGTTTGCCACCAGCAGCGGGAGATGCAGCGACTGCTCGCCCAGCGTGTCGAGCTGGCGCTGGAAATCGTCGAGGTCCACCACGTCGCCGATATAGATCGCACACCAATCGCCGGTGCCGCCCTCGGCGGCGTCCGTACCGGCGAAACGCGGGCGATACCCCAGGAACTGCAGCGCCGACGCGATCGTATCCGCGCGGACCGCATCTGCTTCGATGACCAATACGTCGATATCTTGGACTTCGTTTTGCACGCTAACCCCCTGCCCATGGTGGTGACCAGCATTCCAATGCCCGTCACTCGTTTTTTTTTGCTGACCCATAGCGTCAACGCTCCGACGTTGGCACCGTTGGGCTATACGCAAAATCGGGGCCAACGTCGTGGCGGGTCTATGACGGGGGGTACGGATGGGGTCGGTTTTCCGACTTCACACTAGCCATGAAAACGTATTCACGGGCATGGGTAAACGTCTTAAACCGTTGAGCGACCGGCGCTAAATGAACGAAGGCTGACGCGAGAAGGTCGGACTCAAAGCACATGCCAACTGTCAGACACGTCAAAAATCCGAACTTCCGGGCACTCGTTTTTGTGATGCCAATCACATTGGTTCAGTGCGGTCTTTCACGCCGCCGGCACATGCCCTTGCCGCGTGACTGCCACTCTGCGTCGGTGATGGCGAAAAACCATACGTTCCAGCCCCTCGCGCAGGGCTTCGGAATGATTCTCGAAGGTCAGGAAGACGCGGCCGTCGGGGAAACGGCGCTCCACCCGCAGCGGCAATTCCAGCGGAAAGCTGGGGCAGCCATCCAGGCGGATGCGCAGCAGCGCGCCCTCGCCGGCCGGCGCCAAGGCTGGCGGCAACAGGGCGCCGATGGCGTTGAAGCGGAGGGCATGACGGGGCCGGGTGAGCGCGTCGGGGATCAGCACCCGGTTGATGATGTGGATCAGCGCGGTGAGCTTGGCGTCCATCCGCGCAAGATCCTGCACCAGCGGACTGTCCTCGTCGGACACGTCGGTGGCACGCTCGTCGAGCACGTCCAGCATGCCCAGCGCCGACAGGTTGCGCTCGGCATAGCCGACCGCCACGCGCTCTTCCAGCGGCAAGGCCAGCGGCTCGGCTTCGGCCAGCCAGTCGCCCTCGCAGGCAAGCAGTTGCTGGAATTCGTCCCAGGCGCTGGTGTTCATGGCGTGGCTTTCTCCGGCGATGCCGCCTGATCAGGCGTAGGTGGGGGTGAGCTGCAGGCGGACCCCGACATGTCGGCACGGATGAAGGCTGCGATGCTGGGGTTCGCCTGCGGCTCGCCTCAACCTACACGTGTCGTTCCGCGAACTTCAATTGCTGGTGTAGGCGGCGATGGCTTGCGAGCGGCCGTGCGCCGCCTGCCAATCCTGCGCCACTTTATCGCGCTCGCGCTCCACCACCTCGCACAGGCGGCGGTTGTAATCGATCAGCGCGCTCAGGGCGGGCCCATCGTTGCGGCTGGCGGGAAGCACCTGTTCGAGCAGGCGCTCGCGTTCGTCCTGGATCGCGGCGAAGCGCTCCCAGTCGCCCTGCTCGGCCATGTCCAGCATGCCCCGGCTCAGCGCCATCACTTGCTCCAGGCCGCCGCTCACGGCGCGTCCTGCGCGGGACGCTGCGGGCTGCGTGCGTCCGTGGGAATAGCCGTCCAGCTGCGGCGCAACGTCTGCATCAGGTCGGAGACCTCATCCAGCGCGCGCGCGTCGTCGTGCAGGTTGGCGTGCAGCAGGCGGCGGCCCATGTAGTCGTAGAGCGCGCCGAGCTGGCCGACCAGCGGCGTTTCCACGCTGGGGTCGAGGCTGCCGCGCAGCTCGCTGACGATGTCCAGGCAGCGCGAGATCAGCTCGCCCTTGGCCGCCACTTCGCCGTGCAGCATGTGGCCGCGCGCCTTGGTCAGGCGCTCGATCGCGCCGTCCATCAGCATGGTGATGAGGCCATGCGGGTCGGCGGTTTCCACCGTCCCGTGCGAACGCACCTGCTGATAGGCGCCGGCGCCGTATCCGAATCCCATGGTCTGGCTCCTCGCTTACTTGCTGCTCTTGTTGAGCGCGTCGAACTGCTGCGTCAGGTAACTGCCGGTGTTATTGAGCTTGGTCACCAGGGTGTCCAACGCCGTGAACTGCCTGGTGTACTGCGCGGTAAGCGCATCCATGCGGGCGTTGAGGACGTCCTGGCGCGTACTCAGGTCGTTGAGCTGCTTGGTGAGGTTGGCGGTGCGCGTGGTCAGCACACCGGTGCTGGCGGTCCAATCGGTCAGCGGACTGCTGAGCTTGGTTGCCATGCCATTGGCACCGGCGAACAGGCCGCTGACCTTGATGCCGCCATCGCTCAGCGCCGTGGAAAGCGCGCCCGTGTCGAGCTTGAGCGTGCCGTCGATCTGCAGGGTGACGCCGGCGGAATTGAGCATCGCGCCATTGCCGCCGGGCCCGCTGACGATCGACGACAGCGTGCTCTTGATGCTGTTGAGCGTGGCATCTCCGATCAGCGCACCGGTATTGGCGCCGCTCGGGTCATACGCAGTGAGCTGTTGGTACACGCCGACGAAGTTGTTGTACGCGGTGACGAAGTTGCCCACCGCGGTGGACGCGGCGGAACTGTCGGTGCTGACCGAAAGCGTGGCCGTGCCCTGCTTCCACAGGCTCAGCGTGACACCGTCGATGGCGCCGGTCACCGTATTGCTGGCGCTGGTCGCGGCCATGCCGTCGATGGTGAATTTCGCGTCCTGCGCGGCGTTCACCACCGACAAGCCATTGCTGCTGGAAGCCGGGTTGTAATTGAGCGCCGCCAGTCCGCCGTCGCCGCCGCTGCTGCTCACCGTGAAGGCATTGGCCTGGCCGGTGGCGGTGCTGCTCAGCACCAGGTGCGCGCCATCCGAACCGGTGACGATGGTGGCGGAGACGCCGGGATTGCTGCTGCTCTTGTTGATTGCATCGCGAATCTGCGACAGCGAAGAACCGTCGCTGCCGATGTCCACGCTCATCGACTTGCTGCCCACGGCAATAGTGAGCGTGCCGGTGCCGACCTTGGCGTCGCTGCTGGCCACGCCGGCGGACTGCACTTTCAGCGAGGTGGCGAGCTGGCTGACATTGATGTTGTAGCTGCCGTTCACCGCTCCCGTGGTCGAGGAGACACTGAACACGCTCGCGTCGCTGGTCGCGGCCTTGCGGGTCTGGAAAGCGGTGCCGTCGCTCAAGCCCTTCAGCGCGGTCTGCATCGCGGCGAGCGCGGCATTGACCTGGCCCAGGGCGGAAATCTGTGTCTTGGCCGTATTGGCCTGCGACGTGATCTGGTTCTGCAACGGCGCTTTCTTCGCCGCCACCAGCTGGGTGACCATGTCCGCCAGCGGCAATCCCGAACCGCTGCCGAGCGAGCTGAGGGTGCCGCCCGAAGAAGTGGAAGAGGTGGTGATCGCCATGGTCGCTGGATTTCCTTAATTAAAGGGACGGCCGCGCATGACGCGCGGCCGTCCGTCGGGAGTTACTGCAGGAGCTTGAGCACGCTCTGCTGGCTGGAGTTGGCCTGGGCCAGCACCGACACGCCGGCCTGCTGCAGGATGTTCGCGCTGGACATGTTCGCCGTTTCCGCAGCGAAGTCGGCGTCCTGGATCTGGCTGCGCGAGGAGTTGAGGTTCTGCGAAATCGTCTGCAGGTTGGAGATGGTGGACTGGAAGCGGTTCTGCACGGCGCCCAGGTCCGAACGCAGGTTGCTCACTGCCTGCAGCGAAGAGTCGACGCGGCGGATGGCGTCATTGGCGCCGGCCACGGTCGAGATCGACGCGTCGGACAGGTGCTTGGCGTCCAGGGCATGCGTGGCCTTGTCGGTGGCGGCGAAGCCCAGGGCGGTGGCGCCCGAAGCGTCGACGTCGGCGCCGAACGCGGCGACGCTGATCTTGCCGGTGGCATCGGCCGAGGCCTGCGCATCCACGCCGGCATCCTTGAAGCCCGCATTCAGCGCGTCGGTGACGTTCTGCGCGGTGTTGAACACCGTGCCGCTCTTCAGGGTGATGCTGGTCGCGCCGATCTTCACCGTCTGGTCGGCGGCGAGGGTCAGCGGATAGGTCGGGGCCGTGCCGCTGGCGGACACCGAAGCGGTGTCGACCTGGCCGACCTGGTTGGTCTTCATGCCGACGCTGAAGTTGACGCTGATGGTCTCGCCCACGTTCGCGCCGACCTGGAACGCCACCGAACCGGCGCTGCCGTCCAGCACCTTGGTGCCGTTGAAGTTGGTCTGCTGCGCGATACGGGTCACTTCGGCCAGACGCTGCTGCACTTCCTTGTCGAGCGCGGCGCGGTCGGTGGTCGAGTTGGAACCGGTGGCCGACTGCACGGCCAGCTCGCGGATGCGCTGCAGGTTGTTGGTCACTTCGTCCAGCGCCGACTCGGTGGTCTGCGCCATCGAGATACCGTCGTTGGCGTTGCGCACGGCCTGGTTCAGGCCATTGATCTGGGTGGTGAAGCGGGTCGAGATGGCGAGGCCGGCGGCGTCGTCCTTGGCGCTGTTGATGCGCATACCGGAGGACAGGCGCTCGATGGCGGTGCTCAGCTTGCTCTGCGTCTTGGCCAGGTTGTTCTGGGCATTCAGCGAGCTGATGTTGGTGGTAACGCTCATGACCATGGGAAATCACTCCGTTGGGGTCGAAGCCGACAAGAGGCCGGCGGTTGTGTTCTCAGCGGGAATTCCTGCTGGAACGTCCGCCTCAAGTACTGTTTCGACCGGTTCTCATGGAACTTGAGCAAGTGGGCAAACTGGGTTAGGGAAGGCCACGCCCGACCACACCGCGTCCCGCCTGCGGCAAGCACGCCGGCCTGGTCGGAAGTGGAAGGGAACGCGGTCGTCATGATGGTCGGGTGTCCTGATGGAGAGGAACGGCCGCGCCCACTGCGCGGCCATTGGATGGATGGCTTACTGCAGAAGCTTGAGCACGAGTTGCTGGCTCGTGTTGGCCTGAGCCAGCACCGACACGCCGCTCTGCCGCAAAGTATCCGCACTCGCCTTGGCCGCGGTTTCCGCCGCGAAGTCAGCATCCTGGATCTGGCTCCGGGAGGAAGACAGGTTCTGCGAGATGGACTTGAGATTGGCTACGGTCGACTCAAAGCGGTTCTGCACCGCACCGAGGTTCGAACGCAGGTCGCTCATCGATTGCAGGGCAGAGTCGATGCGCCGGATGGCATCGTTGGCTCCGTCGCTGGTAACGATCGAGATATCCGAGAGATGTTTGTCGTCCGCCTTCGCCTTATCGGCGGCCGCGAAACCTAGGACGGTGGCACCCGAAACGTCAATCGCGCCTGCGGCGTTGGCGGCAGAGACGGTGAGCTTGCCCGTGCTGTCGACCGAGGCCTGCGCGTTCACGCTCGCATTGCCGAAGCCAGCATTCAAGGCAGCGACCAGTTCGCCCGCATTCTTGAACGATGCATCCTTCTTGAGAACAATACTGGCTGTGCCGATCTTCACGGTCTGGTCGGCAGCCAGGGTCAGCGGATAGGTCGGGGCCGTGCCGCCAGCCGTCACGGAGGCGGCTTCGAGCCGACCGATCTGGTTGGCTCGCATACCCACGCTGAAGTCGACGCTGATCGTCTCTCCCACATTGGCGCCGACCTGGAATGCCACGGAACCCGCACTGCCGTCCAGCACCTTGGTGCCGTTGAAATTAGTCTGCTGCGCGATGCGGGTCACTTCGGCCAGGCGCTGCTGCACTTCCTTGTCGAGCGCGGCACGATCGCTGGCGGAGTTAGAACCGCTGACCGATTGCACGGCCAGCTCGCGGATACGCTGCAAGTTGCCGGTCACCTCTTTCAGCGCCGACTCGGTGGTCTTGGCCATCGAGATGCCGTCGTTGGCGTTGCGCACCGCCGTGTTCAGGCCATTGATCTGGGTGGTAAAGCGAGTGGCAATGGCCAGGCCGGCGGCATCGTCCTTTGCGCTGTTGATACGCAGGCCGGACGCCAGCCGCTCGCTTGCAGTCGAATACTTGCTCTCCGCCATGCCGAGGTTGTGCCGGGCAATCAGCGCGTTGATGTTGGTGTTGAGGCTCATGATCATAGGACATGCACTCCGTTGGATAGGTAACCGGCGAGGCCGGCGCCTATCCCAACGGGAATGCCTGCTGGAACGCCGCCGCCTCAGGTACTGCGTCGGCGATGTCCCCATGGATCTGCATACGATCTGCGCCAAAGCGCTACGAACGAGTACCCGAAGCGAGCAACTGGATGCAGCGACCACCGCAAAGCGCTTGTTGCCCTCCGCCGCCGTCATTCGTGCATGCCCTTCGCTCATTCCTTCCCTGCCTTACCTCAGGTAGTCGAACAGCGTCGACCCCTGCACCTTGGTATAGGTCATCTGCGCCGCCTGCAGCGCGGTGTTCTGCAGATTGAGCTTGCTGATCGCGTCGTAGTAGTCGAGGTCCTGCACGTCGCTCAGCGCGCCCTGGTACTGCAGCGACAGGTCGCCATTGAGCGACTGCTGCTGGTCCAGCGCATTCATGCGCCCGCCGATCGCGGCGCGCGTCTGGGAGACGGTGTCGATGGCCTGGTCGAGATTGGAGAACTGCGCGTTGAGCGTGTTCTTCATTGCCGGCCCGCCGCCGGTGGTCTTCAAGGCGCCGATGATGTTGTCCAGCGTGCTGAAGATGTCCTGCGTGCCCGACGGCCCCACGCTGAAGCTGTCGCCCGCCGCCGGCACGCCGCTGATGCCCACCTGCACGCCGCGGAAGGCCACCACCGCGTTGCCGTCGTTGGCATAGGTGCCGCTGCCCACCACGTTGTTGGAGGCGTCGCGCACTTCGTAGGCCGTGGCCGAGGTGAAGGCGATGCTGTACGTGCCGTTGTCCCATTGGGTGCGGTCGGCCACGCTGATCGTGCCGGCCACTGCGGTGCCGGTATTGGCGGCGCCGGCGGAGACCTGGAAGGTGCCGTTGCCGGTAGGGACATTCATGAAGATCGCCGAACCCGGGTCGCCCGTGGCCACCTGCATGCCCGGGCCAGCCGCCACCATGCGCTGGCCGTCGTCGCCGTTGTAGACCACCGCATTGCCCTGCGCCGCGAACGGTTGCGCGCCGGTGCGGTTGCCGGCAAACAGATAATCGCCGTTGCCGTCCTTGCCATTGGCCACGCCCATCAGCTGGGTGCGGATCTGGGTCAGCTCGGCGGCGATGTCGGAACGGGTCTGGTCGGTCTGCGTACCGTTGATGCCCTGCAGGACCAGGGTGCGCACGCGGGTCAGCGCGTCGGTCGACGTCGACAGCGCCTGGTCTTCCAGCCCCAGGCGCGCATTGGCCGAGCTGATGTTGCGCTGGTACTGCGCCACGTCCGCGTCCATGTGATTGAGTTCCAGTGCGCGCGAAGCGCCCACCGGATCGTCGGACGGCTGGTTGATGCGCTTGCCGCTGCTGATGCGGTTCTGCAGGTCGGACAGGCTGGACTGCCCGTCGAGCATGCTGTTGACCGACTGCTGGGCCATCCAGCTGGTGGAGACTCTCATCGGATGCTCCTTCAGTTGCGCACGGCGCTGAGCAGCGCGTCGAAGATCTGGCTGGCGGTGGAGATCACCTGCGCCGAGGCTTGATACGCCTGCTGGTAGCGCACCAGGCTGGCCGCTTCCTCGTCGATGTTGACGCCGGACACGCCCTGTTGGGATGCCAGCGCCTGCTGGTACACCGAGTTCTGCGTGGTCAGCGCGTCCTTGGCCAGCGAACCGGCGCTGCCCACCTGGCTGGTCAACTGGCCATAGGCGCGGCCCACGCTGGTGGCGCCGTTGTCGAGCACGCCGAGATTGGCGACCTTGCCCAGCGCCAGGGCGTTGGCATTGTCGCCGCGCGCATTGGAGTTGGCCTTGAGGGTGAACGTGTCGTTCGCCGCGGGCGTGCCGTTGAGGGTGAGGCTCCAGCCGTTGGCGCTGATCGGCTGGCCGGGCGTATACGTCTGCGCGGCGCCGCCGTTGATGGTGTAGCTGGTCGGCGAGGTGAACACGATATTCGCGGTGCCCAGCAGGCCCGCATTGGACGGATCGGTGATGGCGATACCGCCCACGCTGCCGCTGCCCTTGTTGGCCGCGCCGGCCGCACCGGCCAAGGGCGCGGCCGCGGCGATCTTGTTCGGATCGGTGATGGCCGCGCCGAAGCCCGCGGCGGCCGCCGCGGTGGGCCGCACCTGGAAGCTGTCGCCCGCGCCCGGCGCGCCGCCCACCACCAGGCTCAGGCCGTCGGCCTTGAACGGGTCCGCCGCCGTGCCGGTGCCGGTCATCGCCACGGCGTTGCCGGCGGTGTCGCGCAGGCTCCATGCGCTGCCGTCGTAGCGCATCACGTAGTCCTTGGTGGTCAGCGCGCCGACATTGGAAATGTTCGCGCTGACCGTGCCCGTGCCCTGGTTGGCCGAGCTGATCTGCACCTGCGGCGAGCCGACGTTGAAGAAGGCGCCGCCCATGTTGCCGTTGAGGTCCATGCCCTGCGCATGCTGGGCATTGAACGCGCTGGCCATCGCCACCGCGGCGCGGCCGAGCTGGTTCTGCGCCGGGTCGAGCACGTTGGTGCGGAAATCCAGCAGCGCGCCGAGCGCACCGCCGCCGACCTGGCCGGTGAGCACGCTGCCGCTGTCCTTGCCGGTGATCTCCAGCCGGGTCGGGTCGTACTGGTTCGGCGCGGTGGCGAGCGGGTAGCCATTGGAGCCGTTGACCAGGGCCTGGCCGTTGCCGATGAACAGGCTCACCGTGTGGTCGTTCTGCTGCACCACGGTGACGCCCACTTCGCCGGAGACCTTCTTCACCAGCGCATCGCGCTGGTCGAGCAGGTCCGACGGCTCGCCCTTGCCGCTGGCATAGGCGGTGCGGATCTGCTCGTTGAGCTTGGCGATCGAGTTGCTGTCGCTGTTGATCGAATCGACGGTGTCGCTGATCTGCCGCTGCACCTGTCCGTTCAACTGGTTGAACTGGCCGGACAGCGCCTGAAAGGTGCTGCCCAGCGCATTGGCACGGGCCAGCAGCACGCCGCGCGCGGCGGAGTCGGCCGGCGCGTTGGAGACGTCGCCCAGCGCGCCGTAGAACGCGTCCAGCGAGGTCTGCAGGTTGGTGCTGCCGGACAACTGGTTGTTGATCTGCCCGGTCAGGCTTTGATACGTCGCCGCGCGGCTCTGGTCCGACGAGGCCGTCCACAGCGCGGTATTGAGGTACTGGCTGTAGGCGCGCTGCACCGCCACCGTATTGACGCCGGTGCCGACATAGAAATTGCCCAGCTGCTGCGCCTGGCGCGCATTGAACTGCACGGTCTGGCGGCTGTAGCCATCGGTGTTGACGTTGGCCACGTTGTGGCTGACGGTGCTGAGGCCGATCTGCGAGGCCAGCAGGCCCGAGACGCCGGTGGAAAGCAGGTCAGCCATGGTGGGCGGTCCTTGTGGCGGTACGTGTCATGGGGAGAGAGGGGCACGTCATGGCAACTGTGACGGCAAACCGTCGTCCGACTTGAGCGCGGCCAGCGCCTCCAGCCCCTTGCGCATTTCCGGGCTGTTGGCAATCGCTTCGAGCTTGGCCGCGTAGGCCGGGTCGGTGGCATAGCCGCCGTGGGCCAGCGCCTTGGCGAAGCCCTTGATGTCTTCGCCCTTGCCGATGGCATGGGCGTAGCGCGGGTTGCCGGTCAGCACGTCGGCATAGTCGGAGAAGGAATCGCCCGGGTTGCCGTAGGCGCGGAACTGGTCGCGCTTGCGCACCGCCACCCCGCCTTCGTATTCGAGCGTGGGCACACTGACCTTGTCGCCGTCCCAGCTGCGGCCGGCCTTCATGCCAAACAAGTTGTTGCTGGAGCTGCCATCGTGATGCGCCGGCAGATGCTTGCCCCAGCCGGTTTCCAGCGCAGCCTGGGCCAGCAGCGCGCGCACCGATACACCGAGCTTCTGTGCCGCGGCCTGCGCATGCGGCGCCAGCGCCTGCACGAAGTTCACCGCGTCGCCGGTGCCGGGCATCCACTCGGCCACCTTGCCGGCGACCTTGCCGGCGCCGTGCGCGAGCTGGTCCAGCGTGCTTTGCCAGGAAGACGCCGCATCGGCGGAGGCATCGGTAGCGCCACTGTCCTTGCCGCCGAGCTGGCGCATCAGCATCTGCGCGATGCCCAGGCCGTGGCCGCCATTGGACAGGCTCAACGACAACTGGTGATCGAACAGGTCGCGATAGGCATTGCCCTGCTCGCTGTCGCCGATGCCGCCGCCAGGACTGGCCTCGCGCATCGACTTCAGCATCATCTGGGTAAAGATCGCCTCGAATTGCTTCGCTACCTGCGGCAGTGCCGACTTACCGTCGCCGGCCGCCTGCGCGCGCAGCTGCTGGAAGCCCGACAGCTCGGTCCAGGTATTGAGCGCACCGTTGGCCGCGCCGGAGATGCCGTCAGCCGCGCTCATCTCAGATCACCACCAGTTCGGCGCGCAACGCGCCGGCCTGCTTCAGCGCCTGCAGGATCGAGATCAGGTCGGTCGGCGAGGCGCCAACCTGGTTCACCGCGCGCACGATCGTATCCAGGCTGGCGCCGGGGCCGAACTTGAACATATGCGCGCCGTCCTCGCTGACCTGCACGCTGCTGCTGGGCACCACCACGGTCTGGCCGCCGCGGCTGAACGGCGCCGGCTGGCTGACCTGCGGCTGCTCGCTGATGGTGACCTGGATCGAACCGTGCGCCACCGCGGCGGCGCTGACCTTGACGTCGGAACCGATCACCACGGTGCCGGTGCGCGAATTGACCACCACCCGCGCCGGCGCATCGCCGGGCTGCACCTCGAGCGACTGGATCATGCCCAGCCAGGACACCCGCTGCGCCGGATCGGCCGGCCCACGCACCGCCACCGAACCGCCGTCCACCGCCTGCGCGGTGCCGGCGCCGTAAGCGCGATTGACCGCTTCGGCGATACGCGCGGCGGTGGTGAAGTCCTGCGTATTGAGATTGAGCACCAGGTCGCCGCCCTGCCCGAACGAGGACGCCACGCTGCGCTCCACCGTGGCGCCATTGGGCACGCGCCCGCTGGCCGAGATGTTCACCTGCACGCTGGAACCGCTCTTGCCCTGCGCGCTGATGCCGCCGACCACCACGCTGCCCTGCGCCATCGCATAGACATTGCCGTCGGCGCCGCGCAACGGCGTCATCAACAATTCGCCGCCGCGGATGCTCTTGGCATTGCCGATCGAGGCCACCGTGACGTCGATCGCCTGGCCCGGCTTGGCGAACGGCGGCAACTGCGCGGTGACCATCACCGCCGCCGCGTTCTTCAGCTGCGGCCGCACATTGGCCGGCACCGTGATGCCGAACTGCTGCAGCATGTTCTCCAGGCTTTGCGTGGTGAACGGCGCTTGCGTGGTCTGGTCGCCGCTGCCATCGAGGCCGACCACCAGGCCATAGCCGATGAGCTGGTTGCTGCGCACGCCGGCGACCTGGGCGAGGTCGCGGATCTTGTCGGCGTGGGCGGTGGCTGCGAGCAGCAGCAGCGCGACGAAAAGCATGATGCGTGAACGCATACGATGGACCCAGGTAGATTGGGGTGAGCCATAGGCGAACCCCAACATCGCCGTCGCGATGATCGCCTCGCCTGCTGGGGTTCGCTGGCGCTCACCCCAACCTACGCCGGCGTAGTGATTGGCGGTGGACATCAGAACGGCATCCACTTCGAACCGAAGAAGCGCGACAGCCAACCCTGCGTATTCGCATCCGCCAGCGTGCCGCGTCCCGTATAGCCAATGCGCGCATCCGCCACCCGCGTCGACGGCACGCTGTTGTCCTGCCCGATGTCCTGCGGCCGCACGATGCCGGAAATGCGCACCTGCTCCTGCCCCTGGTTGATGGTCAGCCACTTCTCGCCGCGCACCAGCAAGTTGCCGTTGGACAGCCGCTGCGCCACGGTCACGGTGATCGAACCGGTGAGCTGGTTGCTCTGGGTGCTGTTGCCGCTGCCGTCGAAGCTGCGGTCACCGCTGGTGCCGAAGCTCACGTCGGTGCCGCCGATGCTGACCGGGCGGCCCAGGATGGTCGGCGCGGCAAGGTTGGTCTTGTCCTTCTTGCTGGTGCTGGTCGAGGCCTTCTTGCTGGCCTGCGTGCTCTCCACCAGCGAAATGGTGAGGATGTCGCCCACGCGATGCGCACGCGGGTCGTTGAACAGCTCCATGTTTTGCGCTTCGTGATAGATCGAGCCGTCCGCCTGCGGCTGCGCCAGCGGCTCCTGCGGCGGCGTCGCGGCCCAGGCGGCATCGTCGCCGCGCGGCGCGGGCATGGCGCAGCCGGCGAGCAGGGCCAGCAGCAGGGTGGCGCCGCACAGGCGCAGGCGACGGAAGTTCGACATGGCCGTGCTCAAGTCTTGTTGGTGAGGAACTGCAGCATCGAATCCGCGGCGGAGATCGCCTTGGAATTCATTTCGTAGGTGCGCTGCGTTTCGATCATGTCCACCATCTGCTCGACCACGTTGACGTTCGAGCTTTCCAGCGAACCCTGGGTCACCGTGCCCAGGCCGTTGAGGCCGGGCTGGCCGATCTGCGGCGCGCCGCTGGAGGCGGTTTCCTGATACAGGTTGTCGCCGCTCGGCTGCAGGCCGGCGGGATTGATGAAGTCGGCCAACTGCACGGTGCCGATGGTCTGCGGTGCGGCCTGGCCCGGCAGCTTGGCGCTGACCGTGCCGTCGGTGCCGATGGTCACGCTCTGCGCGTTCTGCGGAATCACGATGGCCGGATCGAGCTGGTAGCCGGAGGCCGTGACGAGCTGGCCGTTCTGGTCCAGATGCAGCGAGCCGTCGCGCGTGTAAGCCACGGTGCCGTCGGGCTGGGTCACCTGCAGGAAGCCGCGGCCCTGGATCGCCAGGTCCAGCGCATTGCCGGTCTGCTGCGGATTGCCCTGGGTGAACAGTTTCTCGCTGCCGACCACGCGCACGCCGGTGCCCAGCATCAGGCCGGACGGCGACTGCGTCTGCTCGGTGGTCTGGCCGCCGGGCTGGCGCACGTTCTGGTACATCAGGTCCTGGAACGAGGCGCGCGAGCTCTTGAAGCCGGTGGTGTTGGCATTGGCCAGGTTGTTGGAGATCACGTCCATGCGCGTCTGCTGCGCATCGAGACCGGTCTTGGCGACCCACAGGGAAGAAAACATTTGGTTCTCCGCGCGGCTTGCGCCGCTTCAGAAAGAAAAAATCAGCCCACTTGCAGCAGGCGCGTGGCCGACTGCGCGTTGTCGTCCGCGGTGCGGATCGAACGCACCTGCAATTCGTACTGGCGCGAGAGCTGGATCATCTGCACCAGCGTCTGCGACGGATTCACATTGCTCGATTCGAGCGCACCGGCCTTCACCGTCACCGCCGGATCGGCCTGCGCCACGCCGCCGCCCGCCAGATGCATCAGGCCATCGTCGCCCTGCTGCATTTGATCCGCGGCGGGATTGACCAGCTTCAGCTTGCCGATCACCGACGAGGTATCCGGCCCCTGCCCCTTCGGCACCACCGAGATGGTGCCGTCGACGCCGATGCTGATCTGGGTGGCGTCCGGCACGGTGATCGGTCCGCCGTCGCCCATCACCGGATTGCCGCGCGCATCGGTAAGCAGGCCATCGGCGGTGAGCTGCAACTGGCCGGCGCGGGTATAGCCTTCGCCGCCGTCCGCACTCTGCACGGCCATCCAGCCGTCACCCTGCACCGCCACGTCGAGCGGACGCCCGGTGTCCATCTGCGCGCCGGCGTGCATATCCAGGCCGATGCCCTGCGCCACGCCGTTGATGCGCGCGCCCAGCCCCTGGCCCTGCACGGGCAGCGGCTTGAACGCCGACATCTGCGCCTTGAAACCGACGGTGTCGGCATTGGCCAGGTTGTGCGCCACCTCGGTCTGCGCACGCATCATTTGCGTGGCGCCGGTCATGGCTACGTAGACGGAACGATCCATGGCATGTCTCAGGAAGCTGGGGAACGGAGGACAGGGCGCGCTTGGGTCACGCCCTGCCCGTGCGCTTCATCAGTTGCGGATATTGATGATGGTCTGGGTCAGCTTGTCGTCGGTGGAGATCACCTGCGCATTCGCCTGGTAGTTGCGCTGCGCCTTGATCATGTTCACCAGCTGCGCGGTGAGGTCGGCGGTGTTGGACGCTTCCAGCGCGCCGGACTGCACGTTGCCGAAATTGCCGGTGCCGGCCGCGCCCATCACCGGCGTGCCGGAGTCGTACGAGGCGGCCCAGTTGGTGTTGTCCATCTGGCGCAGGCCCTGCGGGTTGGCGAAGTTCGCCAGCGCCAGCTGGCCGAGCGACTGCGACTGGCCATTGGAGAACTTGGCCTGCACCACGCCGTCGCTGGACACGTCGATGCTCGACAGCGTGCCGGTCGGATAGCCGTCCTGGTTGATCGAGGTCACCGCGTAGTTGTTGCCGAACTGGGTGGCCTTGGTCACGTCCAGCGTGATCGCCATCGGGTCGGAACCCGGGCTGGCGCTGATCGCCGGGAAGGTCAGCTTGCCGCCGGCCGGGGTGGCCAGCGCGCCGGTGCTGGTGAAGCTCAGCTGCTGGGTGGCGCCGGTGTCCTTGCCGTCGATGAACAGGTGCGCATCCCAGGTATTGGCGGTGGCGTTGCGCACGAAGTACACGGTGCCGTTATGCGTGGCGCCCAGCGAATCGTAGGCGGTGAACGGCGTGGCCTGGTTGTAGCTGGTGGCGTCCTTCGGATCGAAGGCCTTGCCCGGCGGGGTGGCGTTCGACGGCAGGTTCAGCGCGAGCTGCACGCTGCCGGTGGCCTTGGCCGCGTTCTGCGAGGTGATCAGGCGCAGGTCGGTCATGGTGCTGGTGTCGAAACCGCCGGCATTGTTGGCCGGAAACACCTGCAGGTTCTGCCCGGCGCTGTTGACCACGTAGCCGTTGGCATCCTGGCGGAACGCGCCGGCGCGGGTATAGGACAGGCCCTTGCCATCTTTCAAGGTAAAGAAGCCGTCGCCGCTGAGGGCGAAGTCCAGCGCGTTGTTGGTGTTCTCCACGTTGCCGGCGGTGAACTGCTGCGCCACGTTGGTCAGGCGCACGCCGCTGCCGACCTGGGTGGCGCTGAGGTTCTTGCCGGCCACGCTGTACAGCTCGGCGAACTCGGCGCGCGAGCCCTTGAAGCCGGTGGTGGATGTATTGGCGATATTGTTGGCGGTGACTTCGAGATCCGAAGACGCCGCCTTCAAGCCGCTCAGTGCGATGTTGAATGCCATGCTGTGCTCCCCTGTGGAGACTGTGTGTGCGGGCCGCCCGGCCCTGATGTATCGGCGATGCGTGTCAATCGATGCGCGCGACCTGGGCCAGCAGCACGCCGCCGAACCCGGCCACCTGCAGATAAGCGCCCTGATCGCCGGCCATGCCGACGCTGTCGACCTTGCCGCTGACGTAGGCCTGCACCGCCGTGGTGCCCACCTGCGCCTTGATCCCGTAAGTACCGTTCGGCAGCGGCTGGCCGTTCTCGTCCTTGCCGTCCCAGTGGAAATCCGCCAGGCCTACGTCGGGCTTGCCCAGGTCGATGGTGCGCACCACGTTGCCGGCGGTATCGATGATCTGCACCGAAGCGGTCTGCCCGCTGCTGCCGACATTGATCGCGCCATCCACGCCGGCCGTGCCTTCGAGCTTCGCGGCATTGGACGGCACGGTGACGTTGCGCCCGACCAGGTCGCTGGCCTGCAGCAGCTGGTTGCCCTGCAGCGCGGTGCTCAGCGTGTCGAACGAGGTCTGCAGCGACTGCGTGGCCGAGACCTGGGCGATCTGCGCGAGCTGGCTGACCATCTGCGATGAATCCATCGGCTGGGTCGGATCCTGGTTGCGCATCTGCTGGGTGAGCAGGCTGAGGAAATCCGCCTGGCTCAAGGTGCTGCCATTGGTTTTCTTCACCGCCTGCGAGGCGGAGGAGCCGGTGGAGTTGTTGATTGCGATATCGGCCATGGTGGTCTTCGCTGCGCTTATTTGCCGAGATCCAGCGTCTTCTGCATCAGCTGGCGTGTGCTGTTCATCACCTCGACGTTGTTCTGGTACGAACGCGAGGCGGAAATCATGTTGACCAGCTCGTCGACCGGATTGACGTTGCTGGCATAGACATAGCCGTCGCCATCGGCGAGCGGATTGCCCGGCTCATAGCGGCTTTCCACCGCAGCCTGGCTCTCGGTGACGCCGAGCACCTGCACGCCCTGCGCGCCGTCCTGATCCTTGGCCGCGAGATTGCGCTGCACGGTGGCGAACAACGGTTCCTTGGCGCGATACGCCGCTTCCGGCGAACTCGCCACGCTGTCGGCATTGGCGATATTGCTGGCCACGGTATTGAGCCGCAGCGACTGCGCCGCCATGCCGGAGCCGGCGACGTCGAAGATCTTGAACAGCGACATCAGCTCTGCCCTCCGGTGATGGCCGTGCGCAGCATGTGGATCTGCGCCGTGATGAAGGACAGGCTGGCCTGGTAATGCACGCTGTTGGCGGCGAAGTTCGCCTGCTCCATCTGCGTGTCGACGGTGTTGCCGTCCATCGTCGGTTGCAGCGGCACGCGATAGGCGAGCTGCTCGTTCGCCTGGCTCGCCGGGTCGATGTGTCCGCTTTCCGTCGCGGCCAGCGACAGCTTGCCGTCGCCGCCAGCGCTCATCAGCGCCTGGCGGAAGTCCACATCGCGCGCCTTGTAATCCGGCGTATCCGCATTCGCCAGGTTCCCCGCCAGCACTTCCGCACGCTTCTGCCACAGGCCCAACGCCTGCGCATGAATGCCGAACAGCTTGTCGTTGATCTGGCTCATGGCCTTAAGACTCCGCACGGAAAGTCCGCGGAGGTCTTTGAGCAAAACGCATGCCATGCGCCTCAAAGCCTTGTGGCATATGGGTTTGCAGCAAGCGACCCGAGCGCCGGGAGCGCACGTGTCGAAATTCCGACGCGCCGCAGCGAGTCAATTCCTTTTGGAAAAATCCGGACGAACGCCCCCTGACCGCTCCCGCAAACTGCGCCGCTCTCTAGACCCTCTTTCAGGATGGAACGGCGTGTCGTCCAGGACTTATCACCCCAAGATCCCGTTCGCGGCCATCCGCCATGGCCGGGCTCCCCGCTATTCCGGCCTGGCCTTTGCCCTGGCCTGCGGCATCGCCCACACCGGCGCGGCACATGCGCAGGCGGCGCCGCCTCCAGGAGACAGCCAGGAGGTGCAACGGCGACTGAGCCGCGAAATCGAGCGTACCCAGGATGCGGTCGAGCAGAAGAGCGTGGTGCTCAAAGGCTCGGCGGCGCGCAAGCATGCCGCCTTCACTCCGCCGCAGGAAACGCCCTGCGCGATGGTGACCGACGTAGGCTGGAGCGGGATCCTGCCGTTCTCCTGGCTGCCGGGCACCGTTTCGCCACGCGGCATGTGCCTGGGTCCGAACGGACTGAAGGAACTGCAGCGCTATCTCACCGGCCAGCTGATCGAGCGCGGCTACGTCACCAGCACGGTACTCATGCCGGAGCAGGATCCGGCGAACGGCAGGCTCATCATCAAGGTGATTCCCGGCCGCGTGGGCAAGCTGATCGACAAGGCCACCGGCCAGCCGCTGCAGGCACGCAATGCCCTGCCGTTCCGCGAAGGCGATGTGCTGAACCTGCGCGACCTGGACCAGGCCCTGGAAAACGTGCGCCGCACGCCAGGCCAGGCCGGAGCGACCTTCACGCTGACACCCGGCGCGGAAGTCGGCACCAGCGACATCACGCTCGATCGCAAGCGCAGCAAGGACCGCTGGCATACCGTGCTCACCGCCGACAACGGCGGCCAGGACGCCACCGGCCAGAACCAGCTGGGGCTGATCGGCATCGTCGACGCGCCGCTGGACCGGGACGACCTGCTGTTGCTGACCTACAGCAACAACATGAATGTCGGCAATGACCGGCAGGCATCGCGCGGACTGGGCCTGAACTGGTCGATGCCGGTCGGCTATTGGAATGTCTCGCTCGCCGCCAACAGTTCTTATGCCAAGCAGAGCTTCGAGCTGCTGCAAGGCGGGCACATCGCCTACACCAGCAAGACCAACCTGGCCCAGCTCGGGGTGGACCGGGTGGTGAACCGCTCTTCGCACGGCCGCGGCACGGTCAAGTTGCAGTTGAGCCGCAGGTCGGACTCCAGCGAGCTGGGCGGCGAACAGCTGGCCGTGCAGAGGCGCGACATCACCAGCTATGGCTTGAGCTACGACTATCTGCACTTCATCGGGCGGGCCTCGCTGCAAGCGAACATCGGCGTGCGCGGCAGTCTGCCGGGCCTGTCCGCCCGCTCCGGCTATGTGGTCGGCCGTCCCACCTGGAACGGCAGCTATCGCCTCGGTTCGGCCAGCGTCGCGATCAACGCGCCGTTCACCATCGGCGGCCAGCGCTTCACCTACGAAGGCAATCTTTCCGGCCAGCACGCCTTCACCCCGCTGCCGTGGACGGAATACCTGTCGATCAACAGCCGCTATGCGGTGCGCGGCTTCGATGGGCGCTATGTGTTCACCGGCGAGAACGGCTGGGTCGCGCACAACAACGTGGTGTGGAACAGCGGCGGCAAGCTGGGCAATCCGTATCTGGGCGTCGACGCCGCGCGGCTCAGCGGTCCCTCGCTGGCCGCCAAGGGCAGCCAAAGCTTCAGCAGCGTAAGCCTGGGCCTGCGCGGGCAGGTGGCGCGATTCGGCTACGACGTCTCGGTGGGGCACGCCCTGAGCAAACCGGCAGCCGTGCCCGATGGCGGCTTCAACGTCTCGTTGCGCATGACCGCGCGGTTCTAGCTTCCCGCTCACTTTTCCAGCCGGCCGCAATGGCCGGCCGTCTGTTTTGGCGGCCATGGAATAACCGCCAGCCCAGGGGTTCTCCAACAACAAGGCCATGTATATCCAAAACAAGTAAGAACCTGCCGTACCGCCGCAAGCTGTATGTCGCGCTCGCGCTGGCGTTGCCGATCAGTTCGATGGCGGCGGTCACTCCGGTGAGCGGTGTGAATGGCCCTGGCGTCACGCAGGGCGGCAGCCAGGCAGCGGTCGTCGATATCGTCACTCCGAATGGCGCGGGCGTATCGCACAACCAGTTCACCCAGTTCGATGTCGGCACGGCGGGCGTCGTGCTCAACAACAGCAGCATCGGCGTGGCTTCGCAGCTCGCCGGCCAGATCAACGGCAATGCGAATCTCGCCAATGGCACAGCCAAGGTGATCATCACCGAGGTGACCGGTAGCAAGGCGTCGATGCTGAAGGGTGCCCTGGAAATCGGGGGCGACAAGGCTGCGCTGATCGTAGCCAATCCGAACGGCATCAACGCCGACGGCGCCAGCTTCATCAATGCCTCGCGCGTCACGCTCGCCACCGGCATTCCGCAGCTGAATACGCAAGGAAACGTAGCCTCGATCCAGGTGACCAAGGGCGTTATCACGGTGGGCGCCAACGGCATAGACACCAGCGCGGTGGGCATGGCGGACCTGTTTGCGCGCAGCATCGAGCTGAACGGCAAGTTGAATGCCGATCAGCTGCGCGTGGTCACAGGCGCCAACAAGGTGACCTATGCAACCAATGGAAACTCCATCGGTTATTCGCGCATCGCCGGTGAGGGCGACGCGCCGAAGCTGGCGCTGGACGTGTCTGCCCTCGGCAGCATGTACACGAATGCCATCCGCATGGTCGGCACCGAAAGTGGCGTAGGTGTGAATGTGGCCGGCACGATCAAGTCCGGGAAAACCAATGCTCTCAACCTGGAAGCCGGCGGTTCGATAGCTGTGACCGGCACGATCGAGTCCCAGAGCTCGATCAACCTGACCAGCCGCGATGGAGCAATATCCGTCGCCGAGGCCGGCAAGGTGGATGGCAAGTACGGCTTGAATCTACGTGTAGCTACCGAGGTGAACAACGCGGGTACGTTGAATTCAACCAACGGCAGCATCGAGGCCTACGCCAACACCGACGCCAGCGGCAACGCGGACTCGAAGTCGCGCTTCATCTCCACCGGCACGCTTTCTTCCGGCCTCTCAGCGACCGCCACTGGCTTCGGCTTCAAGAAAGTGAGTGGCACCATCACCACGGACGGTAGCGCCAAGGGTGCAGGTACGTTGAGTGACGACGAAGGCAATTCGATCGTCGGCGGCGGCAGCATCGGCGATGGAGGCAACGACGACCTGCCGGTCGAGCAGCCCAAGCCTGTCGAGGAGCCCAAGCCCGTCGAGGAACCCAAGCCGGTCGAACAGCCCAAGCCCGTCGAGGAACCCAAGCCGGTCGAACAGCCCAAGCCCGTCGAGGAACCCAAGCTGGTCGAACAGCCCAAGCCCGTCGAGGAGCCCAAGCCGGTCGAACAGCCCAAGCCCGTCGAGGAGCCCAAGCCGGTCGAACAGCCGAAGCCCGTCGAGGAGCCCAAGCCGGTCGAACAGCCCAAGCCCGTCGAGGAGCCCAAGCCGGTCGAGCAGCCGAAGCCCGTCGAGGAGCCCAAGCCGGTCGAACAGCCCAAGCCCGTCGAGGAGCCGAAGCCGATCGAACAGCCGAAGCCCGTCGAGCAGCCCAAGCCGGTCAAAGATCCGATCGCAGTGTTCGTCGAACAGCTGTTGAACCAGATCTTCAACCATCCGATCTATGGCTACGCGCCGGCGTGGGGCAAGCCGTCTTTCGGCCAGGTGCCGTGGAATCGTCCGTCCTACGGCTACTCGTCCTGGAACGCTCCGTCGTACGGCTTCGCACCGTGGATGCCGACGTTCTTCCGCCCGCAGCCGGTGTTTTCGCCATACCGCCCGATGGCTTATGGGTACAACCCGCCGCGCTGGCGCTGACTGAAAGCCCCGGCCATCGCCGGTCGGCAGCCTGACCAACGGCCGGAGTGCAAGCTCCGGCCGTTTTTTATGGCCCCGGGCGATCGCCACGGCCATGGCACACCCCTTGCTTCCTCAAGTTCCGCCCTATCCAGACGATCACTACGCCATACGCGTAGACCCAAGGACCACCCGATCCATGACCCTCATCCCGGCCAAAGCCCTCGCCGACCTCGCCCAAGCCGCCGCCACCGGCGACACCCCGCGGGTCGAGCAGCTCGCGCGCCGCCATCCGCGCCTGGCCGAGGCCCTAGCTCCGCTGCTGGCGCGCATCGCGCCGCGCGAACCGGCCGCCATCGCGCTGCAATCGGTGGAACAGCAAAGCCTGGTGATGGGCACCGCACAGACCGTGCTGCGCGCCCAGGAGGCCCTGCACCAGGCCACCGGCGAGGCGCGCGACAGCGTCGGTCGCTTGACGGAGCAAGGCGCCGGGATCTCGACGGCCCTGCAACAGGCCGCCGGCGAAGTGGCGCAAGCCACCGCGCACAACCGCCACGGCGCCGAGACCGTCACCGAACTCGACGGCCAGCTGCGCCTGCTGCGCAGCGCGCTGTCGGCGATGAACCGCAACCAGAGCAAGCTGGCCGAACAGGTCGCGCAGATCCGCAAGCTCACTTCCACCGTGCAGGAGATCGCGCACCAGACCAACCTGGTCGCGCTCAACGCCGCCATCGAGGCCGCGCGCGCGGGCGAGGCCGGCCGCGGCTTCGCCATCGTCGCCGACGAAGTGAAGCAATTGGCGGAAAAGACCACCCAGGCCACCGACCAGATCGAAGCGATGACCACGTCCATCGGCGCGTTCTCGCAGCAGCTCGACGGCGACGTGCGCCAGGGCGTGCAGCGCCTGGAGCGCGCGCAGGACCGTGCCGGCCATACCGCCGGCAGCTTGGAGCGCGAAGGCGAGGCGCTGCGCGCGATCGCCGCGCGCGTACAGAATTCGCAACAAGGCTGCGATGCGCAGAACGCGCGCATCGCAGCCGCGCAGGCCACCCTGGGCGCGCTGCAGCGGCGCAGCATGGAGGCGATCCGCCAGGCCGAATCGCTGGACCGCGCCGCGGTGCTGTCGCACCGCCTGTGCCTGGGCTGGCTGGATCACGCCGATACGACGTCGGTCGCCAGCCTCAGCCTGAGCCTGCGCGAATCGATCCAGGGCCTGCGCCAGGCGATGGAGCTGGCCCTGCACGAACCGGCCGCGCTGGACCGGCGCTGGTTCGACACCGCCGCCTTCGATCGCGCACTGGCCCGCCTGGGCGCGCAGCGCGCCGAGCATCCCGCCGCGGTCAGCTTGCTGGAAGCCGGGCAGCGCCTGTCCGGCCATGCCGGCAATTTCGTGCGGCTGCTCGGCGAGGGCCAGACCGCGCAGGCCGCGCAGTTGTCCGACCAGGTCGAGCGCGAGCGCGAATCCATCCATCAGCAGCTCAGCCAGTTGCTGGCCCAAGCCGAGGCATGAAGCGAAACGCGCCGTCATCGCTGCTGCTCCTGCCGCTGCTGGCGGCGGGCATGGCGCATGCCGCCGCGGCGGAAGAGCCGCGGCGCGTGGCCGAGCAATGGCTGCGCCAGCATTTCGAGCAGCCGGGCAACCGGGTGGTGGCCACGGCGGAGCCGGCGGATACGCGCCTGCAGCCGCCGACCTGCGCCCAGCCCTGGCAGGCCGCCCTGCCCGACGGCGCGCGCGCCGCGCCGCGCATGAGCGTGGAAGTGCGCTGCCCCAGCACCGGCTGGCGCATGCAGGTGCCGGTGAAACTGCAGCTGTTCCGCACCGTGCTGGTGGCCAATAAACCCTTGCAGCGCGGCGACGGCGTCACTGCCGCCGACGTGCGCGGCGAGGAGCGCGACGTCACCCGCCTGGGCTATGGCTATATCGATGGCCTGGACCAGCTTGCCGGCCGCCTGCTGTCGCGTCCGCTGGGCGCCGGCGCGGTGCTGGCGCCGGCCGCGTTCGGCGGCCGCCAGACCGTGCGCGCGGGCGACCGCGTGCAACTGATCGCCCGCCTGGACGGCATCGAGGTGCGCGCCTCCGGGGTGGCCCTGGGCGGCGGCGACACCGGCGCCCGCCTGCGCGTGCGCAACGACAGTTCCGGCCGCACCGTGGATGCCATGGTGCGCGACCCGGGCGTGGTCGAGGCCCTGCCATGACCGCGCCCGCCGACCCCGCTAAAGTTCACCCGCCCGCCGCCGATAACCGGTTTGAAGGGTCGACAAGCCCTCAAGGACACGCCTCATGAACACCACCATCACCTCCAATGGATTGCCGGTACTTCCGCAGGCCAAGGGCAACCAGAATGCCCAGGCCCAGGCCAGCCAGCCGGCGACCGAGGCTGCTCCCGCGGCCAAGGCGGACGACAGCGTGAAGCTCACCGAGTCGGCGCGCGCACTCACCGCGGCGCAGGGCGACAAGGCCCCGGCCATCGACACCAAGCGCGTGGAGCAGATCCGCGCGGCGATCGCCGACGGCAGCTACCGCGTCGACGCCGGCAAGATCGCCGACGGCCTGATCTCGATGGAAGGCCAGCTCAACGGCAAGCCATGAGTACCGACCTGCGCCACGAGATGGTCGACGCCTTCGACGCGGTACTCGGCGACATGCGCCAGACCGCGTCGCGGCTGACCGCCGCACTGGCCGCCGAGCGCGACGCGCTGGAGCGGGCCGATGCCGACGCGCTGCATCTCGCGGGGCAGGACAAGCAGACCCAGCTCGAACGCCTGGAACAACTGGACGCCGAGCGCCAGCAGCTCGCGCGCGCCATCGCCGCCACCACGCCCGCGCAGCGCGCGGCCTGGGACGGCGTGATGGCTGCGCTCACCGACTGCCAGCACGCCAACCAGAACAACGGCCAGATCGTCGGACAGCGCCTGCGCCAGGTGCGCCAGGCGCTGGCGGTACTGACCGGCGGCGCCGAATCGGGCGTGTACGGCCCGGGCGGCACCTTGCGCATCGATCACCGCTCGCTTTCATTGGCGGAAGCCTGAGCTTGAAACGCCCCACCTGAAGGACCTGCCGCACGCGGCGGGCGAACCCCCACGGCCCTGCCTTGAGCGCAGGTCCATCGCTGGCCGACGTCTCCATGACCGATACCGCTGTAGAAGCCGCCCAAGCCCAGGCCCAGGCCGCCGCCCTCGCCGGCACCGCCGCCAGCGCGCCGTTGCCGGTGGTGCGCATCCCGATGCTCGACCGCGATCGCCAGCTGATGGCGTACGAGCTGCTGCTGCAGGAAGACGGCGAAGACGAGCGCGCGCTCGGCCACCGTCTGCTCTCCACCATCATCGACGGCTCGGTCACTCAATGGGCGCGCGGCAACCGCGTGTTCGTGCGCCTGCCGGGCGAGCTGGTGCTGGAGCAGGCCGACCAGGTGCTGCGCCATCCGCGCATCGGCCTGGTGGTGTCGCCGCGCGCCGTCCACGACGTGCTGCTGCTCGAACGCCTGCGCCAGCTCTCGGCGCGCGGCTGCGCGCTGCTGCTCGATCTGGAAGGCGCCGCCAGCGACCTGCCCGGCGGCGACGAACTGCACGTGCTGCTGGACCTGGCGCGCTACGTGCGCCTGGACGCCAGCCGCCTCGACGAGGCCGCCCTGCGCGAGCGCTGCGAAGCGCTGCATGCGCGCGGGCTGCACGTGGTGGCCGGCCACGTCAACGATCACGACACCTGCAATCGCTGCATGGGCCTGCCGTTCGCCGGCATCCAGGGCCCCTACCTGCTGCGCCCCGAGAAAGTGGACATGCCGGTGCTCAGCGCCAACCGCCTCAGCGTGCTGCGCCTGCTGCGCGCGCTGGACGAGGACGGCAACGGCCCGGTCGAACTGGGCCAGATCATCCGCAACGACGTGATCCTCAGCTACAAGCTGCTGGGCTGCGTGAACTCGGCTTATTTCGCGCTGCCGCGCCAGCTGAAGTCGGTGGAGCAGGCGGCGATCTTCTTCGGCCTCACCCGCATGCGCAACTGGATCAGCACCATGGCGCTGAGCGGCATGGACGACCGCCCGCCGGAACTGCTGCGCGCCGCGCTGATCCGCGCGCATATGTGCGAGCAGCTGGCGCAGAGCCTGTCGCGCGAGCAGCGCGAGATGGCCTTCACCACCGGCCTGTTCTCGCTGCTGGAAAGCCTGATGTGCGCACCGATGGAACTGCTGCTGCAGCACCTGCCGCTGGCGCCGGATATCCGCTGCGCGCTGCTGGAGCAGCAAGGCCCGTTCGCGCCGCTGCTGGAACAGGTGCAGCGCTGGGAAGCCGGCGAGCTGCGCGGCGGAGAGGCTTCGCCGCAGCATATCCGGCGGATGGCGGCGGCGTATCTGGAGGCGATCCGCTGGGCGGATCATGTGCATTCGTTTGCGGAGCAGAAGCCGCATTGAGCAGCGTAGGTTGGGGTGAGCGCAGCGAACCCCAACGTCGTCGCCACGCATACACCTCGTTGGGGTTCGCCTTCGGCTCACCCCAACCTACGCCGGGTGCGGCCATCAATCCGGCGTGAACTCCATCGTCGCCCGCACCGCCTTCTTCCAACCGCGGTAGAGCTTCTCGCGCTGCTCCTGCGCCATCGCCGGCTTGAATTCCCGGTCCACCGCCCAACGCCGGGCGATCTCCTCGCGGCTCTGCCAGAAGCCCACCGCCAGCCCAGCCAGGTACGCCGCGCCCTGCGCCGTGGTTTCCTGCACCTTGGGCCGCAGCAGGGTCACGTCGAGAATGTCGGCCTGGAACTGCGCCATGAAATCGTTGGCGATGGCGCCGCCGTCGGCGCGCAGCTCCTTCAGCTCGATGCCCGAATCGCTCTGCATCGCTTCCAGTACGTCGCGGGTCTGGTAAGCCATCGATTCCAGCGCGGCGCGAATGAACTGCTCCTTGGTGGTGCCGCGCGACAGGCCGAACACCGCGCCCCGCACATCGCTGCGCCAGTACGGTGCGCCCAGGCCGACGAAGGCCGGCACGAAGTACACGCCTTCGCTGTCGCGCGCACGCTCGGCGTAGTCCTGCGAATCGCTGGCCTTGCCCAGCATGCGCAAGCCGTCGCGCAGCCACTGGATCACCGAGCCGGCTACGAAGATGCTGCCTTCCAGCGCGTATTCGACCTTGCCGTCGATGCCCCAGGCGATGGTGGTGAGCAGGCCGTTCTTCGACGCGACCGCCTTCTCGCCGGTGTTCATCAGCATGAAGCAGCCGGTGCCGTAGGTGTTCTTGGCCAGGCCCGGTTCGAAGCAGGCCTGGCCGAACAGCGCCGCCTGCTGGTCGCCGGCGATACCGGCGATCGGCACTTCGCGGCCGAAGAAATGCTTAGGCAAAGTCTGGCCGTAGATCTCGCTGGACGACTTCACCTGCGGCAGCATCGCGCGCGGGATGTCGAGCATCTTCAGCAGCTCGTCGTCCCATTGCCGCTGGTAGATGTCGTAGATCAGGGTGCGCGAGGCATTGGTGTAGTCGGTGACGTGCACCTTGCCGCCGGTCAGGTTCCAGATCAGCCAGGTATCGATGGTGCCGAACAGCAGCTCGCCGCGCTGCGCGCGCTCCTGCGCGCCGTCGACGTGATCGAGGATCCAGCGCACCTTGGTGCCGGCGAAATACGCGTCGATCAGCAGGCCGGTCTTGCTGCGCACCAGTTCGTCGTAGCCTTCCTGCTTCAGCCGCTCGCAGATCGCGGCGGTCTGGCGCGATTGCCACACGATGGCGTTGTGAATCGGCTGGCCGGTCTGCTTGTCCCACACCACCGTGGTCTCGCGCTGGTTGGTGATGCCGATGCCAGCGATGCGCGACGGATCCACGCCGGTCTGGTTGATCACCTCGGTCATGGTCACCAGCACGCTGGTCATGATCTCGCGCGGGTTGTGCTCCACCCAGCCCGGCTGCGGGAACACCTGCGGGAACTCGCGCTGCGCGGTGCCGACCACATGGCCGTCGTGGTCGAACAGGATGGTGCGCGAGCTGGTGGTGCCCTGGTCGATCGCCAGGATATAGGTCTTGTCCATGCAGCGCCCCGCTCAGGCCGAAGGGTTGGAAGGGGAAACCGGTTTGCCTTGCGCTTGCGCGATGCGCTCTTCTTCCAGCGCCCGCACGCGCGCCGGCAGGAACGGATGCACCAGCAGCTGGTACGCGCCGGCGCCGACCACGCCACCAAGCAATGGACCGACGATCGGCACCCACCAGTAGTTGTTCGGGCTGGGCAAGGCCGAGCTGCCCCAGCCGGCGAAGAAGGCGAACAGGCGCGGGCCGAAGTCGCGCGCGGGGTTGATCGCCCAGGCTTCGAGATAGCCCATCGAGGCGCCGATGGTGGCGACCAGCAGGCCGATCATCAGCGCGCCGGAATTGGCGCCGGGCGCGATCTCGTTGTAGCGCTCGGTGATGGCGAAGATGCCGAACAGCAGGAAGGCGGTGAGGATGACCTGGTCCAGCAGTGCATGCATCGGCGTGATCGCCAGCCCCGGATGGGTGAAGAACACGCCCGCCGCGCCGCCGGCTTCGCGGGTCAGGCCATGGGTCTGGTTGTAGTGATCGATCACCGGACCGAACAGCACGTAGACGATGCCCGCGCCGAGAAAAGCGCCGATCACTTGCGCGACCGTGTACGGCAATACCTTCTTCCATGGGAAGCCGCGGAACAGCGCCAGCGCCAAGGTCACCGCCGGGTTGGCATGCGTGCCGGAGATCGAAGCGGTGGCATAGATGGCGATAGTCACTGCCAGGCCCCAGGCGATGCACACGCCCCAGTAGGCGTTCTGGTAGGGACTGGGGTCGTACAGCACGTACATGCACGCTACCGAATCACCGAGGCCGATGATGATGAACATCGCCAGCGCTTCCGAAATCAATTCACCGATCGTTTGCCGCATGCCTTCCCTCTCCTGGAATGCACCGCGGCGTGCGCGCCGGGTGCGTGAATCGGAACCTCAGTGCGCGCCCGCCGCCTTGGCGAAGTAAGCGGCCAGTCGCGCCGCGCCATCCTCGCCGACATGCAGGCCCAGCTTGGTGCGCCGCCATAGCACGTCCTCGGCGCTGCTCGCCCATTCGTAGCGGCGCAGGTAATCCACTTCGCTGGCGTAGAGATCGGCGCCGAAATGCTCGCCCAGTTCGGCCAGCGCAGCCGCATCGCCGATCACGCGGACCGACTGGCTGCCGTAGGTATGCGCCAGCCGCCAGGCCATCGCCTCGCCCAGCCATGGCCGCGTCGCGCGCAACTGCTGCGCGAGGCCGGCGACGTCCTGGATATCGCCCCCGGGAAGCGGATGGCCCTTGCCGGTCCACGCCGGCTCGGTATTGCCGAGCAGGGGCGCCAGCTTGTTCACCGCTTCCTCGGCCAGCTTGCGAAACGTGGTGAGCTTGCCGCCGAACACATTCAGCAAAGGCGCGCCCTTGGCCGGCTCGATCTCCAGCAGATAGTCGCGCGTCACTTCCGAGGCCTTGCCGCTTTCGTCGTCGAGCAGCGGACGCACGCCGCTGTAGCTCCACACAACATCCGCCGGTGCGATGCTGCGCTTGAAATAGCGATTGACCGCATCGCACAGATACGACACCTCCTGCGCATCGATGCGCGGATGCGCCGGGTCGCCGCGATATTCGACGTCGGTGGTGCCGATCAGGGTGAACTCGCGCTCGTAGGGAATGGCGAACACGATGCGCCGGTCAGGTTGCTGGAAGATGTACGCGTAGCGATGCTCGTACAGCCGGGACACCACGATATGGCTGCCCTTGACCAGGCGCAGGCCGTGGTCGTGGCCTTCGGCGGTGACCTCGTCGAGGAAATCGACGGCCCACGGGCCGGTGGCATTGACCAGCGCGCGCGCCGCCACCTCGGTGACCTTGCCGTCCGCACCCTGCAGGCGCGCCAGCCAGCGCTCGCCGCTGCGCCGTGCGCTGACGCAGCGCGTATGCGTCATCACGCGCGCGCCGCGCTGCACCGCGTCCATCGCATTGAGCACGACCAGGCGCGCATCCTGCACCCAGGCATCGGAATAGACGAAGCCGGTCAGGAACTCCTCGCGCAAGGGCTGGCCGACCGCATGCCTGGACAGGCGTACGCGCCGCGAGCCGGGCAGGCTGCGGCGGCCCCGCTGCAGGTGGTCGTAGAGGAACAGGCCCAGCCGGATCATCCACGCCGGCCGCAGGTGCGACTGGTGCGGCAGCACGAAGCGCAGCGGCCAGATGATGTGCGGCGCCACGCGCAGCAGCACCTCGCGCTCGGCCAGCGCCTTGCCGACCAGGGCGAACTCGAACTGTTCCAGGTAGCGCAGGCCGCCGTGGATCAACTTGGTGCTGGCGCTGGAGGTATGCGCGGCGAGGTCGTCCTGCTCGCACAACCAGACGCTCAAGCCCCGGCCGACCGCATCGCGCGCGATGCCGGTGCCGTTGATGCCGCCGCCCACCACCAGAACATCGACTTGCTCCGTCATGCCTCGTCCCGTGTGCGGGGTGGATCAACGATTAATGCGCAGCCCTTGCGTGCAGGCGCCACACCACGATGGCCAGTCCGGCCACCGCCAGCACGAACCAGTACGCGCTGGCCTGCAGATCCTTGCCCAGCCACATCACTCCGGCTACGGCGCCGGCCAGCAGCACGCCGGCACCCAGCGCGATCAGCGGCGTGTGGTGGTCGGACATGCGGCTGCGCAACAGCAGGAAGATGCCCAGGCTGACCAGCAGCACGGCGAGGATCCGCCGCGCCACCGCGAACACCGGCGGCTCGGGCACGTCCGGCAATACGTCGATCAGGCGGCGGTCGCCGACCTGCACGTCGTAGCCCTTGCCGTCCGCCGCGTCGCTGGCGGGCACCAGCAGGTCGCCCTGCGGGCGCGCGAAGACCGTGAGCAGTTGCACCGGCACGGCTTCCCAGCTCACCCGCAGGTCGCCCAGGCGCGGGTGTTCGGGGCTGGAGCTGGTGACCAGGTAATCGCCGTAGCTGGAAAAACTGGCAGCGAGATTGGCCGGCAAGGCCTTCAGATCCGGGCCGACCAGATCGCCGCCGGGCAAGGCGTGCAGCAGCGCGGGCGCCAGCGCATAGCCGCCGACCTTCACCAGGCCGGCATCGAATTGCATGCCCTGGATCGGGAAGGCGCCGGGGTTGGCGTGGCCGGCGGGCTTTTCGAAACGGCTGGCGTCGAGCGGACGGTCGACCCAGTCCTGCTCGTAGTGCACGTCGGTGCCGACGCGTACTTCGCGCCACTGGAACATTTCCACGTGGCGCACCAGCACCGGCGTGGCCATGCGCTGGTTGAATTCGGGATCGAGCGGCGGCTCCACCACGTTGAGCTTGCCGCTGACGCGGACCATATAGCGGTCCTTGCCGATGTCCGGCCGCGCATCGCCCTGCACGTCCAGCACCTGGCCGCCATGGCGCTCGGCCGCGACGCGATGCTCGATGGCGGCCTGCTCGGTCATCGCCACCACGCCCAGGCCGGCCAGCACCAGCACCGCGCCGGCGAGGCCGGCGAGCCACTGCCGCGCGCTCACGGGCGCACCAGCCCGGCGACATCGCGCCGCTCGTCGGCGGTGCCGTAGCGGCCGCGCTCGTCGCGCACCACGCGCGCGATGGCGCAGTCGTGGTCGTGGGTGAAGAACAGTTCGATGCCGCGCGCGAGCTTGTCTTCGAGGAAGACCCGCTTCTCGTCGATGATTTCCTCGGGATAGCGGTCGTAGCCCATGGTGATCGGCAGGTGCACCCAGAAGCGTCCGGGGATCAGGTCGGCGCAGAACACCACGCCGCCCACTTCGGCCAGCATCAGCCCGGGCGTATGGCCGTCCGAATAACTGAAGCGCACCGACGCGCCCAGCGTCTGCGCATGTTCGCCTTCAACCAGCTCCAGCCGCCCGCTGTCCTGCAGCAGCGCCTGCAGTTCGGGAATGAACGAGGCACGGTCGCGCGGATGCGGCTGCTGCGCGCGGCGCCAGTGTTCGGCGCCCACCACATAAGTAGCCTTGGGGAACAGCAGGCTCGGCGGCTCGCCTTCTTCCCAGGCGGCGAGCAGGCCGCCGGCGTGGTCGAAGTGCAGGTGCGAGAGCACCACCACGTCGATGTCTGCATGCGACAAGCCGGCCTGCGCCAGCGATTCGAGCAGCACGTGGCGTTCTTCCACCACGCCGTAGCGTTCGCGCAGCGCGGGTTCGAAGAAGGCGCCGATGCCGGTTTCGAACAGCACGTTGCGGCCGTCCAGGCCCTTGGCCAGCAGGCAGCGGCAGGCCAGCGGAATACGGTTCTGTGCGTCCGGTGCGATCCAGCGCGACCACAGCGCCTTGGGAGCGTTGCCGAACATGGCGCCGCCGTCGAGCTGTTGCGAGTTACCGGTGAGCGACCACAACTGCATGGAAATCCCCTGCCCTGCCACTTGTCTTATGGCACCGGCGCGCGCCCCCTTTGCAGCGCGCCGGCGAACTGCTTACTGCACCTTGCCCAGGCCCGACGGACGGCGCGGATCGCTGGCCGCATCGAGCTTGCCGCTTTTCAGATCCCAGGTGACCACGTTCATATAGCCCCACGGCTGCCGCTGCTTGAGCGTATAGCCCATGCGGGTCAGCGCGTCGGTGGTGGCGGCGTCGAACACGCCTTCTTCCACATCCACGCGGTCCGGCATGTACTGGTGGTGGAAGCGCTTCTGGCCGGCGATGCCAAGTGCGTCCTTGCCGTCGATAAAGGCCATGATGCCTTCCAGCACCTGGGTGATGATGGTCGAACCGCCGGGCGAGCCGATCACGCCGATGCGGTCGGCGCCGAACACGATGCTCGGCGTCATCGACGACAGCATGCGCTTGCCCGGCTCCGGCGCGTTGGCGGCGCTGCCGAGCAGGCCGTAAACGTTGGGCTTGTTCGGCACCAGCGCGAAGTCGTCCATCTCGTCGTTGAGCAGCACGCCGGTGCCTTCGGCGACGAAGGTGGAACCGAGGGTGTAGTTCACCGTGAGCGTGACCGAAGCGATATTGCCTTCGCGGTCGATCACCGAGAAATGCGTGGTGTGCATGCCCGGATCGACACCGGTGCTGGCCGGCAGCATCGCCGAGGGCGTGGCCTTGTCCGGCAGGATGGTCTGGCGCAGGCCGGCCGCGTAGTAAGGCGACAGCAGCATGTCCAGCGGCATCTTTACGAAGTCCGGATCGCCCAGATAATCGTTGTGGTCGCGGAAGGCGCGGCGCATCGCCTCGATCACCAGATGCGTGCGGTGCGCGTCGTCCAGCTTGCCGAGGTCGAAGCCGGCGAGAATGTTGAGGATCTCGGCCACCGCCACGCCACCGGAGGACGGCGGCGGCGCGGTGACGATGCGGTAGCCGCGGTAGTCGACCACGATCGGCGCGCGCTCTTTCACCTGGTAGCTCTCCAGGTCCTTGGCGGTCCAGTGGCCGCCGGCAACCTGCACGGCGGCGACCAGCTTCTGCGCGACGTCGCCGCGATAGAAACCGTCGTGGCCTTTTTCGCCCAGCACTTCCAGCGTGCGGGCCTGGCCGGGATCGCGCCAGGTCGCGCCCTTGGCCGGCACCTTGCCGCCGGGCAGGAACTTGGCGGCGGAGGCGGGCCAGCGCCGGATGTCCTGCTGGCGTTCCTCGAGCGCATTGAGCAGGCGGCTGTCCGGTTCGAAGCCGTCGCGCGCCAGGCGCACGGCCGGCGCCAGCGATTCCTTCAGCGGCAGCTTGCCGTAGTGCCTGGCCAGCCAGGCCAGGCCGGCCGGCTCGCCGGGGATGCCGGCGGAGAGCGGGCCGTTCAAGGCGGCGTCGCGATTGGGCGAGCCATCGGCGTCGAGGTAGTCCTTGGCGTTCACCGCGGCCGGCGCGGTCTCGCGCGCGTCGATGAAGACCGCCTTGCCATCCGAGGCGCGATGCAGCACCGCCATGAAGCCGCCGCCGATGCCGGAGCTTTCCGGCTCCACCACCGACAACGCGGAGGCCACCGCGATCGCCGCGTCGAACGCGTTGCCGCCCTTGGCGATCACTTCGAGGCCGGCTTCGGTGGCATGGAAGTTGGCGCTGGCGATCGCGGCCTTGCCCGGCCCCTTTACGGCGGCAGGCGCTTTCGTTGCGGCGGGAGCGGTACGCGGACCATCGGCAAAAGCGGAGCCACTGACCAGCAGCAGGCCCAACAGCACGGCGCGGGCGCGCAGCGCCGGCCACATCACGGAAAACCTCATGCCTGCCCCTCTTTCATCAACTGGCGGTACTTGAGTTGAAGCTGGTCCTGCGTCTCGGTGTGCTCGGGGTCGACCAGGATGCATTCGACCGGGCAGACCTCGATGCATTGCGGTTCGTCATGATGCCCCACGCACTCCGTGCACAACGCCGGATCGATCACGTAGTACTCCTCGCCCAGCGAGATCGCCTTGTTCGGACAGACCGGTTCGCATACGTCGCAATTGACGCAGGTATCGAGGATTTTCAGGGACATCGCACGAGTGTACACGGTAGCGCCGGATGCCGCGGCGCAGCAATCGGCCCAAGACGCGGATTTCGCCCAAGAAAAAACCCGCGGCATGCGCATGCCGCGGGTTCTCGAAACGCCGGCTGTGGCCCGGGCTTACATCGCCACGAAGCGCAGCTTCGCGCCGGTCGGCTGCAGCGCGGTGGTGACGCGCGCCTCGTCGGCCTGGTCGCCGATGAACAGGATGATCACGTCCTTGAACGAACCCGGCTTGGCGTCCTTGAAGGCTTCGATGATCAGGTCGGCGGTCTTGGTCGATTCCGGACCGGCGAATACCAGCATATTGCCCGGCAGCACGCCGCGGGCGACGGTGTCCTGCACATTGGAGAGCTGGCGGTCGCGCTTGGCCTTGTCGTCGTCGCTGTCGCCGGCGTTGACCAGGTAGGGGTACGGGCGATCGGCGGTCATGCCCTGCATGTTCTTCTGCACGATCTGGCCGAGGTACGTGTTCCAGGCCTTGCCGTCGTTCGGATCGGTCGGCTTGGAAACCTGCGCGGTCTGCGCGGCGGCCTGGTTGGCGTTGTCGTCGCCGCCCTTGTCGCAGCCGGCAAGCGCCAGCGAGCCGAGCGCGATGGCGGCGAGGAGTGCGTACTTATGCATGGTGGTCACCCTGAGGTCTTGGATGGAGTCTTGGAAGTCTGGACGTGGATTCCCGGAAGACGGAACCCTCCGGCGCCGCCGACGGGAGCCGGCATGACTTGCCTGTCCCTGTCCGCAGGATGGCCGGGAGCATACACGAGCGCCCCCGGTGCAAACCACAGCGTTTCAGGCACGGCGCTGGCGCATCGCCTGCTGTACCGCCGGATGCACGAAGCCCGAGATATCGCCGCCCAGGCGGCCGATCTCGCGCACCAGTGACGACGAGATGAAGCTGTACTGCTCGGCCGGGGTGAGGAACAGCGTTTCCACGCCCGGGATCAGATGGCGGTTCATGCTGGCGAGCTGGAATTCGTATTCGAAGTCCGACACCGCGCGCAGGCCGCGAATGATCACGCCGGCATGGATCTCGCTCACGAAATCGGCCAGCAGGCAGTCAAAGCCGCGCACTTCCACATTGCGCAGGTCGGCCAGGGCCAGCCGTGCCAGCGCGATGCGCTCGTTGAGACTGAAGCCCGGGCCCTTGCCGCCCTTGTTCTGGCTTTCGGCTACCGCCACCACCACGCGCTCGAACAGCGGCGCGGCGCGCGCGACCAGGTCGGCATGTCCGTTGGTGATCGGATCGAAGGTGCCCGGATAGACGGCGAGACGCGTATTGACCGGCGGATTCACGTGGGCTTCGGCGCTGGCGAAAAGGACCGGTAGCTTAGCGCTTGGGCTGGATCAGGCAACCCGGCGATAGAGGGCGTAATGCACTTCGCCTGCCTGGCCCTCGCGATGCGGCTGCCATGTGGACGGCAAAGTCAGTGCTTTGCCGCGCGGAGCTTCCACGTAGATCCAGGCCGAGGGCGACAACCAGCCGCCCGCTTCCAGCCGGTGCGACAGCGGTTCCCACAGCTCCAGCGCGAACGGCGGATCGAGGAAGACCACGCCATACGGGCGCGCCGGACCTTGCAGATACGCACCCGCATCCACCGCCGCCACTTCGCCGCCGGCCGCCTTCAAGCGGGCCAGATTGGCGCGCAAGGCGTGCGCCACGCGCGGGTCGCGCTCCACGAACTGCGTACGCGCCGCGCCGCGCGACAAGGCCTCGATGCCCAGCGCACCGGTGCCCGCGCACAGGTCCAGGCAATCGGCGCCGGCGATCACCGGCGCCAGCCAGTTGAACAGGGTTTCGCGCACCCGTTCGGCGGTGGGGCGCAGGCCCGGCAGCTCGGGCACGTCGAGGCGGGAATTGCGCAGCGTGCCGCCGATGATGCGGATGCGCCCGGCCGTGCCGCTCATGTGAACCGCGGCCGCGACGCGACGTGCCGGACACTGGCGGAGAGTCGGGGAGGAAAAGTCCGGGGTGGTAGCATGGGCGGCATTGTCTTCGAATCCCCGCCGCAATGCTCAAGTTCTGGAAGAAGAAACCCGCCGAGACGCCCACGCCGCCACCGGCCGAAGCGCCAGCGCCCGCTGCGGCAACGGATGCCCCGGTCGCGGCCATGCCGCACGATGCGGACGCTGCTTCGCTGGACACGCCCGCGCTGGGCGAAGCGCTGTCGGAAGCCGCGCCGCCGGCCGAGCCGGAGACCGAAGAACAACCCTTCGAAGTGCCGGCCTTCGAAGCGCCTGGCGCCGAAGCTGCCCCCGCCAGGCGCAGCTGGCGCGAGCGCCTGTCCGGCAGCTCCTTCGCGCGTGGCCTGAGCTCGCTGTTCAGCCGCAATCCCAAGCTCGACGACGCGCTGCTGGATGAGCTGGAAACCACCCTGATCACCGCCGACGTCGGCATCGAAGCCAGCACCTCGCTGGTGGAAGACCTGCGCAAGCGCATGCACAAGCGCGAGTTCGCCGACGCCGCCGCCCTGCTCACCGCGCTGCGCAAGGACCTGGTGGCGTTGCTGGTGCCGGTGCAGCGCCCGCTCGAGGTCAGCGGCCACCAACCTTTTGTGGTGCTCACCGTCGGCATCAACGGCGTGGGCAAGACCACCACCATCGGCAAGCTGGCGCGCCGCTTTCGCGACGAACATCGCTCGGTGCTGCTCGCCGCCGGCGACACCTTCCGCGCCGCCGCGGTCGAACAGCTCAAGACCTGGGGCGCGCGCAACAACGTGCCGGTGATCGCACAGGGCCAGGACGCGGATTCGGCCAGCGTGATCTTCGACGCGCTGCAGGCGGCCCGTTCGCGCGGCGCCGACGTGCTGATCGCCGACACCGCCGGCCGCCTGCATACCCAGGGCGGCCTGATGGACGAGCTGGGCAAGATCGCCCGCGTGCTGAAGAAGATCGACGCCGAAGCGCCGCACGAAGTGCTGATGGTGATCGACGGCACCACCGGCCAGAACGCGATCAGCCAGGTGCGCCAGTTCCGCCAGATCGTCGGCGTGACCGGCCTGGTGGTGACCAAGCTGGACGGCACCGCCAAGGGCGGCGTGGTGTTTGCGCTGGCCCGCGAGTTCGGCCTGCCGATCCGCTATGTCGGCCTCGGCGAAACCGCCACCGACCTGCGCGTGTTCGAGGCGCAGGCTTACGTGGATGGCCTGCTGCCCGCGAGCATCGGTGCCTAAGCCCATGCGCCAGCCATGCGACTGAACCTGCCGCGCTGGCTGCGCATCACCCTCTGGAGTGCCGGGGGTCTGGCGCTGGTGGCGTTGCTCACCGTGGTCGTCTCGCTCTACCTGCTGCTGCAGCCGAGCCGCTTCACCGCATTGCTGCAACGTGAGGCGAGCAATGCCGGCCTGATTCTCAATCTGGCCAGTCCGGCCAGCCCCACGCTGTTTCCACGACCGGCGCTGGAGCTGCAGGGGCTGACCCTCAGCGCCAAGGACGCGAGCATGCCGATCCTGCTCGCCGCGCGCGGGCGCCTGCAGTTGCCGTGGCGTGCGCTGCTGGGCAAGGAGACGGTGATTTCGCGGCTGGAGATCGATTCGCCGCGGATGGATCTGGACGCCCTGCAAGCGTGGCTGGCCAGCTTGCCGCCGCGCCCCGCAAGCGAGCCGCCGCAGATCCCGCGCATCGATGCGGGCGTGCGCGTCACGCGCGGCAGCCTGGTGCGCGGCAACGAGCTGCTGCTGGGCGATGTGTCGCTCGATAGCGGCAGCCTGATTTCCGGCCAGCCGTTCCCGCTGTCGATTTCCGCCAAGGACGCCGCGGGCGAACCGCTGCAGCTGGACCTGTCGGCGACGCCGCGCCTGAAGGGCGACACGCTGCAACTGGATGCGCTGGGCGTGCATTTCTCGCAAGGCAGCACTCTGACCCTGCAACTGGCCGGCGATGCGCACTGGCACGGCGCGGCCGATGCCTCGCTGCGCCTGCGCGGCAAGCTCGATCACGCCGAGGCCGGCGTCTACGACACCTCGCTGGTGCTGACCCCGGCCAACCAGGTCGACCCGCTGCTGCTGGCGGTCAAGCTCGACGGGCCCGGCAACCACGCTGACCTGCGCCTGCCGCCGCTGGCGCTGGCCGACTGGTGGGCCCAGCTCAATCATCCGCAGGGCCCGCGCCTGAGCGTGCCGCCCGGCACCGGCACCACCGAGATCGCCAGGCTGGAAACCGGCGGCGTCAGCATCGAAGGCCTGACCATCAAGGCCGGCGTCGCACCGGTCGCGGCAGCTTCCGCCGCCACGCCCGCCGACAGCAAGAACGCGACGCGCGCACCCAAATGAGCAAACCCGCAGCACCCGATTTCGCCACGCGGCTGCTGGCGTGGTTCGACCGCCATGGCCGCCACGACCTGCCCTGGCAGCATCCGCGCGACGCGTATCGCGTGTGGCTGTCCGAGGTGATGCTGCAGCAGACCCAGGTCGCCACGGTGATCCCCTACTTCCAGCGCTTCATCGACGCGCTGCCCACGCTGCGCGACCTGGCCGCGGCGGACGAGGACACCGTGCTCGCGCTGTGGTCGGGCCTGGGCTATTACCGCCGCGCCCGTTTCCTGCATCGCGCCGCGCAGCTGTGCGTGGAACGCCACGGCGGCGAACTGCCGCGCGACTTCGACGCGCTGGCCGACCTGCCCGGCATCGGCCGCTCCACCGCCGGTGCGATCCTGGCGCAGGCGCACGGGCTGCGCTTCGCCATCCTCGACGGCAACGTCAAGCGCGTGCTGACGCGCCACCTCGGCATCCACGGCCATCCCGGCCAGAGCGCCGTGGAGAAGGAACTGTGGCGGCACGCGGAGGCGTACACGCCGGCCGTGCGCATCGCCGATTACACGCAGGCGATCATGGACCTGGGCGCCACTGTCTGCGTGCGTTCCAAGCCCAGATGCGAGGACTGCCCGGTCGCCGCCGACTGCGTCGCGCGACGCGACAAGCTCACCGCCCAGTTGCCCAGCGCCAAGCCCGGCAAGAGCGTGCCGACCCGCTCCACCGTGATGCTGCTGCTGCGCGACGAGCGCCGCCGCGTGCTGCTGGAACGCCGCGGCCCGCAAGGCGTATGGGCCGGCCTGTGGAGCCTGCCCGAGGCCGACGGCACCGAGAACGCATGGCGCAAGGCGCAGCAGCTCGCGCGCATCGACGATGCGCAGGCGCTGACGCCGTTCGTGCACGTGTTCAGCCATTACCGCCTGCAAGTCGAACCGCTGCTGTTCGATGGCGCGACAGCGCACAGCGCGATCGCCGATAATCCCGGGCTGCGCTGGTGCGACACCGGCGACCTCGCCGCGCTCGGCCTGCCCGCCCCCGTGCGCACCCTGCTGCAAAGTCTTTGAAGGAAGCCGCCATGAGCCGTACCGTCCGCTGCGCCAAGCTCGGCACCGAGGCCGAAGGCCTCGACTTCGCCCCCTGGCCCGGCCCGCTCGGCCAGCGCATCTACGCGCAGATCTCCAAGCCGGCGTGGCAGGAATGGCTGGCGCATCAGACCATGCTGATCAACGAATACCGCCTCAACCCGCTGGACCCGAAGGCGCGCAAGTTCCTGGGCGAGGAGATGGAGAAATTCCTGTTCGGCGGCGAGGTCGCACAGCCCGAAGGCTACGTCGCGCCGGACGCGGATTCTTGACGGCTGCGGCGAACTTCGGTTTAATGCGCGGCTCCACGCGGTACCGATGACCCCTCCGGTCGTCAGCACTTCTGGCCGAGTAGCTCAGTTGGTAGAGCAGGGGATTGAAAATCCCCGTGTCGGCGGTTCGATTCCGTCCTCGGCCACCATCTTCAAGCGGTTTTCCAGCGTTGCGCTGAAGCAGCCGCTCAAAAAATCTCACGTTTGCGAAGAACTTGATCATCTGCTCGATGAGCGATGCGTAGCGCTGGTGGCGTCGTATTCGCTGCATCGCGCGACTGCGCTGCAGAGTCGCAGCGGAATCACCCGCGCCCTTTTTGACAGCCTCGTAAGCGCATGCCCAAAAGAAGGCTTCGCTCCACCGATCGGCCCGCGCCAGCCTCTAGCCTGTCCAGTCCCCGCCCCACTCATTGACCGATACACACTTGGTGTGTATAAATGCCATGAACAGCGTCGACCTGCTCAAATTCCTCAGATCCAGGGGCTTCGCTGTCATCAGCGTTCGCGGCAGCCATCACAAGCTGCGCAATGCCGCCAATATCACGCTGATCATTCCTCATCCCAAGAAGGACCTGGGCACGGGACTGGTCGCAGCAATACTCAAGCAGGCCGGCCTTTGAGCCCTGCCCGAGGTACCTATGCGTTATCCCGTCGTCATTGAAACCGGCAACGATAAAACCGCCTTCGGCGTGATCGTCCCCGACTTTCCAGGTGTATTCAGCGCCGGCGACACGCTGGACGAGGCGCTGGCGAATGCCGAAGAGGCCATGCTGTTCGCGCTCGAAGACCTGGTGAGCGAAGGCAAGGACTTTCCGGGCGCTTCGAATCTCGCCGACCTGATCTCAGGCCGGGACGCCAAGGGCGGCCCCGGGCATTTCCCGCCGAACAAGTGGGCCTGGCATGTCATCGACGTCGACACGTCCAGGCTCACGGCGAAGGCCATTCGGGTGAATATCACCGTCCCGGAGCCGCTGCTCAAGATGATCGACCGCTACGTCGCCGAGCATCCCGGCGAGTCGCGCAGCGGCATCCTGGTGCGCGGCGCCCAGGCCATCATCAATCGCTAGCATGCGCCGATGCGACTGCTACCTTCCCTCCCTCCCGATAAGAACTCCCGCAGCAATGCCCACTCGCATTTCTGACGACATCTGGCGTCAGTTCCAACAGGAACTCGCCGCTGTCGATCACAAGCCTTCCGCTCCGCTGTCGCGCGACGAACTGGCACGGCTGAGTCCGGAACAGCGCATGGCGCTGGCCCGGACCGAATTCATGGACATCAAGCGCAAGTACGGCTTGAAGGTCGACGACGTGCTCACCTTCCTCCCGGAGGAGGAAGTAGTGACCTATCTGCAGCAGCTGATGAATTGATCATGCGTCGGCAAGTCTCATAGGACTTGTCTGATTCATTGGCGCCGCCCTCCCCGGCACGATGCTCACGTGCCCGCGGCGAGGTCATGTTGCACGTGCCCCCTTGCCAGCCCGACCCTCGTCGCGGGCCACTTTCCTACAGCCGGGGATGGCCGGTACTGGCGAGCACGCCAGCGGTGGCGAGCTCGTCGGAGCGACTCGCCACCGGGAATTTCCTTCCGTTTTCCCCCAGCACCTTCAAGCGACGCGCGGTTCAGCGCAGCTTTCGCTTCGTGCACATCACGTCTCCATTCACCGCAGGTTGGGTCCGCCGAGGAACACTCGACGACCACCCCACCGCAAACAGGAGACGTCGATGAAGCTTCATCACTCTTCATGGACCGCAGCACTGGCGCTCGCCGTAGCGCTGGCCGCTCCGCTCGCGATGGCGCAGGACGCGCTGACCGAACGGCAGGTGCAGAACCAGCTCGAGCAGCAGGGCTTCAAGAAAGTCCACGACCTAAAATTCCGCGACGGCATGTGGCGGGCTCATGCGAAGAGCGCGGACGGACGCAGCGTCACCGTCAAGGTCGATCCGCGCACCGGCGAGGCCTATCCGGACGAGCAGGTTTCGCGGCTGAGCGAAACCGATGTGCGCGCCTCGCTCTCCACCGCCGGCTACACCCACGTCCACGACGTGGATTTCAAGGACGGCCTGTGGCGCGCCAAGGCAGAGAATCCCGCCGGCGCCGACGTGAAGCTGCAGATCGATCCGCATACGGGCAAGGTGATCGGCACCGATTGAGTCCCATCCAAAAAGCAGAAGCGCCGGTGGCAGCTGCCCCGGCGCTTCTGTTTTGGTTGGTATCCGTCCCCGAAAGCCATTCGCGTCAGGCGAACGGCGAGAAAAAATGGGCGGCGCTCACTTCCGAGTGGATTGCGTCGAGCCTGCTATCCCTAGCCCCCTGTCGACACGCCGCGGGAAGTCGAACAATTGCTCCCCGGTGCGGATGTTAGAGAGCCTGCGCACACGCGTTTTGTGATGCAGTTCCATCCGGTAGGAACTGTCTCTAGGACTCTTTGACATTGTCTCGATCCAAAGGAAAACCGGACCGGCGCCTCGCTCTCGCCAACGCACGCTTCTATGATTGAGTCCGTTTTCCCCACAGGTAACGCCCGTGAAACGACTCGCCCTTTCGCTCCTTGCCCTGTCCATCTCCAGCGCCGTGCTGGCGGCCGAAGCGCCGACGTTCGATCCGCATCGCCTCTCGGCCGACGTGAAGACGCTGTCCTCCGATGCGTTCGAAGGCCGCGGCCCGGCCACGGCCGGCGAGACCAAGACCATCGATTACCTGATCGCCCAGTACAAGGCCGCCGGCCTGCAGCCGGGCGGTGACTTGAAGAACGGCAAGCGCGAGTGGACCCAGGCGGTGCCGCTGCTGCGCGCGGAGATCGCGGGCACGCCGGCGTTGTCGGTGACGGTGGACGGCAAGCCGCAGGCGCTGACCCAGGGTGAGCAGATCGCCGTGCGCGCGGCGATGGACGGTTCCAAGCAGGTGGCGATCAAGGACGCGCCGCTGGTCTTCGTCGGCTACGGCGTGAAGGCGCCGGAGCGCAACTGGGACGACTTCAAGGGCGTGGACCTGCACGGCAAGATCGCCGTGGTGCTGGTCAACGATCCGGATTTCGAAACCGGCCAGGGCGACTTCGGCGGCAAGGCCATGACCTACTACGGCCGCTGGACCTACAAGTACGAGGAAGCAGCGCGCCAGGGCGCGGCCGGCGTGCTGATCGTGCACGAGACCGAGCCGGCGTCCTACGGCTGGAACACGGTGAAGAACTCCAACACCAATGCGATGTTCGACATCGTGCGCGACAAGCCCGCCGCGACGCATCCGCAAGTGGAGGCCTGGATCCAGCGCGACTTCGCGGTGGACCTGTTCAAACGCGCCGGCCTGGATTTCGACGCGCTGAAGAAGCAGGCGCAGACGCGCGAGTTCAAGCCGGTGACGCTGAAGGGCGAGAGCTTCTCCGCCAACTACAAGGTGGACAGCAAGGTGATCACCTCGCACAACGTGGTGGGCCGCATCGACGGCGCCAAGCGTCCGGACGAGACCGTCATCTACAGCGCGCACTGGGATCACCTGGGCGTCGGCGCGCCCGATGCGAAGGGCGACAAGATCTACAACGGCGCGGTGGACAACGGCACCGGCACAGCCGCGCTGGTGGAACTGGCGCGCGCGTTCAAGAGCGCGCCCAAGCCCGAGCGTTCCATCGTGTTCCTCAACGTGACCGCCGAGGAAAAGGGCCTGCTCGGCTCCGAGTACTACGCGGCCAATCCGCTCTACCCGCTGGGCAAGACGGTGGGCGTGATCAATCTCGATGCGCTCGACCCGCACGGCCCCGCGCGCAACTTCACCATTTCCGGCAGCGCCAAGCTCGACCTGCTGGACGACCTGATCGCCACCGCCAAGCGCTGGAACCTGGCCTACTCGCCGGACCCGAAGCCGGAAGCGGGCCACTTTTTCCGCTCCGATCATTTCTCCTTCGCCAAGCGCGGCGTGCCGGCAATCTCGTTCGGCTCGGGCAACGACTGGGTCGACGGCGGCCTCGCCGCGGGCAAGCAGGCCGAGGACGATTACACCGACAAGCACTACCACCAGCCCTCGGACGAGTGGGAAGCCGGCTGGTCGTTCACCGGCATGGCACGCGACCTGCAGATCCTCTACACGCTGGGCAGCGAGCTGGCCAATTCCAGCCAGTGGCCGGATTGGAGCAAGGATTCGGAGTTCCGCGCGGCACGCGATACCACCGCCGCCCAGCGCAAGTAAGCACCGGTATCTGCAGCACCCGAACGGCCCGCACATGCGGGCCGTTCGTTTTTCATTAGCGCGTGGATGGCGAATTCACGAAAAGCCACAAAGCCGTCTTCGGCCAATCACCATCCCGTCATAGGCCGCGCGCACGCTATGCGGACACCGTCCCCCAACGGCAAGACCGCTCGATGCTCGCCCAATACGTATACCCCGCCAAGGCAGGGCTGTTCCGCATCGTCCGCCATGGACGCCGCTGGCGCAGCATGTTCGACATGCAGGAAACCGGACGCCACGACAGTGCCGAACAGGCGCTGGCGTCGTTGCGCGAGTCGTGGCCGCACGCGCGCTTGCCGGCGTTGCTGGATGAATGGCGTTATCTGCGGCAGGAGGCCGCGCTGACGCATGGGCGCGATCCGGATGAGCCGGATGAGCCGGATGAGCCGGATGAGCGCTGGCGGATGGCGGGCTGAGATCAGGCCGGCGCCAGCCCTTCCGTCATCGCCCGCGCCAGCTCGCGCTCGCCCAGCACCACCATATCCGCACCCTGCTTCTGCAGATGCTCGCGGCATTCTTCCGAATCCGCCCGCGCGATGATGCGCAACTGCGGATTCAACTGCCGCGCCGCACGCACCACCTCGCCGCTCTCGAAGGCCTGCGGCAAGGTCACCAGCAGGGCTTTCGCTTCCGGCAGATTGGCCGCGCCCAGCACCTCATCGCTGGACGCATTGCCCACCAGCGTCTCGATGCCCTGCTGCTGCAAGGTATCGACATGGTCCTTCTCTTCCTCCAGCACCAGCAGCGGCAGGCCGGTCGCATGCACGGCCTCGCCCAACAGTTGGCCTAACTTGCCATAGCCGGCGACCACCACGTGGCCGCTCAGCGCCGTCGGCTGCAGCGGCGCGGCGGCAGCGCCGCCCTGCTCCGCTTCGCTCGCCGCCGCGCGCGCATCCATCCGCGCCTTGGCGCGATCGAGCAGCTTGAACAGCAGCGGATTGATCAGGATCGACAGGATCGCCGCGGCCAGCAGCACGTCCTGCGCTTCCTTGGTGACCAGGTTCTGGGTCACGCCCACGCCGATCAGGATGAAGGAGAACTCGCCGATCTGCGCCAGGCTGGTGGCGATGGTGAGTGCGGTGGTGAGCGGCTTACGGAACGCCAGCACGATGCCCAGCGCGGCCACGGACTTGCCGATCACGATGATCGCCAGCGCGGCCAGCACCACCAGCGGTTCGGACAGCAGCACGTGGTAGTTGAACAGCATGCCGATGGAGACGAAGAACAGCACGGCGAAGGCGTCGCGCAGCGGCAGGGTTTCCTCCGCCGCGTCGTGCGAGAGTTTCGATTCGCCCATCATCATGCCGGCGAAGAACGCGCCCAGTTCGAACGACACGCCGAACAGCCCCGCGGCGCCGAACGCCACGCCCAGCGCGATCGCCAGCACGGCCAGGCGGAACAGTTCGCGCGAGCCGGTCTGCGCGATCACCTGCAGCAGCCACGGAATCAGGCGGCGCCCGACGATCAGCATCACCGCCACGAAGGCGACCACCTTGCCGATGGTGATGCCCACGGTCATGGCGATCTCGCCGAACGACATCGACTGCCCCGCATTCAAGGACGCGCCGATCGCCGGCAGCAGCACCAGGGCCAGCACCATCGCCAGGTCCTCGACGATCAGCCAGCCCACCGCGATGCGGCCGCGCTCGGTGTCCATCAGGCGGCGTTCTTCCATCGCGCGCAGCAGCACCACCGTGCTGGCCACCGACAGCGCCAGGCCGAACACGAAGCTCTGCATCAGCGGCCAGCCCAGCGCCCAGCCCAGCAGCATGCCCAGCACGGTGGCCACCGCCATCTGGCCGAGCGCGCCGGGAATCGCGATGGATTTGACCGAGAGCAGATCCTTCAGCGAGAAATGCAGGCCCACGCCGAACATCAGCAGCACCACGCCGATCTCGGCGAGCTGATGCGCGAGATGGCCGTCGGCGACGAAGCCCGGGGTAAACGGTCCGCACACCACGCCGGCGAGCAGATAGCCGGCCAGCGGCGGCAGGCGCAGGCGATGCGCGATGGCGGCGAAGAAGAAGGCGAGCACGATGCCGCCGACGATGGTGCCGATAAGAGGGGCGTCATGCATGGCGGCGGTCCTTCCGGTGATGAGCGCGGTGATGAGCGGGTACCCGGGTGCTGCGGCAGCGCGGGGGCGCCGTGGTGGACAAGCAGGCTCGTCGTGGCGCGTTTATGAGTTGTAAGGGCTGGCGGCGCACGGCACAAGCGCGAAGGCGATTTTTCGGCCGCAGGCTCGGTCTTGTCGCGACCTCACTTCCTCGTCATCCGGGCGCAGGCCGGGATCCAGTGGCGACATGCTGCATGGAACCCTTGGCGTCGAACGTCTGCGCTTACTCTTTTCGCATGACCGAACGGCGTCGCTACTGGATCCCGGCCTGCGCCGGGATGACGAGCGAAAAGTCGCGTCCGCCGTACCGCCTGTCACTCCTGCGCATTGATCACCGCCAGGAAATCCTGCCCATAGCGCTCCAGCTTCGCCTTTCCCACGCCGCTGATCGAACCCATCTCGTCCTCGTTCGCCGGCAGCTCGCGCAGCATCGCCAGCAAGGTGGCGTCGTGGAAGATCACATAGGCCGGCACGCCATGCTGCTTGGCCAGCTTTGCGCGCAGGGCGCGCAGCGCATCCCACATCGGCTGCTCGTACGCCTCGATGCCCAGGCTGCTGCCGGTGACGAGCTGGCTGTCGCGGCGGCGGCGCGAACGGCGCTCCGGCCGGGTGTCTTCGCGCAGCAGCACCTGGCGGTTGCCGACCAGCACCTCGCGGCTGCTGCGGGTGAGGCGCAGCGTGCCGTATTCGCCCTCCGCTTCCAGCAGGCCCGCGGCGAGCAGCTGGCGGAACACCGAGCGCCACTGTTTCTCGTCCATCTCTGCGCCGATGCCGTAGGTGCTCAGGTGGTCGTGGCGCAGCTGGCTCATGCGCTCGCTGTCGACGCCGCGCAGGATGTCGATCACATGGCCGGAACCGAAGCGCTGGCCGCTGCGGTACACCGCCGACAGCGCCTTCTGCGCGGGCACCGTGGCGTCCCAGGTTTTCGGCGGCTCCAGGCAGTTGTCGCAGTTGCCGCAGGGGCCCTGGTAGGTTTCGGCGAACGCGCCGAGCAGGCGCTCGCGCCGGCATTCGGTGGCCTCGGCAAAAGCGAGCAGCGACTCCAGCTTCTGCCGCTCCACGCGCTTGCGTTCGTCGGCGGATTCGGACTGGGCGATCATCTGGCTCATCGTCACCACGTCCGACAGGCCGTAGATCATCCAGGCCTCGGCCGGCAGGCTGTCGCGGCCGGCGCGGCCGGTCTCCTGGTAATAGCCTTCCATGCTGCGCGGCAGGTCCAGGTGCGCGACGAAACGCACGTCCGGCTTGTCGATGCCCATGCCGAAGGCAACGGTGGCGACCATCACCACGCCGTCCTCGCGCAGGAAGCGCTGCTGGTTCGCCGCCCGCGTGGCCGCATCCAGGCCGGCGTGGTAAGGCAGCGCGGCGACGCCGGCTTCGGCCAGCCAGGACGCGGTCTCGTCCACCTTGCGGCGGCTCAGGCAGTACACGATGCCGGCTTCGCCGCGATGGCCCTCGAGGAAATCCGCCAGCTGCCGCTTCGCGTTGTGGCGCAGGCCGACGCGGTAGCGGATGTTGGGGCGGTCGAAGCTGGACAGGAACTGGCGCGCGTCCTGCAGCGCCAGGCGCTCGACGATCTCGTCGCGCGTGCGCTGGTCGGCGGTGGCGGTGAGCGCGACCCGCGGCACCTGCGGGAAGCGCTGGTGCAGCACCGCCAGCTCGCGGTATTCGGGGCGGAAGTCGTGGCCCCACTGCGATACGCAGTGCGCCTCGTCGATGGCGAACAGCGCCACTTCGGTGCGTTCGAGCTGGCTCAGGAAGCGTGCCGTGAGCAGGCGCTCGGGCGCCACGTAGAGCAGGTTCAGCTCGCCGGCCAGCAGCTGCCGCTCGACCTCGCGCTGGTCCTCGGCGGACAGGCTGGAGTTGAGATAGGCCGCGGCCACGCCGGCTTCGCGCAGCGCGTCGACCTGGTCCTGCATCAGTGCGATCAGCGGCGACACCACGATGCCCGTGCCCTGCCGCAGCAGCGCGGGAATCTGATAGCACAGCGACTTGCCGCCGCCGGTCGGCATCAGCACCAGGGCGTCGCCGCCCTGCGCCACCTGTTCGACGATGGCTTGCTGCTGGCCGCGGAAACTGGTGTAGCCGAAGACGGTATGGAGGATGTCGAGAGGAGAGGAAGACATTCCTCGAATGCTAGCAAATGCGCTCGCCCTTGCTCCCGGCGTTTGGCGCTTCGTCGTGTAGGCCGGCTCCGATATCGCGGTCGGCGCGGCAAGCGCTCAGTCGCCCGGCATGCCCCACAACACGTGGTCGATATCCGCATCCAGCCCGAAGCGCGACAACGGCACCTTGCCGTTCTTCACTTCCACGCCTTCCGCGCGCAACCGCCGCGACTGCTCGCGAAAACCTCGGCTGCCCGGCGCAAACGCGATCTGTCCGCTGGAGCGCAGCACACGAAACCACGGCAGCTCCATCCCATCAGGTACCTCGCCCAGCGCGCGGCCGACCAGGCGGGCGCGGCCCGGCAAGCCGGCGCGTGCGGCGATGGCGCCATAACTGGCGACGCGGCCCGGGGGAATGGCGGCGATGGCCGCGAAAATGCGGGCGTGGGCTTCGTTCATGGCGTGACCGGGGTGAGACGGCATGAAGGCATATAGCAGTAAGTCTTAGCGCGCGCAGTCACAAAGTCGTGGCAGAGTAGCCCAACCCGTTCTTCCACCGGGAGCCGCATCATGCGCCACTTCGAAGCCGTGCGTTCCCTGATTGGCGCCCAGCATCGGCTGCGCCACAACGGGCCCTACCTGATCAGTTTCGACTTGCCGCTGCCGCAGGGCCGGCACCAGGGCATCTACCTGGCGGAACTGGAGGACGAGGCCGGACGGCGCTTCCTGCGCATTTCCACCCCGATCGGCCCGTTCGCCGGCGCGGACGCGCGGCGCTGCCTGCGCTTCAACTGGGAGCAGCGCGTGGGCTTCCTCGCGGTGGCCGACCTGGACGGCTCGCCGTTCCTGCACCTGTGCGAGAACCGGCCCTACGAGCTGCTCTCGATCGACGAGCTGCAGGGGGTGATCCACGAGCTGGGTGCGCTCGGCGACGAACTGGAGCAGGTCGTCGCCGACGGCGGCGACGATTTCTGACTTAAAGCAGCTGACTCAAAGCAGCGCCTGCGCCAGCCGCACCCCGCCATAGGCCAGCAAGGCGGTGACCGGCAGAGTGAGGATCCAGGCCCACACCATCCGTTCCACCACCGACCAGCGGATCGCGTTCCAGCGCTTGGCCGCGCCGACGCCCATGATCGAGGCCGACACGTTGTGGGTGGTCGACACCGGCACGCCGAAGGCCGAGGCGGTGAGGATCACCGCGGCCGAGCTGCCCTCGGCGGCGAAACCGTTGATCGGATGCAGCTTCACCATCTTGTGGCCCAGCGTCTTGATGATGCGCCAGCCGCCGCCGGCGGTACCGCTGGCCATGGTCAGCGCACACACCACCGCCACCCACGCCGGCACGTCGAAACCGCCATCGGCCGAACCATGGATGCGCAGGAAACCCAGCCACGACGGCAGGCCGTCGAACTGCCCGGCCGTGGTGGCGCCGGCCAGGGCCAGGGCGATGATGCCCATGCTCTTCTGCGCGTCGTTCATGCCGTGGGCCAGGCCCATGGCGCTGGCCGAGACGATCTGCGCCTTGCCGAAGAAGCTGTTGACGAACGGGGTACGGCCGAAGCGGCGCAGGAAACCCTGGCGGCTGGAGAACCAGCCCAGCAGCGCATACAGCGCGCCCATCAGCAGGAAACCCATGACGAAGCCGAGCAGCGGCGACACCACCATCGGCACCACCACCTTGGGAATCACGCCTTTGCCCTGCCACCAGTGGGCGCCGCCTTGCGACCAGATGATCGAGGCGAAGTTGTCGCCCGAAGCGGCGATCGCCGCGCCCACCAGCGCGCCGACCAGGGCGTGGCTGGAGCTGGACGGCAGGCCCAGCCACCAGGTGAACAGGTTCCACACCGTGGCCGCGCTGAGCGCGCAGATCAGCAGCTGCGAACCGGCCGCCACCACGTGGGTGTCGATCAGGCCGGCGGCAATCGTCTTGGCCACCGCGGTGCCCCACAGCGCGCCGATCAGGTTGGTGATGGCGGCCAGGATCACCGCCTGGCCCGGGCTCAGCACCTTGGTCGCCACCACCGTGGCGATGGAGTTGGCGGTGTCGTGGAAACCGTTGATGTAGGTGAAGACCAGGGCGATCAGCACCACCGCGAGAACCATGCTCATCGCGGGCGCCTCAGGAGTTCTTGAGCACGATGGAGTACACGATGTTGCCGACGTCGCGGCACTTGTCGATGGCCTTCTCGATCAGCTCGAACAGGTCCTTGGCCAGCATCGCGCGCATCGCGTCGTTGCCTTCCACGTACAGCGTGCGGTACGGCGCCAGCAGCATGCGGTCGCCTTCGGATTCCAGCGTCTGCAGGCGGTCCTGCAGCTTCTTCACCGGGTCGATGCGCAGGCCGCGGCGCAGCTCGCCGATCATGTCCGAGACCACCCCGCTGGCCTGCTCCAGTACCTGGGCGCGCTGGGCGAAATCCACGTCGGCCAGGCGCGAGGCGACGATCTCGTAGCGCTCGGCGAACTTCTCCACCGTCTTGGGGATCTTGTACAGCGCCGAGTTCAGCGCCTCGATGTCCTCGCGGTCCAGCGCGGTGACGAAGGTGTTGACCAGTTCCTCGCTGATCTGCGCGGCCAGCGCCTTCTCGCGCGCCCGCGCCGAGGCGAAGGCGGCCATCACCGGCGCGCGGTCGGTATGGGTGACCAGTTCATGCAGGGCGTGGGCGCTCTCCCGGGCCGCCTCCGCGCTTTGTTCGAGCAGGCCGTAGAACTTGTCGCCTTTGCCGAAGATCGTCTGCAGTGAAAACATGCGCGGAGTGCCTGGAAGTCAATGGGAAAAAAGGGAATTTGACGGATATGTTACAGGACAGCCCGGAGCCCCGGCAGCACGCCCCCGCTGCCGGCCCCGCCCCCGTAGGCCTTACACTGCCCGGCATGCCCCGACCCGCTACCGCCTCCCGCCGATGCTGACCGAGATCGCGACCGTCTTCGTGCTCGCGCTGTTCAACGGCTTTTTCGCCCTCTCGGAAATGGCCCTGGTCGCCTCCCGCAGGAGCCGCCTCAAGCAAATGGCCAAGACCAGCCGGCGCGCGCGGGTGGCGCTGCGCCACGCCGAGGCCCCCGAGCATTTCCTGTCCACCGTGCAGGTGGGCATGACCCTGGTGATCCTGATCACCGGCGCCATCGCCGGCGACGCGCTGGGCGACCATATCGCCGAGGCCCTGCACGGCGGCCGGGCCACCTGGCTGGAGCCCTACGCCAAGGTGATCGGCCTGGTGCTGGGCTTCGGCCTGATCTCCTTTATCCAGATCGTGATCGGCGAACTGGTGCCCAAGCGCCTGGCGCTGTCGGCGCCGGAGAAGGTCTCCAGCTACGTGGCCATGCCGATGCTGGTGCTGTCGCGCATCACCGCGCCGTTCGTGTGGCTGCTGAACCTGTGCAGCACCCTGCTGCTGCGCCTGCTGCGCGTGACCCAGCGCAGCCGCGATGCGGTGACCGAAGAGGAAATCCGCCTGCTGGTGGCCGAAAGCGCCGAACAGGGCGTGCTGGACGCGGACGAGCACAACATGGTCAACCGTGTGCTGCGCCTGGGCGACCGTACGGTGGACAGCGTGATGACCCCGCGCACCCGCATCGCCTGGCTGGACGTCGCCGCCGCCACGGAAGAGAACGACGACGTGCTGCGCGATACGCCCTACTCGCGCTACCCGGTCTACCGCGGCGACGAAAGCGATGTGGTCGGCGTGGTCGAGGTGAAGCATCTGCTGCGCAATTTCCGCCACGGCTCGCCGGACCTGTTCGGCCGCATGGCCAAGCCGCTGTTCGTGCCCGCCACGGCGCGCGCGCTGGACCTGCTGGAGGAATTCCGCGACGCCGAGACCCAGCTCGCCCTGGTGGTCGACGAGTACGGCGATATCGAAGGCCTGGTCACGCTCAACGACCTGCTCTCGGCGGTGGTCGGCGCCAGCCAGCGCGGCAGCCAGGGCGGCGATGAAGCCGCGCCGATCGTGCCGCGCGAGGACGGCAGCTGGCTGGTCGACGGCTCAATCCCCATCGACGACCTGCGCGAACTGCTGCACGTGGACCGCCTGCCCGGCGAGCAGGAACACGAATACCGCACCGCCGCGGGCATGGTGATGGCCGTGCTCGGCCATATCCCGCAGACCGGCGAAGTGTTCGCCTGGCAGGGCATCCGCTTCGAGGTGGTCGACCTCGACGGCGCGCGCATCGACAAGCTGCTGATCACCCCGGCGCGGCGCCATGACCCGGCCGACGACGAGCAGTAGCCCGGCTTAGTCCTTTGCGCGCGCGATGCGCGCCATGCGCTGCGCGTCGGCGAAGATGCCGTGCAGGATGCGCAGCTCGCGCTCGTCCATCTGCGCGCGCTGAAACAGCTTGCGCAGCCTGAGCATGATCGTGGTCGGCGCGCGGCCCTTGTGGAAATCGATCTCGTCCAGCAGCTCCGACAGGTGGTCGTAGAAGCGTTCCATGCGCGCCGCATCGGCCGGCGGTTCGGCATCGTCGCGCACCGGCGCCGCCGGCACCTCGCCGCCGAGCAGGGCCACGCGCAGCTCGTAGGCCATCACCTGCACCGCCTGCGAGAGATTCAACGAGCTGAAATCGTCCACGCTGGGAATGCGCACCATCGCGTGGCAGCGCGCCAGCTCCTCGTTCTCCAGACCCGTGCGCTCGTTGCCGAACACCAGCGCCACCTGCTCGCCGCGGCCGGCGGCGGCGAGCACGCGCAAGGCAGCCTCGCGCGGGGACAGCTCTTCCAGGTCCACGCCGCGCCGCCGCGCCGACAAGCCCAGCGCCAGGCTGCAGCCGGCCAGGCCGTCGACCAGGCCGTCGTGCACGCCCGCTTCGGCCAGTACCTCGTCCGCGCCGGCCGCCAGCGCCGAGGCCTCCGCGTGCGGGAAGCGGTGCGGGGCGACCAGGGTCATCCGGTTGAAGCCCATGGTGCGCATGGCCCGCGCCGAGCTGCCGATGTTCCCCGGGTGCGAGGTGCGCACCAGGACGAAGCGGACGAGGGAGGCCAGATCGGTCATGAGCTGTGGCATGGCGGGTGACGAAGGGGGCGCAAGGATAGCGGGAACCGGCGTCCGGGGCCGCGCCGCGGCTGCATTCACTCGTTCCACTCCCTGGCTCCATTCCCTGGCTCCCGTCTCGCCGCCCTGCTAGACTTCGCGGCCGCTCCCCGTTCTTTTGAAAAGTCGAAGCCATGCCCAGACCCGCCGTCAACGTCGCGGTGCGCGCCGCTCGCGCCGCTGGAAACGTGATCCTGCGCTATATGAACCGCATCGACGGTCTCAATATCGTCGAAAAACAACGCATGGACTTCGCCTCGGAAGTCGACCGCCTGGCCGAAGCCGAGATCGTCAAGGAGCTGCGCCGCGCCTATCCGAGCCACGCCATCCTCGCCGAGGAAAGCGGCCAGATCGGCAAGGGCCCGCTGACCTGGGTGATCGACCCGCTCGACGGCACCCACAACTACCTGCGCGGCATCCCGCATTTCTCCGTGTCCATCGCCCTGCTTGAAAAGGGCGAGCCGATCTACGGCGTGGTGTTCGATCCGCTGCGCGGCGAGCTGTTCACCACCAGCAAGGGCGATGGCGCCTACCTCAACGACCGCCGCATCCGCGTCAGCCGCCGCGAGGACCTGGGCGGCGCGATGATCGGCACCGGTTATCCGTACCGCCAGCGCCAGCACCTGGAAACGCAGCTCAACATGACGCGCGTGCTGCTGGGCCAGGCCGAGGACATCCGCCGCTCCGGCTCGGCCGCGCTGGACCTGGCCTACGTGGCCGCGGGCCGCTACGACGGCTATTTCGAGATCGGCCTGAAGCCGTGGGACATGGCTGCCGGCGTGCTGCTGGTGCGCGAAGCGGGCGGCCGCTGCGGCGATTTCGCCGGCCGCGACGGCTTCCCGGCCAGCGGCAACATCATCGCCGGCAACCTGCACGTGGTGCAGGCGATGACCCAGATCATCGGTGCGCAGGCGACGCCGGGGCTGCTCAAGGCGTAGGTTGGGGTGAGCCACCGGCGAACCCCAACATCGCCGCATCCATACGTATCACTTTGTTGGGGTTCGCCTATGGCTCACCCCAACCTGCGTTGATCGCCTTAAGTCAGCCCTGGTCCTTGAGGAAGCCACGCAGGAACGGCACCGTGATGCGCCGCTGGGCGGCGAGCGAGGCCTGGTCCAGCCTGTCCAGCAGGTCGAGCAGCGCACCCAGGTCACGTACGTAGCGGGCGAACAGCCAGTCCAGCACGCTGTCGTCCAGCTCGATGCCGCGGCCGGCGGCCTGGCCCTTCAGCACCACGCGGCGCTCCGCGTCATCCAAAGGCTTCAGCACCGCCTGCTGGCAGGCGCCCAGGCGCGAGCGCAGGTCCGGCAGGCCCAGGCCCAGCTGGGCCGGAATCGCCTCGGCGGCGAACAGCATGGCTAGCCCTTCGGCGCGGGCCTGGTTATAGACGTCGAACAACGCGTGCTCGGCCTCGCGGTCGCCGGCGATGGCGCCCAGGTCGTCCAGCGCCAGCAGCTCGCTGCCGGCGACGCCGCGGATCGCCGCGGCGCGCTGGCCGAGTGCGCCCAGCGGCAGGTACTGCACGGTGCGGCCGGCTTCGCTGGCGGCCTGGCAGGCGGCCATCAGCAGGTGGCTTTTGCCGCTGCCGGCGGGGCCGCTGAGGTACAGCCAAGGCGTGCTTGGAGTCGCGGCCAGCTCGCGTACCGCGGCGACCGTGGCTGCGTTGGAACCGTCATGGAAATGCTCGAAGCGCTGGCGCCGCGGCCAGCGCAGCGCCAGCGGTAATTGAGGCACGGGCAACTGCGGAATCATGAGTGCCGGTCGTCCCGATCCTTCCGGGGATGTTCTTTCACGTCCACCTCGATACCGTCCTCGCCCTGCTCCACCACCACTTCCATCTCCGCGATCACCGGGTCCTGCCGCCCTTCCTCGGTATAGAGTCCGCTATGCCGGTATCGCTGGCTGAGATAGCGCAGCACCACCAGGATGACCGAGGCCGCCGGCAGCGCCAGCAGGATGCCGAGGAAGCCGAACAGATAACCGCCGGCCAGCACCGCGAAGATCACCGCCACCGGATGCAGGCCGATCTTCTCGCCGACCAGGCGCGGCACCAGCACATAGCCTTCCAGCAGCTGGCCGACCACGAACACGACCACCACCAGCGCCAGGTGGGTCACGTCGCCGTACTGCACCAGCGCCGCGATCAGCGCCGCGCCGAAGCCGACGATGAAGCCCAGGTACGGCACGAAGCTGAGCAGGCCGGCGACCATGCCGATCAGCGGCCCCACCGACAGCCCCAGGATCGACAGCCCCGCACCGTAGAACACGCCCAGCGCCAGCATCACCAGCAGCTGGCCGCGCACGAAGGCGCCCAGCACCAGGTCGGCCTCGCGCGCCAGGTGCGCGATGGTCGGCTCGATCGAGCGCGGCAGCATGTTGTCGACCCAGGCCACCAGCCGGTCCCAGTCGCGCAGCAGGTAGAACGCCACCACCGGGATCAGCACCAGGTTGGTCATCCAGGCGATCACGCCCAGGCCCGAGCGGGTGACCTTGCCCAGCACGGTGGACACCACGCTGCCGAGCGAGCCCAGATGGTCCTTGATCTCCGCGATCAGGCGGTCGGTGTCGAACGCGTTCGGATCCAGCCGCAGCTTGGTCTGCAGCCAGGGCAGCGCGGTGTTGCGGATCCAGTCGACGTAGTGCGGCAGGCTCTCCACCAGGTTCTCGACCTGGCGCGAGATCAGCGGGATCAGCAGCAGCAGCGCGCCCACCGTCACCAGCAGCAGCACGAAGAACACCACGCTCACCGCTACGGTGCGGCCCATCCCCAGGCGTTCCAGCCGGTCGGCCAGCGGGTCGCCCAGGTAGGCGAACATGCCGGCCACCGCGAACGGCATCAGCACCGGCGCCAGCAGCCAGAGCAGGTAGAGAATCACTGCGGTGATCGCCAGCAGCTGCCAGCGGCGGTAAATGTCTTGGGTCATTCGTCGCGGCTCGTCGTGGGAGGTGGCGAGGGCGGCTTGCCGGGCGGCATGGCCTCGGGCGCCAGTTTGACTGATGCGCGCTGCGCTGTCAGCGCAGCGCCGCCCGGGCCCGGCGCGACCAGCGCCAGACGTAGTCCGCGCCGCTGGCCAGGCACAGCGCGGCCACCAGCCAGGCGAGCGCGAGCATCGACGGCAGCGGCCAGCCCACCTCGGCGGCCAGGATCCCCAGCAGGTACAGAATCTGCAGCAGGGTGCAGGCCTTGGAGACCAGGCTGGGCTCGGGCCGCAGCGGGCCGATCAACAGGCGCCAGGCCAGCGCACCGACGGCGATCACCGCATCGCGCCCGCACACCAGGGCCGCCAGCCACCAAGGGGCGAGCCCGACCACGGCCAGCAGCACGAAGCATGTCACCAGCAGCAGCTTGTCCGCCGCCGCATCGAGGATGCCGCCAAGCCGGCTTTGCCAGCCAAAGCGCCGCGCCAGGAAACCATCCAGGCCGTCGGTAAAGCCGGCCAGCGCGATCAGGCCGAGCGCCAGCCGCGGCTCGCGCGCCAGGATGGCCCAGCCGACCGGCGGGACCAGCAGGACACGCAGCAGCGTGATGGCGTTGGGCAGGTGGCGCCAGGGTGAGCGCGGCTCGCTATGCATCGCCGCGCCCCGCGCCGCCGTGGACTCAGTGCACCCAGCGCAGGCTGGCGTCGGCGCCGCTGTGGGCGTCGCCCTCGAGCAGGCGGCCGCCGGCGGTGAGGTTGCCGGCCATCACGTTGAGCGGCAGGCCGGTCTTGACCGCGAACAGCAGGCCGTCGTTCTGCGCGCTCAGGGTGACCACCTCGCGCACCATCGGGTCGGCGCGCAGCGTGGCCAGCAGGTTGGCGTAATCCAGCGCGGAAGCGACCCCGCTCACCCACAGCTTGCCGGCGATGTTGCCGGAGCCGATCACGTTGAGCTGCTTGCCCAGCCGGTCGGACAGCGCATTGCCGGCGTCGATCAGGGTCTGCTGGGTGGGTGCGCCGGTGCTGTTCCACTTCTGCTGCGGGCCGCCGGAGACCAGGTTCCAGTCCGCGCCGTCGGCGCGCAGCTGGCCGAGCAGGACCAGGCCGGTCTTGTACTGGCGGGCCAGGCCGAAGATCTGTTCGGGTTCCGCGGTGGCTACCGCCGGGCCGTCGGTGGTCTTGCCCGGATCGGCCAGCACCACGTTGTAGCCGCGCTGGGCCACGGCCTGGGACAGCGGGGCGAGCGCGTCCTTGTCCATCACGTTGCCGCTGGCGTCGCGCACCAGCAGCAGCACCGGCGGCTTGCCGGTGGTACCGGCCACGCCCATCTGCGACACCGCCCGCTGCACCGCGCCGGAGTCGAAGCTGACCTGCAGCGCCAGCCCGCCGGCGGCGCGCTGGTACTGGTACTGCTGCACGATGCCGGAGGCCGATTTCAGGGTGTCGTCGTAGCCGGGCTTGCCGCGCAGGTCCTGCCCGCCGGCGGTGCGCGCCAGCACCTGGCTGAGCGCCACGCCGAAGGCCTCGTCGCGCTTGGCCTCGCTGGTGTCGGTGACCGGCACGGTGACGGTGTACGGCGAAACCTGGCCCTGGGCATGCGCCGCAGGGATCAGCAGAGCCAGCAGAAGGCCGACGAACAGCAGGCGTGACAGGCGCATAGGCTCGGATGGCAGGCGGTGAAAACGCTCCGCAGTCTGCCCAATCCGGCCCCCAGCGTCTATCATTGGGCGTTTCTCCACGCCGGTTCCTGCCATGTCCGACGCACTCACCTACCGCGCCGCCGGTGTCGATATCGACGCGGGCAATGCCGTGGTCGAACGCATCAAGCCCCTGGTCAAGCGCACCTTCCGCCCCGAAGTGATGGGCGGCCTGGGCGGCTTCGGCGGCCTGTTCGACCTGGCCGGGCGCTACAAGGAGCCGGTGCTGGTATCCGGCACCGACGGCGTCGGCACCAAGCTCAAGCTGGCCCAGCAGCTGGGCCGCCACGACACCATCGGCATCGACCTGGTCGGCATGTGCGTCAACGACGTGCTGGTGCAAGGTGCCGAGCCGCTGTTCTTCCTGGACTATTTCGCCACCGGCAAGCTGGACGTCGATACCACGGTCGCCGTGGTCGGCGGCATCGCCAAGGGTTGCGAGCTGGCGGGCTGCGCGCTGATCGGCGGCGAGACCGCCGAGATGCCGGACATGTACCCGCCGGGCGAATACGACCTGGCCGGGTTCACCGTCGGCGCGGTGGAGAAGTCCGCGCTGATGAGCGGCGAGGCCATCGTGGCCGGCGACGTGATCCTGGGCGTGGCCTCTTCCGGCCCGCATTCCAACGGCTATTCGCTGATCCGCAAGATCGTCGAGCGCGCCGGCAGCCCGCTGGAGCTGGACCTCGGCGGCGTGACGCTGGCCGATGCGCTGATGGCGCCGACCACGATCTACGTGAAGCCCATGCTGGAGCTGCTGCAATCCGCCCCGGTGCACGGCATGGCCCACATCACCGGTGGCGGCCTGAAGGAAAACATCATCCGCGTGGTGCCGGAAGGTCTTGGCGTTTCGCTCGAGGCGTCCGCCATCGTGCTGCCGCCGGTGTTCGACTGGCTGATGCGCGAAGGCAAGGTGGCGCGCGAGGAAATGTGGCGCACCTTCAACTGCGGCGTCGGCTTTACCGTGATCCTGCCGCGCGATGCCGTGGCGGCTGCGTCGGCGCTGCTGCACAAGCATGGCCTGGCCAGCTCGGTGATCGGCGAAGTGGTCGCCGCGCAGGGCGACGAGCGCGTGCAGATCGGCTGAGCCGGTTCGCTTTTTTTCTCTTCCATCGCCGCGCCGATCCCTTGCGATCGCGCGGCCCGAACGCCCGGCCCCGCGCATGTCCTCTCCTCTTCGCATCGCCGTCCTCGCTTCCGGGCGCGGCAGCAACCTGCAGGCCCTGATCGCCGCGCGCGACGCGGGCAGCTTGCCGGTGGAGTTCGTACTGGTCGGCAGCGACAAGGCGCAGGCCGGCGCGCTGGAACTGGCGGAGTCGGCGGGCATTGCGCGCCTGGTGTTGAACCCGAAGGCCTATCCGTCGCGCCGCGCTTTCGACCTGGACCTGTTCGCGCGGATCGAAGCCACGGGCGCCGACCTGCTGGTGCTGGCCGGCTACATGCGCATCCTCGACGGCGAGGCGCTGCACCCTTGGGTGGGACGCATGATCAATATCCATCCTTCGCTGCTGCCGAAGTACCGCGGCCTGCATACGCATCGCCGCGCGCTGGAAGCCGGCGATCTGGAGCACGGCGCCAGCGTGCATTACGTCACCGCGGAGCTGGATGGCGGGCCGGTGATTGCGCAAGCACGGATCGGCGTGCAGGCGGGCGACGATGAAGACCTGCTCGCGCAGCGGCTGCTCGCTTATGAGCATCGGCTGCTGCCGGCGGTGGTGCGCTTGATTGCGGCGGGCCGGTTGGCTTATGCGGCGCCGGATGGCGTGGCGCTGGATGGCGAGCGCCTGTCCGCTCCGCTGGAACTGCACGGCGAAGAACTCGCGCGCTAAAACGAGGCGTTCAGCCAGCGAGCGTAGACTGCCCCGCCATGGCCAATCTGACCCTCCCCCGCAAGTTCTTCGCCGGCCTCGCGCTGGCCCTCTCCGCCACCGCCGCATTCGCCGCGACGACACCCGCGCCGTTCACCGCCACCTACCAGGTGCTGCAGGGCGACCAGGTGATCGGCGAGGCCGTGATCAGCCTGAAGTCCGCCGGCAGCGAATGGGAATTCAGCAACCAGACGCGCGGCACCGGCGGCATCGCCGCGGCGCTGGGCGCCAGCTCCAGCGAGACCACGCACTTCCGCTGGAACAACGGCGCACCGGAAACGGTGAGCTACGACTACCGCATGAACGCGGCGATCAAGAGCAAGCAGCGCACCACCCGCGTCGACTGGAACGCCAGGCAGGTGAGCGTCGACGACGGCAAGGGCGCCGAAACCTACGCCGCCGCGCCGGGCCTGGTCGACCGCAACACCGCGCCTTACGCCATCGGCCTGGCGCTGCATGACGGCAAGCAGGCAGTGACCTTGCCGGTGGCGGTGAAGCGCAACGTCGAGAACCAGCAGTTCAAGGTCGCCGGCAACGATGACGTGAAAGTGCCGGCCGGCAGCTTCAAGGCGCAGCGCGTGGAGCGCACCGACAAGGACCAGAGCTTCAGCGCGTGGTACGTGCCGCAGAAATACCTGGTGCCGGTGAAACTGACCCAGAGCGACGGCGGCAACCTCACCCTGCAGCTGGTGAGCTACAAGGCCGGCCGCTGAAACGAAAAAGGGAGCGCGCGGACAGCGCACTCCCTTCTTAAAAAAAGCCGGCGACGACGCCGGCTTTTTTCGTTCGCTCAGGACGGCAGGCGACGGATCTTCGCGCCGAGCACGCCGAGCTTTTCCTCGATGTTCTCGTAGCCGCGATCGATGTGATACACGCGGTCCACCGTGGTATCGCCGTCCGCCACCAGGCCGGCCAGCACTAGGCAGGCGGAAGCGCGCAGGTCGGTAGCCATGATCGGCGCGCCGCTCATCTTGTCCACGCCCTTGATGATCGCGGTATTGCCTTCCAGGCGGATGTCCGCGCCCAGGCGCTGCAGCTCGTGCGCATGCATGAAGCGGTTCTCGAACACCGTCTCGGTGATCACGCCCACGCCCTCGGCCACGCAGTTGAGCGCGGTAAACTGCGCCTGCATGTCGGTGGGGAACGCCGGGTACGGCGCGGTGGTGATGTTCACCGCCTTCGGACGGCGGCCCTGCATGTCCAGCTCGATCCAGTCCGGGCCGGTATTGATGTGCGCGCCGGCTTCCTCGAGCTTGGCCAGCACCGCGTCCAGCGTGTTGGCGCGCGCGTTGCGGGCACGCACCTTGCCGCCGGTCATCGCCGCGCCGACCAGGAAGGTGCCGGTCTCGATGCGGTCCGGCAGCACTTCGTACTGCGCGCCGTGCAGGCGCTCGACGCCGTGGATGGTGAGAGTGGAGGTGCCGGCGCCTTCGATCTGCGCGCCCATGGCGATCAGGCAGTTGGCCAGGTCGACCACTTCGGGTTCCTGCGCCGCGTTCTCGATGATGCTGGTGCCCTGCGCGAGCGCGGCGGCCATCATGATGTTCTCGGTGCCGGTGACGGTGACCATGTCCATCACGATGCGCGCGCCCTTCAGGCGGCTGGCCTTGGCCTTGATGAAGCCGTTCTCCACGCTGACCTCGGCGCCCAGCGCCTGCAGGCCGCGGATGTGCTGGTCCACCGGGCGCGAACCGATCGCGCAGCCGCCGGGCAGCGAGACCTCGGCCTGGCCGAAGCGCGCCACCAGCGGGCCCAGCACCAGGATCGAGGCGCGCATGGTGCGCACCAGGTCGTACGGCGCCACGTGGCGGTCGGTGGAGCGCGGATCGACGTGCATCTTCATGCGGTCGTCCAGCACCAGCTGCACGCCCATCTGGCCGAGCAGCTCGATGAAGGTGGTGACGTCGTGCAGGTGCGGCACGTTGCTGATGGTCACCGGCTCGTCGGCGAGCAGGCAGGAAGCGAGGATCGGCAGCACCGCGTTCTTGGCGCCGGAAATGCCGACCTCGCCGTTGAGCGGCACGCCGCCGCTGATCAGGATCTTGGCCATTCTTGTCCTTGGGGGTGTTCGTGGAACCGGGCGACGGCCGTCAACGGCGCGCCGCGGCTTCCTCGGGGGTCAGGGTCTTCAGCGCCAGCGCGTGGATCGCGCCGCCCATCAGTTCGCCCAACGTGCTGTAGACCAGCCGGTGACGCGCCAGCGGCAGCTTGCCGGCGAACTGCGCCGCCACCACCTGCGCCTCGAAATGCACGCCGTCGTCGCCGGAAACCTGCGCCTGCGCACCGGGCAGGCCTTGTTCGATCATTGCCTGTATGGTGGCAGCGTCCATCGGGAATCCAGTCGGGGTCACTAGCGCCTCAGCTCGTGGGAATCCTTGCATCAGGACCACATCGGCGCCGACCGTGACGATAAAATGCGAATATGCCATGGTAATGGAAATCCGCTGTCACAGAAACGACGCGCCGTCCGCCGGAGCCGCTTCGCCGCAGCCAAGCCTTTGAATCGAACGGGAAGCCACGGCTGAACCCGCCCGCCGCCAGCGGCCCCACCGCCGCCCGGCACGCCACCCGAGAACGCATGAACGTCCATCTCGCCCCGCCCGCCAAGCCCGCCCTGCTCGACGCCGACGCCCTGGTGCGCAGCGCCCGCACGGTGATCGCCACCGAGGCGGCTTCGATCCGCGCACTGGAATCGCGCATCGGCCCCAGCTTCGTGGAAGCCTGCCGCCGGATCCTCGGTTGCGCCGGGCGCGTGGTAGTTACCGGCATGGGCAAGTCCGGCCATGTCGGCCGCAAGATCGCCGCCACGCTCGCCTCCACCGGCACGCCGGCGTTCTTCGTGCATCCGGGCGAGGCCAGCCATGGCGACCTCGGCATGATCCTGCCGCAGGACATCGTGCTGGCCCTGTCCAACTCCGGCGAAACGGACGAAGTGCTGTTCATCCTGCCGGTGCTCAAGCGCCAGGGCATCCCGCTGATCGCCATCACCGGCAACGAGCGCTCCTCCCTGGCCGAACAGGCCGACGTGCACCTGGACGCCAGCATCTCGGCCGAGGCCTGCCCGCTCGGCCTGGCCCCGACCGCCAGCACCACCGCCGCCCTGGTCATGGGCGACGCGCTGGCCATCGCCCTGCTGGAAGCGCGCGGCTTCACCTCCGAGGATTTCGCCCGCTCGCATCCGGCCGGCACCCTGGGGCGCCGCCTGCTGCTGCACATCAGCGATGTGATGCATACCGGCGACGGCATTCCGACGGTGGCGCCGGACGCCTCGCTCACCGCCGCGCTGATGGAAATGACCCGCAAGCACCTGGGCATGACCGCCGTGGTCGATGCCGAGCGCCGCCTGCTCGGCGTGTTCACCGACGGCGACCTGCGCCGCGCCCTCGACGACGAAGGCGTGGACCTGCGCGGCGCCACCGTGGCCGAACTGATGACCCGCGGCCCCAAGACCATCGGCGCCGACAAGCTGGCGATCGAGGCGGCGCAGGTGATGGAGAAGCACCAGATCCACGCCTTGCTGGTGGTGGACGAGCGGCATCGGGTGGTCGGCGCGCTGAACATTCATGATCTGCTCCGCGCGCGCGTGGTGTGATGCGCGCGATGTGATGCGCGCGGCGCGATGACGGACTGGCGCGGCCTGCCGCGCCGCCGGACAACCTTTCGCCGCCTCATGCGTTCTGCCGGCCGGGCCGATAGCCCGACCGTTATCCCGAGCCCCTGACCAGACTTCCCCGTGGCCCATTATCTCGACCATCTGCCCGCCGAACTGCTCGCCCGCGCCGCCAGGATCCGGCTCGCGGTCTTCGACGTCGATGGCACCCTGACCGACGGCCGCCTCTGGTACGGCGAGGACGGCCGCGAGACCAAGGTGTTCCACGTGCACGACGGGCTGGGGCTGAAGCTGCTGCAGACGCATGGCGTGCAGGTGGCCCTGATCACCGCGCGCATCAGCCACCCGGTCGCGCTGCGCGCCGAGGAGCTGAACATCGCCCACGTCTACCAGGGCCAGCGCGACAAGCTGGCCTGCCTGCGCGAACTGCTGGCCGCGCTCGGTCTGGAAGCCGACCAGGCCGCCTTTGTCGGCGACGACCTGCCGGACCTGGCCCCGATGCGCCAGGTCGGCCTGGCGGTGGCCGTGGCCAATGCCCATCCGTGGGTGGCCGAGCAGGCGCACTGGCGTACCAGCAAGAGCGGCGGCCTGGGCGCGGCGCGTGAAGTGTGCGACCTGATCCTGCTGGCGCAGGGCAAGGCCGAGCAGGAACGGGGGCGCTGGCAGTGAATCTGCGCGACTACCTGCGCGACCGTCGGCTGACGGTCGCGATCGTCCTGATCGGCGGCGGCGCCGTGCTCAGCCAGCTGCTGCTGTGGTGGCTGGGGCCAGCGCCCAAGCCCAACGATTTCATCGGCCCGCCCCGCTCCGGCTACACGCTGGCCGACTTCAAGGGCTCTGTGTACGGCGAGGACGGCCACCCGAGCTTCCGCGTCACCGGCCCACGGCTGGACCGGCGCGAAGGCGATGACTCCCTCTACCTGGACTCGCCCAAGTTCGAGCTCCCCGCCAAGCAGCCGGGCGTGCCCGACTGGCTGGGCGAATCCCGCTACGGCTGGGTGGACAAGAGCGGCTCCCTGCTGAAGCTGCAGGGGCCGGTCTACATGCATCGTCCCGCCTACGGCGACACGCCGCAGGCCGAGCTGCACACCTCCGAGGTCACCGCGTGGCCGAAGGAGAACCGCATGGAAACGGCCGAGCCGGCACAGTTGACCCAAGGCGCCACTAGAATGAGCGGCGTCGGCATGCGTGCCAACCTCACTGACAATCACCTGGAGCTGCTCGATGACAGCCACGGCTCGTTCCCGCCGCGCAAACGGAAGTCCTGAATTGAAGGGTGGCCTGCTCGCGGCCGGCCTACTCGCGCTGGCCGCCGTCGCCTTGCTGCCGGCGGTCGCCTTCGCCAAGAAGGACGACCGCAGCCAGCCGATGGATTTCACCGCCAAGTCCACCAATGCGTACAACGCGCCCAACAGCATCACCACGCTGACCGGCAACGTGAAGCTGACCCAGGGCACGCTGCTGATCACCGGCGCCGAAGCCAAGGTGTACCTGGACAAGGACACCCAGATCTCGCGCGTGGTGGTCACCGGCAATCCGGCGCACATCCAACAGCTGGACGAGAACAACAACCTGATGCAGGGTGACGCCGCCCAGCTCGACTACGACAACATCAACGGCATCGCCGTGCTCACCGTCAACGCCAAGGTGACCCAGCAGGGCCGCGGCGAATTCCACGGCGACAAGATCACCTACAACACCAACACCAGCCTGATCACCGGCGAGTCCGGCGGCGACAGCCTGGTGCACGGCACCTTCCTGCCCAAGCCGAAGCCTGCCGCCGCGGCACCCGCCGCCAAGCCGGCCGAGGCCAGTTCGGCCGCCAAGCCGGCAACGGCGACTTCGGCCGCGAGTAAGTAATCGATGCTGTCCGCCGAAGGCCTGCAGAAACGCTTCCGCGCGCGCCAGGTGGTGCGCGACTTCGCCTTTTCCATCCGCGAGGGCGAGGTGGTGGGCCTGCTCGGTCCCAATGGCGCCGGCAAGACCACCTGCTTCTATATGGTGGTGGGCCTGATCGAGGCCGACGCCGGCACCATCAAGCTGGACAAGTACGACATCACCGGCCTGCCCATGCATGCGCGCGCCAAGCTGGGCATCGGCTACCTGCCGCAGGAACCTTCGGTGTTCCGCCGGCTCAGCGTGGCCGACAACATCATGGCCGTGCTGGAGCTGCGCGAGAACCTCGGCGCCAAGCAGCGCGCCACCGAGCTGGAAAGCCTGCTCGACGAGCTGAAGATCGCCCACATCGCCGACCAGCGCGGCATCAGCCTGTCCGGTGGCGAGCGCCGCCGCGTGGAGATCGCCCGCGCGCTGGCCGCTGAGCCGCGCTACATGCTGCTGGACGAACCCTTCGCCGGCGTCGACCCGATTTCGGTGGGCGAGATCCAGCGCATCGTGCGGCACCTGAAGGAACGCGGCATCGGCGTGCTGATCACCGATCACAACGTACGTGAGACGCTGGGCATCTGCGATCGCGCCTACATCCTCAACGATGGCGAAGTGCTCTCGCGTGGCACGCCGGCCCACATCCTGGCCGACGAGAAAGTGCGCGAGGTCTATCTCGGCCGCGAGTTCAGGCTGTAAGCCTTCCCTGATGGCGCGACCTGCGCGCGCCGTCACATTCAGCCATTCGGCCTACACCAGGATCAGCGGCAACCTCTGGCCGCTCCTGCCCCTTGGGGGTTAGGATGATCCGAAGCTCATCCAAGCCTTTGGGCCCATTCAAAACAGTGGCATGAAACCCGGACTGCAGTTTCGCCTTAACCAACAGCTCACCCTGACGCCACAATTGCAGCAGGCGATCCGCCTGTTGCAGCTGTCGCAGCTGGAGCTGGAAGCGGAGTTGCGCCAGATCGCCGAGAGCAACCCGCTGCTGGAGTTCTCCGAAGACGCCGCCAACGAAGGCGACGGCGAAGCAGACGGCGAGGCCGCCACCTTCGACGCCCCCACCGAGGCCGCCACCTCGGCCAACGACGGCGACAGCGGCGACGAACCGGCCGACTGGAGCCAGTCCGGCGGCAACGCCGAGGAACCCATCGACTTCTCCGCCGGCGGCAGCGGCAATGGCAGCCGCAACAGCGGTGGCGACGAAGACCACTTCGAACCGCAGAACGCCGCGCCCGAGACCCTGCAGGAACACCTGCTGTGGCAGCTCAACCTCACCCACCTGAGCCTGCGCGAGCGCACCATCGCCGCGATCATCATCGATGCGCTCAATGCGGACGGTTACCTGGGCGAGACGCTGGAATCGGTCACCGCCGCGGTCCCGGCCGACCTGAAGGCCACGCTCGAGGAAGTCGACGCCGTGCGCCGCCAGGTGCAGCGCTTCGACCCCACCGGCGTGGCCAGCCTGGACCTGCGCGACTGCCTGCGCGTCCAGCTTGAACAGTTCGATCCGCAACTGCCCCAGCGCGAACTGGCGCTGCGTATCGTCGACGGCGAACTGGAGCTGCTGGCGCGCAACGACATCGCCCGCCTGTCGCGCCGCCTGCGCGCCGACGACGAGGAAACGCATGCCGCGGCGATGCTGATCCGCAGCCTCGACCCGCGCCCCGGCGCCGCGCTCGACGTCACCCCGGTGGAGTACGTTGCGCCGGACGTCTACGCACGCAAGGACAGCGGCCGCTGGCGCGTCAGCCTCAACCCGGACTGCCAGCCGCGGCTGGGCCTCAACCAGCACTACTGCAACCTGATCGCACAGGCCCGTGGCGAAGACGCCAGCTGGATGCGCGGCCAGCTGCAGGAGGCGCGCTGGCTGATCAAGAGCCTGGAATCGCGCGCCGAGACCCTGCTGAAGGTGGCCGAGGCGATCGTGCGCCGCCAGAGCGCCTTCCTCGACTACGGCCCGGAAGCCATGCACCCGCTGGTGCTGCGCGAGGTCGCCGAGGAAGTGGGCATGCACGAGTCCACTATTTCCCGCGTCACCACCCGCAAGTACATCCATACGCCGCGGGGCACCTTCGAGCTGAAGCATTTTTTCTCCAGCGGCGTGTCCACCGAGGACGGCGGCAGCGCGTCTGCCACCGCCATCCAGGCCATGCTGCGCAAGCTGATCGACGCGGAGGACGCGCGCAAACCCCTGTCCGACCAGGCCATCGCCGAGGAATTGCACCGCAAGGGCATCCAGGTGGCGCGCCGGACCGTCGCCAAATATCGGGAGGCTATGCGAATTCCCAGCTCCAGCGAGCGCCAGCGGGCCGGTTGACCCGCGACGGTCCGCCGCGCTTTTTGCGCCTGGGCGGGGAACTTGGCGGGACGGAAAGCGTCCCCATACCAAGAGATGACTGTGATGTGTCGGCGACCACCCGGCACCGGCGCATCGACCCACGCCGCGTCACGCGGCAGTACCAGAGGAGGCGCACCATGCAAGTCCAGCTCAGCGGCCAGAAGATCGAAATCACCCAGGCCCTACGCGAACGCGTGACCGGCCACTGTGAGCGACTTACCCGCCTCGAAAGCAGACTCCTCGAATTGACCGTGGTCCTCTCGCTGGACAAGCTCCAGCAACGATGCGAGGGCACGCTCAAGGTCCCCGGCGCCGCGTCGCTGCACGCGGAAGCCACCGAGTCCGACATGTACGTATCGATCGACAACATGTTCGACAAACTGGTCGCGCAGCTGCGCAAGCACCGCGACAAGGTATGCGACAAGCACCAGCGTGAAGTCCGCGAAGACCGCCAGTACGGCTGACCCTCGCCGGCCCGCCCCGCCCAGCCGGGGCGGGCCTTCACCTCGAATCCTGCCTTTGCTGCCCCGTTGCGGCGCACCAATCCGCCCGAACTGGCACAATGTGCGCCAACGCCGCCGGCCCCTGCCGGGCATCACGCGGTGCAAAGGATTCGGTTTGGACCGGCTTACCGCCCGACAACTCTACGATGGCGTGCACGAGCGCATGGCCTTGCGCTGGGTCGCCGGCATGCGCGGCGAGTCGCGGGTGCTCGAACGCGGGGTGACCGCTACGCGGCGTCCCTCGCTGATCGGCTATCTCAACGTCATCTATCCGAACAAGATCCAGATCATCGGCACCGAGGAACTGAACTTCCTCGACGCCCTGGATTCCCGCCAGCGCTGGGAAGCGATCAACAAGATCGCCGCCTACCAGCCGGTGGCGATGATCGTCACCAAGGACCAGGCGATCCCGCCGGACCTGCGCGAAGTCGCCGAGGAAACCAACACCCCGCTGTGGATCAGCTCCAAGCGCGGCCACGAGCTGCTGACCTGGATGCAATACCACCTGGCGCGCATGCTGGCGCCGAAAGTCACCCTGCACGGCGTGTTCCTCGAAGTGTTCTCGATCGGCGTGCTGATCACCGGCGAGTCGGGCTCGGGCAAGAGCGAGCTGGCGCTGGAACTGATCAGCCGCGGCCACCGCCTGGTCGCCGACGACGCCACCGAATTCACCCTGATCGCGCCGGACGTGATCGACGGCAACTGCCCCGAACTGCTGCAGGATCTGCTGGAAGTGCGCGGCCTGGGCGTGCTCAACGTGCGCGAGATGTTCGGCCACACCGCCGTCAAGCCGTCCAAGTACCTGCGCCTGGTGGTGCACCTCAAGCCGATGCGCGAGGGCGAGGACACCGACGGCCTCACCCGCCTCACCGGCGACGTCGGCCATCGAGACATCTTCGAGGTGGCGGTGCCGATGATCACCATTCCGGTCGCGCCCGGCCGTAACCTGGCGGTGCTGGTGGAAGCGGCGGTGCGCAACCATATGCTGAAAAGCAAGGGCATCGATCCCGCCCAGACCTTCATCGACCGGCAGGCCCACCAGATGCGCCGCCTGCCCCCGTGGTGACACGCATGAGCAATGCTTTCCTGACCTCCGATATCCACCAGCCCGACGCGATCCACCTGATCGTGCTCACCGGCATGTCCGGCGGCGGCAAGACCGTCGCGTTGCGCGCGCTGGAAGACCTGGAGTTCTACTGCGTCGACAACCTGCCCACCGCGCTGCTGCCGGAGCTGGTCGCCGCGGTCAGCCATGGCGCGGTCGCCGGGCGCCGGCAGAACATCGCGGTCGGCGTCGACGTGCGCAACCGCGGCGAGGATTTCCTGCGCATGCCCACCGTGCTGTCCGAACTGGCGGCGGCGGGCGTGCAGGTGCACCTGGTGTTTATCGACTGCCGCGACGAAGTGCTGATCAAGCGCTATTCGGAAACGCGCCGGCGCCATCCGCTGTCGGTGCTGGGCCTGTCGCTGTCCGACGCGATCGCCGAAGAACGCAAGCTGCTGCGCCCGCTGATCGCCATCGCCGAGAAGGTGATCGACTCCAGCGAATTGAACGTGCACCAGCTGCGCCGCCTGATCGCCACCGACTACGCGCAGGCCACCGACGGCCTGACCCTGATGTTCACCTCGTTCGCCTACCGCCGCGGCCTGCCGCTGGACGCCGACTTCGTGTTCGACGCGCGCTGCCTGCCCAATCCGCACTGGGAACCGCGCCTGCGCCCGCTGTCCGGCAAGGACGCGCCGGTGCGCGAATACCTGGAAGCGCAGCCGCTGGTGGAAGAATACTTCGACGACACCGTGCGCTGGCTCGATGCCTGGCTGCCGCGCTTCGCCTCCGACGACCGCAGCTACGTCACCGTGGCGATCGGCTGCACCGGCGGGCGGCATCGTTCGGTCTACCTGGTGGAGCGGCTTGCCGCCCACTACCGTGCGCGCCACGAAGGCGCCCTCACCTTCCATCGCGAGCTCGAGTGATGAAGGCCCTCCCTTTCCTAACCGCAGGTATCCGGCCATGAGCGTCGGCGTGCTGCTGATGACCCACGAGGCGGTCGGCCATGCGCTGATCTCCGCCGCCCACCACGTGCTGCCCAAACTGCCGCTGCAGGTCGAAGCGGTGGAAGTGCCGCCCTCGGCCGATCCGGACGTGATGCGCACCCTCACCGCCAGGCATGCGCGCGAACTGGACACCGGCGACGGTGTGCTGGTGCTGGCCGACCTGTACGGCGCCACGCCGTGCAATATCGGCCTATCGCTGGGCAAGCTCGGCGTCCATCTGCGCTGCGTGTCGGGCTTGAACCTGCCGATGCTGCTGCGCGTCCTCAACTATGCCGAAAAGCCGCTCGACGAACTGGCGGAAGTGGCCGCCAGCGGCGGTCGCGGAGGAATCTTCATCGACCATGCTTGAAAAAGAGATTGTCGTAACCAACAAACTGGGGCTGCACGCCCGCGCATCGGCCAAGCTGGTGCAACTGGTGCAGGGTTTCAAATCCACCGTGTGGCTGATCAGCAAGGGCCGCGAGGTCAATGCGCAAAGCATCATGGGCGTGATGATGCTGGCCGCCGGCATCGGCACGCCGCTGACCGTGCGTGCCGAAGGCGCGGACGAGCAGCTCGCGCTGGACGCGGTGGTGGAGTTGTTCGACCGGAAGTTCGACGAAGGAGCCTGAGGTGGAGCTAGCCATGGCACGTAGGACACGAAGCTTGCATCGCCGCACGCCGCAAGGCGCGCCGCAGGCTTCGTTGCCGCGCGTCCGCCATGGAGCCCACGCATGAGGCACGTGCTGCCCGGCTCCAACGCCTCACGCGGCATGGCCCTGGGCCGCGCGCGGCTGGTGCAGCCGAGCCGTTACCTGGTCGACACGCGGCCGCTGGCCGAGGAAGAAGTCGACACCGAGCTGGAAAAACTCCACCGCGCGCTCGACACCGCCCGCCAGGAACTGCGCGAACTGCGCGGCAAGCTGCACGGCGCGCTGGCGCGCGAGGTCAATGAATTCATCGACGCGCACAGCCTGCTGCTGGACGACCAGGAACTGCTGCGCGGCCTCGACGACCTGGTGCGCGTCGGCCACTACCGTCCCGGCGCCGCGCTGAAGAAGCAGCGCGACCGCCTCGCCGCGGTGTTCGAGGCGATGGACGATCCCTACCTGCGCAGCCGCAAGGAAGACGTCGACCAGGTCATCAACCGCGTCATCTCCGCCCTGCAGCGCCAGACCAGCCGCGAGGAGCGCAAGCTCGCCGCGCGCGTGGGCGAGATCCTGATCGCCGACACCATCGCCCCCGCCGACATGGCGCACCTGGCCGGCAACGGCCTGCTCGGCGTGGTGGCCAGTTCCGGCAGCCCGTATTCGCACAGCGCGATCCTCGCGCGCAGCCTGGACCTGCCGATGCTGGTCGGCGTGCGCGACGCGCTCGCTACCATCCACGACGACGACCTGATCCTGCTCGACGCCGAACGCGCCGAAGCGGTGGTGCATCCGACCGCGCAGGACCTCGCCCGCTACCGCGCCTGGCAGCGCGAGGCGCAGCTCGAAGGCCGCCGCCTCGCCTCGCTGGCGAACGCGCCCACGCGCACCCGCGACGGCACCGACATCCGCCTGCTGGCCAACGCCGAAACACCCACCGATATCGCCATGGCGCGCGCGCGCGGCGCCGACGGCGTGGGCCTGTACCGCACCGAATTCCTGTTCCTGCGCCACAAGGGCCTGCCGTCCGAGGACGAGCAGTTCATCGCCTATCGCGACCTGGTGCTGGGCATGGGCGGCCTGCCGGTGACCATCCGCACGCTGGACCTGGGCGCCGACAAGGCCGACGCCGCGGGCCTGGCGCTGCGTGGCGAAGAGAATCCCGCGCTCGGCGTGCGCGGCGTGCGCCTGTCGCTGCGCTATCCGGCGGTGTTCACCACCCAGATCCGCGCGATCCTGCGTGCCGCCTGCTACGGCCCGGTGCGCGTGCTGGTGCCGATGATCACCCAGCCGGACGAGCTCATCGCGGTGCGCACGCTGTTCAAGCTGGCGCGCCAGGACCTCAAGCGCGAGAACATCGACCTGCCGGAGAAGCTGCAGCTCGGCGCGATGATCGAAGTGCCGGCCGCCGCCATCAACGTGCGTTCGCTGCTGGAGCATGCGGACTTCCTGGCCATCGGCACCAACGACCTGGCCCAGTACGTGCTCGCCTCCGACCGCGGCAACGATGCGCTGGACAATATCTACAACCCGCTGCAGCCGGCCCTGCTGCGCTTGATCTCCTACGTGATCACCAGCGGCCGCCGCGCCGGCAAGCCGGTCAGCCTGTGCGGCGAGATCGGCGGCGACACCAAGTTCACCGCCATGCTGCTGGCGCTGGGCCTGTGCGAATTCAGCATGCACTCCAGCCAGCTGCTGCACGTGCGCGACCGCATCGCCGCGCTCAACCACAAGGGGCTGCGCCGGCTGGCCCCGGCGATCCTGCGTTGCCGCACGCATGAGGAAGCGGAAGACCTGCTGTCGCGCATCACCTGCTGAAGCGCATTGACCAGACGCGTAGGTTGGGGTGAGCCAAAGGCGAACCCCAACAGACCTTTACGCCGTCGCATCGTTGGGGTTCGCTGCGCTCACCCCAACCTACGTCAGGCTCGCGCGTTGACCAGAAACGCATCGAGCAACGCCCCGCGATACTTCTCCCGATGCGTCAGCAGGAACAGCTTGCGGCGCAGATCCAGGAACGGCGTGTGCAGCGCTTCCAGCCGCCCGGTCGCCAGCGCGTCGGTGACGGCCACCGCCGGCAGGCAGGCGATGCCCAGCCCGGCCACCACCGCCTGCTTGATCGCTTCGATCTGATCCAGCTCCAGCACGGTCTCGCCCGGCGGCAGTTGCGCCAGCACGCGTTCGTTGTTTGCACGCGTGGCCGAGCCGGGTTCGCGCAGCACCCAGCGCGCGCCGGCGAAATCCTGCGGCCGCAGCTGGCCGCGGCGTGCCAGCGGGTGATCGGGCGAGGCGCAGACCACCAGGATGTCGTCGCGCCACGGCTCCATCTCCAGCGCCGGATGCACCACCGGTCCTTCCACGCAGCCCACGTCCAGTTCATGCGCCAGCAGCGCGGCGGCGATCGCGTCGGTATTGGCCACGCGCAGCCGGATCGCCACCTGCGGGTGTGCCCGCACGAAGTCGCCCAGCAGCGCGCCGACCAGGTAATTGCCCACCGTATTGCTGGCGCCGATACGCAGCTCGCCGGCCAGCGAAGCGGCGCCGCCGCGGCCGAGCCGGCCGAACTCGGCATAGCGCTCCAGCAGCTCCTGCGCCAGCGGCAGCAGCTCGCGGCCGCGGGTGTTGAGCCGCAGCCGGCCGCGCTCGCGCGCGAACACCGGCGCATCGAGCTGCCGCTCCATCTCGGCCAGCGCCATGCTCGCGGCCGGCTGGGTCAGGTGCAGCGCCTCGGCCGCGGCACGGACGCTGCCGAGCCGGGCGATCTGCACGAAGACCTCGAGCTGCCGCGGGCTGATATTAATCATCAGCTCATCTTATGTCATCGATCAGATATTTAAAGTTTTCCTGATCGACTGGCACCGGGACAATGCCTCGACTTCGAGGAACCCCGTCATGAGCGCCACCAGCCTCCCCGCCAACCCCGCCCCCTCCTTCGGCCAGCGCACCCCCGGCCTGCTGCTGGCGGTGCTGATCGCGCTGGCGGCGCTGGGCCTGGGCCGGGTGGCACCGCTGGTGGGCGGGCCGGTGTTCGGCATCGTGCTGGGCATCCTGGTGCGCAACATGTTCGCGCCGGGCGGCCAGTTCACCCCGGGCATCCAGTTCGCCGGCAAGCAGGTGCTGCAGTGGTCGATCATCGCGCTGGGCTTCGGCCTCAGCCTGGACCAGGTCGCCCACACCGGCCTGGAGTCGCTGTCGGTCACCCTGGTCACCATCACCGTGGCCTTCCTGGCCGCCTGGGGCCTGGGGCGCGCGCTCAAGGTGCAGGACAAGCTGAAGATCCTGATCGGCGTGGGCACCGCCATCTGCGGTGGTTCGGCGATCGCCGCGGTGACCCCGATCATCAAGCCGGACGAACATGACACCGCGTTCGCCATCTCCACCATCTTCCTGTTCAACCTGGTCGCGGTGCTGCTGTTCCCGCTGCTCGGCCACGTGCTGCATTTGTCGGACATGGGCTTCGGCCTGTGGGCCGGCACGGCGATCAACGACACCTCGTCGGTGGTCGCGGCCGGCTACAGCTTCAGCAAGGCGGCGGGCGACTACGCCACCATCGTCAAGCTCACCCGCGCCACCCTGATCATCCCGATCTGCCTGGTGCTGGCCCTGCTGGTGGCCTGGCGCGAGAAGAAACAGGGCGCCAGCGATTTCAGCCTGGCCAAGATCTTCCCCTGGTTCATCCTGTGGTTCCTGGTCGCCTCGGGCCTGCGCACGGCCGGCCTGGTTCCGGCCGCGATCCAGCCGGCGATCCATATGGCCGCCGAATTCCTGATCATCGTGGCGCTGACCGCGATCGGCCTCTCCGCCAACCTGCGGCGCATGGCCTCGACCGGCGCACGGCCGATCCTGCTGGGCCTGGGCGTGTGGGCGGCGGTGTCGCTGAGCAGCCTGCTGGTGCAGCTGGTGATCGGACAGCTCTGAACGAAGGTCAGGCCTTGCCCTGTTCGACCAGGGTCAGCGCGACCTTGTCGCGCAGATAGACCGGCAAGGCCAGCTCCGGCGCCAGTGCGTGGCCGGCGCGGAATTCGCGCACCGCCAGTTCCGCCACGTGCTCGGCCTGCGGAAAGCACTGGCCGCGTTCGGACAGCACCGGCGCGGCGATCCGCTCCAGCAGCACGCCCGCATAAGTGGCCCAGCCCGAGCCGACCACGTGCCAGCCCTCGGCCCGCGGCAGGTTCAATGCTTCCGGCGGGCACACCCGCTCCTCGTCGAGCGCGATCAGGCCGCCGTCGCCATCGCGCCGGTAGGCCGCCGCGTAGATCTCGCCCATGCGCGCATCGATCACCGCCAGGATCGCGCCATCGCTTTCCGGCGCCTCCAGCGCCAGCGCCGCCAGCGAGGACACCGTCACCACCGGCCGGTCCAGCGCCAGCGCCATGCCCTGCGCCAGCGAAATGGCCAGGCGCACGCCGGTAAACGCACCCGGCCCGCGGCCCACCGCGATCGCATCCAGCGCATGCCGGCCCAGGCCGGCCTCGGCCAGCAGGCTGTCGGCCATCGGCAGCACCAGTTCGGCGTGGCGGCGGGGAGCGATTTCGCTGCGGGCGATCACCCGGTCGCCATGGACCAGGGCGACGGAACAGGCTTCGGTGGAGGTTTCGATGGCGAGCAGATTCATAGGGGCACCATGGTAGCCGCTGGCGTCATGCCAGGTCGCCCATCACAGCGCCCGCGCAGGGCGCGCAGCGGGCGTTCCGGGGCCGCTTCGGGGCATGGCGGCGGCGGCGGGCGGGTCCGCTCGAATTCTCGTCTGGACATGTCGATTTCCTGCGCAGCCATTCGTCGCCTGAGCAAGAGACCCGCTCCATGGGCTCCAACCCACCCAAAGAGGAGATGCCCCATGCGCTTCATGCTGATGGTCCGCGCCACCCAGGATTCCGAAGCCGGCGTGATGCCGGGCGAAGAAATTCTCACCGCCATGGGCAAGTACAACGAGGAGCTGGTCAAGGCCGGCGTCCTGCTTGCCGGCGAAGGCCTGCACCCGAGTTCGCGCGGCGCCCGCGTGCGCTTCTCCGGCAGCCGGCGCAGCGTGATCGACGGCCCGTTCACCGAGACCAAGGAGCTGATCGCCGGCTTCTGGCTGATCCAGGTGAAGTCGCTCGAAGAGGCCATCGAGTGGGTGAAGCGCTGTCCGAATCCGTTCGACGGCGAATCCGACATCGAGATCCGCCGCGTGTTCGAAGCCGAGGATTTCGGCGCCGAGTTCACCCCCGAATTACGGGAGCAGGAAGAACGCCTGCGCGCCGAAGTAGCCGCCCGTTCCACCCACTGACCCTTTGCCACGCCCACCAGGAACCAGACCCATGATCATCCAGCCCTATCTCCATTTCGAAGGCCGCTGCGAGGAAGCGATCGAGTTCTACAAGCAGGCTGTCGGCGCCACCGTCGAGATGCTGATGCGCTACCGCGACAGCCCCGAACCGCCGGTCACCGGCTGCGAGCCGCAGGGCGACTACCAGGAAAAGATCATCCATTCGTCCTTCCGCATCGGCGAGAGCGTGGTCAACGCCACCGACGGCTTCAACAGCGGGCAGTCCAGCTTCAAGGGCTTCTCGCTCTCGCTCACCGTCGGCAGCGATGCCGAGGCGAACAAGCGCTTCGACGCGCTCGCCGTGGGCGGCCAGGTCACCATGCCGCTGAGCAAGACCTTCTTCACCTCCAGCTTCGGCATGCTCACCGACAAGTTCGGCGTGAACTGGATGATCCTGACCGTGCCGCAGTAATCCCCAAAGTTGGAATCCTTCTCCCTCCGGGAGCACGCGGGGAGCGCACAGGGATGTGCGCGGCTGTGAGGAGCGAGGAAGGTGGCGGCAGCCGGATGAGGGTACGGGCGGAGCGGTGCACATCACTCTTGCGCTCCACCCTCACCCCTCTCCCGATGGGAGAGGGGCTTCGCCGGCCGTCTTGCGTCTTGAGACGCCAGGGTGCTCTGATCGGCGCCCATGAGCGCCTCCGACATCCATCGCACCATCGACGCCGTCTGGCGCATCGAATCGGCCAGGCTGATCGCCGGCCTCGCCCGCATGGTGCGCGACGTCGGCCTGGCCGAGGAACTGGCCCAGGACGCGCTCGTCGCCGCGCTGGAACAGTGGCCCACGGGCGGCGTGCCGGACAACCCGGGCGCCTGGCTGATGACCACCGCCAAGCATCGCGCGATCGACCGCCTGCGCCGGCACAAGCTGCTGGAGCGCAAGCACGAGGAAATCGGCCGCGACCTGGAAGCGGACCAGGAGCTGGCCTATTCCGAAGTGGAACTGGCCGCCGACGACCATATCGGCGACGACATGCTGCGGCTGGTCTTCACCGCCTGCCATCCGGTGCTGTCGACCGAAGCGCGCGTCGCACTCACCCTGCGCCTGCTCGGCGGCCTCACCACCGACGAAATCGCACGCGCCTTCCTGGTGCCCGAACCCACCGTGGCCCAGCGCATCGTGCGCGCCAAGCGCACCCTGGCCGAAGCGAAAGTGCCGTTCGAAGTGCCGCGCGGCGACGAACTGCACGAGCGCCTGACCTCGGTGCTCGGCGTCATCTACCTGATCTTCAACGAAGGTTATTCGGCCACCGCCGGCGACGACTGGATGCGCCCCGCCCTGTGCGAGGAAGCACTGCGCCTGGGCCGCGTGCTGGCCGAGCTGGTGCCGCGCGAACCGGAAGTGCACGGCCTGGTCGCGCTGACCGAAATCCAGGCCTCGCGCGCCAAGGCGCGCACCGGCCCCACCGGCGAACCGATCCTGCTGCTGGACCAGAACCGCGCGCAGTGGGACCGCCTGCTGATCCGCCGCGGCCTCGCCTCGCTGGAACGCGCCGAACGCCTGTCGGAACAGCGCGGCGTCTACACCAGCCAGGCCGCGATCGCCGCCTGCCACGCGCGTGCGCGCACCGCCGAAGCCACCGACTGGCGGCGCATCGCCACGCTGTATGCGGAGCTGGCGCAGATCGCGCCCTCGCCGGTGGTCGAGCTCAATCGCGCGGTGGCGGTGTCGATGGCCGCGGGGCCGGCGGCCGCGCTGGTGATCGTGGAAGGGCTGGTCGGCGAGCCGTCGCTGAAGAACTACCACCTGCTGCCCAGCGTGCGCGGCGACCTGCTGCGCAAGCTCGGCCGCACCGAAGAGGCCAAGCGCGAGTTCGAACGCGCCGCATCGCTCACCCGCAATGCGCGCGAGAAAGACCTGTTGCTGGAACGCGCCAAATCTTGCGAGTAGGTTGGGGTGACAACCCCAACGTCGGCCCGATATGCGCTACGCGATGTTGGGGTTATCACCCCAACCTACGTCGTCGCGCTCTCCGCGAAGAACGCCTGCACCTCACCGAGTTCCTTGGTGCGCGGCATCGGCGGCAGGCTCGCCAGAAACAGCCGGCCGTAGCCCTTGCTGCTCAGGCGCGGATCGCACAGCACCAGCACGCCGCGATCGTGCACGTCGCGGATCAGGCGCCCCACACCCTGCTTCAGCGCAATCACCGCATTGGGCACCTGCCAGCCCATGAACGGATTGATGCCCGCCTGCTCCAGCGCATCCAGCCGCGCCTGCAACACCGGATCGTCCGGCGCGGCGAACGGCAGCTTGTCGATCACCACCACGCTCAGCGCCTCGCCGGCCACGTCCACGCCTTCCCAGAAACTCGCCGCGCCGAGCAGCACGCCATGCCCGCTGGCGCGGAAATCCTCCAGCAGCCGATGCCGCGGCGCCGTGCCCTGCACGAACAACGGCCACGGCACGCGACCTTCCAGCAGCTCGGCCGCGCGGCGCAAGGCGCGATGCGAAGTGAACAGCAGGAAGGCGCGGCCGTTCGAAGCGTGCAGCACCGGCAGCACCGCCTCGACCACGCGTTCGGTGTAGTCGCGCGCGGCAGGGTCCGGCAGGCCCGGCGGCAGATAGCACAGCGCCTGGCGTGCGTAGTCGAATGGACTGTCCAGGCTCAGCGTGACCGGATCGTCCAGCCCGAGCTGCCGCGCGAAATGCCCGAACTGCCCCGCCACCGACAAGGTGGCCGAAGTATGGATCCACGCCGCCTGCGCGCGCTCGCGCAAGGCGCGCATCGGTGCGGCCAGATCCAGCGGCGTCGCATGCAGGGCGAAGCCGCGCGGGAACAGCTCGTACCAGCGCACGTCCTGCTCGTCCGCCTGCTCCACGATGCGATCCAGCCGCTCGCTGTAGAGCGCCGCGCGCTCGTGCGCATTGGCGAAGCCGCGCGAACGCTCGGCCTGCGACGCCAGCACGTCGGTCAACGCGGCGAGCAATTCGCGCACATCGTGCAACGCCGCGGACACCGCCGACGCCTGCTCCAGCAGATGGAACGGCCCGCGCTCCGGCAACGCATCCAGCGCCAGCCGCAGCTTGCGCACCGCATCGCGCAGCGACTCCACCGGCTCCAGCACCAAGCCGATCGCACCGGTGATGCCATTGCATTCGCCCAGCGCGTCCTGCGCCAGCTCCGTCAACTGCCGCGCACTGATGCTCTGCGAAAAAAACTGCCCCGCCAGCTCCGGCACCTGATGCGCCTCGTCCAGGATGAAGGCCTGCGCACCCGGCAGGATCTCGCCGAAACCTTCCTGCTTCAACGCCAGATCGGCGAACAGCAGATGGTGATTGACCACCACCAGGTCGGCCTCCTGCGCCTCGCGCCGCGCCTTCACCACATGGCAGTCGTCGAAGAACGGACACTCCACGCCCAGGCAGTTCTCCGGCGTCGAAGTAACGCGTGGCCACATCGGCGATTCCTCCGGCACCTCGGCCAGCTCCATCCGGTCGCCGTGGCGCGTACGCGCCGACCACGCACGGATCGCCGCCAGCTGCGAGGCCTGCACGCGATCGAAACTGGCGCCTTCGCGCACCGTCTGGTCCAGCCGATACAAGCACAGGTAATTCGCACGCCCCTTCAGCAGCGCCATCTTCAGGCGCGTACCGAGCACCGAACGCACCTTCGGCAAGTCGCGGAAATACAGCTGGTCCTGCAGCGCCTTGGTCCCCGTCGAAATGATCACCCGCTCACCCGAGAGCAGCGCCGGCACCAGATACGCATAGGTTTTACCGGTACCCGTGCCCGCCTCGGCGATCAACGTCTCGCGCTCGGCAATCGCATGCTCGACCGCCCGCGCCATCGCCTGCTGGGCGGCGCGCGGAGCGAAGTTGGGCAGTTCGCGGGCGAAGGGGCCATCCGCGCCGAGCAGCGCGGATACGTCGGTATCGGTCATGGCGGCAAGTATCGCCGACGGAGCAAGCACACGTCATGCAACCCCACCCAACACCGAGAGCCAGCGGCACAGCCGCTGCGTTCCGCTTGCGCGCTTTTGCCGTCGCTTCTGATCTTCGCTCTTGATCCTGGCTCTTGATCTTCCGGGTCCCCTTGGCGCCGGCGGTGAGGGCTGGACGAAAAGGCCCCGAAGGGGGCGAGGACATGGATGTCCTCGCCTTTTTGCCAGGGCAGGATGCCCTGTCAAAAAGCCCGGCCAGCCCTCACGGACCCGCAGCAGCGAAGCTGCGGAGGGCGCCAAGCAGGGTGCCCTTCTCTTTGCTTAGCTTTCTCTTGGGCAAGCAAGAGAAAGTAAGTCGCCCCGCGGCAGCGGGGCGAAACACTCGCCGAAGGCGAGACAACCTGGCGTCACCACGACAATCAAGCGACACCGCTACTGGATGATTCGCTTCGCTCACCCCTTCGGGGCCGCCCTGCGGGCGTTCTTCGCGCTACGCGCTCGTCCGGCCTACGCCGGAATGACGAGCAAAGGAGATCCGGCCTACGCCGGAATGACGAGTGAAGCCACGCATCAGTAGCGTGGCACCCCTTCCACATGGCATTGCTTCACCCACTTGCCCGCCGTCGCGGCAGCCGCCTGATCCCCCGCCCGATCGCGCAACTCCCCAATCGTCTGCCAGTTGCGCGCGCACAACGGCCCCAGCCGCGGCCCGATCTCCCACGACTTGCGCGCCAACTGCTCAGCCACCGCGTAATCCTTCAAGCGGATCGCCAGCTCGGCGCGATCCTGCAGCAAGTCCGGCGAATTCGGACTGAGCTTGATCGCCGAATCCAGCTTCGCCGCCGCCGCATCGAACTGCCCCGCACGCACATCGGCCTGCGCCGCGTCCTGCAACGACGCCACGCCGGGATCGCGCAAGGGATGCACGTCGATGATCGACTTTTCCTTCTCGCCCGCCGACTGGATCGACGCCAGGATGTCGCCATCCGAACGCGTCGGACGCGTCGCCTGCGACGGAGCGCTGGGCTGGTTGCATGCGGCCAGCGCAAGCGTGGCCAGGACGGTGGAAGCGAACAGCAGACGGCGGTACGACATGATCAATCTCGGATGGGAGCGGTGGAGGCCGGCGCCGGCGTCTTGTCGTCGCCGAACCAGTTCTGGACGCGCTGCCAGAAGCAGCCTTCGGAATCCTGCGCAAGGCTACCGGCAACCACCGGAAGCTGGCGTGCGCCCTCGCAGGAAGGATCGGTGCGCTTGCCGTCGGCCGGATTGACCCAGGCCATTTCCAGGCCTTCGCCGGGCGCGGCGGACAGCGGCTTGGACGGCAGCTTGCGGAACAGTTCCTGCCATGCGCGCAGGCTGCCGGTGGCGCCGTAGAGTCCGCTGGGTTTGTTGTCGTCGCGGCCCATCCAGAACACCGCCAGATGATCGGCGGTGAAGCCGGCGAACCAGCTGTCGCGCATCTCGTTGCTGGTGCCGGTCTTGCCGGCCGCGTTGAGGTTGGGCAGGGTCTTGCCGATCGCCGCCGCGGTGCCGGAACGCACCACCTGCTGCATGGCCCAGGTCACCTGGCGCACGGCAAGCTGGTATTCGCCGTTGCCGGTCTTCACTTCGTAGCGCTTGACCGTCTTGCCGTCGGCGTCGACCACGCCGCGCACCGCTACCAGCGGCAGCGCATGGCCGTCCGCGGCGATGTACTGATACAGCTGCGCCACCTGCAGCGGCGGGATGCCCTGTGCGCCGAGCAGCAGCGAGGGGCTGGGATTGACGTCTTCCAGGCCGAACGATTCCAGGAACGACTTGATCCGCGGCAGGCCCACTTCCAGGCCGAGATGGATCGTCGCCAGGTTCCACGAATGCACCAGCGCGTCGACCATCGGCACCGAGCCGTGCACGTCGCCTTCGTCGTTCTTCGGCGTCCACTGCGTGCCGTCGGGCTGGCGCATGCTGATCGGCGTGTCTTCCACCGGCGAGCCGAGATTCCAGCGCTCCGGCTGCGCCAGCGCCACCAGGTACACCAGCGGCTTGATCAGCGAGCCGATCGAGCGGCGCGCGTCGATGGCGCGGTTGAAGCCCTGGTCGCCCGGGTCCTTGCTGCCGACGATGGCCAGCACGCTGCCGGTCTGCGCATCGGTGACCACCGCCGCCGCCTGCGCCGCTTCGCCGCGCTTGCCCAGGCCGTTCATCGCCGTGGCGATGCCCTGCTCGGCGTAGAGCTGCGCGGCGGGATCGAGCGTGGTGTAGATGCTGAGGTTGCCGGCGCTGAGCGTGGCGTCGTCGAAATCGTTGGTGATCTGCGCGCGCACCAGCTGCATGAAGGCCGGGAAGCGGTTATGCGGCAGCTGGCCGTTGCTGACGATGCCCAGCGGCGTCGCTTCCGCCGCCTTGACCTGGTCCGCCGGCAGCAGGCCCGTCACGGCGAACTGCTCCAGCACCAGGTTGCGGCGCGTCAGCGCGCGCTCGGGATAGCGGCGCGGGTCGTAGTAGCTGGGGCCTTTCACCATGCCGATCAGCAAGGCCATTTCCTGCGGCCGCAGGTCTTCCATGCGCCGGCCGAAATAGAACTCCGAGGCGGCCGCGAAACCATGCACCGCCTGCCCGCCCTGCTGGCCGAGGAACACCTGGTTGACGTAGGCCTCCAGGATGCGGCCCTTGTCGTAGTGCGCCTCGATCAGGATCGACATCAGCGCTTCGTTGAACTTGCGCGTGAAGTTCTGCTCGCGGTCCAGGAACAGATTGCGCACCAGCTGCTGGGTCAGGGTGGAGCCGCCCTGCACGGTATGGCCGGCGCGCAGATTGGCGAAGCTGGCGCGCAGGATGGCGGAGAAGTCGATGCCGATGTGGTGCTTGAAGTCGCGGTCCTCGACCGCCTGCAGCCCCCCGATCAGCATCGGCGGCACGTCGGCCAGGCGCACGATGCGGCGCTCTTCCTGCTGCGAGCCATACACCGTGGCGATGCGCGCCGGGTCCAGGTGCGCCACGTCCAGCGCCTTGCCGCTGGCGGCGTCCTTCACCGAGGTCACCGCGCTCTTGCTGAGCGCCACGCGGATGCGATGCGGCAGCTCGCCGCCATCCGGGCCGGCGTAGCCGCGCGAGGAGATCACATAGGTGGAACCGTCCTTGGCCCAGGTCCCGGCGACCTGGCCATGCCCGTCATTGCCGTAACCGGAGAAGGTGAGTTCCAGCTCCAGCGCAGCGGGCGTCATCGGCGCGCCGGCTTCCAGCGGCAGCGCGCGGGCGTAGACGCGGGTGGGGACGGCGAACACCAGGTCGTTGAAGCGATCCTGCACGCGCTTGTTCAGCACCAACGTGTAGGGGAGCACGAAGCCGAAGAACAGGCCCAGGCCGATCCAGAAGGGAATGCGCACCCAGGGCCAGATAGCGCTGGCAAGCAAGCGGAGTCGGGTCAGAAAGGCCAACGGGGGGAATCCTGAACGATAAGGGGTCGATCATAGGGGGTGCTTCCCGGCGCGCATATGAACGCAAACAGCCGGATCCGGGCGCAGGTTGGGGTGAGCCGCAGGCGAACCCCAACATGACGTCCGCGCACTGTTGGGGTTCGCCTGCGGCTCACCCCAACCTACGCCGGGTGTTTTTCCCGCCCCCAGCACGCCGCATCCGGCCGGAACGGCCGCGGAAAAATGCCCAGCAGCTGCTGCACGTCGCTGTTGTCGGCGATCAGGTCGCTGTCCAGCCGCGCCAGCGGTCCGCGCAGCCTCGGCACCGCATGCCGGCCCAGCCGCAGCAGCCAGGCCGGCAGCGGCACCGGCAGCGTGGCCACCGGCAGGCTGCGGCGCACGCGGACGAACATCTCGCCGGCAGGCAGGCGCTCGCCGCCGCCCAGCGGGATGATCTTGCCGGCGGCCACCGGCGTATCCAGCGCGGCCAGCACCGCCTGGGCGATATCGTCGGCATGCACCGGCTGGCGCTGCCCGCGCCCGGCCGGCAGCGGGAACACCCGCGTGCGCAGCGCGCGGCGGGCGATCGGGGTGAGGCTCTTGTCCAGGCCGGCGCCATACACCAGGGTCGGCCGGAACACCGTCCAGGCGCAGCCGCGGCGCTCGCAGATCGCGGCCAGCGCCGCCTCGGCATCGCGCAGCTGGCGCGACAGCGCGCGCTCGGCCGGCACTGCGGATTCGCGTTTGCTTTCCGCGCTCATCGAACTGGTGGCGATCACCCGCGGCGCGCCGTCGAAGTGCGCGCCCAGCATCCAGTCGGCCAGCCCCTGCAGCGGACCGAAGCTGACGATGGCGGAAACCTCGGCGATCGCCGGCACGTCGTGCGGCAGATCGCCCTGCAACCAGGTCACGCCCGCGCCGTCGCGCGGACGGCGGCTGACCGCCAGCACCTCCGCGCCGCGCTCGCGCAGCCGCGGCAACAGGAAATGCCCGATCTGGCTGCTGGCGCCGAACACGAGAACACGCATCGGCGTAATGCTCAGCCGCCGGCCTGCAGGCGCGCGGCGATGCCGCTCAGCCGCGGATTGCCCGGCGCCAGCTTGCGCGCGCGATCCAGCGCCTGCGCCGCCGCGGGACGATCGCCGCCGCCCAGACGCTCCTCCGCCTGATCCATCCAGGCATTGGCCAGGCGCTGGCGCAGCTCGGTCTGGCCGGCCTCGCCCGGCGCCAGGTCGGCGAGATCGTTGAGGCGCTCGCCGGCCTGCTGCAGGTTGCCGCTGGAGAGCGACTGGTTGAACTGCTGCACCACCGTCGCCGGCAGTTCCTGCAGGCCGCGGCGCGCCGCTTCGTTATTGCCGTCGATGGCCAGCGCGCGCCGATACAGGTCGTAGGCGCTCTCGCCCGGCGGCAGCATCACATTGCCGCTGCGCGCGGCCGCTTCGGCCTGGCGCACCAGCCGCGCCAGTTCGGCGTTCTGCTGCGGGCTGAGTTCGGCCTGCGCGTCCGCCTGCGGCAGTTCGCCGGGCACCATGCCCGCGCCGCCGGGACGGCGCGTGGTGTCGTTCAAATGCGCGCGCGCCGCGGCCAGTTCCGCCGACTTCGGCGCCAGCTCGGCGGCCTGGTCCAGCAAGCGGCTGGCCTGGGCGGCGTCGCCGCTGTCCTGCGCGGCATTGGCCTGCACCACCAGCGCCTGCGCGACCTGGCCGAGCCCGGCCTTGGCCTGGGCGCTGTCCGGGTCCAGCGTCAGCGCTTCCTTGAAATGCGCCAGCGCGGTATCGCTGCCGCTGCCGGTGATACGGCCGGCACGCAGCGCGGCCTGTCCGAGGCGGATCGCCTCGGACAGCTGGCCGTCGTCTTCCTTCTGGTCCTGCACCAGCGCGGCGCGCAGCGAGGGCAGCTCGCCGTAGTTGGGCAGCAGCGCGGCCAGGCGGTCGACACTGGCGCTGGCCGCGGCGCGGTCACCGGCGTCGATCTCCTTGTGCGCCTGCACGGCAAGCGCATCGCCGACCTTGTCCAGTCCATGCGAAGCCACCGCATTGCCGGGATCGGCCGCGAGGATGCGCTTGTACAGCGCGCCCGCATCGGCCGGCCGGCCATCGGTCATGGCCTGCTGCGCCTGGTCGACCAGGGTGCCGGCCTCGAACGTAGCGCTGCGCGCCTTGGTGATCGCCTGGCTCAGGCGATCCACGTCGCTGCCGCCGCCGAGCAGTTCGCGCGCGGCATTGGTGGCCTGCTCCGCTTCGTCCGGCTTGCCCGCGGCCAGCGCCGCATCGGCCTTGGCCACCTCGGCCAGGCCGACCTTGCGCAGGCCGTCGCGGGCGCGGTCGTTGTCCGGCTCCAGCGCGCGGGCGGCCTCGAACAGTTCGCGCGCGCTGCTGCCTTCATTGCCGTCCAGGCGGCCATCGCGCAGCGCCTGCTCGGCGCGGCCGAGCACGTCGTTGAGTTCCGTGGTGGGCAGCAGGCCGCGCACGCGGTCCTGTTCCAGATAGAAGGTGACGCCGAGGCCGATCGCCACCAGCAACAGCAGCGGCCATAGCCAGCCGCGCTTGCCGGAAGCAGCGCGCGAACCGCGCCCATGGCCGGGGTGCGCGTGGCGCTGGCCGGCGTCCAGGGTCACCTTGGGCAGGCCGTCGTCGGCCGGGCGCGCCTGCCGCGCATCGCTGGCGTCGAGCTGATCGAGATTGCCCAGGGTGGGTTCGGTGCGCCCGTGCGGATCGGATTCGTGCTGGTCTCTGCGTCCGTTCATGGTCCACACAAGTGTTTAGACGGCGGGAGCTTAGCACCGCGTCATGGCCTCGCCGCGTGCCGGCTCGCGCGCTGCAGAAGCGGGGCTTCAGCCGCCGCCGACGCGCCTGGCATCCACCACATTCGGCAAGGCCACGACCCGGGCCAGCAAGGTCGACAGCTGCTCGAAGTCGCGCACGCGCAGGGTGAAGCGCATCTCCACTTCGCCGGTGCGCACGAACACCCGGCTGGACGAGGCGATGATGTGGGTGCCGGCGTTGCTGATCACGCTGGTCACGTCCTTCTGCAAGCCCTTGCGATCGTAGCCGCGGATTTCCACGTCCACTTCGTAGGCTTGCGCCGCAGACTTGCCCCACTCCACCTCGATCACCCGGTCCGGATCGCGCCGCGCCAACCGCGCCAGGCTCGGGCAATCCGCCCGGTGCACCGACACCCCGCGCCCGCGCGTGACGAAGCCGCGCACCGGATCGCCCGGCAGCGGCTGGCAGCAGCGCGCCAGCGTGGTCAGCAGGTTGCCCACGCCCTCGATGCTCAGCGCGCTGTGATCGAGCGTGCTGTGGCGCGAAGCGACCGGCAGCTGCGACTGGGTCATTTCCAGCGGCGGCGTTTCGCTCTCCTGCAGCACGCGGGCGATCTGGCCGGGCGTGATCTCGCCCAGCGCCAGCGCCACCAGCACGTCGTCGAGCTGCTTGAAATGGAAATGCGCCGGCAGCTTGTTGAGATCCGGCGCCGGCAGCGCCAGGCGCTTCAGTTCGCGCTCGAACATCGCGCGCCCGGCGGCGAGGTTGGCGTCGTGCGCGCTGCGGCGGAACCAGGCGCGCACCTTTTCGCGGGCGCGCGAAGTGTTGAGATAGCCGTGGTGCGCGGACAGCCAGTCGCGGCTCGGATCGCCCAGCTTGGCGGTGAGGATCTCGATGCGGTCGCCGCTGTGCGGCTGATGGGTGAGCGGCACGATGCGCCCGTTCACCTTGGCGCCGCGGCAGCGATGTCCCACTTCCGTGTGCACGTGGTAGGCAAAATCCAGCACGGTGGCGCCGCGCGGCAGATCGACCACTTCGCCGCGCGGGGTGAGCACGTAGACGCGGTCCTCCAGCAGCTCCGTATGCAGCTCCGCGGCCAGGTCGCCTTCGCTTTCGGCCTTCGGTTCCAGCAGGCGGCGCATCCAGGCGATCTTCGCCTCGAACTCGCTGTCGGCGCTGCCGCCTTCCTTGTAGCGCCAGTGCGCGGCCACGCCCAGCTCGTTGACGCGATGCATCTCGTGGGTGCGGATCTGCACTTCCAGCGTCTTGCCGCTGGGGCCGATCACCGCGGTATGCAGCGAGCGGTAGTCGTTGCCCTTGGGCCGCGCGATGTAGTCGTCGAATTCGCCGGGCAGGTGCGGCCACAGCGTATGCACCACGCCGAGCGCGCCGTAGCAGTCACCCACGCTGTCGACCAGCACGCGGATCGCGCGGATGTCGTACAGGTCGGAGAACTCCAGCGACTTGCGCTGCATCTTTTTCCAGATGGAATAGATGTGCTTGGGCCGCCCCGCCAGCTCGGCGCGGATGCCGGCCGCGTCGAGCGAGCGCCGCAGCTGGTGCAGCGATTCGCGGATAAAGCCCTCGCGATCGGTGCGCCGCTCGTCCAGCAGCCTTGCGATGCGCCGATAGGTGTCCGGCTGCAGGTAGCGGAAGGCCAGGTCTTCCAGCTCCCACTTCAGCTGCCAGATGCCGAGCCGGTTGGCCAGCGGCGCATGGATGTCGCGGGTCAGTCGCGCCAGTTCGATGCGCTCGGCTTCCGGCATCGCGCTGGCCCCGCGCATGCGCGCCAGCTGCCGCGCCAGCAGCACGAACACCACGCGCAGGTCGCGGATGATCGCCAGCAGCAGGCGGCGCAGACCCTCCGAACCATTCTGGGCGGACTGCTGCGCATGCAGCGCCCACACCTTCTCCGCCGCCAGCTGGCCCTGTACCAGGCGCTGCAGTTCCGGCGCCAGGGTCGGTTCCCGCTCGGCCCATGCGGCCGGTTGCGCACGCGCCAGTTCGAACCACAGCGCCGCGGCCTGGGTCTGCGCATCGCAGCCGAGCATGGCCAGCAGGTCGAGCACGTCCACGCATTCGGCTTCATGCCCCATGCGCCCGCTGCAGGCGTCCAGCGCCTGCGCCAGCACGGGCGCCGGCGCGGCGGCGCGCTCGCGCCACTGGGCCAGGCTGGGTGCTGCGGTGGGGACGGCTTGGACCACGCGGGATGTCCTTAGCGAGTACCGCTCATTCTAGGGCCTGCGCCGGCGTTTCAGCCCAGCACGTCGAGCGCGCGCGCCAGCCGCTTGGCCGAGACCGGTTCGGCGGTCTTCAGCTCCTGCGCGAACAGCGACACCCGCCATTCCTCGATCAGCCAGCGCAGCTCCGCCAGCGCCGCCGGCGCGGCGCCGGCCGCGCGATGCTTCAGGTATTGCCGCCAATACGGCAGCACCTGCAGCATGCGCTGCTGGTCCTTGGCCGGGTCCTGGCGCAGGCGTTCGGCGCGCAGGCGCATGGCCTTGAGGTAGCGCGGGAAGTGCGCCAGCCGCGCGTTTGGCAGCTCGCGCAGGAAGCCCGGCTCCAGCAGGTGCGCGAGCTGTTCGCGCAGATCGTCGTAGCTGGCGCGGGCGAAGCCGAGCAGCGGCGGTTCCAGCCAGGGTTTCAGCTCGGCCTGGGCCTCGATGATGGGTTCGGCCAGCTTCAGCCGTTCCACCGCCGCGCCGAACAGTTCGCGGTTGGCCTGGGTGTGCAGCGTTTCGAACGCACCGCCGGTGCGTGCGTCCAGCACGTGGTGTTCCAGCAGATCGGCGAAGCCGCCTTCGGCGAGGTCCTCGCGCAGGCTGTCGACGCTGCCCAGCGGCGCGTATTTCAGCGCCAGCGGATTGCCCACCGGCAGCCGGCGGCGCGCCTGTTTCATCTCGCTGGCCAGCGCATTGCGCAGCAGGCGCACCACGCCGCCGCGATGCGCCTCGCGCGCCTCGTCGCTGCGCTCGAACACGCGCAGCGCCACGGCATCGCCCAGGTCGACCAAGGCAGGAAACGCCATCAGCCCGCCGTCGGAACGCACCTGCGCCGGGATGTCCTCGAAATCCCAGCGCGTCACGTCCTCGCGGGTCAGTTCCAGGTCGGTCTTGCGCGAAAACGCTTCGCGCGCCTGCCCTTCCCACTGCCCGCGCATGGCCGCCAGGTCGCGGCTCGCGACAAGCGTGCGGCCGTTCTCGTCGTGCAGGCGGAAGCGCATGCGGAAATGCGCGGTCAAGCCAGCCGGATCGAATTCGCTCGCCGCGATATCGACGCCGGTGGCACGCTTGAGGAAAGCCGCCAGCGCCTTGGCCAGCGGCTCGTCGCGCGGTGCTTCCGCCTCGACGAAGGCACGCGCGAAGTCCGGCGCCGGCACGAAGTTGCGGCGCAGCGGCTTGGGCAGGCCGCGGATCAGTTCGGCGACCTTCTCGCCGAGCAGGCCGGGGACCAGCCATTCGCAGCGCGCGGCCGGGAGTGCATTGAGCATGGCAAGCGGGAGATGCAGCGTGACACCGTCCGCTTCGTCGCCAGGGACAAAACGGTATTCGAGGCGATAACGCTGCGGCGGAATATCGAGAGAAGCAGGAAACGCCTTGGGATCCAACCCCGCGCCACCCGCCATCACATCGTCCAGCGACCAGCGCAACGCCGCCTGCTCCGCCGGCCGCGCACGGCTGTACCACGCATCCAATCCGCGGCTGCTGGCGATCTCCTGCGGCAGCTTGCCTTCGAAGAACGCGGCCAGTTCGTCCTCGTGGCGGATCAGGCCTTCGCGCCGCTGCTTCGCTTCGATGCCCTGCGCATCCTCCATCACGCGCAGGTTGGCGCGCACGAAGTCGGCACGCGCATCGATATCGCCGCGCGCCAGCGCCTCCCGCAGGAAGATCTCGTGCGCCAGCGGCGGATCCTGCTGCTGGAAGGTCACCGGGCGGCGCTCGACCAGGGTCAGGCCGAACAGGCTCACCTGCTCGTAGGCCACCACGGTGCCGCGCTTGCGCGACCAGTGCGCGTCGCGGCAACTGGCCTTCAACAGATGCGCCGCCTGCTGCTCGATCCACAGCGGCTCCATGCGGGCGCACATCATGCCCCACACCTTGCCGCCGATATCCAGGATCTGCGCGGCGAAGATCCAGTTCGGCGGCGCTTTCGACAGCGCCGAGCCGGGGAACACCTGGAAGCGGCGTTCGCGGGTGCCGCGGTAGAGGCCTTTTTCGTCCTTGTGGCCGACCTGGGTGGGGAGGCCTGCCAATAGGCTTCGATGCACGGCCTCGTAGAGACGCTGCTCTTCGCCCTCGCCTGCACTTTCCTGAGCGGCAGGAGCGGGAACTGGCGAACGCTTGTCGAGAACAGCCTTCTTCGCAGGCGAATTCTTGCGCGCGGCAGGAGCGGCCTGGGCCGCCTGAGCGGCCGCGGACGACGCCATCTTCCATCCCAGCTCTTCGGCCACCAGCAACAACTGCCGATGCAGCTCCCGCCACTCCCGCATCCGCATGAAGCTGAGGAAATTGCGCGAACACCAATCGCGCAGCTTCGACTGCGTCAGCTCCTTATGCGACTCGTCATAAGCCCGCCAGAGATTCAGCACGCCGGCGAAGTCGGACTTCGGATCCGCAAACTGCGCATGCGCCTGATCCGCCTGCTGCCGTGCATCCGCCGGCCGCTCGCGCGGGTCCTGCACGCTGAGGAACGCCACCAGCACCAGCAGCTCGCGCAGGCTGCCCAGCTGGTTCGCCTCCACCAGCATGCGTGCCAGCTGCACGTCGATCGGCAGCCTGGCCAGCGTGCGGCCGACGGGGGTCAGCTTCTTCTGTTCGTCGATCGCGGAGATTTCGGCGAGACGCCGATAACCATCGGCCACCACGCGCGGGTCCGGCGCCTCCAGAAACGGAAACTCGTCCACCTCGCCCAGCTCCAGCGACAGCATGCGCAGGATCACGTTGGCCAGCGAGGAGCGCAGCAGTTCCGGGTCGGTGAACGCGGCGCGCGCGGTGTAGTCCGCCTCGTCGTACAGGCGATAGCAGATGCCCGGGCCCACGCGGCCGCAGCGGCCCTTGCGCTGGTCGGCGGCGGCGCGCGAGATCGGTTCCACGTGCAGGCGTTCGAGCTGGCTGCGCTGGCTGTAGCGCTTGACCCGGGCCAGGCCCGAGTCGATCACGTAGCGGATGCGCGGCACGGTCAGCGAGGTCTCGGCCACATTGGTGGTCAACACCACGCGGCGTTTCGGGCCGGGCTTGAACACCCGATCCTGGTCGGCGGCGGACAGGCGCGCGTACAGCGGCAGGATCTCGGTCTCGCGGTATTGCCGGCGCGACAGCAGCAGGTGCGCGTCACGGATCTCGCGCTCGCCGGGCAGGAACACCAGCACGTCGCCGCGCGGGTCTTCGCGGGTGAGTTCGTCCAGCACCGCGGCGATATGTTCGGCGCCGCCCTGCTGCATGTCGCGGCCGCGACGCTCGCCCAGCTCGTCCAGCGAGCGCCAGCGCACGTCCACCGGATAGGCGCGGCCCTCCACCGACACCACCGGCGCGCCGCTGAAATGCTCGGCGAAGCGCGCGGTGTCGATGGTGGCGGAGGTGACGATGATCTTCAGGTCCGGCCGCTTCACCGCCAGCCGCTTCAGATAGCCGAGCAGGAAATCGATATTGAGGCTGCGCTCGTGCGCCTCGTCGATGATGATCGTGTCGTAGGCCGACAGCCACGGATCGCCCTGGGTCTCGGCCAGCAGAATGCCGTCGGTCATGAACTTCACCAGGCTGCGCTCGGAGACCTGGTCGTTGAAGCGCACCTGGAAACCGACCTGGTCGCCGAGCTGGGTGCCCAGTTCCTCCGCCACGCGCCGCGCCACCGAGCGCGCGGCCAGACGGCGCGGCTGGGTGCAGCCGATCATGCCGGCTTCGCCGCGGCCGGCGGCCAGGCACAGCTTGGGCAGCTGGGTGGTCTTGCCCGAGCCGGTCTCGCCGGCGATCACCACCACCTGGTGGCGGCGGATCAGCTCGGCGATCTCCTCGGCACGGGCGGTGATCGGCAGCGCCTCGTCCAGCCGGATCGGCGGCTTGGCCTCGGCACGGGCGCGGCGCTTTGCCGCGGACCGCTCGATGTCGGCGGCCAGCGCCTCCAGCTTTTTATCGTCGGCACGGCGCGACAGGCCGCGCCAGCGCCCCAGCAGGCGGCCGAAATCGCGGCTGGAAACGCCGGCCAGCGCCTGGCGCAGCGTGCGCAGGCGGGCATCGGTCGGAACGGGGCGGGAGGCAGGTGTGTCGCTCATCGGACCGCACATTGTACCGGCAGCACGGCCCCGATAGCCCACAGCTATCGGGCGCATCGGAAGCATTCATTTCTTCCTGACAGGATGCCCTACTAAGCTCGACGACAGACTTTTCAACCCGAAGGAGTACGCCCATGGCCATCGATATCGGTATCGCCAAGAAAGATCGCGAACAGATCGCCAAGCAGCTTTCGAAGCTGCTGGCCGATACCTACTCCCTGTACCTGAAGACCCACAGCTTCCACTGGAACGTCACCGGCCCGCAGTTCAACAGCCTGCACGCCATGTTCGAGACCCAGTACAACGAGCTGTGGCTGGCCGCCGACGAAGTAGCCGAGCGCATCCGCACCCTGGACGTGTTCGCCCCCGGCTCCTACAGCCAGTTCGGCAAGCTCACCACCATCAAGGAAGAAGCCGGCGTGCCGGAGTGGAAGGACATGGTCGGCCAGCTGGTCGAAGGCCACGAGATCGCCGCCCACACCGCCCGCGAGACCATCAAGGCGGCCGACGCGGCCGGCGACGAAGGCACCGCGGACATGGTCACCGGGCGCCTGAAGGAGCACGAGAAGACCGCCTGGATGCTGCGCTCGCTGCTGAAGTGAGGGCCATAGGCCCTCACGGCGTAGGTTGGGGTGAGCCACAGGCGAACCCCAACAAGTGCCCGGGGCTTGCAGAACCGGGCATCGTGGCGACGACCGACCTCCGTTGGGGTTCGCCTGCGGCTCACCCCAACCTGCGCCAGCCTGGGATGGCCGCTCCGCCCTGACCTCGCGCTGACCACCCGCGGCAGGCTTTTATTGAGCCTGCTGCCCAGCCTCGGTAAGCTCCTCAAGCTTTGGCGCCTCGTGTGAGAGGCAACCACGGGGATCGTTCTTGAGCGCTACCGCTGCAGCAGCCACCCATCCCAGCCGACCCACGCTGCTTTCAGCCATCCTGCTGGCGCTGATCGTCGCGGCCCTGAATGTCGGCCTGTGGTGGTGGGGCAACCTCCCGAACGGCCCGGAAGACTGGAAAGGCCCGATCGGCGGCTTCGCCCTCTCCGCCTTCCAGCGCTACCAGAATCCGCTGAAGAACGATTTCCCCAGCGAGGACGAGATCGAGGGCGACCTCAAGCTGCTCAGCCGCTACACCTCGCGCGTCCGCACCTATTCCACCCTGCAGAATCCCCAGGTCTACCGCCTGGCCGAGCGCGACGGGCTCGACGTCATGGCCGGCGCCTGGATGGACCGCCGCCTGGACAACAACGAGCTGGAGCTGGACGCACTGATCGCCCAGGCCCGCCGCTACCCCAATTCGATCACCCGCGTGATCGTCGGCAACGAGGTGCTGTTCCGCGGCGACCTCACGCCCGAGCAGCTGATGGCCTATGCCGACCGCGCCCGCGCGGCGCTGAAGCAGCCGGTGTCGATCGCCGAACCGTGGCATATCTGGGCCCAGCATCCGGAGCTGGCCGACCACGTCGACTTCATCACCGTCCACCTGTTTCCGTATTGGAACGGCGTCCCTCGCGAAAAGGCCATCGGCGAGGCGTTCGACAGCTACAAAGCGCTGCAGCAGCTGTTCCCCAACAAGCACATCGTGATCGGCGAGATCGGCTGGCCGTCCAACGGCGACCGCTTCAAGTACGCCCAGCCCTCGGTCTCGGACGAGGCGATCTTCCTGCGCCTGTGGTTCAACAAGGCTAAGAAAGAGAAGGTCGACTACTACGTGATGGAAGCCTTCGACCAGCCCTGGAAGGAAAAGCTGGCCGGCCGCACCGAAGCGTACTGGGGCATGTTCAACGCCGACCGCCAGCCCAAGTTCCCGTTCACCGGTCCGGTGACCGAAGACACCGGCTGGCCGTGGAAGGCGCTCGCCGCCGGCCTGCTGGCGCTGGTCCCGATGATCTGGTTCGGGCGCCGCTTCGAGCGCTTCAAGCTGATGGGCCGCTTCTTCTTCGCCGCGCTGATCCAGCTCGCCTGCGGCCTGGTGGTGTGGTCGGCGACGCTGCCGTTCAATTTCTACCTGAGCTGGATCGACTGGACCATGCTGGTCCTGCTGTTCCCGGCGCAGATCGCGATCCTGGCCATCCTGCTGATCAACGGCTTCGAGTTCACCGAAGTGCTGTGGCGCCGCTCGTGGGTGCGCCATGCCGGCATGCTGCGGCCGGATCCGCCGGCCAGGCAGCCGTTCGTGTCGATCCACCTGGCCTGCTACAACGAGCCGCCGGAGATGGTGATCGTCACGCTCGATTCGCTGGCCGCGCTCGAGTACGAGAACTACGAAGTCCTGGTGATCGACAACAACACCAAGGACCCGGCGGTGTGGCAGCCGGTGCAGGAATACTGCGAAAAGCTCGGCCACCGCTTCCGCTTCTTCCATCTGGAACCGTGGCCCGGCTACAAGGCCGGCGCGCTGAACTTCGGCCTCAAGGAAACCGATCCGCGCGCCGACGTGGTGGCGGTGATCGACGCCGACTACGTGGTGCGGCAGGACTGGCTGGCCACCCTCACCGGCCATTTCCACGACCCCAAGGTGGCCGTGGTGCAGTGCCCGCAGGCGCACCGCGACTTCGAGCACAACCGCTTCCGCCGCATGACCGCGTGGGAATACGACGGCTTCTTCCGCATCGGCATGCACCACCGCAACGAGCGCAACGCGATCATCCAGCACGGCACCATGACCATGGTGCGCCGCTCGGCGCTGGAAGGCACCGGCGGCTGGTCCGAATGGACCATCTGCGAAGACGCGGAGCTGGGCCTGCGCCTGATGCACGCCGGCTACGAGCTGGTCTACGTCGACGAGCTGATGGGCAAGGGCCTCACCCCCGCGGACTTCAAGGCCTACAAGAGCCAGCGCTACCGCTGGGCCTTCGGCGCGATGCAGATCCTCAAGGGCCGCTGGGAATGGATGACGCGCAAGGGGCCGCTCTCGGTCGGCCAGCGCTTCCACTTCCTCACCGGCTGGTTCAGCTGGTTCGCCGATGCGCTGCATTTGATCTTCACCCTGATGGCGATCTTCTGGACCGCCGGCATGGTGGCGGCGCCGAAGCTGTTCACCTTGCCGATGCAGCTGTTCCTGATCCCAGTGATCGGCTTCTTCTTCGCCAAGGCGATCTTCGGCATCGTGCTGTACCGCGCCCGCGTGCCCTGCAGCTGGTACGACACCTTGATGGCCTCGCTGGCCAGCATGGGCCTGTCGCATGCGATCGCCCGCGGCATCCTGCACGGCCTGACGCGCGAGAAGACTTCGTTCGTGGTCACCGCCAAGAGCCGCCGCCTCGGCGGCAGCAACTTCGCCGCCTTCGCGCCGGTGCGCGAGGAAATGCTGATGGCGATCGCCCTGCTGCTGTGCGTGGTCGGCATGGGCATGGCCTACGGCACGCTGTTCATCGAAAGCAAGCTGTGGATGTTCATCCTCGGCGCGCAGTCGATTCCCTACGTGTCGGCGGTGGTCGGCGCGTGGATCGCGCACAAGGCGGGCGACAAAGCCGGTTGATCCCGCCACAGCGGCGTAGGTTGGGGTGAGCGAATGCGAACCCCAACATGCGTGGCGGGTGGCGAGTGCGTTGGGGTTCGCTCGCGCTCACCCCAACCTACAAAATCACGAACCGACAGCGCGAGGTTGCGGTCTCACCCCCACCCGCTAAGCTCAGAGCAGGCGATGCACTCGCCTGCTGCCCCAATGGATGGAACCCACGCATGCGCCGACAACGACGCCTGGGCCTGGCCGCCCTGCCCTTGCTGCTGCTGAGCCCGTTCGCGCGGGCCGGCGTGCAGCTGGTGGTGGACGGGGTGGACGACACGCTCAAGGCGCCGGTGATCGCCGGTGTCGAGCTTTCCCAGTACGCCAATCGCGAAGTGAGCGAGGCCCAGGTACGGCGCCTGTTCGAGCGCGTGCCGGAACAGGTGCGCAATGCGCTGGAGCCTTACGGCTACTACGACGCAAGTGCGAACGGCGAGATCCAGCAGGTCGGTGCCGACTGGCGCATCAGCCTGCATGTAAAGCCCGGCGAGCCGGTGCTGGTCAGCGCAGTCGAGGTCAAGCTCGACGACGAGGCGATCAAGATCCCCGCCGTGCGCCGCGCCGAGCGCGCCGTCGAGCGCTTGAAGGGCCAGCAGCTCAATCACGGCACCTACACCACCACCCGCGATGCGCTGGCCGGCGCGCTCACCGCCAACGGCTATCTCTCCGCGCGCATGGTCACCCATCGCGTGGAAGTCAATCGCGGCGCGCGCAGCGCGACCATCGCGCTGGCATGGGAGGCCGGCAAGCGCTACCGCTACGGCCAGGTGCACTTCGAGGGCTCGCAGTTCAAGCAAGGCTTCCTGCAGCGCTACGTACCGTTCAAGAGCGGCGACTATTTCCAGCAGGACCAGTTGCTCCAGCTGCAGCAGGCGCTCAACGGCGCCGACTATTTCTCGGTGGTCAACGTGCTGCCCGACGTGGACGAGGCAAAGGACGGCGTGGTCGACGTCACCGTGCAGCTCGCCCCGGCCAAGCGCACCATCTATACCGGCGGCCCCTTCGTCGGCACCGACACCGGCGCCGGCGTGCGCGCCGGCATGGAACGGCGCTGGATCAATCGCAGCGGCCACAAATGGAAGAACGAACTGGTGCTGGCGCAGCGGCTGAAGACGCTGTCCACCCTGTATTCCATTCCGATGCCAGGCGACAACCAGCGCTCGTTCAACTTCGGCGCCAACTTCCGCGACGCCAATACCGACACCTCCAAGTCGCGCACGCTCGAACTGGTCGCCAACGAAAGCCGCCTGTGGCACGGCTGGACCCGCACCATCGGCCTGCACGCGCTGTCCGGCACCTTTACCGTGGGCAAGCAGGCCGGCGAGAACGACAACGTCGAAGGCATCGAGCACGGGCGCAGCACGCTGCTGTATCCGGAGGCTTCGCTGTCGCGCAAGCAGGCGGACAACCCCACCTTCGTGCGCAAGGGCTGGTCGATCGACATCTATGCGCGCAGCACCGTCGGCAGCTTGCTGTCCGACGCCAGCTTCAGCCAGATCGCCGCGGATGCGAAATGGATCCGCGCCTTCACCAGGCGCGACCGCCTGATCCTGCGCGGCAGCGTCGGCTATACCTGGACCAATGACTTCGACGCGCTGCCGCCGCAGCTGCGCTTCTTCGCCGGCGGCGACCGCTCGGTGCGCGGCTACGGCTTCCAGACCATCGGCCCGCGCAACAGCTACGACCGCGTGATCGGCGGCCGCAACCTGCTGGTGGCCAGCTCCGAGGTGGAGCACTACTTCACCCGCAACTGGGGCATGGCCGCCTTCGTCGATGCCGGCAACGCCTTCGACGGCACCGACTACCGGCCGCGCGTAGGCGCCGGCCTCGGCCTGCGCTGGCTGTCGCCGGTGGGCATGATCCGGGTGGATCTCGGCACGCCGATCAACGACAAGCGCGAACACGGGGTGCAGTTGCACCTCGTAATCGGGCCGGACCTGTGAGGACATGACGATGACCAGGTGGCTCAAGCGCATCGGCATCTTCCTCGGCATCCTGCTGCTGATCCTCGCTGCCGCGCTGTGGTGGTTGCTGGGCAGCGCCTCCGGCCTGCGCTTCGCATTGGCACGCGCGCAAGCCTTCACCGATGGCGCGCTCACCGTGCAGCAGGCGGATGGCCAATTGGCCGGACCGCTGCTACTCAAGGGCCTGCGCTACGCCGACGGCCAGGGCATGGAAGTAAAAGTCGCCACCGCCACGCTCGACCTGCGCCTGTGGCCGCTGCTGCGCAAGCGCGCGCACGTGCTGAATCTCGACGTCGACGGCATCGAGGTCGCGCTGCCCAAGCCGAAGGAAGAAGAGAAGCCCAGCGAAAACAGCTTCTCGCTGCAGCCGCCGCTGGACATCCTGCTCGACCGCGTCCACGTCGGCGCCGTGCGCATCGTCCAGGCCGGCGAGCCGCTGTTCGTCTCCAACCGCCTCGACCTGGCCGGCCAGTGGACCGCTGCCGGCATCGAGTTGCGCAAGCTCAACCTGCTCGCCCCGGATGGCCACGCCGATCTCAATGGCGCCCTGGTCATCGCAGCGGGCGAAAAAGGCGACGGCAGCACAGGCTTCGCGTGGAAGGTGGCGGGCGTGGAATACGCCGGCAGCATCGAGGCGCATGGCGACGGCAAGCGCATCAAGACCGAACTCAAACTCACCCAGCCCACCGCCCTGCAACTGTCGCTGGACGTGGCCCAGCGCGGCGACTATGACTGGAACGCGCGCCTCGACGCGCCACGCTTCAACCCCAAGCCCCTGCTCGGCGACAGCTCGCTCACCGCGCTCGGCCTCGCCCTGCAAGGCAGCGGCGACCGCCACGGCGGCTCGCTGCAAGGCAAGGTGGAGCTCAACGACTACCAGCTGCTGCTGCAACCGCTGCGCGGGCGTTTCAGCGACGACTTCAAAACGCTGCAACTGCAACAGCTCGTGCTGGGCTCGCCGCAGATCAAGGGTCAGCTCGAAGCCAGCGGCACGGTGCAGCTCGGCGCGCAGCCGGTCAGCGGCGACCTCGTCATCGCATGGAAAGACCTGCTGCTGCCCGCCTCGCTCACCGGCCAGGACCTGGCCAGCCAGGGCAGCCTGAAAGCACGCGGCAGCGCCGATGCATTCCATGCCGAAGGCGATGTCGACGTCGGCCCGCCCGGCAAGCTGGCCAAGCTCGCGCTCAATCTCGACGGCACCCCGAAACTCATCACGCTGCACACGCTGGAACTGAAGCAGGCGCAAGGCGGCATGCAGGCCAAGGGCACGCTGACCCTGCAGCCCGCCCTGGCGTGGCAGCTCGAAACCACGGCGAACAAGCTCGATCCCGGCCAGCTGCTGGCCGGCTGGAACGGTGCGCTGGATTTCGACATCGCCACCAACGGCACCCTGCCCGACAACCAGCCCGATGCCACCTTCGATATCCGCAAGCTCGCCGGCACCCTGCGCGAGCGCCCGGTGCGTGCGCAGGGCAAGCTGCATCTCACGCCGCAGCAGGTGGTCGATGGCAAGCTCGAACTGGCCTCCGGCGGCAGCACGGTGAAGCTCGATGCCAAGCCCGGCGCAAGCAACGACGTGCAGCTCGACCTGGCCATCGCCTCGCTGGGCGACTGGCTGCCGGATGCGCAAGGCCGCGTGCAAGGCGATCTGCGCCTGCGCGGCAAGGCGCCGAAGTTTTCGCTCGACGGCAAGCTGCAGGGCAACGGCATCGTCTACGCCGGCCAGACGGTCGACAGCCTGCACCTGAGCGCCAACCTGCCCGATCTGAGCAACCCCGGCGGACAACTCGATCTGGAAACCGGCGCCGCCAAGCTCGGCGGCCTGGATTTCAAGCGCATCGAGCTGCGCGGCGAAGGCACCTCCGCACGTCACAGTCTTACGCTGCAGGCCAGCGGCCAGCAGCTCTCTACCCGCGTCGCGCTCAATGGCAGCATCAAGGGCAGCGCGTGGAACGGCACGCTGTCCACGCTGGACCTGGAGCCGCAGGGCATTCCGCGCTGGCATCTGCAGCAGCCCTCGCAGCTCGCTTACGACAGCGGCGCGATGAGCCTGTCCGAGCTGTGCCTCACCGCCGGCGATCCGCAACTGTGCGTTGCCGCGAAGCAGGACAAGGCCGGCAATCTCGACGCCAACTACCACCTGCGCGATCTGCCGCTGGCCCTGCTGATGACCTTCGCCGGCCCCGATGTGCCGATGCGCGCCGACGGCACTCTCGGCGGCAGCGGCAGCATCCGCCGCAATGCGGCCGGCGCTCTCAGCGGCAGCGCGTCGATCAGCTCGCCGCGCGGCACCGTCACCTATGTCGACCGCGCGGACCAGCCGCTGCTTTCCTACAACGAACTGGCCCTGCAGGCGCAGCTCAGCCCGTCCAGCCAGAACGCCACGCTGCGCGCCGGCCTCAACGACGGCGGCCGCATCGATGGACAGGTCTCGATCAATGGCGCGCAGCAGGCGCTGGGCGGCCAGCTCGAACTGCACCTCAACAATTTGAAGTTCATCGAGCTCTTCAGCAATGAAGTGGCCGAGGTGAAAGGCGCCGCCAACGGCAGCTTCCGCTTCGCCGGCACGCTGGCGCAGCCGCTGGTCTCGGGCCAGGCCGCCGTCACCGGCTTCGCCGCGGAAGTACCATCGGCCGGCCTCAAGCTCAGCCAGGGCCAGCTCACCGTCAGCACCACCGACGCGAAGCAATTCCTGATCGGCGGCAGCGTGCAGTCCGGCAAGGGTTCATTGCGCGTGGACGGCCATGCCGGCATCGGCGAAGGCGCGAGCACCGCGATCAACATCAAGGGCAGCGAGTTCACCGCCGCGGACATTCCGGCCGCCAAGGTGATCGTGTCGCCCGACCTGCAGATCACCCAGGACACCAAAGGCATCAATGTCGGTGGCGACGTCACCCTCGATACCGCCGACGTCGACGTCTCCCGCCTGCCCGGCGCCGGCGCCACCCAGGCCTCGCCCGACGTGGTGGTGATCGACCAGCAACAGCAGGCAGAGCAGGCCAAGGCCCTGCCGATCACCGCCTCGGTCAAGGTCAACCTCGGCCGCAAGACGCACCTGGTCGGCTTCGGCCTCGACGGCCGCCTCAGCGGCACGCTCACCGTCAACGAGCGCCCCGGCCGCGCCACCAGCGGCCAGGGGCAGATCACCGTGGACGGCATCTACAAGGCTTACGGGCAGAGCCTGCAGATCGAGCAGGGCCGGTTGCTGTTCGCCAGTACGCCGATCGACAACCCAGGCCTGGATATCCGCGCCGCGCGCAAGCTCAATCCGAATGCCACCATCGACGAGGGGCAGAAAGTCGGCCTGATGGTTTCCGGAACGGCGCAGCGTCCTGTGCTGACCGTGTTCTCCAATCCGGTGATGGAGCAGTCGGATGCGCTGTCCTATCTGATCACCGGCAAGCCGCTGTCGCAGGTGAAGGGCGGCGAAGGCGATATGGTCGGCGCTGCCGCGCAGGCCTTGGGTTCGGCGGCGGGCGATCTGCTGGCAAAGAGCGTGGGCAGCAAGCTGGGCATCGACGATGTCGGTGTGTCCAGCAACGAGGCGCTGGGCGGTACGTCGGCGTTTACCGTGGGCAAGTATCTGTCGCCGCGCTTGTACCTGAGCTATGGCGTGGGGCTGTTCGAGCCGGGCCAGGTGGTCACGCTGCGTTATCGGCTCAGCCATCGGTGGAATTTCGAGGCGCAGAGCGCGACGGATTTCAATCGCGCGAGCCTGAACTACCGCCTCGAAAAGTGAATCCCTTCTCCCCTGCGGGGAGAAGGTGGCGGCAGCCGGATGAGGGGGCGCTCTAGCGATAACGTTTCTACGGAGTGACGAAAAGCTTCTGAGCTTTTCCCGACCCTCAGCTCACCACTCCGCCCGCCCCTCACCCCACCCCCCCTACAAAAATTTGTACCCGGGGGAGAGGGAGCCCGGAGGGTGTCGCCAGCCTTCAATGCGCCGACATCGCTGCTTCCGATACCGCACCCTCGCGCGGCCGCAGCAACGTCGCACCCAGCACCGCACCCAACGCCGCGAAACACGCACCAGCCAGAAACGCCCCGCGATAACCCACCAGCAACGCCACGGCGCGCTCGGCACCACCGGCCAACGCTGTCCCCGTCTGCGACGCCGCCAGGCTGGCCAGCACCGCCAGGCCCAGTGCACCGCCCATCATGAAAGCGGTATTCACCAGGCCCGAAGCGAGTCCCGACTCCGACGCCTCCACGTCGTTCATCGCCGCCAGCAGCAGCGGATTCAACGCAATGCCTGCGCCCAACCCCAACAGGATCATCCCCGGCATGATGTCGATCAGGTAATGCCCGTCCTGCGGCGCCCGCGCGAACAGCAGCAGGCCGAACGCCGCCAGCGCGAGACCCGCCGCCAGCGGCTTGCGGATGCCGAAGCGCATCACCAGCTTGGCCGAGATGCCCAGCGAGAACACTGCCATGATCAGGTTGGCCGGCAGGAAGGCCAGGCCCACTTCCATCGGCCCATAGCCGAGCACCAGCTGCATATACAGCGCGGACAGGAAGAACCACGCGAACATCGCCGCCGCCCACAGCACACCGACCGTGTTCGACACGGCGATATTGCGCCGCAGGAACAGGCGCAGCGGCATCAGCGGCTTGCTCACGCGCGCCTCGATCACGAAGAACAGCACCAGCAGCACCACCGCGCAACCCAGCTCGCCCAGCGTGCGCGCCGAGGTCCAGCCCAGCTCGTTGCCGTTGACGATGGCATACACCGCCAGCATCAGCGCGCTGGTCACCGTCACCGCACCGCTCACATCGAGATGCCGCGTATCGGATGCACCCTTGGTCGAAGGCAGCAGCTTCGGCGCGAACAGCATCACCGCCACGCCGATCGGCAGGTTCACCAGGAACACCCAATGCCAGGTCAGCGTGCTGGTCAGCACGCCACCGAGCATCGCCCCCAGGCTGCCGCCGCCGGCGCAGACGAAGCCATAGATGCCCATCGCCTTCGCGCGATCGGCCGGCTCGGTAAACAGATCCATGATCAGCGACAGCGCCACCGCGGTGACCACCGCGCCGCCCAACCCCTGCACTGCGCGCGAGGCGATCAGGAAACCCTGCGTCTGCGACAGGCCGCAGGCGAGCGAGGCCAGCGTGAACAGCCCGATGCCGAGCAGGAAGAAGCGCAGATGGCCATACAGATCGCCCAATCGCCCGCCCAGCAGCAGGAAGCCGCCGTAGGTCAGCATGTAGGCGTTCACCACCCAGGCCAGCTCGATGTCGCTGAACTTCAGGTCGGTTTTGATCGAGGGCAGCGCCACGTTCACGATGGTCGTGTCCAGCACGATCATCAGCACGCCCATGCACAGCACCAGCAGCGCGATCCAGCGTCGGCGCTCGTGGTGCTCGGCGTGCGTTCCGGGGGAAACATCGTTAGTCATGTCTGGCTCGCTTGAAGGGGTATGGCCGGCGCATCTTGCACCGGGTTCTTGAGGATGACGAATGTCCAGGCTTGGAATCGACATCCGCGACGGTTGGCATAAGCAACCGGTCTCATCGCTCAATACCGCAACCCACTCATGCCGTGTTGGGGTTCACTTCGCTCACCCCAACCTACGCCGTGCGCCAACGCAGGCCCGGCACATTGCTGCGCTGCGATTTGACACAGCTCATTTAGAACGATTCAAATCGGGACTTCCGCGCCCGGTCCCCTCGCACCGCGCGCCCCAGAGGGGAAGACCTCCGCATGCGCCACCGGCTCCGCATCTCCGCTCCGCGTCTCCTGACCTGCGTCCTCCTGCTCGCCCTGCCACTGGCCCATGCCAGCCAGGACGGCGTCTTCTTCAGCTCCTTCGAACCAGGCGAGCCCGCGCCCGCCGCATCGAAGTCGCCACTGGCCACCGACATCGCCGGCGGCCCGGATAAAACCGTCGTACTTACCGCCAAGCCAGGCGTCGGCTTCACCGGCCTGCACTCGCTGCACTACCGCGGCCAGGGTGGCAAACCACAGGAGGGCGCGCTGTTCGACGTCAACCTGCCGGTTGGCGCGCACACGCAACTCTCCTACCTGCTGTTCCCCGTCACCGCCGGCGACAACCTCGCCAACCCGTCGACCTATACCGCTGTCGACCTGATCTTCGATGACGGCACCCGCCTCTCCACGCATGCCGCGCACGACCAGCGCCACGTCGCCGCCAGCGCCCGCGCGCAAGGCGAAGGCCGCACGCTCTATCCCAATCAATGGAACCGCCTGGTCATCGATCTTGGCGCCGTGGCGCCAGGCCGCACCATCAAGCGCATCATGCTCGCACAGGATGGCCCGGCCGGCACGGTGGAAGGTTTCCTCGACGACCTGCGCATCGGCGACGCACCCGCGGACACCGCCACGCGCCCCAGCGACTACGTCAGCACCCTGCGCGGCACCAACTCCAACGCCAACTTCTCGCGCGGCAACAACGTGGTCGCCACCGCCCTGCCCCATGGCTTCAACTTCTGGGCGCCGGTGACCGACGCCGGTTCCGACTGGATGTACCAGTACCAGCAGCGCAACGGCGACGACAACCGCCCGCGCCTGGAGGCCCTGGTGCTGTCGCACGAGCCCAGCCCGTGGATGGGCGACCGCCAGACCTTCCAACTGATGCCGGCCAGCGTTGCCAACGGCGCGCCTACCGCCAACCGCAAGGCACGTGCACTGAGCTTCAGCCACGCCAACGAAGTGGCACGCGCCGATTACTACAAGGTGAGCTTCGACAACGGCATCGTCAGCGAAATCGCGCCCACCGACCACGCCGCGATGTTCCGCTTCAGCTTCCCCGCCGCACGCGGCCAGCTGGTGTTCGACAACCGCAGCGACCAGGGCGGCATCGCGCTCGATCCCTCCGGCCGCAGCTTCAGCGGCTACTCGGACGTGAAAAGCCGCCTGTCCACCGGCGCCACGCGCCTGTTCTTCTATGCCGAAGTCGACCAGCCGGTCAGCGAAAGCGGCAAGCTCAGTGGCGAAGGGCGCGATCACGTCGCCGCCTGGTTCGGCTTCGATACCTCGAAGAACAAGACGGTCAACCTGCGCATCGCCACCTCGCTGATCAGCGTCGAGCAGGCCAGGCACAACCTAGCCTTGGAGATCGCTCCGGCCGACACCTTCGACAGCGTCCGCGAACGCGCCCGCCAGCGCTGGGACGAACAGCTCGGCATCGTTGCGGTGCAGGGTGCCAACCACGACGAGCTGGTCACGCTGTATTCCAACCTGTATCGCCTGTTCCTCTATCCCAACTCGGCATTCGAGAACACGGGTGACCAGGCGAAGCCGGTCTACCGCTACGCCAGTCCGTTCTCCGCCAACACCGGCGACAACACGCCCACCCGTACCGGTGCGCGCGTGCTCAGCGGCAAGGTCTACGTCAACAACGGCTTCTGGGACACCTACCGCACCGCCTGGCCGGCCTACACCCTGCTCGCGCCGCAACAAGCCGGCGAAATGATCGACGGCTTCGTGCAGGAGTACCGCGATGGCGGCTGGATAGCGCGCTGGTCCTCGCCCGGCTATGCGGACCTGATGGTCGGCACCAGCGCCGACGTGGCCTTCGCCGACGCCTGGCTCAAGGGCATCCACAACTTCGACGTGCGCGGCTTCTATCAGGCCGCACTGAAGGACGCGACCGTGCTAAGCCCGATTGCCGGCACCGGCCGCAAGGGCCTGGAGCGCTCCAACTTCAACGGCTACGTGGATACCGGCACCAAGGAAGGCCTGTCCTGGTCGATGGACGGCTATATCAACGACTTCGCCATCGGCAACCTCGCCGCCGCACTGGCCGCTGGCAACGACGCGAAAGACCCCTACCGCGCCAACTACGCCGCCGACGCGGCGTACTTCCACTCGCGCGCGCAGGACTACGTCAACCTGTTCAACCCCGGGATCGGCTTCTTCGTCGGCCGCGACGCCAAGGGCGAATGGCGCTACACCAAGGCGCAGTTCGACCCGCTGCGCTGGGGCGACGACTACACCGAAACCAATGCCTGGAACATGGCCTTCCACGCCCCGCACGACGGCGCCGGCCTGGCCGCGCTGTACGGCGGCCGCGACAAGCTGGCGGCGAAACTGGACCAGTTCTTCGCCACTCCCGGCGAGTTCCACGTCGGCGGCTACGGCGAACCGATCCACGAAATGCTGGAAGCACGCGACATCCGCATGGGCCAGTACGGCCACAGCAACCAGCCCTCGCACCACATCCTCTACATGTACGCCTACGCCGGCCAGCCGTGGAAGACGCAGGACAAGGTGCGCGACCTGCTGTCGCGCGTCTATGTGGGCAGCGATATCGGCCAGGGTTATCCCGGCGATGAGGACAACGGCGAGATGTCGGCGTGGTACGTGTTCAGCGCCGCGGGCTTCTATCCGCTGCGGATGGGCGCGCCGGAGTACGTGATCGGCGCGCCGTTCTTCCCGCATATGGACATCAAGCTCGACAGCGGCAAGCACATCGTGATCGATGCGCCGCAGGTGAGCGACCGCAACCGCTATGTGAAGAGCCTGAGCGTCAACGGCCAGACATGGCACAAGCTCACCCTGCCGCACGAGTTGCTGGCCAAGGGCGCGACGCTGAGTTTCGAGATGGGACCGGAGCCTTCGCATTGGGCCAGTGACGAAGCGGCACTGCCCACTTCGCTGAGCGGCGCGACCGGCCCGAAGCCGTTGCGCGACTTCACCGATGGCGGCAAGGGCGAGCGCGATGCCACGGGTGTGGCCAAGTTGGATGCGTTATTCGACAACGACGGGCGCACCGACAGCACGCTCGCCGCGCACGCGGTGGTGCGTTGGCATGCGCCGGCGGCGGCGAAGGTGGCGATGTATACGCTCACTTCGGCCAGGGAGGGCAATGCACCGGGCGATTGGACGCTGGAAGCTTCGAACGACGGCAAGCAGTGGACCGTGCTCGATAGCCGTCATGGCGAGCGCTTCCCATGGCCTGGACAGACGCGCGCGTTCGGCATTGGCAAAGCTGGCAGCTATACGTGGTATCGAGTGAGTTTCGGCAACAGCACCACGACATCGCTGGCCGAACTGGAACTGCTCGGCACGGAGTAAAAACGACCGGCGTAGGTTGGGGTGAGCCGCAGGCGAACCCCAACGATGTCGTGCGTCTGGGGGTGGTCATGTTGGGGTTCGCCGATGGTTCACCCCAACCTACGCCGTATCGGCGTGCACTATCGGAATCCACCTACAGACAACCCGAAATTGCTCTGATAGCGTGGTTGATGTTGCCCGCGGAGTGTTTTCCTCGCGTCGCGGGCAACCATGGCAGCAATGCTGTGAGAAGCGCGAGCCAAGGGTGCACGAACACCCTTGACCCGCTGACCATCACCAACTGACAGAGAGTCGATCATGGCTACCCCAGATCATACGGCACCGACGCGCTCGTCGATCCCCAGGACGACACACCCACCGAACATCCGGGCCGTCCGGCGACATCGCGGACACGGTTGAAGAACCGCGACCTAAGAGTTTTCGCAGGAATTATTCCGAGCCGTCCTACCCGGCACGTCGCCCTGCGCGACGGCGAAAGCTGCTGACGCCGCAACCCACTTCCTCAATCCAGCCGCCCGGCGCCCAGTCTTTGGGCTGTCGGTGAATCTTCGAGTCCGTAAGGTCGGCGGCACGTCGAGCTGTTGGCGGCGTGCCGTTTTACGGCGCGGGGATGCGGCGCAACCAACGCAAGGAGCAACGCATGAGTACGCTGGGCGAACCGTGGCTGACCCGCCACACCCATTACTACGCGGACCCTGAGGCAACGGCCACGGATCTGTTGAACGACGCCACCGAATGGTTGCAGTACGCGCGCCACACCACCGCCTTGCTTGCCGAACTGATCGACGATGCCGACAGCGTGGATGAAAGCCATCTCGCGGTGACGATGGGCGGTGTCAGTGCGCTGGTTGAGCTGGGGATGCGTTGCGCAATCCAGGCGCATGGGAAACTGCTATGGCAGCAGTCGCAAACGGAGACCGTCGAGGACTCCTGCAACACATGAGAAGAGACGCTTGAGCGCTCTTAAGGCCAGCCCCTCTCCCTCCGGCGACCCGAAGGTAGTCCCCGTGGGAGAGAGGGGCTGGGGTGAGGGTTCGGGCGGAATGAAGCGCACCACTCCGCCCGAACCCTCATCCGCCTGCCGGCACCTTCTCCCGGAGGGAGAATGATTTCGACTTGGAATGTCGGCGCGGGCTGGCGTAGGTTGGGGTGAGCCGCAGGCGAACCCCAACATGGCCACGTCCAGACGCTTGGCATCGTTGGGGTTTGCCTGCGGCTCACCCCAACCTGCGCCGTTGCGTTGTTGCGCCGACTTAGTCGGCCACCTTCACCACCAGCTTGCCGAAGTTCCTGCCTTCGAGCAGCCCGATAAACGCCAGCGGCGCATTTTCCAACCCATCCACCACATCCTCGCGCACCTTCACCTTCCCCGCCGCAATCCACTCGCTCATCTCGCGGAAAAACTGCTCGAAGCGCTTGCCATAGTGGTCGAGGATGATGAACCCCTCCATCCGCACGCGCCTCTGCAGCACGGTGGACATCACCAGCGGCAAACGATTCGGCCCCGCCGGCAACGACTTGTCGTTGTAGTGCGCGATGATCCCGCACACCGGCACGCGCGCATGGTTGTTGAGCAGCGGCACCACCGCATCGAACACCTCGCCACCCACGTTCTCGAAATACACGTCGATACCGTTGGGGCACGCCTCCGCCAACTTCTTCGCCAACTCCGGATCGCGCCGATCCAGGCATACATCAAAACCCAGTTCCTCCACGGCGTATTGGCACTTGTCCGCACCACCGGCAATGCCAACCACACGCGCGCCCTTCAACTTCGCAATCTGACCGACCGCCGAGCCAACCGCACCGGTGGCAGCCGCCACCACTACCGTCTCGCCCGACTTCGGCTGGCCGATATCGAGCAAGCCGTAGTGCGCGGTGAACGCCGGCATGCCAAGACCACCCAGCGCCAGCGACGGATGCTCCATGTCGCCCAGCGGCAACAGATCCTTGCCGTCCGACAAGGCGTAGTCCTGCCAACCGGCATTGCCCAGCACCAGGTCGCCCACTTTGAAGTGCGCATGCTTGGACACCACCACCCGGCTCACCGTACCGCCCGCCATCGGCGCGCCCAGCTTCACCGCCTCGGCGTAGCTCGTGCCGACCACGTCCATCAGGTTGCGCATATACGGATCGAGCGAGAGATACAGCGTGCGCAGCAGCACCTGGCCTTCGGCGGGCTGCGGCAGCGGCACTTCTTCCAGGCGCAGGTCCTGCGGCGTCGGCGCGCCCTTGGGATGCGCGGCGAGCACGAGGCGGCGGTTGACGGTGTCGTTCTGGGGCATGGGGAATCACTCCTGTGGGGAATTAGACCGATCGTCTAGTCATAGGGCACAAAAAAGCGGGATCGCTTGCGCGCGTCCCGCCTCAAACTTTGTCGTGCAGGCCGAGCAGTTGCCGCGTGCCGGTCATCGCCGTGTCGAGCGGCGCGCGATCGCGCGCGATCTTCGCCAGCAGGCTTGCGCCCAGCCAGCTCTGGTAGAGCATCGCCGCCACCGCCGGCGCAGCGAGCACCGGGGCGACCGAACCATCCGCGCGCCCTTGTTCGATGCAACGCGCCAGGCGCTCGATCACGCCACCGGTGCCGCGCTCCAGCGCCGCGCGCATGCTCTCCGAGAGATCGCACACTTCCGCGCCGAGCTTCACCGCCAGGCAGCGGCTCTGTGCTTCGTCGCCGGTCTGCGCATCGAGCCAGTCGTTGAAGTACGCCAGCAGCCGTTGCGCCGCCGTACCCTGCTGGGACAGCAACGCATCGGTGTGGGCCAGATAGCTGCCGAAGTAGTCCTCCAGCACGGCTTCGCCGAAGGCCTCCTTCGAACCGAAGTAGTGATAGAACGAGCCCTTCGGCACCCGCGCCGCGGCCAGCACCTCGGCCAGCCCGACGGCGGTGAACCCCTTGCTCAGCAACAGCGGCCTGGCCACATCGAGGATGTGCTGGCGGACGTCGGTGGCCGGGGCTGCAGGGTTCATGGGCGCGCACTTTAGCGAGCGCTAGACCGATCGTCTAGTATCTCCCCGGCCGTATCGCCACCATCCTTCGCAGCCAGCGGCAGCGCGTACTGCACCAGCGAGACCAGGGTCTTGCCCGGCTCCTCGATCATCACTTCGTGCGCCGAATGCTCGAACCACACCAGGCGCTTGGACGGTGCACGCACCTTCTCGAACCAGGCCGCGGCGAGGTGCGAGGAGACGTTGTGGTCATGCCGCCCCAGCAACAGGATCAGCGGGCAATCGAGCCGCTCCACCTTGCTCTCGTCCAGCGTCAGCACCTGGCTGAGCAACTTGCCCACCGAGTAGTCGGCCGCCTCGAACACCAGGTTGACGTCGCGATCGCTGTACTCCGGCGACAGCGCCATCGCGGCGGCCTCCGCCTCGCCACCGTTGCGGCCATACACCATGCCGCCGTAGTGGTTGAGCCATTTGCGCTGCAACTGCAGCGCCGCCAATGGCACCGGCCGGTTGCCTTCGGCATAGGGCGCGATGGAACGCAGCTCCTTGATCGCATCCGCGTCGCCGGCCTTCTGCGCCTCTTCCATATCGAAGCGCCAGCCTTCGCGCTCGCTGGCCTGCATATCCGACACCTGGCCGACGCCGATATACGCGTACAGCCACTGCGGATGCCGGCGCGCCACTTCCAGGCCGAGATACGAACCCCAGGAATGCCCGAGCACGAAGATCTTGTCGCGCTCGAATTCCTTGCGCAGCCAGGCCACCATCTCCTCGGCATCGGCCACCATCCGCTCCGGCGTCATCGTCGGCGCGACCGCCGCCGGATCGTTCGCCGCATACGTGCTGCCGGCGCCGCGCTGGTCCCACTGCACCACGGTGAAGTAGTCCTCCCAGCCGCGCTGGAAATACCAGCTGGTGGGCATCGCCACCCAGCCTGGACCGCCGTGGATCATCAGCAACACCGGGTTGCGCTTGTCCATGCCGCGGATGCTCACCCACTGGTCGATGCCGCCGATGCGCACCTTCTCGTGCCGCTCGATGCCTTCCGGCGTCACGATGCGGCGCAGGTCGCCGATGATCTTGATGGCGGCGGCGCGATTGGCCGGCGGCGGCGCCTCCTGCGCGTCCAACGCAGCAATGCCGGCGCACAGCGCCAGCGCGGCAAAAAACGGCAATCCCGGAAAACGCATGGGCATCCTTTGAGGTGATGGCGCGGCTCGCCACGCAGGAAATGGCGGATGGGGAAGCGTTCCGCGCTGAATAGCCATCGAGCAAGCGCCATGCCAGTGCCCACACCCGGGCGCAAGCGCGACAAGCTCGCATGGCGCCATGCCAACCGCAACGGCCAGCCTTGCCCACCGCCCTGTCCGCGGACGACCGCGCGGACGTCCGGCTTTGCGCCGTGCCGACGCCGTCCTAGCCCATTGGTCATGCCCACCGGCTCACAGTGGCGGCGCTATGGTGAGCCACCATTTTTTTGCCAACCCCCAAGGAGCTTCGCCATGAAGTCGACCCGCTGGATTCTTGCCGCCGCCATCGCGGCCGCCTGCGCCACCGCGCACGCCGCCCCTGCGCCCGCCTCCGCCTCGGGCGTGGACCTGCCCGGCATCGACCACGCCGTGAAACCCGGCGACGACTTCAACGGCTACGCCAGCGGCAACTGGGCGAAGACCGCGCAGATCCCGGCCGACCGCTCCAGCACCGGCATTTTCTTGAAGGTGTTCGAGAAGGCCGAGAACCGCAACGCCGAACTGATCCGCGACGTCGGCAAGAGCAACCCCAAGGCCGGCAGCAACGAGCGCAAGATCGCCGACTACTACGCCGCCTATATGAATGAGGCAGCGATCGAAAAGAACGGCCTCACCCCGATCAAGGCGGAGCTGGCCGAGATCGATGCGATCAAGAACAAGACCGACCTGTCGCGCGTGCTCGGCGGCACGCTGCGCGCCGACGTCGATCCGATCAATGCCACCAACTGGTCGACGGAAAACCTGTTCGGCCTGTTCGTCACGCAGGGCCTGGAAGATCCCTCGCACAACGTGCCGTACCTGCTGCAGGGCGGCCTGGGCATGCCCAATCGCGACTACTACCTCAACGACGACGCCCAGATGAAGGGCAACCGCGACAAGTACCGCGCTTATATCGCCGGCCTGCTCAAGCAGAGCGGCGCAGCGGATGCCGACGCCAAGGCCACCGCCATCCTCGCCCTGGAAACCAAGATCGCCAAGGCGCAGGCCAGCATCGTCGACAGCGAGGACGTGCATAAGGCCAACAACCCGTGGGCGATGGCCGACTTCGCCAAGAAGGCGCCGGGCCTGGACTGGAACGCCTACTTCGCCGCCGCCGGCCTGACCGGCCAGAAGACGGTGATCGCGTGGCAGCCGGAAGCGATCCGCCAGATCTCCGCATTGACCGCCAGCGAGCCGCTGCAGACCTGGAAGGATTGGCTGAGCTTCCACACCCTCAACCACAGCGCCGCCCTGCTGCCGAAGGCCTATGCCGACGCGCAGTTCGAGTTCTACGGCCACACCTTGTACGGCACGCCGAAGCAGCGCGACCGCTGGAAGCGCGCCGTCGGCTCCACCGGCGACGCGCTGGGCGATGCGGTGGGCCAGATCTACGTGCAGCGCTACTTCCCCGCCTCGTCGAAGGCGCGTGTGACGCAGATGGTCGACAACCTCAAGGCCGCGTTCAACGAGCACGTCGACACGCTCGACTGGATGAGCCCCGCCACCAAGCAGAAGGCCAAGGCCAAGATCGCCACCCTTAAAGTGGGTGTGGGTTATCCGGAAACCTGGCGCGACTACGCGTCGCTGGATATCCGCGCGGACGATGCGCTCGGCAATTCGCTGCGCGCGCGGGAGTTCGAGTACAAGCACCAGCTCGCCAAGCTCGGCCAGCCGGTGGACAAGGGCGAGTGGTGGATGACCCCGCAGACGGTGAACGCGGTAAACCTGCCGCTGCAGAACGCGCTCAACTTCCCCGCCGCGATCCTGGAAGCGCCATTCTTCGATCCCAAGGCCGACGATGCCGCCAACTACGGTTCGATCGGCGCGGTGATCGGCCACGAGATCAGCCACAGCTTCGACAACACCGGCGCCGAGTTCGACGCCGACGGCCGCCTGGCCAACTGGTGGACGCCGGAAGACCAGGCCCACTTCAAGGCCGCCGGCCAGAAGCTGGTCGAGCAGTACAGCGCGTACGAGCCGCTGCCGGGCCTGCATATCAACGGACAGCAGACGCTGGGCGAGAACATTGCCGACGTGTCAGGCCTGGCGATTGCGCATGCCGCTTATGTGAAGTCGCTGGGCGGCAAGCCGGCGCCGGTGATCGAAGGGCTGAGCGGCGACCAGCGCTTCTTCCTGGCGTTCGCGCAGTCGTGGCGGACCAAGACGCGCGACGCGGCGTTGCGGGCGCAGGTGATCGGCGATGGGCATTCGCCAGGGTCGTTCCGCGCGCAGACGGTGCGCAACCTGGACGCGTGGTATGACGCGTTCAAGGTGCAGTCGGGGCAGAAGCTTTATCTGGATCCGAAGCAGCGCGTAAAAATCTGGTAAGGGTTAAACCCTTCGGATGGGAGAGCCGCGTTCGAAAGAACGCGGCTTTCTTTTTGGGTATGGCGAAAGGTGGAGCGGTGCCTCAAGACAAAGCCCCTCTCCCTCCGGGAGAGGGGTTGGGGTGAGGGTACGGGCGGAGTGGTGCGCCCCACTCCGCCCGTACCCTCATCCGGCTGCCGCCACCTTCCTCGCTCCTCAGAGCCGCGCACATCCCTGTGCGCTCCCCGCGTGCTCCCGGAGGGAGAAGGATTCCAACTCGAAGGAAATCAATACACCAATCGCACCACTTGCAACCACGCTCCAATCAGCGGATAGAGGAACCGTCACCCGCCCTCGCCGCGCCCCACCGCACGGCTGGCGAGCCCACCAGGGAGACGGCCATGTACACGCACATTCTCATCCCCACCGACGGCTCCGACGCCGCCGCCCATGCCATCGACACCGGCATCCGCCTCGCCGCGCAATTGCACGCCCGCGTACACGCCCTGCACGTCCTGCCGCCGCTACCGGCGGTGAGCTTTATCGCCGACATGGTCCAGGGCGATGCCTGCAAGCACCGCTCGGTGGCGCACGCGCTGGAATACCTCGACGAAGTGCGCGAGAAAGCCGAGGCTGCCGGCGTCCCCTGCGACGCCGAATACGTCTTCGACAACCGTCCCTACTCGGCCATCGCCGGCGCCGCCACCAAGCACCATTGCGACCTCATCGTGATGGATGCGCATACGCATAACGGCATCGAGCGCTTGATGCTCAGCAATGTCACGCACAAGGTGATCCTGTGTTGCGACGTGCCGGTGCTGGTTTGCCATTAGGCGTGGCTAGGGATGCTGCTCCGCCAACTGCCGGCAGCGCGCCGCCGTAGCCTCGTCCATCGGGAAGCAGCACTCGATGTGCAGTTCTTCCAGCGTCACGTCGCGCGGCGTGCCGAAGGTGGTGATGGTCGAAAAGAAATGGAGCTGCTCGCCGTCGCCTTGCAGCACTGTAGTCATCAAAGGCGACGGCGCAGTGGACAGATCACGCGTACGCCAACTCGCCGGCACGCCCGGATAAGCGAGCACTTCGTCCAGCAGTTCGCGCGCCTTGCTGTCGGACGGCGCCGCGGCCACCTCGTTGTGCAGGTGGCGCACGATGCTCTCGGCGATCTCTTCCCAGTTGACCACCGCCTGGCGGAAGTCCTCCGGGTCGAACATCTGCCGCAGCATATTGGTGTGCTTGCTCGGCTTGCCGTGCATCACGTAGTCGCCCACGCGCTCGGCCGCGCGATTGGCGCCCAGTACGTCCCAGTGGCGATTCAACAGGAACGCCGGATACGGCTCCTGCTGCCGCAGGATCGCGTCGATGGCGTTGCGGATCTGCGCCATCGCCGGCGTAGCCAGTTCGGTTTCCGGATATTTCGGCGCGAAGCCTGCCGCCACCAGCAAGGCATTGCGCTCGCGCAGCGGCATGCCCAGCGTATCGGCCAGGCGCGCGAGCATCTCGCGGCTGGCCTGGGCCTTGCCGGTTTCCACGCAGCTCAGGTGACGGGCGGAGATACCGGCCTCCAGCGCGAGGTCGAGCTGGCTGAGGCGGCGCGCGGCGCGCCATTCGCGTAGCAATCCACCCACCGCGGAAGCGGGGATGGCCATCGGCAAGGCGGCGTGGGCTCGGTTCATGGGGCGCGAGCATACGGCGCGGCTTATCCCGAAACCAATGACCTGCCAGGTCATGCCGTCTTGACCTCGCAGGTCATTGCCGCCATGGCGTCCGAAGCGAATCATCGCCCCCCATCAGCCGTCCCCTACCCACACGCACGACCGTTCGGAGAGCACCGCCATGCATCGCAGACAGTTCCTCGGCCTCGCCGCCGGCACCCTGGCCGCCAGCGCGCTCGCCGCCTGCGCACCCCGCGTCGCCCAGAAAGCGATGGCCGCCGCCGGGGGGACAGGTACCGGCAGCCTCGACAGCGTGGCCGCCTTCAACGCTGCACGCCGCTTCGCCAGCAACCGCTTCGGCGAGATCGCCTACGTCGAGCGCGGCAGCGGTCCGGCCGCGCTGTTCCTGCACGGCTTCCCGCTCAACAGCTACCAGTGGCGCGGCGCCATCGACCGCCTCTCGCCCTACCGCCGCTGCGTGGCGCCGGACTCGATGGGCCTGGGCTACACCCGCCCCGCGCCCGGCCAGGGCGTGACACCAGCCGACCAGGTGCAGATGCTCACCACCCTGCTCGACCAGTTGAATATCGGCAGCGTCGACCTGATCGCCAACGACAGCGGCGGCGCGGTCGCCCAGCTGTTCATCACCACCCATCCGGAACGCGTCCGCACCCTGCTGCTGACCAACTGCGACGTGGAACCGGACAGCCCGCCGCCCGCCGTGCTGCCGGTGCTGGAAGCCGCGCGCCGCGGCAAGTTCGCCGACGAATGGCTGGTCCCCAACGTACTCGACAAGAACTTCGCCCGCTCGCCCAAGGGTCTCGGTGGCGCAACCTTTACCTACCCCGCGCGCATGGCCGACGAAACCTTCGACATGTACCTGGGGCCGATCGTCGCCTCGCCTCAGCGCAAGGCGCTGGCCGATGCGTATGCGCTCGGCCTCGATCCGAATCCGCTGGCCGGCGTCGAGCCGCTGTTGAAGAAGAGCCGCATCCCCACCCGCATTATCTGGGGCACTGGCGACACGATCTTCAAAGGCTCCGATCCGGATTACCTCGACAAGACGCTGGGCAACTCCAAGGGCGTGCGCAAGATCGAAGGCGCAAACCTGTTCTTCCCCGAGGAATTCCCTGACGTGATTGCGGAAGAAGCGAAGAAACTGTGGGGCATTGCCTGACACAGTTGGCGCGAGGGCCTACACGTCGCGATAGCAACCGGCGGCGTACTTTGCGCGAATGACTACACCGCGGGAACAGCTTGAGCTCATGCTCGATGGCATCGCGCAGCAGGTTCCACACCTGCTGCGCGAGACCGGTGATCGGGATGAATTCTGGAACGCGTTCGCCACTCTCACCGACCCGCCACTGACTGCGGCTGGGCCCGAGGATTTCGATTGGGTGAGTGCGCGGATTACGGAGATGCTGGCAGCGTGTGGGGTGACGCCGCCGGAGGCGTAACTCGGATCAATTCGGCCACACCTTCCTCATTCCATTTGATTTAAGTGAAGAGGAATCGGGACGATCCGCAGCCCAGCCACCTTGCAGCCCTCGTTCGTTATCCATGACCAGGCCTCGCCGGCTGCGTCAGGAACCCATCGTTCCACGCACGCTCAAACTCAACCCTGGTCATCCGCTGCGCGACGAATTCCGGATCGGCATCTATTTCCTCCAGCGAAGGCGCAGGTTTTTCATCCAGCCGCGTATCGCCCTCCGCAAACCTCGCACTGGCCAGCGCCACGCGGCCATCCGCAAAACGCTCCAGCTTGCGGCGCGTGTAACCATCCTGGCCGACTTCCAGCAGGATCTCGATGGGATAGCCGAGTCCCACACCCTTCGATAAGACTCTGATGTACTCCACAGGCTTCACCTCCGCACTGGCCGGCGCCCCCGGCTTTACGCCAATGACATCGCATTGATGGCGATACCGCATAGCAGGATCGCGCCGAGCGTAACGCCAAGCGCTACGTACAACTTCGTCCCGCGCGGAAACACGGCCATCATCAGAAATGCCAACGCCACCTGATAATGGCCACGCGCCATTGAGGGTTCGCCCAGCGTCCACGGATGGGTCACCGCCAGATACGCAATAACGAAAAGCGTGATGCCAAGCCGCACCCTTGGACTGAGATTCCAGACTTTCGGTATGGCCATGACTTCCCCTCAGTCGCACAGGCCCGGGGCATCCGCCCCGATGAATTTCGCCTGCCCCAGCACGACCTGGAGCAAAGGATAAGGCCACTGCTCGAACGTCAGCTTGCCGCCCAGAACGGGGCAACTGGATGTCTTGAAGAGTTGGGACTTCTCCAGCGGCATCATGCCCATCTTGAACTTGAGGCCACGTTTGAAGGGATTATGCGTGGTCAGTACCATCCCGCCATCAGGCGTCTGCTTAAGATTGATGACCAGCGTTTTCTCAGGATGGCTTATCGACGGCACGGCGCGCAGGTTGGCCAGCTCGTCGCCGGACTCATCGGCTTCCACATAAATCGTCTGCCCGGCCACCACGAAAATACCGAAGGGCTGCACGGTTCCGGGGAAGACGTCGAACGTGTGATCGTAGGTACCAACGTCTTTCTGCTTCAGCACGACATGCAGGTTGTGCTGGCAGACGGTCTGCTCGCACATACGCTTCCTTGCCGCCGCGTCCTTTGGCGTTTGATCAGCCACAGCGATCTGTGCGGCCAGCAAGCAGCAGAAGACCCAAAGTCCCTTCTTGAACATGCCTTTCCCCTGGTCGTACCCCTGTATCCGGCATGCCTGCCAAGCGCTGCGAGGGCCGGCCCCTTGCACTAGCGTGCCTGACTTCGATGAGTCGATCCAGTTGCCGTAAAGGAGCACGAGGGGGACGGAGTAGTCGCTAGTCGAAACAGTACTCGCCACTAGCGTTACCGTCCAAGACCACATTCACGCAACCAAGCATACCCACGGTGGCCGAACAGGTGCCGCTCGCCGGAGTGTCCTTGGGAGTGCGAAATGGCGCGTCGCACCTGCCTTGGCATTGGCTGTTGTCCGTGCAAAGTGTTCCGCCGTCCGTCGCGGGCCGAACGCAACCTTCATGGCCTATCCCGATTTCGGTCGGCTGCCCACCCGAACGCAAGCATTGCTCAAGCGCCTCGACACTGAGCCTTCCCACGGGTCTTGGAGAAGAGCCCATCGCCGCGCAACCCGCGAGCATTACCGCACTCACGATGCCAAGGCCCTTCCATCCAAGCATCTCGCCCTCCCCGTCTGGCCCGAACCTTCAGACCTGCGGCTCGGCGTCCCTATATTGCTCCAGATGCCGCCGATGCAGCGACCTCACCGACGCGATGCAAACCACCGCATGCGGAATCGAGCGCAGATAAAGCAGCCAGTTCTCGTCATCGCACTTGTAGAACCAGTTGCCGGCGTCGCCATCCCAGCGTGCGGCATCGGTGCGCTCCTGCAGCGACTGCATCACGCTGCGGGCCTTGCCGGGCACGTCGAAGGTGACGCCGTAGCCGAGGTCGTCGTCGAACTTCAGGGCGGGGTCGTCGAACAGGATCTTGAGGTGATCCTTGAGCTCATCGACGGTTTCGATGCGCATACCGTGAAACTCCTTTTCAGCGGTGGCCGGGGGTTGTGGCCGGGCGATTTTACCGAGGCGTATCGACCGGCCGCGTGACCGGGAACCCACTATCCGCGGCGCCATGGCGGTTGGCGATCAGGCCTGCACGGGTTGTCCGCCGGTTTGTTCGGACAAGCCTGTCCACCTGTCCGCGGACAGGCGCCCGATGCGATGACAGTTTCGAGAAATGGCTCAACCGCGCGGGTTGCGAGCCATCCCATCGGTTGGCACGCCCCTTGCCATATCTACCTCGAAAGCCTCAGTCACCCACCAAGGAGAGATGTCATGAAAGTCGAGACCATGCTGCTGAAAGGCTTCTTCGCCGCCGGTCTGCTGGTTTGCGCCCTGGTCCTGGGCGGCATGCTGACCACGCATGCGTCGGCGCCGGAATCGGTTGCCAGCAACGCCGCTGTCGCTGCCCACCGCTGATACGGAAACACCTGCATGCGACTGACCACCCACCTCGCCGGCGCGCCGTTCCTTGCCAGGGTCCGCGCGCCGGTATCGGTCGGCGATGTGCCGGCGATGACGAGCCTGGTCAGCATTCGGCAGTGAAGCGAAAGAAGCACGCGTAACACGCTCCTTTACGCCCCGAGAGCCTCCGAAATCACGGCCCCTACCGGCGCAGGATGTTTCACCACGATCCTGCTTGACCGTAGTCGAGCCCTTCGATGAGGATGTCGCTCACCAGAACCGGGGGGTTCCCATGCCACGTAAACCGCCGATCGTCATCCTGACGATCATCCTGAGTGCGTTGATCCTGCTTACCGCCATCGTTGGCATGTTCAACGCGATCCAGGCCTGGCAGTTTCTAGAGCGCGGAGAGATATCGCTGCTCAGCTATCTGTGGCATCTCGTCCGTGCGGCGGGGATCTTGCTGCTGACCGCGCTCACCTTGTATGCCGGATTCCGCCGTCCCTCCTGGGGGCATGTGATCACGATAGCGTTCGCCGCTTTTCTGCTGTTGCTGGCGGCGATGGCCGTCATCTATCCGAACCCGCATCCCATGTTTCCGATCCACGGCGCCGCCGAGGAAGCGGGCGCGCGCTTCGGCCGGGGCTTCATGATCGTCGCCTTGCTCGCCTATGTGTGGCGCCTGGTGCTGGGCAAGAACGCACGCAGCTACTACAGCCAGGCCACATCGCGTACCGAAGTGTGAGCCGCTGAAACGCAAGAGGGCCGCGCTCGCGCGCGGCCCTCGACGGCACAGGCCGTGCCGCTACCTCAATGGATTTCGGCGTAACTCACCGGCAGCCACCGGTAAGCCTTGCCATCCGCCACCACGTGCCCGATGCCCGGGAACGCGATATGCGCACCGGCCACCAGGTAACCGCCCTTCGCCACATCCGCCAGGATGCGCTCGCGCGACTTCTCGGCCACGCCGATGTCGCTGTCGAACTTGATCGACACATCCGGATGCGCGAACTGCACCGCCTGCACGTGCAGCGTGTCGCCCCACACCAGCAGCTTCTGGCCCTTGCTCTCGACCACGTAGCCGGTGTGACCCGGGGTATGGCCGCTGAGGCTGACCGAACGGATGCCCGGCACCAATTCGGCGTCGGCGGCGATCGGCTTGAAATGGCCAGCCTTCACGTACGGGTTCAGTGCCGTCTGCGCATGGTCGAAGGCTTCGCGCGCATCGGCCGGCGCCTTGTCTTCCTGCGCCTTGCTCAGCCAGAAATCCGCATCGGCCTTGCCCGCGCGCACCGTGGCGTTCGGGAACACCGCCTTGCCGTTGGCGACCAGGCCGCCCACGTGGTCCAGGTGCATGTGGGTGATGTAGATCTCGTCGATCTGCTCGGGCGTGTAGCCGGCGGCCTTGATGCGCTCGACCAGCTTGCCCAGGTCGCTGCCCATGAAAGCGCCGGCACCGGTGTCGATCAGCACCAGCTTGCTGCCGGTGTTGACCAGATAGCCGTTGAAACTCCATTCGTAGGCATGCGTCTGGTCCGCCGCCTTCAGCGCTTGCTGGATGGTCGCCGCCTTGGTCTGGTCGAGCAGCTGGTCGCTGTCCAGGGTGTGCGTGCCGTCGGACAGCGCCGTCACCTCGAAGTCGCCCAGCATCATGCGGTAGTAGCCCGGCGCACTGGTCTTGGCCAGCGGCGCGGCGGCATGCGCGGGCGCCAGGGCGAGTGTGCCGCCGAGCAGGATGGCAGCGGACAGGGCAGTGCGGGCGAAAGTGGAACTGATGCTCATCGTTCGTTCCTGATCGTGAGGGGGTGAAGCCGGTGGCGGCTGGTGGCCGCGAGCCGGTGGATGCCACATGGGCATGATTGCGTGCGCTTCAACTCCCTGCCGGGCGTATCCGCGCAACCTGTGCGTGGGAGCACGGCGTTCGCCGGTTCTTGCGGCGTAGGTTGGGGTGAGCGCAGCGAACCCCAACGTTGCGGCACGGCACGAGTCTGTTGGGGTTCGCCTTTGGCTCACCCCAACCTACGCCAGTGCTTCGAGCCATTGGCGGAACGCGGCTACCGCCGGGGCATCCGTGGCGTCGCGTGCGCTGACCAGGTAATACGCACCCGGCGCATCGATGGCTCGCTCACCCAGGCGCACCAGCGCGCCGGAGGCGATGGCGTCGGCGACCAGCACGCTGCGCCCCAGTGCCACGCCATGCCCCGCCTCGGCCGCCTGCAGCAGCAAGGCGGAATCGCTGTACACCGGCCCGGCCGGTGCCGGTGCCGGCGCCGCCGCGCCGAGCCAGCGGTCCCAGGACTGGAAGTCGTCACGCAGCAGCGTGGCGCCTTCAAATGTTTCGCCAACCAGCTTGTGCTTGCGCGCATAAACGGGCGCGGCCACCGGAAAGACCGACTCCCCGAACAGCTTCTGCGCATGCAACCCAGGCCAGCGGCCATCGCCATAGCGGATGGCCAGGTCCGCCTGCTCCGCATCCAGGTCGAGCAAGGCGGTGGTGGCGTGCAGCTTGAAGTCCACTTGCGGGTGCGCGGCGAGGAAGGCGCCCAGGCGCGGCATCAGCCAGCGGCTCACCAGCGATGGCGGCGCGGTCAGGGAAAGCCGTTGCGCATCGCGCACGCGCAGCGCCTCGCCCAGCGCGGAAAGCTGTGCCAGGAAGGGCTGCGTGGCCTCCAGCAGGCGCTCGCCGGATGCCGTCAATACAACTTCGTGACGCTGCCGGCGGAACAGCGCCGTGCCATAGAACGCCTCCAGCGCACGGATCTGATGGCTCACCGCGCTGGCGGTCAGATGCAGCTCCTCGCCGGCCAGGGTGAAGTTGCGCAGGCGAGCCGACGCCTCGAAGGCGCGCAGCGTATGCATCGGCGGCAGCGTGTATCGCATCGTGGTCCGTGGCGTGAATGGCATTCATGGCGCGATGAAGATTCGTCGCTTCACCGCCCCGCTCCCGCGCCGAATACTCGGCGCGCCCCGCACGGGGCGCCTCATCTTGCCGGAGAACCCATGAAGACGCTCGTATCCCTGCTGTGGCTGTTCGCACTCGCCTGCCTCGCTCCCGTGGCTGGCGCCGCCACCTTGAAGGAAGGATGGCAGGCAGTGGATGGCCTGCAACTGTTCTATCGCGAAGGCGGTTCGCCGGCCGATCCCACCGTGGTGTTCCTGCATGGCTATCCGCTGTCGTCGATCCAGTACGCACGCGTGATGGAGCAGTTGGCGGACCGGCATCTGCATGTGATCGCGATGGACTATCCCTCCTTCGGCTATTCGGATGCGCCGGACCACCAGCACTACCGCTACACCTTCGACCACCTCGCGCAGACGGTGGCGCATTTCCTCGCCGCGCGCGGCATCCATCGCTACAGCCTGTACATGCAGGACTACGGCGTGCCGGTCGGCTTCCGCCTGATCGCGGCCGATCCATCGGCGGTCACGGCGGTGATGGTGCAGAACGGCGTGATCCATCTCGACGGGTTTCCAGCCGCGCAGGACCCGCAGGGCCAACTGCACCGCCATTGGCGCGCACGCGATGCGGCACTGGACCGGCGCCGCAGCGCCTACGCCGCCAGCCTTGCTTATCCCGGTGCCCGCGGCTGGGACGACGAGGACCATGCCGGCCCCGACGCCTGGGCACTGATGCGCGCCGCCACCCAGCGCCCCGGCGTGGTCGACGCGCGCAACGACCTGTGGTTCGACTACGGCAGCAATGTCGAGCGCTATCCGGCCTGGCAGGCGCTGCTGCGCGGCTTGCAGGTGCCGGTGCTGGTGCTGTGGGGCAAGCGCGATCAGTACTTCACCGTGCCCGGCGCCTGGGCCTACCGCCGCGAAGCGCCGCAAGCGCAGGTGCATATCCTGGATTCCACGCACTTCGCCACGCTGGATGCACCGGATGAAGTGGCCCGCCTGGTCGGCGATTTCCTGCAGCGCCAACCGCAGGCGACGCGCTAGGCCAACGTTCGCGTCCGCTGTCCGACCGTCTGTCCGGACACGGTCGTCCACCTGTCCGCGGACAGCTCTGCGGTGTTTTGGCATTTCGACGAAATGGCTCAACCGTGCGGCTTGCCAGCCATCGCCGTGGTTGGCACGCCCCTTGCCATATCTATCTCGAAAACCTCAATCACCCACCAAGGAGAGATGTCATGAATATCGAGACCGTGATGCTGAAGGGCTTCTTCGCCGCTGGCCTGCTGGTTTGCGCGCTGGTCCTGGGCGGCATGCTGACCACCCACGCCGCAGCCCCGCAGGCGATCGCCGCCACCGCCGTTGCTGCTGCCCATAGCTGAGCCGACGCGCAAGACGGCGCGAACGCATTCAACCGCACGTTGCGCCAAGGAGAACGGTCATGAAATTCGAAAACATCATGCTGCATGGTTTCTTCGCCGCCGGTCTGCTGCTCTGCGCCCTGGTCATGGGCAGCATGCTGACCACCCATGTCTCGGCGCCGGAATCGGTGGCCAGCAGCGCCGCGGTTTCCACCGGCCGCTGAGCCGGTACGGCAAGACGGCGGCGCGCTCGAACCCTGCCGCGCCGCCAGGCATCCGAGCGGGGGCTTCCCGCTCGCCAGCCGCGCTGATGGATGGCTGGCCGAAGACGTCATTGCCCCGTCCAAAAAAATAGCCATGGCAGACTCGGCGCTCCCCTGCCCAGCGAGGAGAGCCCGTGCAGCCGTCGTATCGTTCCCGCCTTCGTTTCCCTCGGCATCTGGCCGTGCTCGCACTGGGCCTGGCGCTCGCCGGCCACGCCGCCGCCATGGATGCCGCCCAGGCCGACCGCCGCGCCGCCGAGCTGGTCGCGCGCATGACGCTGGCGGAGAAAATCGCCCAGTTGCAGAGTTCGGCGCCGGCCATCGCGCGCCTGGACGTGCCGGCCTACGACTGGTGGAGCGAGGGTTTGCACGGCACGGCGCGGGCCGGTTACGCCACGGTGTTCCCGCAGGCGATCGGCCTGGCGGCGAGCTGGAATGCGCCGCTGCTGCATAAGGTGGGCGATGTGGTGTCGACCGAGGCGCGCGCGAAGTACAACCTCGCGGGCCGCGGCGATCATCCGCGTTATCACGGGCTGAGCATCTGGTCGCCGAATATCAATATCTTTCGCGACCCGCGCTGGGGACGCGGCCAGGAGACCTACGGCGAGGATCCTTTCCTGACCGGCACGCTGGCCACCCAGTTCGTGCGCGGCATCCAGGGGGACGATCCCGCGCAGTTGAAAGCCACCGCCACGCCCAAGCATTTCGCCGTACACAGCGGGCCGGAGAAAGGCCGGCACGGTTTCGATTCGCGCACCCCGCCGCATGACCTGGAAGACACCTACCTGCCTGCGTTCCGCATGGCGGTGATGGAGGGACAGGCTGCCTCGGTGATGTGCGCCTACAACGCGCTGGAGGGCACGCCGGCATGTGCCTCGCCGTTGCTGCTGCAGGAGCGCCTGCGCCGCGATTGGCGTTTCGCCGGTTATGTCGTCTCCGACTGCGATGCGGTGGACGACATGACCCAGTTCCATCACTACAAGCCGGACAATGCCGGCTCCTCCGCGGAGGCGGTGGCGGCCGGTACGGACCTCGATTGCGGTATCGCCTATGCCGCACTCGGTGAAGCCGTGCGCAAGGGCCAGGTGAGCGAAGCCACGCTCGACCAGGCCGCGCGCCGCCTGTTCGCTGCGCGCTTTCGGATGGGCATGCTCGATGCTGCCGGCGGGCCATACGCCAAGCTGGGAGCGCAGGACATCAACTCGCCGGCCCATCGCGCACTGGCGCTGCGGGCTGCGCGCGAATCGATCGTACTGCTGAAGAACGAGCGCGGCGTGCTGCCGCTCAAGAGCGCTGCGCGCATCGCGGTGATCGGGCCGAATGCGGATGCGCTCAATATCCTGGAAGCGAACTACCACGGCACGGCAGTCGATCCGGTGACGCCGCTCGCTGGCCTGCTCAAGCGCTTCGGCGAAACACAGGTGAGCTACGCCCAGGGCGCGACGTTGGCGCAGGGTGTCTCGGTCCCGGTGCCATCCACTGCGTTGCGCACGGGCGGCAAGGATGCGGCTCCCGGTTTGCGCGGCGAGTACTTCGACAGCACCGAATTCGCCGGCAAGCCTGCGCTGGTGCGCACCGACCGCCGCATCGATTTCGACTGGGACGAAGTGGCGCCGGCGGCATCGCTCGACGCCAACCGCTACGCCGTCCGCTGGAGCGGCGACCTGCTGCCGCCCGGCGCGGGCGACTACAACCTCAACCTGCATATCGACCGCTGCTTCGACTGCAAGGGCCACGACCCGGTGCGCCTGTACGTGGACGGCAAGCTGGTGCTGGACGATCACGGCAAGGACTACGACCTCAACGTGCCGCTGCATTTCGCCGACACGCGCCCACGCCCGCTGAGGCTGGAGCTTCGCCATACCGGCGAGGACCAGGGCATCCGCCTGCAGTGGAGCGCACCGGCGGAAGCCCAGTTGCGCGAAGCGAAGGAAGCGATCGCCAAGGCCGATGCGGTGGTGGCGGTGGTCGGCCTGTCGCCGGATGTCGAAGGCGAGGAGCTGCAGGTCAGCGTGCCTGGTTTCGCCGGTGGCGACCGCACCGATCTATCGCTGCCCGCCACGCAGCAGAAGCTGCTGGAAACGGCCGCCGCCAGCGGCAAGCCGCTCGTCGTCGTCCTGACCAGCGGCAGCGCGGTGGCGCTGAACTGGGCGAAGCAGCATGCCGATGCCATCGTGGTGGCGTGGTATCCCGGCGAGGAAGGCGGCACGGCGATTGCCGACGTGCTGGCGGGCAGCTACAACCCGGCGGGGCGGTTGCCGGTCACCTTTTATGCCTCCGCCGACGATCTGCCGAAGTTCGACGATTACCGGATGGAGGGGAGGACGTATCGCTATTTCCGTGGCACGCCGCTGTTCGCATTCGGCGATGGCTTGAGTTACACGCGGTTTGCTTATGAAGCACCGAAGTTGCCGGCCGGGAAGCTCAAGGCGGGTGACAAGCTAGGTGTCGACGTGCAGGTGCGTAATGCCGGCGAACGGGATGGCGATGAAGTGGTGCAGGTGTATCTGAGTTCGCCGGCGCCGGGCGCGCCGCGGCATAGCCTGGTGGGCTTCCAGCGTGTGGCGTTCAAGGCGAGCGAGTCGAAGCTGGTGCATTTCGAGATCGATCCGCGGCAGTTGAGCACGGTGGATGCGCTGGGCGAGCGGAAGGTGGTTCCTGGCAAGTACACCTTGTTCGTGGGCGGGCGGCAGCCTGCCGACAATGCAGGCACGGCGTTCGTGATCGAAGGAACGCGAGCCTTGCCGCGCTGACCTCCCGTATTCCGCCACACCGGCGTAGGTTGGGGTGAGCGCCAGCGAACCCCAACAGGCCTCGCACCTTGATGCATCGTTGGGGTTCGCTGGCGCTCACCCCAACCTACGCCGTGACATCGATTCCAGCAGAACGGCGCCGGGACGACTACCTGGCAGGTAATGAGCCTAGCGGCGGCGCCGACACTACGTCTGCCGTTTCCGCTGGACGGAAGCCGGCCCATTCCACGCGGTTGCGGCCGCGGTGCTTGGCGCGATACAGCGCCGTGTCGGCGGCGGTGATCAAGCCGTTGAAGTCCATGCCGGTGCCCCCGGCCACGCCCACGCTGGTGGTGACGGGAATCCGCAGTTCGCCATGCACCGCTGGCAAGGCGGCCACGCGCGAACGCACGTCCTCCGCCGCGACGATCGCCTGCGCGGCGTCGATGCCCGGCAGCACCAGCAGGAACTCCTCGCCGCCATAGCGCCCCAGCAAGGCACCCTCGGGCAGTTGCACCGCGTGCACGATCTTTACGAAATGGCGCAGCACGTCGTCGCCGGCAGCATGGCCCCAGCTGTCGTTGACGGCCTTGAAGCGGTCCAGGTCCAGCAGCAGCACCGATGAGGTGCGCCCCTGCGCGCGGCAGGCCTCGACCGCCGCGCGGCCGTCTTCGATCACCGCGTTGCGGTTGCGCAAGCCGGTGAGGCCGTCGGTGCGCGCCATGCTGCGCAGGTCCAGGGTGAGCCGTTCGGCCAGCATCAGGGTGAAGCCGGTGCTGACCAGGAAGGTGCAGAAGATCGCAAACAGATAGTTGGCGGTGACCAGTTGGGTGGCCAGCAACACCTGCGAGGTGGTGGTCGGCGCCACCATCACGATCGAGCGCATGGCGTAGAACACCGCATCCGCCGCGAACACCAGCGCGGTGAACACGCAGCTCACGCGCAGGTCGCGCGGCGAACGGCGCAGCAACACCCAGATCATCCACGCATCCCACACCACGCTCCTGGCGCCGAACGCCAGCGCTTCGACGCGCTGGCCCGGCGGCATCAGCAGGAACGCCACCTGCATGGCGAGGAAGGCGCCCGACAACAGCAAGGGCCAGCGCCAGCGCAGCGGATAGCGCACGTGCACGGCGATGCCCATCAGCATCGCCGCGTTGGCGATGGCGATCAGCACGTTGCCGACGATGGCGGAGAGGAAGGTCTCGCGTTCGTCCAGGCCCTGCGCCAGGCCGGCCAGGGTGATGATCCAGAACGCCGCCGCCCAGATCGGCAATGCGGGCAGCCCGCGCAGCACCAGGCCCAGCAGGGTGAAGCTGAGGGAAATGGTCGCCCCGACGGCGAGTCCGATGACGCCGAGCGTAAGAAGGTCCAGATGCATCGCCGCCCCCGCGCCGTAGCGGCGCCCCCGAAAGTGCAGACAGCCGCATTATTGCCCAGCTGAGGGATGGCGCGTGTGCAGGCTTACAGCAAGCGGGTCATGAACACGCTGTTGGGGTCGTCGACGTAGTCGGCGAACGGCCCGCAACGGGCGAAGCCGAAGCTGGCGTAGAGCCGGCGCGCCGGTTCGAACGCCGCCATCGAGCCGGTTTCCAGGCTGAGCCGGCGATAGGAGCGTGCGGCCGCCTCGTCCAGCAGATGACGCAGCATGGCCGCCGCCACGCCGCGGCGGCGCTGCGCGTTGGCAGTGCGCATGGATTTGATCTCGCCGTGGCCCGCATCCAGTTGCTTGAGCGCGCCGCAGCCCAGCAGTTCGCCGCCGTCCCAGACGGTCCAGAAGCTCAGTTCCGGCCGGCGCAGGCCGGCCAGGTCCAGGGCGTGGATGCTTTCCGGCGGCGAGTGGCGCGCCATGTCGCGCAGGTGTTCCTGCAGCAGGTCGATGATGCGGGGGTCGGTAAGCTGGCGATCGAGGCGGATGTCCATGGCTCAGAGCTGCCGCGGCGTCACGCCGAGCAGCCGGCGCATCCAGCGCGCCATATGGCTCTGGTGGGCGAAGCCGGCCAGCAAGGCGACTTCGCTGGCCGGCAACGAGGCGGCGCACAACAGCTCGCGCGCCCGCTCCACCCGCCGCTGTACCACGTAGCGATGCAGCGACACGCCGTGGCGCGCCTTGAACGCGCGCTGCAGATAGGAGCGGCTGACGCCGGCCACCTCGGCGAGCCGGTCCAGCGAAAGCTCGCCATCCAGGTGCGCCTCGACGAAATCCGCCACCCGCCGCACCTGCGCCGCGGACAATGCGGCGGGCGCCACGGATGGCACGGCATGCGCATCCAGCAGGCGCACCGCCAGCGCGGTGCCCAGGCTGTCCAGGTAGAGGCGGCCGCTGGGGAAGCCGGCACGCACTTCGGCATCCATCGCGCACAACACGGCGCCCAGGCCTTCGTCACGCAACAGGTGGCGAGTCGCCAGAGAGGCGCGCGCGCCGCACTCGCGCACCTCTTCGGCAACGCGTTGCAGGAAGCTGGTGGGCAGGCGCACTTCCAGCGTCTTGCTGGGCGCATGCGCGTCGAAGCCGCCGATGCTGCGCGCGGGGGTCAGATCGATGTCGCCGCGCTGGCGCGCAAAGCGCTGGCCGGTTTCGCGGCATACGGTCCAGGTGTGTCTGCTCAGGTGGAAGCTGACGCGGTGTTCGGCGATCGCGGCCAGTTCCACATGGCCGACGGGGTTTTCGCGGCGCAGGGCGCGGATGCCGGCAGACGGCCAGGAAGCGGTTTCGGTGGACATCGACGGACTCTACGCCCGCCGCGGCGGGTCCCGCCAGCGCCGGCGCCGAACGTGCGCAAACGCGACGCCGAACGTGCGCGACGCCAGCCCGCCGCCGGTTCTAAAAATGCGCTCCTTCCTGCCCATGCGAGACCGCAACTCATGCCCTGCTCCCACCTGATCGTCGGCGCCGGCCCTACCGGCACGCATACGGCGCTGCTGCTGGCCGAAGCCGGCGACAGCGTCACCCTGGCCACTCGCCGCGGTAACGGTCCGCTGCATCCGAACATCGCCCGCGTGGCGCTGGACGCTACCGACGGCGAGGCGCTGGCCCGACTCGTCACCGGCCATGCCACTCTGTTCAATTGCGCGATGCCACGCTACGACCGCTGGCCGCAGGACTTCCCGCCGATCGCGGCAGCCATGCTGCACGCGGCACGGCAGGCCGGCGCCGCGCTGGTGATGCTCGGCAACGCGTACGGCTATGGCGAGGCAGCTGGCCCGCTGACCGAAGATCTGCCGATGGCCCCGCACACCGCGAAAGGCCGCGTGCGCGCCGCGATGTGGCAGGACGCGCTGGCCAGCGGCGTGCGCGTCGCCGAAGTGCGCGCCAGCGATTATCTTGGCCATCACGCCAGCTCGCTTTACACCTTGATGACCTTGCCCGCCTTGCTGCGCGGCGAACGCGCCGTCTATGCCGGCGACCTGGATGCACCGCACAGCTGGAGCTTCACCCGTGACGTGGCGGCAACACTGGTGGCGGCAGCGCGCGACGAGCGCTCCTGGGGGCGCGCCTGGCATGTACCGTCGCACGATCTGTCGGCACGCGAACTCTCGCAGCATTTCGCCGCCGCGGCCGGCCTGCCCGCGCCGGTGCTGGAACGCATGCCGCTGGCGGCGTTGCGCACGCTGGGTGAAACGGACTCGATCCTGGCCGAAGTGGTCGAGATGGCTTACCTCTACGAGCAACCCCTGCGCCTGGATGCGCAGGCGACGCGCGCCATGCTGGGCATCGCCGCCAGCCCGCTCGAACAGGTGCTTGCCGACACCTTGGCGCCAACCACAACCGCGGACGCGGCTTGACGCCATCGAGATGCTGCGGCAGCTTGCGAACGGTTTTCCTGCCGCGAGTGACCGCCTTGTCCCGCTCCGCTTGCGCTTCCCTGTTCCGCGCCACACGCCGCGGCCTGCTGGTGCTCCCGCTGGCCTGGCTGGCCGCCTGCGCGCCGCTGCCGGCGCGCAACCCGCTGGCGACCTGGGTGCCCTCGCCCAATCACGATATTCGCCGGCCGGTGGTGATCGTGCTGCACTTCACCGACCAGCACTCGGTGCGCGAAAGCCTGGACACCCTGCGCACCGCCAACAGCGGCGGGCCGGTGAGCGCGCATTATCTGATCGGGGCGGATGGCGGCATCTACCAGCTGGTGGCGGACGAGCAGCGCGCCTGGCACGCCGGGCCGGGGCGCTGGGGCACCATCACCGACCTCAATTCGGCTTCGATCGGCATCGAGCTGGACAACGACGGCCACTCGCCATTCGCACCGGCGCAGATCGACAGCCTGCTGCGCCTGCTGGCGGACCTCACCACGCGCCTGCGCATTCCGCGCACGCAGATCATCGGCCATGAAGACCTCGCGCCCGGGCGCAAGGACGATCCCGGCCCGCTGTTTCCGTGGAACCGCCTGGCCGCCGCGGGCTATGGGCTGTGGCCGCAGGGGCCGCTGGTGGATCCGCCGGAGGGCTTCGATCCGTGGATGGCGCTGGGCTTGATCGGCTATGCGCTGGACAACCGGCCGGCGGCGCTGCGTTCGTTCCATCACCATTTCCGCGGGATGGATGGCGACACGCTCGATGGCGACGATCTGCGAGTGCTGTACGCGCTGTCGAAGCAGCTGGGCGCGCTGTAGGTTGGGGTGAGCCGCAGGCGAACCCCAACATTGCGTAGCGCACGAAGGTGGTGAACGTTGGGGTTCGCCTGCGGCTCACCCCAACCTACGTCAACCGCCGCGTTCGCTGCTGATCTGCGCGCCTTCGCGCAGCGCCTTGGTCACCGGCGTGTTGGCCACGATTTCCAGCAGGCGGTTCCACTGCTCATCGCTCAGCGGCTGGTCCGAATGCAGCACGCGCTGGATATGCAGCTTGCCTTCCTCGTCGCGCGTCAGGCTCAGCTCCGCGCGGAATTCGCCCAGATTCCAGCCCTTGCGCTGGGCATACATGCGCAGCGTGATCGCCGTGCAGGCGGCCAGCGCGGACAGATACAGATCGAACGGCGCGGGCGCCGCGCCCTGCCCGCCCAGCGCCTTGGGCTCGTCGGTGTCCAGCGCGTGATGGCCGGCCTGGATGTGGTGCAGGTAATCGGTGTCGGTGGAGACGATGGAGGCGGAGGCGACGTGGCTCATGGGGATTCCTTCGCTCAGGCGATGCCGAGCCCGGCAATGCCGGTGATCGTGCGGCCATCGAACCCGGCGAGATCGGCGAAATGCCGGCCGCGTTCGGCGTAGTCGTGGAACTGGTCGAAGCTGGGCGCGCCGGGGGAAAGCAGGATGCAACCGCCGGTGGGCGTCAGCCTGCGCGCTTCGTCCACCGCTGCATCGAGCTTGGCCACTTCAAGCAGCGTGGTCGCCACCTGTGCTTCGCGCAGCGCAGCGGCGACGCGTGGACCGTTGGCGCCGCTGCACACGATGGCGTGCGGCGGATGCGCCAGCGCGGCGGCGACGAAATCCGACCAGTCCAGGCCGCGGTCGTGGCCACCGGCCAGCACGGTCACTGCGCGGCCCTGCAGGCTTTCCAGCGCGGCCAGCGTGGCTTGCGGCGTGGTGCTGATCGAATCGTTGATCCAGACGATGCCGTCGCGCTCGCCCAGCGGCTGCAGGCGATGCGGCAGCGGCACGAAGCTGGCGAGCGCGGGCGCGGCGGCGACCGCGTCGTAGCCCATCGCCTCCAGCGCGGCGAGCGCGGCGCAGGCGTTGAGCGCGTTGTGCGCGCCGGGAGCGGCGAGGCGCTTTGCTTCGAAGATGTTGTCGTCGCCGCGGCGGATAAAGCCGTTCGCGACGTGCCAACCGTGCGCTTCACCAAACAGCAGGCGTGCGGGATGGGCGGCGGTCTTGTCCAGCAGCGACGGCTGCAGCGCGTTCACCAGCAGGTGCTGCGAGACGTCGGCGAGCTTGAGCTTGTCGGCCACATAGCGTTCGCGCGAGCCGTGCCAGTCGAGATGCTCCTCGTACAGGCTGGTGATCACGCCCAGCGCCAGCGGGCCGGCTTCGCCGGTCTGGAAGCTGGACAGCTCGATCGCCCACAGCTCGGCGGATTGGCCGAGCAGTTCCAGCAGCGGCATGCCGATATTGCCGGCCAGCGCGGTGCGCACGCCGAGCGCGCGCGCCAGGTGCGCGAGCAAGGCGGTGGTGGTGCTCTTGCCCTTGGTGCCGGTGACGGCGACGACCTTGGCTTGCGGGTTTTCGCCGAACCACAGCGCGGTGCCGGAGGTGACGTGCAGGCCCGCTTCTTTCGCCGCGAGCAGCGCGGGCTTGTAGGCGGAGACGCCGGGCGACTTCACCACGATGTCGAACGCGGCGAGGTCGATCGCATCCGGCTCGCGGCCGTGCACGTGGAGCGCGGCATCGAAAGCCTGCGCGGCAGCTACTTCCGCCTCGCTGCAGAACAGCGTCAGCGGCAGTTCCGGCAAGCGTTGGCGCAAGGCCGCGATGGCGGCGCGCCCCTCGCGGCCGAAGCCCCAGATGGCGACGCGCTTGCCGGCCAGCTCAGCGATGCGCATGCGGGCCGCTCAGGCGAAGAAGTCGAGCGCGCCGCGCAGGCGCGCGGGGATGCGCTGCTCGGGCGAAGCCTGCAGCCACGGCTCCAGCGCCAGTTCGGCGACGTCGAGCTGCGGCAGGATCTCGCTGCGGAAGCGCGCGACCAGCGCGTCTTCCTGCCACTCCGGCCGCTGGCCCAGCGCATACATCGCGGCGCGCGCCTCGGCGCCTTCGCCCACGCATTCGAACGGCTTGTGGTCCTGGTATTCGAGCAGCGCGTCGAAGCCGGCGGCCTGGCTATCGTCGTCCAGCAGGTTGCGGCCGAAGATCTGCAACAGGCGTGGCTTGGGCAGGAACGGCGCCAGCGCGAGGAACACGAAATGGCATTTCGGACACTGCCCGCACCAGCGATCCGCCGGCTTGGGGCCGAGGATGCGGAAATTGCGGTTGCAGCTGGAGAACACGTCGAAGTACGGCGTGAGTTTGGCGAACGCGCGCGTCACCGCCAGTTCCGAGTACGGGCGCAGCAGCGAGAAGTAATCCAGGTCCGCGGCGACCTGGGCATGCAGCCAGTCGCCAAGCAGCTGCTCGAAGGCGTAGCCCTTGCTCCACTGGTGATTGACCTGCTGGCCTTCGTATTCGAGCGTGGCGGCCGAAGCCGAGCGCTCGTTGGCGAAGGCGATGCTGTCGTGCCCGTAGAGGATCGCGGCCAGGGCCAGGATCGCCGAGTTCACCGCGGTCACCGGGATATGCCCGTTCCACGCGCCCAGCCGATTGAGATCGAACAGCTGCGGCGCCAGCTCGCGCTGGATGTTGAGCGTGGGCAGGCCGGTACGCGCCGCGCAGGCGGCGATCAGTTCCGAATTGCCCACCCACACCGCGGTGGCTTCGCCGCCGACGGACTTGATCGCTTCCACCGCGACCAGCGAATCCTTGCCACCACCGATCGGCACCAGCGTGCGTTTGGGCAGGTTGAGCGCGGGAGCCGGCGCCTGTGCAGCGCCGCCGCGCGGGAAGGCGATGCGACCGCGCAGGTCCAGTCCGTTGCGGTAGGCGAATTCGGCCAGCCCATGCAGGTACAGCGCATCGAGCAGGTCGGCGGTGGCGTCGTCCAGCGGACCTTCCGCCACGTCGATGCGCGGCGGCACGCCGGCCTTGTAGTAGCTGACACCAGCGACCAGGTGCAGCAGCTGCAGCGCGCGCGCGAAGGCAGCGGCATGCGCGGGCGGCACGGCAGGGGCATGCGGGAAACGCACGCGCTCGACCAGCTCCTCGCCATTGTCGAAGGCATAAGCCAGCTCGGCCACGCCGTCGGCGTAGCTGCAGCGGACGAAGCGGAAGACCTGGGTGAGGCGGGGTTGGATGGGGGTGGTCACGTTTGGGTGGCTCCGTTGGTCACCTTGCCGGCCAGCACGGGCGGCGAGGTGGCTGAATTCTCTTGGTGCATCGACGCATAAGGCTTGTCGCTAGCTGCCCCCTCTCCCCTCCGGGGAGAGGGCTGGGGTGAGGGGCCGGGGCTTGCGAAAGCCTCCATTAGAACCTCAAGCACCCCTTCCAGGTTGGCCAGAACATCATTGTTCCAGAAACGCAGGACGCGGTAGCCCATGGCTTGCAGTTCCCGTGTCCGGCGCTCGTCGTACACCACCTGCTCCGCATGCTGACCGCCATCGAGCTCGACGATCAGCCAGGCGTCCGTGCAAACGAAATCGACGATGTAGCTGCCGATCTGGTGTTGTCGCCGGAATTTCCATCCTTGCAGGTGTCTGGCTCGAAGGTGGCGCCAGAGCAATTGCTCGGCGTCGGTTTGTTTCTGGCGAAGATCACGTGCTCTGTCTGTGTTTAAGCGCTTCATCCTTGAACGCTCTGTCGGTGAGGTTGTGGCGAGCCCCGGCCCCTCACCCCGCCCTCTCCCCGGAGGGGAGAGGGAGAAGTGAAGTACTGAGGTATGTACTAATCGAGGATCACTTCCTCGGCCTCGTCCCGCATGTTGTACGGCGACGACATCACCTTGCCGTACGCACCGGCCTGCGCCACCAGCACCACGTCGCCCTCCTGCGCTTCCGGCATGCGGCGATCCGTGCCTAGTACGTCGCCGCTTTCGCAGATCGGGCCGACCACCTGGAACAGGCCGGTGGCCGGTTCGTCCAGGCGGCTGAGGTTGACGATCTCGTGCCAGGCTTCGTACAGCGCGGGGCGGATCAGGCTGTTCATGCCGGTGTCCACGCCGAGGTAGCGCCAGGCGCCCTTGCCCTTCTGTTGGGTGACGCGGGCCAGCAGCACGCCGGCGTCGGCCACCAGGTAGCGGCCCGGCTCCATCCATAGCTGGTAGTGCGGATAGGCGGCCTTTACGCCGCGCAGCACGCGGTCCAGGGCGGCGATGTCCAGCCGCGCCTCGCCCGGATGCGAAGGCACGCCGAGGCCGCCGCCGATATCGAGGAAGGCCACGCTGCCGATGCGTTCGGCGAGGCTGGCGAGCTGGCCGTAGACCTCGCCCCAATGGCCTTCGTCGAGGATGCCCGAGCCCAGGTGGGCGTGCAGGCCGCGCACGATCACGCCGTGGGTGTCGGCCAGGCGCAGGAACGGGTCGATCAGTTCCACCGGCAGGCCGAACTTGCTGCCGCTGCCGCCGGTGCGCACTTTCTCGTGGTGGCCCAGGCCGCGGCCCAGGTCCACGCGCAGCACGATTTCGCGGCCGCGGAACAGTTCGCCCCAGTTTTCGAGCTGGTACAGCGCATCCAGCGAGATGGTGGCGCGCGTGGTCAGTGCCCACTCGTAGTCGGCGCGCGGCGCGAAGTTGGGCGTGAACAGCAGCGGCGCCGATTCGGGCACCGCGGCCATCACCGCCTTCATCTCGCCCGGCGACACGCATTCGAAGCCGAAGCCTTCCTCGGCCAGCGCCTTGAGGATGGCCGGATGCGTGTTGGCCTTGACCGCGTAGTGCAGGCGATCGACCGCGCCCAGCGATTTCAACTCGCGCGCCTGCTGGCGCACGGTGGGCAGGTGGTAGACGTAGCGCGGCGTGCGCTCGGCGCCGAGCTTGAGCAGGCGCTCGCGCTCCGCCGTGCGCCACCACGAAGCCGCCGGGGTAAGCACGTCGCCGCTGCCGTACAGCGCCTGCCAGCTCGGGCCGAACAAGGCGCTGTCGTCGGTGCGCAGCGCGCCGGCGGCGATCAGCAGCTCGTGCAGATGCGGCAGCAGGTCGTCCACCACGTTCTCGTCCACCACGAAGGTGAGGTTGAGATTGTTGGACGACTGCGAGATCAGGTGCACGCGGATCTGGCCGAATTCCGCCAGCACGCCGGACAGCGTATGCAACATCGAGCGCATGCCGCGGCCGACCAGGGTGATCGCCGCGCACGGCGCGATCACCTTGACCCGGCACACCTTGGCCAGGTCGCTGGCGAGCGCGGCGATGGCGTCGGAGTCGAGCAGGTTCTCGGTGGGGTCCAGCGACACGGTGACGTTGGTCTCGGCCGAACCGATCAGGTCCACCGACAGGCCGTGCTGCTTGAACTGCGCGAACACGTCGGCGAGGAAGCCGACCTGCTGCCACATGCCCACCGATTCCATCGACACCAGGGTGATGCCCTTGCGCGCGCTGATCGCCTTGACGCTGGGCGCGTGCTCGCGCACCTCGGGGCCGATCACGGTGCCTTCCAGCTCGGGCCGGTTGGTGTCCTTGATCAGCATCGGCACGCGCGGCTCGCGCAGCGGCGAGAGACAACGCGGATGCAGCACCTTGGCGCCGGTGGAGGCGATTTCCTGGGCTTCTTCGTAGTCCAGCCGCTGCAGCAGGCGCGCGCCCGGCACCTGGCGCGGGTTGGCGGTGAACATGCCGGCCACGTCGGTCCAGATTTCCACGCGCTGCGCTTTCAGCAACGCACCGAAGTACGAAGCGGAGGTATCCGAGCCGCCGCGGCCGAGCAGCACGGTGCGGCCCTGCACCTCGCGGGCGATGAAGCCCTGCGTGATGAACACCTCGCCCAGCTCCGCCAGCCGCGCGTTGAGCGCCGGGTCCGGACGCGCCTCGACCATCGCCGAGAGCAGCTTGGTGCGCTCGTTCTGGTTCGGCAGCGCGACCGCGGCGAGGCAGTCGCGCGCATCCAGCCACTCGGTGGACAAGCCGCTATGGCTGAGGAAGGCGGCGCCCAGCGCGCTGGACATCAGCTCGCCGTGTGCCTGCACCAGCGCGGCCCAGGCCAGCTCGCCGAGCGCGCCCGGACCTTCCTCGGCGAGTTTCGCCAGGTCGGACAGGCGCTGTGCGAGCGTTGCCGGAACCGCCAGCTGCATGTGATCGAGCAGGTCGTAATGACGCTGGGCGATCGCTCGTGCAGCCTCGACCCGTTTGCCCTGGTGTTCCTGGGCGCACATCTGTTTGAGTGCGTCGGTGATGCCGGTGAGCGCGGACACGACCACCAGCACGCGGGCGCCTTCGGCGCGGCGGCTGGCGACCAGCTCACGGATGTTCTGCCAGCGTGGCAGGGTGGCGACACTGGTGCCGCCGAACTTCATCACGATCCAGGATGCGTCGGCAGGAAGCGACGCGGGGCTTTGCGGGTTCACGGATACCTTCGGTGGTGTGGTGGGGGAAGTAATCCAGGGAGTGTTGCGCTGCACCAGGCAAAATTGCAATGGGATGCAGGGCGAAAATCGGCCAGACGCCAGCGTAGGTCGGGGCGAGCCGCAGGCGAACCCCAACGATGCGTATCCGGACGTCTGGACGTCCATTGGGGTTCGCCTGCGGCTCACCCCAACCTACGCCTCAGGCGACGACGACGGGAATCTTGCCGATCCGCGCCTGCCATTCCTTCGGGCCGGTCTGGTGCACCGAGGTGCCAGCCGAGTCGACGGCCACGGTCACCGGCATGTCCTTCACCTCGAACTCGTAGATCGCTTCCATGCCGAGGTCGGCGAAGCCCACCACGCGCGAGGACTTGATCGCCTTCGACACCAGGTACGCGGCGCCACCTACGGCCATCAGGTACACCGACTGGTGCTGCTTGATCGCCTCAATCGCCGCCGGGCCGCGCTCGGCCTTGCCGACCATGCCGAGCAGGCCGGTCTGCGCCAGCACCTGCTCAGTGAACTTGTCCATGCGCGTGGCGGTGGTGGGGCCGGCGGGGCCGACCACTTCGTCGCGCACCGGATCGACCGGGCCGACGTAATAGATGAAGCGGCCACGGAAATCGACCGGCAGCGGCTCGCCCTTGTTGAGCATGTCGACCATGCGCTTGTGCGCGGCATCGCGGCCGGTGAGCAGCTTGCCGTTGAGCAGCAGCACTTCGCCGGGCTTCCAGTTGGCCACGTCCTCGCGGGTGACCGTGTCGAGGTCGACGCGGCGGCCCTTCGAGGAGTCGTAGGTGAGCTTGGGCCAATGCTCCAGCGACGGCGCCTCGAGCATCACCGGGCCGGAACCGTCCAGGGTGAAGTGCGCGTGGCGGGTGGCGGCGCAGTTCGGGATCATCGCCACCGGCAGGTTGGCCGCGTGGGTCGGGTAGTCCTTGATCTTGATGTCGAGCACCGTGGTCAGGCCGCCCAGGCCCTGCGCGCCGATGCCCAGCGCATTGACCTTCTCGTACAGCTCCAGGCGCAATTCCTCGATGCGGTTCTGCGGGCCGCGCGCGATCAGCTCCTGGATGTCGATGTGCTCCATCAGCGATTCCTTCGCCAGCAGCATCGCCTTCTCGGCGGTGCCGCCGATGCCGATGCCGAGCATGCCGGGCGGGCACCAGCCGGCACCCATGGTCGGCACGGTCTTGAGCACCCAGTCGACGATGGAGTCGGACGGATTGAGCATGGCGAACTTCGACTTCGCTTCCGAACCGCCGCCCTTCGCCGCCACGATCACCTCGACGGTGTCGCCCGGCACGATCGAGACGTTGATCACCGCCGGCGTGTTGTCCTTGGTGTTGAGGCGCTTGCCGGCCGGATCGGCCAGCACGCTGGCGCGCAGCTTGTTGTCCGGATGGTTGTAGGCGCGGCGCACGCCCTCGTTGACCATGTCGTCCAGCGACAGCGTGGCGTCCCAGCGCACGCTCATGCCCACTTTGAGGAAGACAGTGACGATGCCGGTGTCCTGGCACAGCGGGCGATGGCCCTCGGCCGCCATGCGCGAGTTGATCAGGATCTGCGCCATCGCATCGCGCGCCGCCGGCGATTCCTCGCGCTCGTAGGCCTGGGCGAGGCTGGTGATGTAGTCGACCGGGTGGTAGTAGCTGATGTACTGCAGGGCGTCGGCGACGGACTGGATCAGATCGTCTTGCTTGATGGTGGTCATGGCGGCTGCTTGGAATGCGGGAGGGGGAACCTTGCCGCGATGCGTTTTTCGCGGCGCACAACCCGTCTATTGTGCCGCAAGCGGGCGGAAGCGCCCAAACCGCTGACTGGAAAGCGGTTTCACGCCTGATGAGCGATGGAGAAAACCCCTGTTGCGGTGCTTGCCCCAGCTCACATTGCGGCACCGACTGACCGGCGCCGTGGCGCCCGCCGACGCAACGAACGTTGCTCCGACGGAGGTTCGACGGCCGCAAGGCATATGCATCGAAATAATCGTCATATCGCGACGATGCGCAATTTTTTGCGTGTTGAAAACTCAGGTAAATCAATTTGATGTAACTGCGCAAGCCGATAGGCCCGCGCCACAGCCATTTGATTCGCAAGATATTTCGTCACGAGTCCACTTTGCGAGCGCCAGCCATCGCGCTAGTTTTGCCGCACCGATACCTCGGCGTTCAGGGGAGCCACGTATCGGCGGGGAAGTTCTTCGCATTGACCAAAGCAGCGCTTAGCCGGCCCGGCCGCGGAGCGCGGCGTCGGCATGTGCCGCCCGCCGTCCGTTCGCATCCGCGCTTCCGGGTCCATCCACGGAGGAATGCACATGCTCGCCCAGCTTCACCGCAAGACCCTCGCCGCGTCCCTGACGCTCCTGTTCGCCACCGTTTCCACTGCCACCTTTGCCGCCGGCACCAAGCCAGCCGCCGATCTGGGCGCCGCCAATGCTGACCAGAAGGTCAACGTCACCCTGGTGCTGAAACTGCACAATCAGGAGCAGCTGGAACAGTACGTCCAACAGAGCGTGACGCCAGGCCATCCGAACTTCCGCCGCTTCCTGACCACCGCGCAGTTCGCCGACAAGTACGGCGCGACGGACCAGGAGATCAAGCGGGTACAGGACTTCCTCCGCCAGAACGGGCTTACCGGCACGCTGCTGCCCAATCGCATGGCGATCCGTACCACCGGCACCGTCAGCCAGTTCGCCACGGCCTTCCAGGCGCCGATCCACAACTATGTGCCGAAGGAAGGCGGCGACGTGTTCCATCGTCCCGCCAAGGCGCTGACCCTGCCGGCTTCCATCGCCGACACCGTGCTGGTCGCCTCGGGCCTCAGCAACGAGCACAGGCTGCTGTCGCATCGCATCACCACGCCCGATAGCGTCAAGCAGGCCACGCAGCAGTTCGCCGCGAAGGCCGAGGCCAAGGTCGCCGCGGCGCCCGCCAAGACCGCCAGCAGCAACCCCACCGCGACCGGCGTGCCGGGCGAGTACACCGTGGGCGACGCCGCCAACTTCTACAACATCAATCCGCTGTATGCGCGCGGCATCACCGGCAGGGGCACCACGATCGCCATCGTCACGCTGTCGGACTTCTATCCGTCCGACGCGCAGGCCTACTGGGACGGCATCGGCCTGACCACCAAGGCCAACCGCATCGTCAAGGTCGCCGTCGACGGCGGCGCCTCGTTCGATGGCGGCAGCGGCGAGACCTCGCTGGACGTGGAGCAGTCCGGCGGCCTGGCACCCGAGGCGGACATCCTGGTGTACCACGCGCCCAATGCCGGCAACAGCTTCACCAATGCCGCGCTGCAGGCCGTGTCCGACAACGTCGCCGACACCATCTCCACCAGCTGGGGTTCGCCGGAAATCTTCAACTTCGCCGCGCTCAACGTCGACGGCGCCAAGAACACCGACACCACCGACGTGGGCGACCTGCAGATCTGGCATCAGATCCTGCTGGAAGCCGCCGTGCAGGGGCAGTCGTTCTTCGCCGCGACCGGCGATTCCGGCGCCTACGACACGGTGCGCGGCCTCGGCGTCGGCACCACCCCGGGTACCTTCAACGCACCGCTGACGGTGGACACACCGGCATCCGATCCGTTGATGACCGCCGCGGGCGGCACCACCACGCCCTTCAGCTACAAGTTCCGCACCGGCCCGGTGCAGTCGATCACCAAGGAACAGGTGTGGGGCTGGGATTACATCCAGAACTACTTCGACCAGTACGTCGGCAAGGGCGTGATCGACCTGTTCTCGGTCGGCGGCGGCGGCGGCGTGAGCGTGTACTGGAAGCGGCCGTTCTACCAGCTGTTCACCCAGGGTATCCGCACCAGCGCGAAGAACCAGACGCTGACCTTCAACGACACCACCGGTCCGCAGGTGCTGCTGCAACTGCCGGGCAACTTCCATGGCCGCAACCTGCCGGACATCTCGCTCAATGCGGATCCGGAGACCGGCTACATCGTGATCTCCACCGTCGATGGCGGCGCCACCTCGGGCAACGGCGGCACCAGCTTCGTGGCACCGCAGCTCAACGGCATCAGCGCGCTGCTGACGCAGAGCTCGCACCACCGCGTGGGCTTCTGGAATCCGCAGGTGTATGCGCTGCAGAACATCTTCGGCTACGGCAACTGGACCAGCTTCAACGACATCCGCCAGGGCGACAACTGGTTCTACCAGGGCAAGGGCGGCTACGAGCCGGGTTCGGGCATCGGTACGCTGAACGTCGCGAACTTCGATCTGTTCCTGCGCGCGTTCTGAAACGTCTTTACAGCTACAGGACTTTGGCCGGCCCCGCGAGGGGCCGGTTCTTATAAAAAGAAATGGCTGCCCGAGGCAGCCATTTCTTCATTGCGTACAACATCCGGCACTTCGACTTAAAAGCGATATTCAGCCGAAACACCATAAAGGTCCGTACCGAACGAACTGTCGTTGCGCATTTTGCTACGGTAATAATCGTAGTTAAAACTCATGCCGAAATGCTGGTTGAAATCGTAACCAACACCTACGCCGGCGTAATACTGGTTGCTGGTGTGCTGAAGCGAAGCCACTCGCAGGCCCAGCCCCGACGACGGGCTGCTCATCCTTGCGACGTAATCGGAATTGGCGCGGAACAAGCCGCCGCGCCCCGAGAAGAACCAGTCGTCGTCGACGCGATACTTGATGTTGCCGCCGAGCACCACGCCCTTGGTCGTCTGCCGCGCCTTGCCCGAAAGCGTCTCGACTACGACGGGACCCATTTTCGGGCCCACTTCGGTAATGGTGCCTACCACGTCGGCCTTGAGCTTGCCCAGGTTCACATAACCGGTTTCGATACCAAGCGCGATATTGTCGAGATTCCACGCATAGCCGAAGCGCAGGCCCGCACCCCAGCTGTTCTTTTCGTTGTGCCCGTCGCGGAACACCTTGTTCCGGGACAGCTGCTGCGTCTGGCTGCCCACTTCACCATTGACGAAAAATTGGCCGTCGTCGGCAGCCAGGGCCGCGCCGGACGCCGCCACCATTGCCGCCGCGACAGCGGCCTTGGAAATCCAGTGTTTCATTTGATACCTGCTGATTCGTGAAGAGGAAATGCGCCGGCCCGACTCCCGTTGCCACCTGCCCTAGCTCGACGCACGTTCTGCCGATAGATGAAGATTTGTCGGGCTCGGCATAGTAGGAAGCGGAATAAAGCGGGTAACCCAGATTAATCTGGGCCGATCAATCGCCTCGCCCTTGCCCGCTCCCCCATTACCCGCCATGCTCGCCGCCAGTTTTATCCACAGGGCGGCCCCTCCATGAGCGATACCCCGGCATCCGGTTACGTGCGGCGACTGAGTTCGTGGGATGCCGCCATGATCGTGGTGGGCGGGATCATCGGCGGCGGGATCTTCTTGAATCCCGGCATCGCCGCGCAGCGCACGGAGTCCGGGCTGGCCTTGTTGCTGGTGTGGGTCGGCGCCGGCGTGCTCACGCTGATCGGCGCGCTGTGCTACGCGGAGCTGGGCGCGCGGCGGCCGCATGCCGGCGGCAGTTACGTCTACCTGCGCGAGGCGTTCGGCTCGCTGGCGGGTTTCCTGTTCGGCTGGACCATGCTGCTGGTGATCTATTCCGGCTCGGCGGCGGCGGTGGCGACGATCTTCGCCAGCTACGCCTCCGGCGTGTTCGGCCTGCCGCCCGGCACGGTCAAGCCGCTGGCCGCGGGCGCCCTGGTCTTCGTCGCCGGCATCAACCTGTTCGGCCTGAAGCTGGGCGCGCAGGTGCAGAACCTGTTCACGCTGTTGAAGCTGCTGGCGGTGGCGGTGCTGGTGGTGTGCGGCTTGTTCCTGGCCGGCGCCAATGGTGCGGGCGTGCTGGCTGCCGATCCGGCGCGCGGCAACGTGGGCTTTATCGGTGCGGCCTTGCCGGTGCTGTTCGCGTATTCGGGTTTTACTTATCTCAATAATCTTGCCGGTGAAGTGCGCGAGCCGCAGCGGACGCTGCCGCGGTCCTTGTTCATGGGCATGCTGCTGGTGATCGCGGTGTACGCGCTGGTCAACGTGGCGTATCTCGCCGTGCTGGGCCACGCCGGCCTCGCTGCCAGCACCACGCCGGCGGCCGACGTAATGAATCGCGTGTTCGGGCCGATCGGCGCCAAGCTGATCGCGATCGGTATCGCCATCTCAACGCTGGGCTTCTGCAACATCACCCTGGTGGCCGGCGCGCGCGTGCTGCAGGTGATGGGCGAGGATGGCCTGTTCTTCCGCAGCGTGGCCAAGCTGCACCCGCAGCACCGCACGCCGAACGTGGCCCTGCTGCTGCTCTCCGGCTGGGCCGTGCTGCTGGCACTGTCGGGCAGCTACGGCCAATTGCTCGACTACGCCACCTTCGGCGACTGGCTGGCCTGCGCGCTGGGCGTGGCCACCCTGTTCTGGTATCGCCGTACCCAGGGCGCGGAGGCCAGCTTCCGTGTGCCGGGCTATCCGCTGCTGCCGCTGATCTTCGTCGGCGTGGTGGGCTGGGTGGTGATCGAGACCATGCGCAGCAATCCGGTCAACGCGGGCATCGGCGTGCTGATCATGCTCGCCGGCATCCCGGTCTATTACATCTGGCGCCGGCTGTTTCCGCTCGCTGCCAGCGCCGACTGAGTTCGCCTTTCCTCCCCTCCGCGGCCGCTCAGCATGAACGCGGCCGCCGGTCCGCGCCCCGCGCAGTGCCCAAGCCGCCCCCCGCGATGCCACAATGCACCGGATCGGCAAGGAGAGTTTCACGATGGCGCAGGCGCAGGCCCTGGCAAGCAATCCGACCAGCAGCATCACTCCCGAGAAGGTGCGCGAAGGCATCGCCGTGGAGATCAACGGCCGCCCGTTCCGCCATACCGGCGATCCGGACATGCCGCTGCTGTGGTACCTGCGCGACGTGCTGCGCCTCACCGGCACCAAGTACGCCGGCGATCACGGCCTGGGCGGCGCGGACCTGGTGCTGGTCAACAACAAGCCGGTGTCGGCCGCGGGCGTGCCCATGCATGAGCTGGCCGACAAGAAGATCACCACCGTGGAAGGGCTCGCGGCCACCGACGGCAAGCTGCATCCGCTGCAGCAGGCCTTCGTCGACGAGGACGCGATCGGCTGCGGCTACTGCACGCCGGGCTGGCTGATCGCTTCGCTGGACCTGCTCAACCGCCATCCGCAGCCGACCGACGACCAGATCGACCAGCTGCCCAACCTGTGCCGCTGCGGCTGCCAGACCCGCGTGCGCCGCGCGATCAAGCGCGCCTCGGCGGCGATGGCCGGAGGCCGCGCATGAGCCGCCGCCTCGACACGCCCGGCAAGAACACTCCGGCCCTGCCCCAGCGCCGCCGCTTCCTGCAGGTGCTGGCCGGTACCGCCGGCGCGCTGATCGTCGGCGTGCGCTACGCCGAGGCCGGCGATGCGCCGGTGCCGCCGGCCATGCTCGGCGACGCGCTGTACGGCCTGGGCGCCTATGTGCGCATCGATGCCGACGGCAACGTGCTGATCGGCGCGCGCGATCCGGAGACCGGCACCGGCGTGGCCACCGCACTGCCGCGCATCGTCGCCGACGAACTCGATGCGGACTGGTCGCGCGTGAGCGTGGTGCCGCTGGGGCTGGGCGTGGAGAACGGCAACGGCGAGCCGCGCTGGAGCTACGGCCACCAGCTCGGCGGCACCGGCAGTTCGATATCCGCCGCCTGGACCGACCTGCGCCAGGCCGGCGCGCTGGCCCGCTGGCTGCTGATGCAGGCCGCCGCGCGCCGCCTCGGCGTGCCGGCCGACCGCCTGCGCACGCAGGGCGGCGCGGTGATCGCGCCGGACGGCCGCCGCTTCGACTACGGCTCGCTGGCCGAGGCCGCCTCCAAGGTGGCCCCGCCGACCGCGCCGGTGGCGGTGAAGACGCCCGACCGCTACACCCTGATCGGCCAGCCGGCCGGCGACGTCGACGCGCGCGCCATCGTCACCGGCCAGACCCAGTTCGCCATCGACAGCTACTTCGGCGACGCGCTGGTGGCCGTGCTGGTGCATTGCCCGTGGATCGACGGCACGCTGGTCAACAAGGACTTCCACGAGGCCGAGGCGGTCAAGGGCGTGCTCAAGATAGTCGAGCTCAAGCCCGAGCCCGGCCTGCTGCCCGGCGAGACGCCGCTGGCGCCGTCGGTGGCGGTGCTCGCCGAGGACACCTGGTCGGCGCTGCAGGCGCGCGCCAAGCTCAAGCTCGAGTGGAAGCCCGGCCCCAGCGGCAGCGAATCCAGCGCCGCACTGGAGCAGCAGGCGACCGAGCTGGTCAGCGCCAAGACGCCTTCCGCCAAGGAGCTGGCGGCCAACCCCGCCAGCCAGCCGATCGCCCCCACCACCCGCGTGCGCAACGACGGCGACGTCGACGGCATGGCGAAGAAAGCCGCGCGCCGCGTCGACGCCACCTATGTGCAGCCCTGGCTGGCCCACGCCACCGCCGAGCCGATGAACTGCCTGGCGCGGGTGGACAAGGACCGCGCCGTGCTGGTCACGCCGACCCAGGCGCCGCAGCGCGCATGGTCGGTAGTGCAGCGGCTGACCGGTTTCAAGCCGGACCAGATCGAGATCCGCGTGCCGCGCGTCGGCGGCGGCTATGGCCGGCGCCTGGACCACGACTTCGTGGCCGAGGCGGTGATGCTGGCCAAGCTGGCCGACCGTCCGGTGCGCCTGCTGTGGACGCGCGAGGAAGACCTCGCCCACGACTATTACCGCTCCGCCAGCGTGCACAAGCTCAGCGCCACGCTGGACCGCAAGCGCCAGGTCGTCACCTGGGACCAGCGCATGGCCAGCGCCTCCGCGCTCGCCCGGCGCGGCACGCAGGAGCAGCGGCTGTGGACCTCCGAGGTCGACGTCAACCAGCTGCCCGCCGGCCTGGTGCCCAACTACCGCAGCGACTGGTACGCGCTGCAGTCGACCCTGCCGCGCGGCCCGCATCGCGGCATGCCGCACGTGAGCAATGCGTTCGCGGTGGAAAGCTTCGTCGACGAGATCGCCAACGCGCTGAAGGAAGACCCGCTCGACACCCGCCTGCGCCTGCTGGGCGACGCGCGCCAGCTGCCGCTGCAGGGCGGCGGCTCGTTCGATACCGGCCGCCTGATCAATGTGCTGAAGCTGGTGGCCGACCGCATCGAGTGGAAGAACTGGCTGCGCACGGTGAATGGGCTGGGCATCGCCTGCTGGCATATGGACGGCGCCTATGTGGCGCATGCGGTGGAGACTTCGCTGCAAGGCCAGAAGCTCAATATCGAGCGGGTGGTATGCGCGGTGGACGTGGGCCGCGTGATCAATCCGCTGGGGCTGGAAGGCCAGATCGCCGGCGCCACGCTGGATGCGCTGTCCGCCGCGCTCAACCTCGCCGTCACCTTCAAGGACGGCCAGCCGCAGCAGCGCAGCTACAAGGACTATCCGCTGGCCAGCATGGCCCAGCTGCCCGATGCGGTGGACGTGATCATCGTGCCGGGCGACCGCGATCCGGCCGGCGCCAGCCTGCTGGCCATGCCCACCGCGGCACCGGCGCTGGCCAATGCGGTGTTCCGGGTGAGCGCGGTGCGCGTGCGCAGATTGCCGCTGATGAAGGAACTGCTGCGCCTGCTGTAAGCGCATGACGTAGGTTGGGGTGAGCACAGCGAACCCCAACGATGTGTTGTGCTTGGCGGTGGCGACGTTGGGGTTCGCTGCGCTCACCCCAACCTACGGCGGCCGCCATCAAAGCTTGCGCCTGGCTGACATCGTGCAAATGTGCGCTGCGCAGGTTTTCACGCGCAGCGTGCGTCGCTTAGTCTCACTCCCTGGGGGGATTCACTACACCGGGGAGGGTGGGATGCATTACTCGCGCAAGACGCTGCTGTGCTCGGCTATCGCGCTGGCCATGGCCGGCTTCGCCGCAACCGCGGCGGCACAGGACAACACCAAGAGCGCCGACACGGCGCAGAACCCGACCGCGCAAGCGCCGGCCGATCAGAAGAAAGCCACCAATCTCGAAGGCGTGACCGTGCTCGGTTCACGCCGCATCGGCGGTTCGGAGACGGAAACGCCGGTCCCGGTCGACGTCATTCCGATGCAGAAGCTGGCCGAACAGAGCCCGCAATTCGATCTCGCGCAGAACCTGCAATACACCGTGCCCTCGTTCACCTCGGTCCGCCAGACCGGCTCCGACAACGCCGACCTGGTCGATTCGGCCGCGCTGCGCGGGCTGGGCTCCGACCAGACCCTGGTGCTGGAGAACGGCAAGCGTCGCCACAGCGTGGCGCTGGTGAACCTGTTCGGCGCACGCAACCGCGGCAATACCGGCACCGACCTCAATGCGATTCCCGCGCTGGCGATCGAACGCGTGGAAGTACTGCGCGACGGCGCCGCCGCGCAGTACGGTTCGGACGCCATCGCCGGCGTGATGAATATCGTGCTGAAGAAAAGCCCCGGCTGCGAAAGCGTCGCCGGCTTCGGCGAATACACCCGCGGCGACGGCAAGAACTACCTCACCTCGGCCTACTGCGGCTTCCGCTTCGACAACGGCGGCAGCGTGGGCATCACCGGCGAGTGGCAGAAGCGCGGGCGTTCCAATCGTTCCGACCCGGGCGATCCGCGCACCATCGGCGACACCAAGGTCGACAACGAGACGCTGTACGTCAACGGCGAAGTGCCGGTGGCCGAATCGGCGCACCTGTACTTCACCGGCGGCGTGCAGAACCGCTCGGCATCGTCGGCGGCGTTCGCGCGCGGCGGCATCGGCTCCGACGACATCCCTTCGCGCAACTCGGCGGCGATGTATCCGGATGGCTTCGTGCCGTACATCAACGGCTCGATCAAGGACCGCTACGCCATCCTCGGCGTGTGGGACAACTTCGGCGACTGGCGCGCCGATCTGTCGCAGACCTACGGCTACAACGCGCTGCAGGACATCATCAGCCATACACTCAACGCCTCCATCGCCAATGCCGACGTGCTGGCCGGCGGCGCGGGCCTGAGCCCAAACCGCTTCCATGCGGGTGGCTTCTCGTTCGAGCAGGAGACCACGAACCTGGATCTGTCGCGCTACTACGGCGACATCCTCAGCGGCCTCAACGTCGCCTTCGGCGCGGAATACCGCCGCGAGAACTACCGCATCACGCCCGGCGAACGCGGCTCGTACGTCGATGCCGACGGCCCCGGCGGCGGCAATGCCGGCAGCCAGGGCTTCCCCGGCTTCCAGCCCGGCGACGCCACCAACCAGAGCCGCCACAGCTACGCCGCCTACGCCGACGTGGAAACCGACTGGACGCAGCGCTTCCTCACCGACGCCGCCGTCCGCTACGAGCACTACAGCGACTTCGGCTCCACCACCACCGGCAAGCTGGCCGGCGCCTACCACGCCACCGACAAGCTGCTGCTGCGCGGTTCGGTCTCCACCGGTTTCCGCGCGCCTTCGCTGCAGCAGCGCTGGTTCTCTTCGACCTTCACCGACTTCGTCAGCGGCCAGCCGGTGGACGTGGTGCTGGCGCCGAACGGCGGCGCGATCGCCAATGCCGCGGGCATTCCGCCGCTGAAGGAAGAGAAGTCCAAGAGCTATACGCTGGGCGCGACCTGGTCGCCGGGCAACGATCTGCAATTCACCCTGGACGGCTACCGCATCGATATCGACGACCGCGTCGTGCTGAGCGGGCGCTTCGACACCACCGATCCGAATATCGGCGGCATCCTGCAGCAGATGGGGGTGGGCCAGGCGCAGTTCTTCGTCAACTCGGTGGATACCAGCACCAAGGGCCTGGACTTCACCGCCAGCCACCGCATGGACCTGGGCGGCGGCACGCTGCGCACCAACTTCGGTTTCAACCGCTCGTTCACCCGCGTCAAGAAGATCCATGCACCGCCGGCGCTGGCCGGCCGCGAGGACGTGCTGCTGTCCGATCGCGAGCGTCTGTTCCTGGAGGACGGTGCGCCGAGTTCGAAGGGGATTCTCGGCTTCGACTATGCGCTGGGTTCGTGGGAGGCGAGCTGGAAGTTCATCTACTTCGGCCCGATGACGCTGGGCACTTTCAGCGGACCGCCGGTGCCGAACCAGCATTACGCGGACAAGACTTCGGCGGATGTCGCGATCACCTACCACTTCAACGATCAGATCAAGTTGACCGTGGGTGGCTCGAATATCTTCGACAAGTTCCCGAGCAAGCAGGATCCGAACGAGACGGACAACGGCTTCAAATATGAGGCGGTGCAGTTCGGCTTGAACGGTGCGTCGTGGTTTGCGCGCGTGGCGATCAACTTCAAGTAACGCCAGCAACGCAACGCCGGCGTAGGTTGGGGTGAGCCGCAGGCGAACCCCAACAAGGCGATGCGCTCGGAGGTGGCCATGTTGGGGTTCGCCTGCGGCTCACCCCAACCTACGCCGGAGATGTGGATCAGTGGAACTGATCGCTCGCCGGTACCCATGACGAGGTCGATGCCTTCGCCGGCGCGACGCGTCCCGCCGGCAGGCGATCATCCACGCAGCCCGGCGGCAACGGCCCGCCGCTCACCTTCGCCGTCGCACACTGCGCGCTGTTGTCCAGCGTGATCGGTGCAGCCACCGCCGCGGTAGCCGCTGGCGCCGGCGGCACCAGTGGATTGGCCGGCGCCAGCGCCATCCGTTCGTACACCTTGTCGTCGACCGGCTTCGGCGGCGGGTCGCCGTTGCCGCAACCGAACAGGCCCACCGGGAACAGCGGCATCACCACGCATTCCACGCGCACGCCGCGCGGCAGGTGGAAGGTGTGGCGCACGGTGGTCTTCTCCACCGCGTGGCGCAGGGCGGTGTCGATCGAGCTTTCGCCTTCCGGCGTCCAGTCCCGCTCGAAGCGAGTGGACTTGTAGCCGATGTTCGGCGCGCGGTGCTCCATGATTTCGGTATTGCCGCGCGGCTGCAGCTGGATGTAGTTGCCGGCCAGGCCCTGCTGGCCTTCGCCCTTGCCCTGCTGTCCATTGCCTTGCCCATTGCCCTGGCCCGGCGGCAGCGACAGGTTCAGGCCGCTCTTGCCGGGGCCACCGGGCGAGGCGGCCACGCCATTGGGCGAGGCGCCGGGCGTGCCGCTTTCGCTGCCTTGCGGCGTGGCGTTCGGTGCGCTGCTCTTGCCGGTTTCGGTGCTGGCTGTTGCGCCGGTCGGCGCGCTGGCCTTGGGGCCGGCGGTGGCGCTGGCAGCCTGGTTCGGGGCGGGCGCCGCCTGTTCGTTGGACGAGGTCGACGCTTCGGCGGACGACGGCGTGGGCTGGATCTGCGGACGTTCCAGCGCGGGCTTGTTGTCGATCGCCACCGACTGCGGCGCGACCGTCTGCACCGGTGGCGCCTGCGGGCGGTCGAGACTGGGGCGGGCGTTCTCCGGCAGCGGCACCGCCTCGAGTTCGGCCTCGGCGACGCGGATCGACGGCGCCTGGATGCGCTGCTGCTCGCGCGGCACCACGGCGGCGGTGCTGGACTGCGCCTGCAGGTTCACCGTCGGCGCGGCTTGCGCGGGCAGCGGCACGGCCTGCAGTTCCGGTTCGGTGGGTGCGGCGACGGTTTCGGCGCGGATCGCCTGCGGTGGACTCGGCAGCGTGGGCTTGGGCACTGCGTGTTCCATCGCGATGGTCGGCGCGCTCACCTGCGGAGCGGACTGCGCCGGTACATCCGGCAGTGCCAGCGAGGCCGGCGGCGGCATCGGCGCGCTGCCCTCGGCCTGCGCCTTGCGTACCGGTTCGGGCTGGAATTTCGGCGGCACCGGCTGCGGCGCAGGCGGTGTTTCGAGCGTGACCTGCGGCGGCTCGACGCTGGTCGGCACCGGCTGCAGTTCGGGCGCGGGTGCCGGCTTGGGCAAAGTCACTGCGGGACGCGGCGCGGCGACCGGCTCGGGCTTGGGCGCGCTCGGGCGGGCCTTGACCACGATCACGGGCGTCTCCACCGCCGGCACCGGCACGGGGGCGAGATCGGCTTCGACGCGGGTGGAACTGCTGCTCTCGCGCCGCGTGCGCGCCACCGCCGGCGCGCCACCGGCCTTGCGCACCGGACCGACTTCCTTCGGCGGCGTGCCGCGCACCGGCGGCGGGGGCGGCGGTTCGTCTTTCTTCTTCTCGATCAGGCGAACCTGCAGCGGGGCGCTGTGCTCCTGCGCCGGCTCGACCAGCTCGTAGGCCGGGCCGAGGATGGCGCCGAACAGCGCGATCAGATGCACCAGCAGGGTGCCGACCAGGCCCAGCACGCGCAGCAGCCGGTCGCGCGGACGCTCCTTGCGGCGATTGCGATAGACCGCCGCGAGCGCGGCCGCCTCGCGCGGCGACGGCAGCGCGACGGTGGCGCGCGCGAGTCTTGCGCTCGAGGGGTCCTGCTTCGAGAGGTCCAGCTTCGAGGGGTCAGGGGGAAGCGACGACATGGCGCGCAGTGTAGCGGGCGGGCCTGCCGTTCCGTTGTGTCAGCCGCCGTCCTGGGGCTTTGGCGCCTTGGCTGGATGCATGCGCAGTTCGGCATCCACCGCGCGGTTCGGGGTATCCACCGGACAGCCGTACGGCAGCGGCTTGCCGTCGCGATAGATCTGGATGCATTCCTCTTCGCTGGGTGGCGTCGGCGGGTTCGGCGGCGGTGCCAGCGACCGGGCCGGCGCCATGCTCAGGCGCATATCGCCGTCCTTGGCCGAAGGCGGCGCGGGCGGATCGCCGCCGCAGCCGCCACCCAGCGCGGCCAGCGCCACCGCGCAGTGGATGCGCAGGCCGGGCGCCAGGGTGACGGTCTTCTTCACCGTGGTCGCGTCGACCACGCGCTTGAGCGCGCTGTCCAGCGCACTGCCCTTGTCCCAGTCCTTATCGAAGCGCGTGGCCTGGTATTTCACCGGGTTGTCGTGCCGCATCACCTGGCTGTCGCCGACCACGCCGCGCTCGACGTAGCTGGCGGTGGACGCCGCCGCCGGCTGCGCATTCGGCAGCAGGGGCCGGCCATCCGCGCCGAACAGGTGCGTCGCCGGCACGGCAACGCTGGTGGCCGGCGCCGGTGCCGGCGTGGGCAAGCTGACCGTCATCGCGTTCTTCGCCGACGGCTCGCGCACCGGCGGCACGCGCGGGGCGGGCGGCGGAGGCGGCACCGCCTCGACCGGCGGCGGCGCAGCGCGCGGTGCGCCGCGGGGGATAAAGCGCACCTGAAGGGCGTCGCCGGGGCGCGGCGGCGGCAACGGCTCGCCCGGCCGGGGCTGCATTTCCCACCAGATGATGCCGATGAACAGCAGATGCAACACCAGGGCCAGCGCCATGCCGGCCCAGAACCGCCGCCGGTCGCGCGGCTGGCGGCGCCAGCGCAGCTCGTGCAGCAGGGCGCGGGTCGGACCGTCCAGCGGGGCCAGGCCACGCTCGCGCCCGTCTGGCGCGTTCCAGCGGTGATGTTCGACCTGCGGTGCGTGTTCGATGGCGGTGACCTTGAAACGGGCGAAAGCGCGGATGGTCCGCGTGCAACCCATCCAAGACAAATCCCATCGGTCGTGGTTCCCCGCGCTGCAGCTTGACCCCGCCGCGCCCCGGCTCAAGTCTATGCAGACGGCGCCCCGCGCCGTACCCCGCCATGACCGCCCCCGCGTCCCCGACGCCCGGACTCGCCATGACGCCCCGCCATCGTCAGCCGCTGCGCGCGGCGTCGTGCGGCGCCGACTGTCGACGACCGCAGGACCCGCGCCTCCGGCTTCAGCAGAGGAGGGTCGCATCGTGTCGTACAACACGGAAACCATCCGCAATATCGCGCTCGCCGGCCATGCCGGCACCGGCAAGACCACCTTGTTCGAAGCCCTGCTGCACGCCGGCGGCGCCATCCAGAGCCAGGGCTCGGTGGAACGCGGCAGCACCCAATCGGACACCGACAGCCAGGAAAAGACCCGCGGCCATTCCATCGACAGCTGCCTCGCCGCCATCGATCTCCCGCGCTGCCACATCAACCTGATCGACACCGCCGGCTACGCGGATTTCCGCGGCGCGGCGCTATCGGCCTTCGCCGCGGTGGAGACCGTCGGCATCGTGGTCAATGCCGCCAACGGCATCGAATACGGCACCCGCCGCATGATGGAGCGCGCCAGGGAACGCAAGCTCGCCCGTGTGCTGCTGATCAACAAGATCGACACCGACGTGGCGCGGCTGGAAACCCTGGTCGAAGCCCTGCGCGAAGAGTTCGGCGCCGAATGCCTGCCGGTCAACTTGCCGGCCGAAGGCGGCGCGAAGGTGCTGGACTGTTTTTTCCATAGCGACGGCGCCACCGATTTTTCCTCGCTGGCCGAAGCCCACCAGCGCATCCTCGACCAGGTGGTGGAAATCAACGAGTCGGTGATGGGCTCCTACCTCGATGCCGGCGAAGAAGCGCTCACGCCGCAGCAGTTGCACGACGCCTTCGAGCAATGCCTGCGCGAAGGCCATCTGGTGCCGATCTGCTTCGTCAGCGCCCGCACCGGCGCTGGCGTGGCCGAATTCCTGGAACTGGCCGAGCGCCTGCTGCCGAATCCATCCGAAGGCAATCCGCCTCCTTTCCTCAATTTGAAAGACGAAACCATCGACGTCAGCGCCGATCCTGCGAAGCACGTGGTCGCCGACGTGTTCAAGATCATCAACGATCCGTTTGTCGGCAAGCTGGGCGTGTTCCGCGTATGGCAAGGCACGATCCGCCGCGACACCCAGTTGTTCATCGACGATGGACGCAAGCCGTTCAAGGTCGGCCACCTGTTCCGCCTCACCGGCAAGCAGCATGTGGAGATCGAGCAGGCCATCCCCGGCGATATCGCCGCGGTGGCGAAAGTGGAGGAAATCCATTTCGACGCAGTGCTGCACGACTCACACGACGAGGACCGCATCCATCTGGCGCCGCTGCGCTTTCCGCTGCCGATGTTCGGCCTGGCCCTGGAGCCCAAGCACAAAGGCCAGGAGCAGAAACTCTCGCAGGCACTGGGCCGGCTGTCCGAGGAAGACCCCTGCTTCCGCGTGGAGCATCACAAGGAACTCAACGAGACCGTGGTGCGCGGCTTGTCCGACCTGCACCTGAAGGTGATGCTCGACCGCATGAAGGAACGCTACGGCGTGGAGGTAGTGACCCATCCGCCGCGCGTGGCCTATCGCGAAACCATCGCCAGCCGCGCCGATGGCCACTATCGCCACAAGAAGCAGACCGGCGGCGCGGGCCAGTTCGGCGAGGTATTCCTGCGCGTGGAACCGCTGGATCGCGGCGCCGGTTTCCAGTTCGTCGACGCGGTGAAGGGCGGCGTGATCCCCAACCAATACCTGCCGGCGATCGAAAAAGGCGTGCGCCAGGCGATGGAGAACGGCGCGGTGGCGGGCTACCCGATGCAGGACCTGCGCGTGACCGTTTACGACGGCAAATACCACCCGGTGGATTCCAAGGAAGTGGCCTTCGTCTCCGCCGGCAAGAAGGCCTTTCTCGATGCGGTGGGCAAGGCGCGGCCGATCGTGCTGGAGCCGATCGTGGACGTGGAAGTAGCCATTCCCGAAGCCAATGTAGGCGACGTGACCGGCGGCCTCGCCGGCAAGCGCGCGCGCATCCTCGGCACCGACGCGCAGCGCGGCGGCGAGCTGGTCATCAAAGCGCAGGCCCCACTGGCGGAGCTGATCGACTACCCGTCCGAATTGAAGGCGGTGACCGGCGGCCGCGGCCGCTACAGCCTGGACCTGAGCCACTACGAGCCGGTGCCCCCGCCGGTACAGAAGCAGCTCAGCGAGGCGTGGAAGCCTCACGTGGAGGACGACTGACGCAACCTTCACATCCGCTGAGCGCGCGGCAGCCGGCGCTTGAGCCGCAGCCGCGGCGGCGCCATCTGTCATGGATGAAACCCGCATGGCGCCCTGCAATGACAGGGCGCAGGAGAACAGCATGAGCCGTGCCTTCGTGAAGGACGCCGACGACGCTGGCGACGCGTTGCCGGACATCCCGCTGAGCGAACATCCCAACTACGTCACCCCGCGCGGACTCGTGCAATTGCGCGAGCGCCTCGATGCTGCGCAGGTGCGACGCGACGCATTGAAAGCCGTTGAGCCGACCTTGTCGCAGCAGAGCGAGCTGGCCGCGGTCGAGCGCGAGTTGCGTTGGCTGAAAGCGCGCGCGGCCAGTGCAATCGAAATCGACCTGGCGCAGCAGCCGCGCGACCGGGTGGCGTTCGGCGCCGGAGTGACGGTGGATTCGGCGCAGGAAGGCAAGCATGCGTATCGCATCGTCGGCGAGGACGAGGCGGATGTGGAGCATGGCCTGGTGAGTTATGTGTCGCCGTTGGCGCGAGCGTTGATTGGGGCGCGCGTCGGCGAGGAGGTGACGTGGCAGCGACCGGCGGGGGATTTGAAGGTGGAGATCGTTGCGATCGATTATGGCGACGATACGTAATGAGGCAGCGCTCGGCGTAGAAGCCATCTCTCCTGCGAGGAGCGCACAGAGATGCGTGCGGTTCTGAGAAACGAGGAAAGTGGCGGCAGCCGGATGATGGGGCTCTCTGGCCACATCGCTTCAACGGAGCGAAGAAAAGCGCTTGAGCTTGAGTGACCATCAGCTCACCACTCCGCCCGACCCCTCACCCCAACCCTCTCCCCAGCGGGGAGAGGGAGTCCGTGCGCTCTCGCGAAGAGCCACGAGCAAGCGGCGCAGCCGCTGCGTTCCGCTTGTGCGCTTTTGATCTTGCTCATCGCTTTTGATCTTCCGGGTCCCCTTGGCGCCGGCGGTGAGGGCTGGACGAAAAGGCCCCCGCAGGGGGGCGGGGACAGGACGTCCCCGCCTTTTTGATCAGGGCATGGATGCCCTGTCAAAAAGCCCGGCCAGCCCTCACGGACCCGCAGGTGGCGTAGCCA
>NZ_JBFRGP010000008.1:0-197199 GCF_052115385.1 Dyella sp. 2RAB6
TTGGCTGAGCTGGTCGACGAACGCGAGAACATCGACGCACAACGCCTGCCGATCATGCTGGAAGGCATCAGCGCGTTTATCGATATGGGCGCACGCTGCGCCACGCAGGCGCATGAGCGGATGCAGTGGCAGCAGATACAGGATGAAACACCACAACGACCGGCGTAGGTTGGGGTGAGCAAAGCGACTGCGAAGGCAGGATGCCGTAGCGAACATCCGCGTAGCGGATGGCCCGAAGGGCGGGCTGCTGATGCAGCCCGTAACCCCAACGCTGCGATGCGTTTGGACGTGGCCATGTTGGGGTTTGCCTGCGGCTCACCCCAACCTACGCTTCCTCGTCATTCCGGCGCAGGCCGGAATGACGGAGGGGAAGGGCGCCTTACTGCTGCACGGAGCACATCTTGCCAACGCCCTTCAACGGATCGCTGAAAGCCGCATTCGAGCAATCGACCGACTGGCCCACGCCGACTTCCCGGTAATGCCAGACCCCGCGCGCCCCATAAGCCACCAGGCCCGTACCCTGCGCGACCTTGCAGCTGGCGCCCTCTTTGGCGCAAACAGCAAAGCCGCTCGGTGCATTACCCGTCCCCCTGGGCGCGAGCACGCTGATGGCAGCCTGGGTAAACAGCAGCGTCCCGAATCCATTGTTGTCCGCATACGGCGTGCGTCCTTCCGGACGGTTTTTTTCCGCCACCTGCTGCGTATACGGCGCGGAGATGTCCTTGCGGCGCGCATAGTGGTTGTAAACCATCTCGTACACGGGACGGAAAGCCCCGCGGGTCTGGCTGGAAATAACGCTGTGGGGATACTTGCCGGTGGTATCGACCATCGGATTGAACGGCACGTCATGGCCTAGATTGTATTCGGCGACATATTCGAAACCGGCCAGCAGGCGGTTGTCATACGCCGAATAGAGATCGAACCCCTGCGCCCATGCCGTTTCGGCTACTTCCGCAAGATTACCCACGCCAAGCTGCGTATGCGCCTGATCGCGCCCGCTCTCCTGCGTCTCGCCGAAGGTATTGATGACGTAGTGCGTGATGGCGCCATCGGACGGGCCGTTGTAGTAGTAATCGAGGGCGCGATTGAACAGGCCCCAGTCATTGGTATAGACGCCCATCGCGATCATCGCCTTCATGCAGCTGGAATCCCAGTTGCCGTTCGCGTAAGGGGCGAAATCCTTGATCACCGGATAGAAGACATTGCGGAACATTGCCTCGGACGCTGCGATGTCCTGCGCCGACCAGCCGGCCTTGCTGTAGCGGATAAGCTCCGCCGCGGCGACGAACTTGAAGCCGTTCAGTCCGGCGGCGAGCGGTGCGTCATGGCCTTCGATCGATTTCAACGTGCCCGACCAGGCATTGAGAATCTGGATCGCATTCGTGGCATAGCGCGGGTCGTCGCTCAAGGTCCACATCAGCGCCTGCTGATAAGCCGCATCGGCGTCATCGTTGAACTCGCCCATGCATAGAGCCGGCGTACCCCGCACGACCTTGGCGCAATGGCCGCCACGGACGTGATAGGTGGGAGACGAAAGACTATCGTTCTTCAATTTGAAGTAACCGCTCGCCCACGGTTCCTGCGACAGATGCGCCTTGATCCGGGCCAGGTCGCCGGCGGTGTGCATGACGCCGGGATGGACGAAGGTGGCGGCTGGGGTCGCCGCCTCGCTGGGCTGGACGCCGGCACAAGCCGTCAAGGCCACGAGCAGCGGCGCCAGGGTTCGAATGGTCAGGAATGCTTTCGGATGCATGTCGATGGCTCAAGGGGGGGGCGAGGAGGCGACACGTTGCGGTGGACCGCCGAGGGTCGTCACGGTCATGCCGGGGCGGGTGGGGGTCATTTGAGGCCAGAGGCTTGAACGCGTGGCCTCGACGTAAAGGTGACGTTTTGTCTCAGTGCACGCCCGGGTCGTACCTGGGATGATCAGGGAGGGGCTGGAACGGCGGCCTTTCGCTGCCCGGGAATTGGCGTGACTCGACTGCGCTTGCACAAGCACATCGCATGGCTGGCTTTTGCCGCCATGTGGCTGCTTGTCGCCGCGCCGCCGATCTCGCAGTGGCTGGCCTCCCCGGCAATGGCTGCGGCGTCGGACATGCCGGGCATGGCGATGCCGGATGCCGCCGTGCACTGCGACGAGCACGCGGGTCACGGAGATAGCCCTTCGCCGCTCCAGCCGCATGCGCCCGCCTGGGCGAAGTGCGGCTATTGCGATCTGCTCGGCCACAGCCCCGCGATGAGCAGCGTGGCGTGGCTGCCGGCGGCGGCCGTGCCGTCGCCGCATCGTTTGTCGCTGTTCGGGTCCGCGCCGCGCACGCCGCGGCGCCTGCTCCTGGCGGCGGCCCCGCGCGGGCCGCCGGCCGACGTCAACGCCTGATCGTCCAGGGATCGTGCCGGCGCGCTTGGCGTGCCGGCCGCGTTGCCGTCTTCCAAGGAGCTGTCATGTACGCCGTTATCTCACTCGGACGCGTTCGCGCGCGTCTGGCTTTTCCTGCTGCCGCCAGGCGCCGCCGCGCCCACGCCATGGCCCTGCTCGCGGCATGCAGCGCGGCGCCGGCCACGCGCGCTGCCGACACGCCGCAAACCCTGCCGCCGGTGGTGGTCACCGCGCCGATGCAGACCGATCCGCTCACCGTAGTGACCGATCCCAAGGCACCGCGCCAACCGGTGCCCGCCAGCGATGGCGCGGATTTCCTCAAGAGCATCCCCGGCTTCTCCAGCATCCGCAAAGGCGGTAGCAACGGCGATCCGCTGCTGCGCGGCATGGCCGGTTCGCGCCTCAATATCCAGATCGACGGCGGGCAGATCGGTGGCGGTTGTCCGTCGCGCATGGACCCGCCCACCGCGTATATCTCGCCGCAGCTGTTCGACAAGGTGACGGTGATCAAGGGGCCGCAGACCGTGCTGTACGGGCCGGGCAATTCGGCCGGCACCGTGCTGTTCGAGCGCGAGTTCACCCGCTACGCCGCACCCAAGGCGAGCTTCCAGGGCAGCCTGCTCGGCGGTTCCGCCGGCCGCAACGATCAGTTGGCCGATGCGCGTGCGGGCACGCCTGACGGTTATGTCGAACTGCGCGCCAACCACACTCATGCGCAGGACTATCGCGATGGCGATGGTCAGCGCGTGCACGCCGCTTATGACCGGTGGAACGCGGATACGGCCATCGGCTGGACGCCGGATGACGACACCCGCCTGGAACTGACCGCGGGCAAAGGCAACGGCCATGCCGCCTACGCCTTCAGCGGCATGGACGGCGCACAGTTCCTGCGCGAAAGCGCGGCCGTGAAGCTGGAGCGCCGGCACCTGAGCGCCACCTTCGACAAGCTGGAAGCGCAGGTCTATTACAACTACGCCGACCACGTGATGGACAACTACACGCTGCGTCGGCCCGACCCCAGCAGCATGATGCCGATGGCCATGGCCAGCGACGTGGACCGGCGCACGGTGGGCGGGCGCGTTGCGGGCACCTGGATCTGGCCGGATATTTTCCAGCTCGTTGCCGGCATCGATGGTTCGATCAACACGCATACCGCACGCAATGGCGGGCCGCCCGGCAGCCCCATGGGCGATTACCGCGATCTGCCGCGCCAACGCGATGCGCGCATGCGCAGCGCCGGTGCGTTCGCCGAAGCGCGCTGGACGGTGGCGAAGGACCGGCGCGTGATCGGCGGCGTGCGCGTGGATCGGGCTTCTGCGCATGGCTATGGACTCGCACTCGCCGACGACGGCATGGGCATGGCTATGGACATGGGCGGCGGCATGGATTCCGTTGCCACGGCGAATGCGCGCCGCAGCTCCACCTTGCCCTCCGGCTTCGTGCGCTACGAACAGGATCTCGCCACCACGCCGGCCACGTTCTACGCGGGCATCGGCCACGTACAGCGCTTTCCCGATTACTGGGAGCTGTTCGGCCAGCATGCGGACAAGACGCTGGCTTCGTTCAACGGCCTGCATCCGGAAAAAACCACCCAGCTCGACATCGGCTTGCAGTACCGCACCGCGCGCCTGCAAGCCTGGGTTTCCGGCTACGCGGGTGTGGTCGACGACTTCATCCTGTTCCGCTACGGCCAGGGCATGGCCGGCGGCCGCGCTATGAATGTGCAGGCGCGTATCGCCGGCGGCGAGGCCGGCATGGTCTACGCACTGGGCAAGCGATGGAAGGTGGATGCGACGCTGGCCTACGCCTGGGGTGCCAACCGCACGGAGCATCGCCCGCTGCCGCAGATGCCGCCGCTGGAAGCACGCCTCGGCCTGACCTACGACAGCGGTACCTGGTCCGCCGGCGCGCTATGGCGGCTGGCCACCGCGCAGCGCCGCGTGGCGATAGGCGAGGGCAACCTGGTTGGCCAGGATCTCGGTGCCAGCGGGGGCTTCGGCGTGTTCTCGCTCAACGCGGGCTACCGCCTGGGCCATGGATTCACGCTCAGCGCCGGCATCGACAACCTGTTCGGCCGGACCTACGCCGAACACGTCAACGCGGCCAACGTCGAGCTGGCCGGCTACGTCAACACCGTGCGCGTGAACGAGCCGGGCCGTACCGGCTGGCTCAAGCTCGATTTCGATATCTGACCTTTCCGCGGCGGCGCGCAAGGCCGCCGCGGCCTATCATGTTCTCCTGCCTGCGAGGCACGCCTGCATGTCATCCATCCGCCATTTCCGTTCCTTCGCGCTCGCCGCCGCCGCGCTGGCCGCACCCGGCCTGGCCGGCGCCTGTTCCACCTGTGGTTGCTCGCTCAACTCCGACTGGTCCAGCCAGGGCTATGCCACCAGCCTCGGCTGGCATTTGAGCCTGCGCCAGGATTACTTCGACCAGTCGCAATTGCGCAGCGGCGGCGACAGCGTGAGCCGCTCCTCGTTCGCCTACCCCGCCGACGAAGAAGTGCAGCGCAAGACGATCAATCGGAGCAGCTTGCTCGGTGCCGACTACGGCATCTCGCGCTATTGGGGCCTGTCGCTGCAGTTGCCGTATACCGACCGCCATCACCAGACCATCGCCGAGGGCGACACCGATATCTCGACCTCCGATGCGCGAGGGATCGGCGATCTGCGCGTGCTGGCGCGCTACCAGGGGTTCAGCGATGACGCCGGCATCGGCCTGCAATTCGGTTTGAAGTTGCCCACGGGTCGCTTCAAGCAGGATTTCGCTTCAGGCCCGCAGGCCGGCGAACTGCTGGACCGTGGCCTGCAATTAGGTACGGGCACTACGGACGCACTGCTGGGCGTGTACAAGTTCGGCTACCTCACCGAATCGATCGGTTACTTCGGCCAGGCCATGGCGCAGATCGCAATGAATGCGCGCGACCATTTTCGCCCCGGCAATTCGCTCAATCTCAATCTTGGCCTGCGCTATCTCGATGCCGGCCGTTTTACGCCGCAGATCCAGTTGAACCTGCATGGCGAGCAGCGTGAAAGCGGTGTGCAGGCCGATCGGCCGAACAGCGGTGCGGTGCTGGCTTATCTGAGTCCCGGCATCGGCATCAAGATTACGCCGCGGCTGGATGCTTTCGCCTTCGTGCAATTGCCGGTGTACCAGCACGTCAATGGCTTGCAGCTGGAGCCGCGCCGCTTGTGGTCGCTGGGCATGCAGTACCGGCTTTGAAGGCAGCGGCGGCTGAGTCCATCGGACGGGTGATGATTTCTTTACGGGTGATTTATCTCGCTCCGCGGGCGAGTTTGAAAATCGCATTCCGATGCGCCGAGGCTTACGGCGAGCATTCGTTTTTCGCATCGAAACTTGCGCAGGACTGACATTATCGAGAGTTAGAAGAAAGCATTTCAAAAATCATGTTTCTGTTCGTCTAGCTGTGAAATTTTGTTGAGACATTTTTGACTTGGTCGCTCAATGACTGAGGCAGAACATGTCTCGCCGATGGACCTGGTCGGACAGCAGATCTCATGAAACGCCGCGACTTTATGAAGCTGGCCGGTGCCTCGCTCGGTGCCTCGGCCGTGCTCGGCATGCCGTTGGTCATTCGCCGGGCGCTGGGCATCGAAGCGCATCGCGGCAGCGGAACCCTTGCCGATGTCGAGCATGTGGTGATCCTGATGCAGGAGAACCGCTCGTTCGATCATTACTTCGGCACCTTGCGCGGCGTGCGCGGTTTTCGCGATCGTTTTCCGATTCCGGTCCCTGGCGGACGCCGCGTGTGGAGCCAGCAAGGTCCGGCGGGCACCGTCGAGCCGTTCCATATGGATGGCGTCGCGATGAACGCCGCGCTGATTCCGTCGATGCCGCACGAATACAAGGATGCGCAGGCGGCGTGGGGGCAGGGCAGGCTGGATCGGTGGCCTTATTTCAAGACGCCCGCGTCGATGGGTTACTACACCCGCGCCGAAGCGCCGTTCCAGTACGCGCTGGCCGATGCCTTTACCGTATGCGATGCGTATCACTGCTCGGTGATGGGCGGCACCGCACCGAACCGCATCATGTTCTGGTCCGGCTCCAACAGCGATCCGCAGTTGCGCGCGCAGGGCGGCTTCGCCGACGACCGCAGCGCTGCGGTCACCAATCTGCGCAGCCGTGTCTCGGGTGCGCTGCCGTCGCCAGGCTATATCTATCCCGGTGAGGCGCTGCCGTGGCGCACCTTGCCCGAGTTGCTGGAAGCGGCCGGCGTTTCCTGGAAGATCTACCAGAACCCGAACGACAACTGGGATGGCCTGATGCATGGCGGCCTGGCCTTCGACGGCTTCCGTTCGGCGCATCCGGCTTCGCCGATCTATGCCAAGGGCATGTCGCATCATTCGCTGGATGCACTGGCCGACGATGTCATGCGCAACGCGCTGCCATCGGTGAGTTGGATCCTGCCGTCGCGAATGGAGTCCGAGCATCCGGGCGCGCCCTCCAGCGCGATGCGCGGCGCGCACTTCGTGGAACGCGCCCTGCAGGCGCTGACTGCGAATCCGGCGAGCTGGAGCCGCACCGCGCTGTTCATCACCTTCGACGAGAACGACGGCCTGTTCGACCACATGCCGCCGCCGGCGATTCCGTCGGTGGATCGCCACGGCAACGCGGCGGGCGCCTCGACCGTGTCGCTCGACGGCATGTATTTCAAGGACGATGCGGGCCGCTATCTGCATGCCGAGGATCATCATCGCGGCGATCTGCGCGTGATCGGCCTTGGCCCGCGCGTGCCCACCTACGTGGTGTCGCCGTGGAGCCGCGGCGGCTGGGTCAATTCGCAGGTGTTCGATCACACCTCGGTGGCGATGTTCCTGGAGCGGCGCTTCGGTATCCACGTGGATGCGATCAGCCCCTGGCACCGTGCCGTCTGCGGCGACCTGACCTCGGCCTTCGACTTCGCCCAGCCCGATGCCTTCGAGCTGCCGCGCCTGCCGGCCACGGCCGCGTACGAGGACGTCGAGCGCCGCGGCAGCGCACTGCCGGCCGCCGCACCGCCCAGCCCGGCCGCGCAGCGGCAGCAGGAGCCCGGCACGCGTCCTTCCCGTGCGCTGCCGTACCAGCCGTCGGTGTCGCTGGCGCACGCGCCTGGCGGTGCCTTGACGCTCACGCTGGGCAACCGCGGTGCGCAAGGCGTGGTGCTGCAGGTGTACGACAAGCTGCATCTGGATCGGCCGCCGCGCCGCTACACCGTCGAAGCCGGCAAGGAGCTGGTGGACACGGCCTGGTATCCGCTGCGCGATGACGAGGGCAAGTTCGACCTGGAAGTATTCGGACCGAACGGCTTCTTCCGCGCGTTCAAGGGCACGGCGACGGCCGCAGGCTCGCACGACGTCGAGCTGCAGGTGCGCTACGACGCGGTGCGCGAGGAAGCGGTGCTGGAGGTGCGCAATGTTTCGCGCGAGCGCGCCAGGCTATCGGTGAAATCACTCGCGTACCGCGAAATGTCGGCGGACGAAGAGCTGTCTCCGGGCGGCGCCGGCCGCTACGCGTGGGGGTTGGCCGATAGCGGGCCCTGGTACGACTTCCTGATCGAGCGGCCCGGGATCAGCGTGCGCATGGCGGGGCGGATCGAGACGGGAAGGCATTCGACCAGCGATCCGGCCTGAGCGGACGGATCGCCAGCGGAGGAACACCGGGTGGCGGCCCCGGGATACCGCAGGGCCGCGTGCTTACGACCTGCCGTAGACGTCTTCCAGGCGGACGATATCGTCCTCGCCCAGATAACTCCCCGACTGCACCTCGATCATTTCCAGCAACACCTTGCCCGGGTTGCGCAGGCGATGGACGCTGCCCAGCGGGATATAGGTGCTCTGGTTTTCGCCGAGCAGGAACACCTTGTCGTCGCAGGTCACTTCGGCGGTGCCGGAGACCACGATCCAGTGTTCCGCGCGGTGGTGATGCTTCTGCAGGCTGAGCGCCGCGCCGGGCTTCACCACGATGCGCTTCACCTGGAAGCGCTCGCCGGCTTCCAGCGAGTCGTAGTTGCCCCAGGGGCGGTGCACCACGCGGTGCAGCGAGTGCTCGCTGCGGCCCATGGCCTTGAGATGGTCGACCACTTTCTTCACGTCCTGCGCCGCGTTGCGGTGCGCGACCAGAGTGGCGTCGGGCGTGGTGACGACGATGAGGTCGTCGACGCCTACCGTGGCCACCAGGTGGCGATCGTGCGAGCGCAGCAGCGAGTTGCGCGTGCCGATCGCCAGTGTGTCGCCTTCGAGCAGGTTGCCGTTGTCGTCCTTGGCGCCCGCCAGCCACAGCGCGGACCAGGAACCGATATCGCTCCATTCGCAGCTGACCGGCACCACGGCGGCGTTCTTGCTCTTCTCCATCACGGCGTAGTCGATGGAGTCGTCCGGCACCTTGGCGAAGTCTTCCTTGTCCAGGCGCACGAAATCGAGATCGGCCTTGGCCGACTCGAAGGCCTTGCGCGTGGCTTCGAGGATGGCCGGCGCGTGCAGGCCCAGTTCTTCCAGGTAGCGCGCGGCCTTGAACAGGAACATGCCGGAGTTCCAGTCGTAGCCGCCCTCGGCCAGATAGGTCTCGGCGGTGGCGCGGTCCGGCTTCTCGACGAACTTCTCGACACGGAAGGTGCCGCTGCCGATCGATTCGGCGCGGCGGATATAGCCGAAGCCGGTCTCGGGCCGGTCGGGGCGGATGCCGAACGTCACCAGCCAGCCCTCGCGTGCCGCCGGCAGGGCGGCCTGCACGGCCTCGACGAAGCTGGCGGTGTCGCCGACCAGGTGGTCGGCCGGCAGCACCAGCAGCAGGGCGTCCGGATCGGCCTGCAGCGCCTGCATGGCGCCCAGCGCGATGGCCGGCGCGGTGTTGCGCGGGGCCGGCTCCAGCATGATGGTGGCGCCTTCGACGGCCATGTCCAGCAGCTGGTCGGCGGCCAGGAAGCGGTGGTCGTCGCTGGCCACCACGATCGGCGGGCGCGAGTCCGGCAGGGCGATGGCGCGGGCCACGGTCTGCTGGAACAGGGTGCCTTCGCCGGTCAGCGAGAGGAACTGCTTGGGCAGGTTCTTGCGCGAGATCGGCCACAGGCGCGTGCCGCTGCCGCCGCTGAGAATGAGGGGGATCAACATCGCGTCAGGATCCTGGCGAAATAAGGGATTGCAGTACGTCTTCCAGGCCATGCTGCCACGGCGGCAGGGTGGTGCGGAACGTGGCCTGGAATTCGCGGTTGTCCAGCAGCGAATAGGACGGCCGGCGGGCCGGGGTCGGAAACTCGCTGGTGCTGATGGCGGTGACGCGGGGCGCCCGCTCGATCAGGCCGAGTGCGTGGGCGCGCTCGACGATGGCGCAGGCGAAGCCATGCCAGCTGGTGCTGCCGCCGGCGACCAGATGGTGCACGCCTTCCAGGGCGGCGCGCTGCGGCGGGGCTGCGGCCAGCCACTGTTCCAGCGCGGTCAGCGTGGCCGCGGCGATCGTCGCCGTGGTGGTCGGCGTGCCCAGCTGGTCGGCCACCACGCGCAGCTCGTCGCGTTCGGCCGCCAGGCGCAGCATGGTGCGCAGGAAGTTCTTGCCGTGCGCGGCGTAGACCCAGGCGGTGCGGAAGATCAGGTGATGCCCGCCGGCAGCGCTCACCGCCTGCTCGCCGGCCAGCTTGCTGCGGCCGTAGGCGCTCAGCGGCGCGGTCGGGGCGTCGACGGGGTAGGGCGTCGGGTTCTCGCCGTCGAATACGTAGTCGGTGGAGTAGTGGATCAGCAGCGCGTCATGCGCGGCGGCCCACTGCGCCATGGCGCCGGGCGCCTCGCCATTGATGCGCCGGGCGAGCGGTTCTTCCTGTTCGGCGCGATCGACCGCCGTGTAGGCGGCCGCGTTGATGATCACGTCCGGGCGAACCGTATCGAGCAAGGCGGTGATGCTGGCCGGATCGGCGAGATCGGCGGCCACCGTGGCCACGTTCGCCACCGTGGCGGCGTCGCGCGTGGTGGCCGTGACGTCGCCCAGCGCCGCCAGGCGGCCGCTTTCCAGGAACGTCTGCCCGAGCTGGCCCGCACCGCCGAACAGCACGATCTTCAACGCACGAACTCCGGCAGGCGCTCGATCGCGATGTCCTTCAGGAACGGCGTCTTCTCGTCCTTCTCCGACAGCAGCGGCGATTCGAGCGGCCAGTCGATGCCGATGTCGGCGTCGTTCCAGCGCACGCCGGCATCGGCCGGGCCGTCATACAGCGCGGTGCACTGATAGCTGAAGGTGGCGAATTCGGAGACCACGCAGAAGCCATGGGCGAAGCCTTCCGGAATCCAGAAGTGGCGCTTGTTCTCCGCGCTCAGCATCACGCCGACCCACTGCCCGAAATGCGGCGAGCCGCGGCGGATGTCGACGGCGACGTCGTACACCTCGCCTTCCAGCACGCTGACTAGCTTGCCCTGCGGATTCGGCCACTGGTAATGCAGCCCGCGCAGCACGCCGCGCGCGGAGCGCGAGACGTTGGTCTGCACGAATTCGCCGGTGATGCCCGCCTCGTGGAAGCGCGCCTTGTGGTAGCTCTCGTAGAAGAACCCGCGGGTGTCGCCGAACACGCGCGGTTCCAGCACCAGCGCGCCAGGCAGCGAGGTTTCCACTACTTTCATCGTACGGGTCCTTGTTCGACCATGCGCTGCAGGTATTGCCCATAGCCGGTCTTGGCCAGCGGCGCGGCCAGGCGCAGTACCTGCTCGGCGTCGATCCAGCCGTTGATGAAGGCGATCTCCTCCGGGCAGCAGACCTTCAGGCCCTGCCGGTTCTCGATCGTCTGGATGTAGTTGCCGGCTTCGGCCAGCGAATCGTGCGTGCCGGTATCCAGCCAGGCGAAGCCGCGGCCGAGCTGTTCGAGCTGCAGCGAGTCGTCTTCGAGGTAGCGGCGATTGAGATCGGTGATCTCCAGCTCGCCGCGCGGCGAGGGCTTCAGCTCGGCGGCGAAATCGCAGGCGCGATGGTCGTAGAAATACAGGCCGGTGACCGCGTAATGCGACTTCGGCTTGCCGGGCTTTTCTTCCAGCCCGATGACGCGGCCGGTGTCGTCGAATTCGGCGACGCCGTAGCGCTCCGGATCGCGCACCCAGTAGCCGAACACCGTGGCGCCATGCTCGCGCTGCGAAGCGCGGCGCAGCCGCTCGGTCAGGCCCTGGCCGTAGAAGATGTTGTCGCCCAGCACCAGGCAGCTCGGCTGGCCGCCGACGAAGTCGCGGCCGATGATGTAGGCCTGCGCCAGTCCGTCCGGCGACGGCTGCGCCGCGTATTCGATGCTGATGCCCCACTGCGAGCCGTCGCCGAGCAGGGTGCGGAACAGATGCTGCTCGTGCGGCGTGTTGATCATCAGGATCTGCCGCACGCCGGCGAGCATCAGCGTCGCCAGCGGGTAGTACACCATCGGCTTGTCGTACACCGGCAGCAACTGCTTGCTCACTGCCTGCGTGATCGGATACAGCCGCGTGCCGGAACCGCCGGCGAGGATGATGCCTTTCTGCGTAGTCATGTGCCCAGACGCTCCATTCGGTAGCTGCCGTCGAGTACTCGTTGTACCCACGGCTGATTGTCCAGGTACCAGCCGACGGTTGCCGCGATGCCGCTCTCGAAAGTCTCCTGCGGGCGCCAGTCGAGTTCGCGCTGCAGCTTGGACGAATCGATCGCGTAGCGGCGATCGTGGCCGGGGCGATCCTTCACGAACGTGATGAGGGATTCACGCGGCTTGCCGCTCGCCAGCGCGCCGTGCTGGTCGAGCAGGCCGCAGATGGTGCGCACCACCGTGATGTTTTCGCGCTCGGCATTGCCGCCGACGTTGTACGTCTCAGCCACGCGACCGCGCGCGAGCACCGCGCGGATCGCGCGGCAGTGATCGCCCACGTGCAGCCAGTCGCGGATATTGAGGCCGTCGCCGTAGACCGGCAGCGCTTCGCCGGCCAGCGCCTTCTGCACGATCAGCGGGATCAACTTCTCGGGGAACTGGAACGGGCCGTAGTTGTTCGAGCAATTGGTGGTGAGCGTGGGCAGTCCATAGGTGTGATGGAACGCACGCACCAGATGATCGGAAGCGGCCTTCGATGCGGAGTACGGCGAGTTCGGCGCATACGGCGTCGATTCGGTGAAGCTGCCTTCCGCACCCAGCGAGCCGTAGACCTCGTCGGTCGACACATGCAGGAAGCGGAACGCTTCGCGCGCCTGGCCTTCGAGCGTCAACCAGTAGTTGCGCGCGCTTTCGAGCAGGCCCAGCGTGCCGACCACATTGGTTTCGATGAAGGCCGCGGGGCCGTCGATGGAGCGGTCCACGTGCGATTCGGCGGCGAAATTGACCACCGCATGGGGACGATGCCTGGTCAGCAGGCCGGCGATCAGCTCGCGGTCGCCGATGTCGCCCTGGACGAAGACGTGCCTGGGGTCGGACTTCAGCGAGGCCAGCGTATCGAGGTTGCCGGCGTAGGTGAGCTTGTCGAGATTGATGACGGTGTGCCCGTCGGCGACGGCTTGCAGTACGAAGTTGGCACCGATGAAACCGGCGCCGCCGGTGACCAGGATCGTGGCGGGCATTTCCGAAGGGCTGCTCATTTAATCCGTCCAGATTAGGCAAATTAGGGATGATGGCTAGCGAATGGCGCCGGCTAACCCCGCATTGTACCCGACGGTAAAGTCGTTACTTCAATGGCTAATGAACCCAGGGCGCCAGTGCACGAATAATCGTGCTGGGGCTGCGGCCGGGGCTTGCGGTATTATGGTTCATTAACTACTCGATCTCAGAAACGGAGCAGTCCCGTGGGCATCAGCGATACCGCAGCGCGTGAAGCAGGTCTGGGCACACTGGCGATCCACGCCGGCCAGTCTCCCGATCCGTCGACCGGGGCGATCATGCCGCCGATCTACGCGACGTCGACTTACGTGCAGGAAAGCCCTGGCCAGCACAAAGGCTATGAGTACTCGCGCACGCAGAACCCGACCCGCATGGCTTATGAGCGCTGCGTTGCCGGTCTCGAAGCCGGTGTAGCGGGTTTTGCCTTTGCCTCCGGCCTGGCCGCGGCGGCCACCGTGCTGGATCTGCTCGACGCGGGCAGTCACGTGATCGCCATGGACGATCTCTATGGTGGCAGCTACCGCCTGTTCGAGCGTGTGCGCAGGCGTTCGTCCGGCCTGGATTTCACCTTTCTCGATCTGAACGACGAAGCCGCGCTGGCCCAGGCCGTGTGCGCCGATACGCGGATGATCTGGATCGAGACGCCGACCAACCCGCTGCTCAAGCTGGTGGACATCGCCAAGGTCGTCGCGTTCGCGCGCCAGCACAATCTGCTGGTGGTGGTCGACAACACTTTCTGCTCGCCGATGCTGCAGCGTCCGCTGACCATGGGCGCGGACCTGGTGCTGCATTCGGCCACCAAGTACCTCAACGGCCATTCGGACATGGTCGGCGGCGTGGTGGTCGCGCGCACCGAAGAGCTGGCACAGAAGATGGCGTTCGTGCAGAACTCCGTCGGCGCGGTGCAGGGGCCGTTCGACAGCTTCCTGGCGCTGCGCGGCCTGAAGACGCTGCATCTGCGCATGCGCGCGCACAACGCCAACGCGATGGCGCTGGCGCAGTGGCTGCAGGGCCGTGCGGAAGTGGAGAAGGTGATCTATCCGGGCCTGCCCAGCCATCCGCAGCACGAACTGGCCAAGCGCCAGATGCAGGGCTTCGGCGGCATGATCAGTTTCTATATCAAGGGCGGCCTGGATGCCGCGCGCCGCTTCTGCGAGCGCACGCATTACTTCGCGCTGGCCGAGTCGCTGGGCGGCGTGGAGAGCCTGGTCAACCACCCGGCGATCATGACGCACGCCTCGGTGCCGGCCGACGTACGCGCCCGCCTGGGCATCAGCGACAACCTGGTGCGGCTGAGCGTGGGCGTGGAAGACCTGGAAGACCTCCAGGCCGACCTGGCCCAGGCCCTGGCCCATGACTGAAGCCGGCACGGCCAGGCAGCGCCTGCTCGTCACCGGCGCCGGCGGCTTCGTCGGCGAGCATGTGCGCCGCGCGGTGGAAGCGGGCGAATTCGGGTCGTACGACTGGCATCCGGCGCCTGAAGGCTTCGATGTGCGCAGCCGCGAAGACGTCGATGCCTTGATTGCGCAGGTGAAGCCCGACGCGGTGCTGCACCTGGCCGCACAGAGTTTCGTGCCGCAATCGTTCAAGGACCCGGTGGGCACCTTCGAGGTCAACCTGCTGGGCACCCTGCATCTGCTGCAGGCGCTGAGCGAGGCGGGCTTCCGCGGGCGCTTCCTGTACGTGAGCTCGGGCGACGTCTACGGCCTGGTGCCGGACGAGCTGCTGCCGGTCGACGAGCGCCGCTGGCCGGAACCGCGCAACCCCTACGCGTCCAGCAAGATCGCCGCCGAGACCCTGGTGCTGCAGTGGCATCGCGCGCAGGGACTGGATGCGATGGTGGTGCGCCCGTTCAACCATATCGGGCCGGGACAGCGCAAAGACTTCGCGATTCCGGCCTTCGCGCACCAGATCGTCGATATCGCCAGCGGCCGGCAGGCGCCGGTGCTGGAAGTCGGCGACATCGACACCACCCGCGATTTCCTCGACGTGCGCGACGTGGTGCGCGGCTATGCCGCCCTGTTCGCGCAGGGCCGGGCCGGCGCCACCTATGTGCTGGGCAGTGGCGTCGAGCGTCGCATCCGCGACATGATCGGCTTCATGTGCGGGGTCTGCGGCGTCGATCCCGAGATCAGGCAGGACCCGTCCCGCCTGCGCCCCAGCGAACAGCGGCGCATGGTGGCCGATGCGGGCCTGATCCGCGCGCACACCGGCTGGTCGCCGCGCTACACCATCGAACAAACCTTACATGACGTCATCGAAGACGCGAGAGGCATTGCATGACTAAGAACACATCCGCGCTGATCACAGGGATCACCGGTCAGGACGGTGCCTATCTCGCGCAGCTCCTGTTGGCCAAGGGCTACCAGGTGCATGGCTTCCTGCCGCGGCGCAGTACCGATACCTCGTGGCGCCTGCGCGAGCTGGGTATCCAGGACGACGTGCACATGATCGAGGGCGACCTCAGCGATCTGTCTTCGCTGATCCGCGCCGTCGAAAGCTCGCGCGCGACCGAGGTGTACAACCTGGGCGCGCAGAGCTTCGTGGGCACCTCCTGGCAGCAGCCGCTGCTCACCGCGGACGTCGACGGCGTGGGCGCTCTGCGCGTGCTGGAAGCGGTGCGCATCGTCAATCGCGAGGCGCGTTTCTACCAGGCCTCGACCAGCGAGATGTTCGGCCTGATCCAGGCCGAGCGGCAGGACGAGAGCACGCCGTTCTATCCGCGCAGCCCGTACGGCGTGGCCAAGCTGATGGGCCACTGGGCCACGGTGAACTACCGCGAGAGCTACGGCATGCACGCGTCCAGCGGCATCCTGTTCAATCACGAGTCGCCGCTGCGCGGCATCGAGTTCGTCACGCGCAAGGTGGCTCATGCGGTGGCCTCGATCAAGCTGGGCCTGCAGAAGGAACTGCGCCTGGGCAATATCGACGCCAAGCGCGACTGGGGCTTTGCCGGCGATTATGTGGAAGCGATGTGGCTGATGCTGCAGCAGGCCGGCGCCGACGACTACGTCGTCGCCACCGGCAAGACCGTCAGCGTGCGCGACATGTGCGAACTGGCGTTCGGCCACGTCGGCCTGAAGTATCAGGACTATGTGGTGCAGGACGAGAAGTTCATGCGCCCCGCCGAAGTTGACGTGCTGCTCGGCAATCCGGCGAAGGCCAAGGCCAAGCTGGGCTGGGAGCCACGCACCACCTTCGAGCAGTTGATCGCGATGATGGTGGATGCGGATCTGCGTCGGCTTTCTTCGCGCTGATTCGCAAAAGGCTCCATGGGAGCCAGGCGTTCAGTGGATCTGTTGATCGTGTCTCAAAGCCGGGTTCCCTGAGGAATCCGGCTTTTTCTTGCGCGTCGCGGTTGCTGAAGGCGTCGCTGGCGCGCGAACCTATGCCGATGATTTTCGCTGCGCATGGCAGTCCTGGGTATGAGAGCGCGATTCGCGCGCCGATCGAGGACCAAGCCATGTCGCAGTTGCAGGGAAAGAAGATCGCCGTCATCGGCGCCAGCCGCGGGGTTGGCCGGGCCGTCACCCGCCGTGTATTGAACGAAGGCGCCGAGGTGCTGGCCATAGCCCGGGGCAGGGACGGGCTCTCCCAACTGCAGGCGAGCCTGCCCAAGCTCGAGGTCTTCGCCTTGGACGCGACCTCGGAGGATGCGCCCGACTCGTTGTTCGGCGTCATGACGCCGGACGTCGTCGTCATGAGCCTCGGCGCGATCCCACCGACCCGACCGGTGCAGGACCTGAGCTGGCCGGACTTCTCGGTGAACTGGAGTACGGACGTGAAGGCCTCGTTCCTGTTCTGCAAGGCCGCGCTGCAGCAGCGGCTGCCGGAGGGCGCCAGGATCATCCTGATCTCGAGCGGCGCGGCGGTTGGAGGGTCTCCGATTTCCGGCGGCTACGCAGGCGCGAAGCGCATGCAGCTCTTCCTGGCAGAATATTGCCAGCGCGAGGCCGACCGGCTTGGGCTCGATCTCGTCTTCTATGGCCTGGCTCCGGCGCGGATCATGCCGGAAACTGAGCTTGGAAAGGCCGCCGTGGAGGGATACGCGCGCTATCTCGGCATGAACGCCGCGGACTTCGTGGAAGGCATGACCGACCGCCAGTCGCCGGAAGACGTCGCGGACGCCGTGGTGAACCTGGCCGCAGGCGCGCGGCGCGAGGCATCGGCGTTCCTGGTCAACGCGCGCGGACTGGCGGCAGTGTGAGGCGATGACAGACCAAGAGCCCATCCTGGATCCGAACGACGCGCTGGACCGAGAGTCGTTCCAACGCCTGTTCGGCCCCCTCCGGCCGGGGCTGAAACTCTATTGCTATCGCATGCTCGGGTCGCTGCACGAAGCGGAAGACGCCGTGCAGGACGCCTACCTCCGGGCCTGGCGCGGGCGGTCCGGCTTCAGCGGCGCGGGGTCGCTGAAGGCCTGGCTCTACCGGATCGGGACTAACGCCTGTCTCGACGCGATCAAGCGGCGGGGCAAGGCGCGCCGCATCCTGATCGAGGATGGATCGCCTCCGTCGACCCGTCCTCCCGAGGGAGCGCCGGCGATCGAGACGGCCTGGGTGGAGCCCTTCCCCGACACCGAACTGGATCGGATTCCCGATGCGGCGCCGGGGCCGCATGCACGGATCGAAGCGATGGAATCCGTCCGGCTCGCCTTCGTCGCCGCGATCCAGGGCCTGCCGCCCCGCCAGCGGGCCGTGCTTCTGCTCTGCGATGTGCTTGGCTGGAGCGCACAGGACGTCGCGGCGCTGATCGGAGGATCGACGACTGCCGTGAACAGCGCTCTTCAGCGCGCCCGCGCGACGATGACCAGCCGAGGCTCACAGCCGGCCCCTGCACCCGGTGGCAGCGAGCTCGCAGGCAAGGATGTCGAGCTGCTGGCGCGGTACGTCAGAGCCTGGCAGGAGCGGGATCTCGACGGCTTCGTGGGCCTGCTGAAGGACGACGCCCGGTACGTCATGCCGCCGTGGCGCGAGTGGTACTTCGGACGGGACGCGATCGGACAGTTCTTCGGCGCTGTGTGGCCACGATATGGCGCGTTCCGGCTGCTGGAGACACGCGCGAACGGTCAGCCGGCATTCGCGCTGTATACCCGTGCGAGCGAGGAGCAGCCTTGGCGGGTCCATTCGCTGCAGGTCGTGGAGATCGACCAGGGCGCGATCGCCTCCATCGTCATGTTCATGGGGGAACTCGGCCGCGCCCACGTCAGCAGCTTCGGACTTCAGGCCGAGTTACCTGCCTGAACGACGTCCTCCGCTGGCCGTGGGAGCCCTTCTCTTTCGGTGCCGATTTTTTTGGACGATCAGGCGCCGGCGATTTCAGCCAACCGCCGCCGGTAGCTCATGCCCACCCGGCGATAGCCCACCTTCTCGCGCACCGTCAGGCTCGCCTTGCGGCCCAGCTCGCGGCCCAGCGCATGGTCGTCCACCAGCTGGCGCATATAGCCGGCGGCCTGCGCGACGTTCGCATCGGCCCACACCTGGCCTTCGTGCTGCGGATACTCGCCGTCCTTGACCGGGATCAGCGTGTAATCCACCAGCATCGCCGACTCCGCATCCATGAAATCCATATTGCCGGAGTAGGCGGTAGCGATCAGCGGCTTGCCCAGGTACATCGCCTCGGCCAGGCCGCGGCCGAAGCCTTCGGAGCGGTGCAGCGAGACGAAGCAGTCGCAGCAGCGGATCAGGTTCTTCACTTCGTTGTCGGTGACGGTGCGGTCGATCAGCACCACGCGGTCGCGCAGCGGCTTGATCTCTTCCTTCAGCCGCGCCAGGCCGGCCGGATTCACTTCGCTGCCGTTGAGCTTGATCACCAGGCAGCCATCGGCGTGCGGGCGGCTGGCCACCAGCTCCTGGAACGCGCGCACCACGGCTTCCGGGTTCTTGCGCGTGGCGTAGGAGCGGAAATCGAAGAAGAACAGGAAGGTGTACGCGCTTTCCGGGATACCGAAATAGCGGCGGTCCAGGAATCCGCTGAGGTCGACCTCGCAGCTCACCGGCAGGTGGCGCAGCGGCTTGCTGAGCCGGCCTTCGAGCGAGTCGGCGATGAACTTCGACGGCGCCCACACTTCGTCGAAGCGTTCCAGTGCGGGAATCCATTCGTCCGGGAAGTTCGACAACTCCCAGTTCGGATAGATGATGTTGTACGCCGACTCGAACGCGCGCATGTCCAGCGTGGCGAGCGCCTGGTCGACTTCGTTGGCGTTGAGGTGGAACACGTTCACCTGGCCGAGCTGGCCGGTGAGGGCCGGGCCGAATTCGACCGCCGCGGCGGGGTCCGGCTCGTTCATCCGGTACACGTCGAGCAGGCCGGGGCGCACCGCCACGGAACGCAGCGCGCGGTACGAGCAGCGCAGGCTTTCGCCGCAGCCGATGGGCGCGTAGGGGTGGCCGACGAGGACGAGGGGTTGGGTCATGGTGCTCATCCCAGCGAGTACTTGTTGTGGCGGGCCAGCTTGTCGGCGTCCAGCGCGTTGGCGTGCGCCTGCAGGAAGCTGTGGCCGAAGCGGCGGTCCGGTTCGAGATAGGCGCCTTCGGCCCATTCGTTCCAGGCATTGATGAAGACGATGCGCTCGTCGCCGCTGAACTGCTGCTTGGTGCGCTCCACCGTGGTTTCCAGCCAGGCCTGGAAGGTGCCCGGGGTGGCCGCGTCGAAGGTATAGCTGTTGTGCTGGCGCCGCGCCGTGTTGTCCCAGCCGGGCATCACGCCCATGAAGCGCTTGTACGGCGGCAGTTCGCGCGTGGCGTAGTTGACCGCGATGTCGCGATAGTCGGCCACCGCGCCCTGGTAGTCCGGATTGAGCTTCTGGCCCGGCAGCTCGATCGGCTCGGCCATGCCCTGCGGCGGGAATTCCACCGAGGCATCGCAGCCGAACTGCTCGGGCTTGACGCCGGAGGTGGCCAGTTCGAACGACTCCACCTGGGCGATGTAGATCTCGCCGATGCCTTCCTTGCGGCACACCTCGCGCCACAGCGCGGCGGTGCGAGCGAAATCCGGGAACAGGGTGGTGCGGTAGACCAGGATCAGCGGCTTGCCATGGATGCGGATGTAGTTGGACTGGCGGAAATAGCGCATCAGGTCGTGGATGACCGCCAGGTCGTCCTCGTCCGAATGCTGCTGCGCCATCAGCAGCTCGTGTTCCTGGCCGTCCCAGCGCCGCGTCCAGTTCTCGTTCGCCCAGCACAGGCAGAACGGGAAGTCCGGCTTGGAGCTGGCGAGCATCTGCTCGATCGGCCGCTCCAGCAGGCGGTGGCCGGCGAACCAGTAGTAGTAGAAGCAGAAGCCGCCGACGCCGTAGCGGCGCGCCAGTTCCGCCTGCTTTTCCAGCACTTCGGCCAGGCGCAGGTCGTAGTAGCCCAGGTCGGCTGGCAGGCGCGGCTGGTAGTGGCCGACGTAGTTCGGCTGCGCCTTGCTGACATTGGTCCACTCGGTGAAGCCGCGGCCCCACCACAGGTCGTTCTCCGGAATCGGATGGAACTGCGGCAGGTAGAACGCGATGGTGCGCACGGTATCGAGCGCGTCCAGCTGCTCGCGCCAGCGCGAGGTGAAGGTGTCGAGGTTTTGCGCGATACAGGTGAGCTTGTACTCGCTGGGCAGCGCCTCGGAGGTCAGGCTCAGGTGATGCAGCACCGTCGCTTCGCCGCAGTAGACGATGCGCTTGCCGTCGGCGCGCAGGCGCATGCACAGGTCGGAGTCCTCGCAGTACGCCGGCGCGTAGCGCTCGTCGAAGCCGCCCATGGCCTGGAACTCGCCGCGGCGCACCAGCAGGCAGGCGCCGCTGCAATAGTCCACGTCGCGGGTGTAGCTGTAGCGCGCCAGGTCCGGCTGGTCGTTGAGGCCGATCATTTCGGCGCTGCCGTCGCGGTGCCAGCGCGTGCCGGCCTCCTGCAGCCAGCCATTGGGGTACACGATGCGCGGGCCGGCGGCGCCGACCGTGGCGTCGCCGTCCAGGCAGCCGACCAGGGCCTTCAGCCAGCCCGGCGTGACCTGCACGTCGTTGTTGAGGAACAGCAGGTACTTGCCGCGCGCTTCGTTGGCGGCGGTATTGCAGTTGCGCAGGAAGCCGAGATTGTCCGGCTGGTTGACCACGCGCAGGTTGGCGATGGTGGCCAGGATCTTCGCGCTGTCGTCGGTCGACGCATCGTTGGCGACCAGCACTTCGAAATCCGGATCGCCCGCGCGCTGCGCGGAGGCGATCGAGGCCAGGCATTCCAGCGTGGTGACCAGGTGGTTATAGGCCGGGACCAGGATGGTCACCGTCGGCTGCGCCGCCGCGAGCGGCAGCTTCACCTTCGCCGCGGCCGCTTCGATCGACAGGCGCGCGAAGTCCAGCAGCGGGAACGAGCCCGGATGGCGCGTCGCGCGCAGCGCCTGGCTGCGTTCGGCGATGCGCTGCTTGACCGGACCGTAGTCGGCCCATTCGCGCACGCCATCGGCCTGCCACAGCGTGCCGGAGCTCTGCATCGGGCTGGGCGCCTGGTAAGCCGGCGCGGCGACCGGGCTGAACGTGGAGCTGGGCGCGTGCGTGCCCTGGTAGGCGCGCCAGCGGCGATAAGCGGCGGTATGGCTGAGCAGGGGGCCGAACGCGCGGAACAGCACGTTCTTGATCGCCAGCTTGTTGCCCATGCTGATGGGCAGGCGGCGGTAGAGGGTCTTGACGGTGGAGACGGCGCGCTGGCGCACCCGGGCTTTCAAGCTGATCATTTTCGTCCTGCCGCGCCTGAGCGGAGCGGTCACTTTCCAACTGTGCGACTGGCGCAACTGCGCCAGTTCGTCCGTGAGTGTCTGGCGCTGCTGCGTCGCCTCGCCGAGGTCGACGCGCAGCCGCTCCTGGTCGGCGCGAAAGCGCTCGTGTTCGTGGCGGAAGCGGTCCAGTTCCGCGCGCAGGCGTTCATGCTCGGCCCGCGCCTCGTTCTTCGCTTCGTACTTGGCTGCCTGCTTGACCGCTTCGATATCGATGACTGCGGCCGGCGGCGCTGCGATCACCTGCACGGATTCCTCCGCTGACGCATCCAGCCGCTCGATCAGCTCGCTGATCGCGGTGCGCAGCTCGGCCGACTCGGCCAGCGTCGCCTGCGCGGACGAATGCCCCGCGAGCAGGCCGCCGACGTCGGGCGCCACCGCCATCACGTGCGACTGGTAATCGGCCAGTTCCAGCACGCCGGTGTGCTGGCCCTGCACTTCGGCGATCAGCGTCGCCTCCAGGTCCAGGTAGGTCTGGATGTGGGTGGAGGTCAGCACGTAGCCGTGCTTGCGGAACGTCTCGCGGATCAAGGTCGCGGTATGCAGCATCTGCCGGTCGGCGGGAACGGCGACGCCGAGCAAGGTGCCGAAGGTGAGCTTGAGCGCGCGGAAGGCGAGATAGCCGACGGTCAGCGGCGCGTGGAAATGCCATTCCAGATCGAAGAAGCGCGCCTGGCCGTCGTGCCCGACGATCAGGTTGTCTGGCATGGCGTCGAACAGGTTGGCTGGCACCGGCGTATCGATCGCCAGCTGCTCCGGTGCGGGCGAGCCGGGCATGGCCTTGGCCAGCGCATGCAGCCACACGCCGAACCAGTCCGACACGTCCTGCAGGCTCCAGCCCGGCATGACCACGATCTGCTCGAAGCGCTCGCTCCAGTGCCGGCCGTTGAGATAGGTCTCTTCGGTGACCTGGTTGAGCAGCAGCCGCGACTCGATCGCGGCATCGGGGATCAGGCGCTCGCGCGAGACCCGCACACCGTCGCCGGTGCGCGTGAAGCGGCTCAGCTTCTTGTAGGCAGGGTGGCGCTGGGTCGAATACAGCTCGGCCAGCACGCCCGGTGCGAGCTGCTCGAACGTCGCGGACGCCTGGCTTTTCCCGGCGATGACCAGGAACGAATTGGCCATGTCGTCGAGCAGCCCGTTGCGGCCGAGCACGGCGAACGCGCGGCTCATGGAAAACAGCGGGGAATAGCGGATCTGCCGGTCCTTGCGCGAAGCCTGGCCGGCCAGCGAGGCGGCGTCGAACGCGTCGCCGGCGCGCAGCGCCGCCGGCAGGATCACGTTGCCCGGCAGCTTGTAGTCCGGGAACGGCATGGCGACTTCGCTGCGCGCATAGCCGGCGGCGGCGATGCGCTGCTGCAGCTCCTGCTTGCCGAACGTCACCACGCCGTCCTGGCGATAGCTGTCCTCGATGCCGGCCATGGCGCGGCCGAGGTGGTCTTCGGGGATGCCGGCGAAATACTTCAGGCCGAGCTGGTTCTCGATCGCCACGATCAGCACGCCGTCGTCGCTGAGCAGCTGGTGGGCGCGGCGCAGCGTCTCGGCGACCGGATCGTCGCCGGCGGTGTACATGCGGGCGTATTCGAGTACGCCGATCAGGGTGATCACGTCGAACTTCGCGTCGGTTTCGAGCGCGTCGAAGCGATCGTTCATTACCGTCACGCCGGGCAGGTCGCGGCAGCGCGAAGCGGCGATGGACGCACGCCGCGGGCTGCCTTCCAGCGCCAGCACCTGCGCGCCGCATTCGCCCAGATAACGGGTGATGGCGCCGCAGCCGGCGCCGATCTCCAGCACGCGCGCGCCGGCGAACAGCTTGCCGATCGGGCGCAGCAGGTTCGCGCGGTCGGCGCTCAGGTGATAGACCGACGGCCAGTCGACCTGGTGGCGCTCAAGCTCGGCGGAAAACAGCGAGACGTCGCTGCTCGAGGCAATCGCGTGGCGGATGCGCTGCTCGACTTCGTCGCCGTCGGAATAGGCGAACGGCTTGGCGGGGCGCGTCGCATGCGACCACACGCGGTGGTCCTGGTCGAGCACATAGCCGGCGCTGCGCAGCGCCTCGGCAACAGATGCGGCGGCAACAGTCATCAGGGGCTCTCCTTGGCGTCCATCTGCACGTCGAGCATGGCCAGGCCGAAAAAGCCCTTGCCGTTGACGTTCAGATGGATGGAATCGTAGCGACGGTCGTGCGGCACGACTTCGACGCCGTTATGGCTGGCAACCCCCACCGACAGGAAATAGTCGCCCGGTCCCAGGCGACAATCGAATTCGAACGTGACGTTCGCGGTGGTGCCGCGTCCGCCCAGGCGCTGGACGTCGTACTCGATCAGCTCCGAGTTGGTGCCGAACACCGTGACGCCGTCCTTGGTCTTGACGGTCAAGCCGAAGATCGGGCGCGGGATCGCATCTTGGAAGCGCACGCGCAGCATCAGCTTGAGCCGGTCCCCGGGTTCCACCGTCGACGGGTCCCAGGTGTGCGAGGACGCCATGCGGAAATCCTCGATGCACACCGTGCCGTCGCCCCAGCGGTATTCGTAGGGGTTGTAGTTCGGGCGCGTCTCGAAGCCGCCGCTGACCAGCACGCCGTCGGCATCGGCCGCCGCGTCGGCCGCGGCCGGCTCGCCGCTGGCGATGACGGCGCGCTTGGCCTTGCCGAACAGCAGGTCCAGATAGGTGTGGACCACGTCCTTCGGCTGGCCTTCCTGGTGCATCAGGCCTTCGTGCAGCAGGATCGCGCGGTCGCAATGGCTGACGATCTGCTCGGTCGAATGCGATACGAACAGGATCGAGGTGCCTGCTTCCTTGAGCGAATCCAGCCGCGCGAAACACTTGGACTGGAACTTGGCATCGCCCACCGACAAGGCTTCGTCGACGATCAGCACGTCCGGATCGACCTGCGCCTGCACCGCGAAGGCCAGGCGCACCACCATGCCGCTGGAATAGGTCTTGACCGGGCGGTTGACGAAGTCGCCGATATCGGCGAACGCCAGGATCGCGTCCATGCGCTGGTCGAGTTCCGCCGCCGACAGCCCGAGCACCGCCGCATTGAGGCGGACGTTCTCGATGCCGGTGAAATCGGGATTGAAGCCCGAGCCCAGTTCCAGCAACGCGGCCACGCGGCCGTTGACTTCGATATCGCCCGTGGTCGGCGCCAGCGTGCCGGCGATCATCTGCAGCAGGGTGGACTTGCCGGAACCGTTCTTGCCCACCACGCCGATGGTCTCGCCGCGGCGCACGCTGAAGTCGATGCCGTGCAGCGCCCAGAATTCCTTGTAGTGGCGGCGCTCGCGCAACTGGCCGGCGAGGCGCTGCGCGCCGACGCTGCCGATCACCCGCGCCGCGCGCGGATACAGCGACTGCACCAGCCGGTGCATCGGGCTTTCATAGATGTTGTAGCACTTGCTTACGCCGCTGACGCGGATGGCCAGATCAGAGGACATCGGCGAAACCCCGGCGCGTGTGCTGGAACCACCAGAAGCCGAAGGTGGCGATCAACAGGCCGCCCAGCGTGAACAGGCCGAGCATGCTCCAGTCGGGTAGCTGGCCAAGGATCAGCACTTTGCGCGATTCGCCCATCAGGAAGGTCATCGGATTCAAATAGAACAGCGAACGAAAGCTCTCCGGGATCGCCGTGACCGGATAGAACAGCGGCGACAGGAACATGGTCATCATCACCAGGTGCCCGACCAGCTGGCCGATGTCGCGCAGGTACACGCCCAGCGCCGACAGGAACCACACGATGCCCAGCACCAGCAGGACCAGCGGCACGAACACCAGCGGGATCAGCACGAAGGTCCACGGCGGCGGACCCTTCATCACGATATGCGCGACCAGCAGGATGCCCAAGCTGATGGCGGCCTGGAAAATTCCAGAACCGGCGATGACCCAGGCCTGGGTTTCCAGCGGAAATACGATTTTCTTGACCAGGTTGGGCGTGGCGGTGACCGCACTGGGCGCGCGGTTCACGCATTCGGCAAAGAAATTGAAGATCAGCATGCCGGCGAACAGCATCAGCGCGAATTCCGACGGGTCGCTGGCCGCGCCGCCCCAGCGCATCTTGAAGACCTGGCTGAACACGAAGGTGTAGATCAGCAGCATGATCAGCGGATTGAGGATGGCCCACGCCATGCCCAGCGCCGAACCGCGGTAGCGCGAGGCGATGTCCCGGCGGATCAATGAGCTGATCAGCGCCCGATGCGTCAGGAAGCTCGCGGCAATCGCCTTGGGGCTGCTGCGATGTTGCTGGCGGGAACTGTGAATGGTCGATGGCGTCATAAGTGCCTGAATAGTCTGGATTGACTTCCGGTCAAGGCCGTCATCGTGAAACCGGTAATTATACCGGCTGGCATGGGGTGAATGTAGGAAATTTGCCATGTCCGCCTGACCGTGCGGTAAATTGAGCGGTTCCGATGGAGCCCGCAGGACGGCTCCTTCGGCGAGGGATGCATCGGTGCTTCAAGGGTTCTGGCATGGCCTTGCTGACCGTTTTGGTGGCACCGGCTTGGCGGCAAAGAGGGAAATGGATGGATACAGGAATCGATGGCGGCCGTGGCGAACATGCCGGGAACGCGCCACGCGTGTTGTGGATCGCCATGCTCGTGGTGTTTTTCCTGATGGCGATACGCATCGCGTCGATCAATTCGCCGGTGATGGGCAGCGACGAGTACGCGTATTTCCATGCCGCGAAATACGAGGCGACGGGCGACCGGCTGTATGCGCTCGACCCTTATCTGCAGCGCGTCGATAACAAGGTCTATCCCTGGCTTTACCGCGCCTGGGCCAGCGGCTCGGTCGAGCATGCCGCCACGGTCGGCCGTTTGTTCAACAGCCTGCTGTACTGCCTCGGGGCGCTGCTGCTGTTCGGCGTGTTCCGCCGCTGCATGGATCGGCGTTCGGCGCTGTTGTCGGCCTTGCTGTACCTGGCCATGCCGTTTTCGTTCTATGCGACGACGTTGCTGCCGGAGGTGGAATTCCAGCTTTCGATCTACCTGCTGGCGCTGGTCTGGCTGGCCGAGCGCGGCGCCAGTTCCTGGCGGCAGGTGGTGCTGGCGGCGCTGGTCAGCGCCACGAGTTATCTGATCAAGCCGCATGCCGCCGCGGCCATCCTGGCCAGCGCGGCTTATCTGGTATGGAGCCGCGCGGGCCTGGCCGCTGGCGGGTCCGCGCTCAAGCGCATGGCTCACGGCATGCTGCAGGCGGTGGGGTATCTGGCCTGCACCGTGGTGCTGATCAAGCTGCTGCGGTATGCGCTCGATCCGGCCGGGTCATCGGCCATCGTCGCTTCGTTCTACCAGGGCTATCTCGACCAGCTGCGCGATCCGCAGTATCTGCTGAAGAGCCTGGGCTCGATCGCCGGCTACGTCGGCGGGCATGTGTGGGTGTGGCTGGTGTTCTTCGCGCCGGGCGTGGTGGCCTTGCTGGTGGACCTGCGCCATTGGCTGCCCTGGCGTCGTGCGGGCGCGCAGGCGCCGGCGGTAGACGACGCCATCGACGAATCGCGCCGCAAGCTCACGCTGTTCCTGTTCCTGCTGGCGGCGGCCATGCTGTGCATGGTGGCGCTGTTCACCGATGCCGCGGCCGCTGGTTCGGAGTTCGAGCGCGGCCGCCTGCATGGGCGCTATGTGGAGGCGCTGCTGCCGTTCCTGCTGGCTTATGGCGTGTGGTGGAGCGGGCGTGGCGCCTCGCGCTGGGTCGCACTGCTGGGCTTTGCGGCGATGGCGACGTTCGTGCTGTGGGGGCGTTTCTGGTTCCACCTCTACCCCTGGGACTATCCGGACCTGTTCGGCCTGTTCGACCGCAAGATCCCGTACTGGGGCTTCGACCATGTGGTGCGCTGGCCGCTGCGGCTTTCGCTGGTGCTGGCCCTGGTGTGCTGGGCGGCGTTCGCGTTCACCCGCCACCGGCGCTTCGCCTACCTGGTCTTCGTCGCCGGCAGCATGCTGGCCGCGCACGGCCAGATGTCGGCATGGCTGAAGGCGGAGAACGGCCTGACCCGCCAGGTGCTGGCCGACGGCGCGGCGATCCGCGCCTTCCTGGGCGAAGACGTGCCGGGCACCGGCCTGGTCGCCACCTATGAACGCTTCGGCCAGGCCTCGTATCTGCTGGCGGCGATGGATACCCAGCAGCACGTGCTGGAGCTTGCGCCGGGCGCGGCGCTGGACGCGCAGCGCGTGCCCAAGGGCATCCGCTGGGTGGTCGCTCCCGCGGCGATGGAAGTGCGATTGCCGCAGGCCTGGAAGATCGACCTGGGCAGCCAGCGCCTGTACCTGCTGGAAGACTCGCGCGTGCGGCCCGTGGCACCGCAGAAGCCGCTATGGGACGGCCAGCAGCCGCTGCAGATCGATACCGGCAGCGCGGCCAATCCGGCCCGCTTCCAGGGCTTCCGCCCCGGCGAGGGCTGGGGGCGCTGGTCCACCGCGCAGCGGTCGAACATCGAATTGCCGGCGCTGGTCTCGGGCCGCGTGCGCGTCGAGTTCTTCGGCTGGGTCGCGGATGTGTCGAAGATCCCCTCGGTGTCGGTCGGGCTGGGCAATGCGGTTGCCAGCGTGCCGATGACCGCGCAGGGGCAGGAGCATCAGCTGGTGCTCGAAGTGAAAACGCCGACCGACAGCCTGTGGTTCGAAAGCGCCACGGTCAACGATGGCGGCGTGCCGCTCGGCGTGGCGGTCGGGCGCATTCGCGTGACCGCGGTGCCCTGAGCCGAGGCGGCGGAGCGCGCCTAGCGCGGGCGCTCCGTTTCCAGCAGCTCGAGGTAACCCTGGCGGATCTGCTCCCAGGTGACGGGGGAGCGGCGCTCGTACAGCAGTTTCCCCGCGTGCGGACGCTGCTCCAGCGCGTCGTCGCTGGCCAGCTGCAGCGCATAGCTGCCCTGGAACAGCAGCTTGAAGGCGACGAAGGGCAGCAGGCCCAGCCAGGTGCGCCACTGCGACGGATAACCCAGGCAGGTGCGCAGATCGAGCAGGCGATGCCGTACGGATATCGGCAGCCAGGTGGTGGGGCCGTTGCTGGTCAGCGGATGCATCACGCGGAACAGCGGGCCCGGCAGGCCTTCGCCGTTGTAGAGCGGGAACTGCCACACGGGGGCGTCGACATGTCCGTTGCGGCGCATCGCCAGCAGGATCGCGTGGCTCGCATCATGGTCCTGATGCCCGCCTTCCCAGGCGGTGACGAAGCACGCCGTCACCGGCCCCTGCTGCGACACCAGCTCGCACAGCAGCTCGTATGCGGTGCGCATGCGCGCGGGCAGCCCGCCATCCGGAATGCCGGCCGCGGCGCCGATGAAGTGCAGCGACTGCGCCGCCACGCCTTGCCGGGCCAGCGCGCGCTGCGATTCCTCGATACGCGGCTCGACGGCTTGCCCGCCGTAGGCGCCGTCGGTGAGATAGGCGCAGACGACCTCATGACCTTCTGCCACCGAGCGCCGCAACTGTTCCAGGCAGGCGAACTCATCGTCCGGATGCGCGAAGACAAACAGATGCCGCCCGGCCGAGGCCACTTCAGTAGGCATCGAAATCGAGGAAGTTGAATTGCACTTCGGTCGCGGGCAGCGCCGGCATGACGCCGTCCAGCGAGCGATAGATCAGGTTCAGCGGCGACGGGCGCAGGCGATCGGGCACGCCCATGCTCAGGCCGCGCCGTGCCGCGCCGCTGGGGCTGAGGCCCAGATACAGGCGCAGCAGCGACGGCGACTGCCGCGGCAAGGCGCCGTCGGCCAGCACCACGCCGGTCTCGCCCTCGACCACGATGCCGGGCTTGTCGGTCTTGGCGAACAGCACGCTGCCGCCGGCGTCCTGGCTGCCGACGAAGACTGGATTGGTAGGACTGGCCGCGCGCCAGGCCAGATGTTCCTGCGTCCAGTCGTGGCGGAACGCCGCGCGTGCTTTTACTGCATTCCAGTCCGTGCGGATCACCCGCCCCAGCCCGACGCGCGCCTCGAGCGGCGCGACCAGGGCGAAGCCGAGCTTGCGGATGAAGCCCGGCGTGCTGTTGGCATTGGCCACGCCGTAGACGGCGCTGAAGCCCTGCGACGCACCCAGCTCGTAGGTCTTCTGCGCCAGCGTGGTGAACAGGCCCTTGCCCTGGTAATCCGGATGGGTCGCGGTGTTCAACGACAGCAGCGCCCTGGTCTGCCGTCCGCCCAGCCAGAGGTTCGCCGGGATGCACACGTAGTGCGCCGCCAGGTCGTTGCCGGCGATCGCGTCCATGCCCACCACCTTGCCCGCGGGATTGCGCGAGTAAAGCCATTCCAGATACGCCTCGTGCAGATGCGTCGCGCCGGGAAAGCAGCGCGCGAACAAGGCGACATAACGGGCAAGCGACTGCGAATCCGTGGCGACCGGCCGGAAATCGAACATCGGTTAGTTCCCCTTGGAGCGCATGCGCATGGGCGAGCGCTTGTGGATGGCGCGGGAGGGCAGGTGGGAGACGTCGTAGTTGAGGAAGGCCAGCAGCAGCTGGAATCCGCACAGGATGGACAGCGCGGCGATGATGATCGTGCCCACCGGCGTCGACACGTGCGTGGCGGCCGAATGCACCCAGTGGCTCAGGCCGAAGATCGCGCCGAACAGCAGGATCAGCACGCCGAACACCAGTTCCAGCGAGGCGACCGACATGTCGCGCAGGAAGTAATTATAGAAAATCCGCTTGATGGTATTGCGGATGTGCTTGGTCAGGAATTCGCTGAAGATGCGCGAGATCTTCAGGTTGCTCACCTCGTCGCCGTACTTGGCATCCATCGGCACGTCGACCACCGCCGCGCGGAACGTGCCGAGGCGGAACAGGATGTCGGTCTCGAAGAAATAGCGCTCGCTGATGCGGGCGAACGGCAGGCGGCGGGCGACGTCGGCATGGATCGCCGTATAGCCGTTGGTCGGATCGAACAGATCCCAGTAGCCGGTGGAAAGCTTCGCCATCAGCGAGAGCACGGCGTTGCCGAACACGCGCAGGCGCGGCATGTTGCCCAGGCTTTCCAGGTCGTAGAAGCGGTTGCCCTTGGTGTAGTCCGCTTCGCCGCGCACGATCGGGCCGACGAAATCGTCGATCAGCGCCGGGTCCATCTGGCCGTCGCCGTCGATCTTCACGATGACGTCGGCGCCGCCCTCGATGGCCGCGCGATAGCCGGTCATCACCGCGCCGCCCACGCCGCGGTTCACTTCGTGGAAGACCACCCGCACGCGCGGGTCGGTGCAGTGTTCCTGCACATGCTTGCCCGAGCCGACCGGGCAGGCATCGTCCACCACGTAGATCTGCTGGATATGCGCGGGGATCGACGCCACCACGTCCAGCACGAAATCCTTGACCTTGTAGCTGGGAATGACCACGGCGATCAGCGGCAGCACGGGAGCGCTGTCGAGGGCGACGACGGATGGCGATGCCAGTTCGTTCATTTGTAGATCCAGTACTTCGATGCCGCGAATCCGATCGCCGCGAGAGTCAGGTCGGCCAGGGGCTTGACCACCCATGCCATGTGCAGGCCTTCCGTATGCGCCGCCAGCATGACCGCGCCGGTGCTCAGCAGGGTCGTCAGTGTCCATGAAACGGCGAACTTCATCGCGTGTCTGGGGCGCAGCGGTCGGGCGTCGTCGCCGGCAAAGGTAAAGCGGCCGTTGAGCCAGAAACCCAGCGCGGCGCCGACAATACGCCCGGTGATATTGGCGGGGGCGGTCAGGATGCCGAGCTGGGTCAGCCCGATGAAGGTCAGCCAGTCGACGCCGATCTGCACGACGCCGACGAAACCGTAGCTGATCCCCTGTTTGACTATGCTCATACGCTCGCCGAAGACGGTGGCAGGGACTGCACAACGATCCAGTCTAGCCTGAACCCCTGCGTCCCGCAGGGGGCGCAGCCCTTGCCGTTCAGCGCTTGCGGATCACGAAGACTTCGTTGAAGGCCGCGTCGATGCCCATGTCCCGGTTGCGGGTATGGAAGGTGGCCACGCTGGTGCCCACCCAATCGGAGGCCAGCACTTCGAAATCGCTGCCGTAGTCCCAGGTCACCAGCGCCTTGCCGTCGCCGACCGGGTTGCCGTGGTACTGCGCTTCGAGCAGGTAGTTCACCTGGCCCTGCGCGTCCAGCTCGGCGCGGCGCACTGACGACACCAGGCCGGCGTGCTTGGGCGCGGTGAAGATGTGTGCGCCGCCGGGCTTCAGCACGCGATGGATGTCGCGCAGCGCCTGCGCGGGATCGAACACGTGCTCGAGTACATCCTGCGTAATGAAGATATCGAAGGTCTCGTCCGGGAAGGTGAGGTGCTCGATGTCTTCGCAGCGCACGCCGCGGAAGGTCTTGCCGTGCGGCTGGTCGGGGAAATACTGCGAATAGCTGTAGCCCTGGCACGCCTTGGCGATCAGGTCGTTGGAGGGCGAGGATTCGTGGATCTGCGAGGCGCGCCACTCGGGATACAGCTCGCCCATGATCAGCATCAGATGCCGCTGGCGCGGAATGGAATGGCAGTGGTCGCAAAGATACTGGTCGCGCAGCCAGCGGCCGTGCTCGACGAACCGGGTGTCCTTGCCGCAGCAAGGGCAGTGGCCGGGATTCGAGGGAAGGTCGCGTTTCGCCTTGGCTTTAAAGAAATCCATTCCGGGCCTTTCAATGGGTGTCACGATGGGGAAGGACGCATCATTGTGTGAATGACGTGTCAAGGTCATCAGCGCACCATTGTGATGCTGATCGCAGGGTATTTCGAGATAACACCATAAGGACTTGCGGAGTTCAACCGGAATAATGACATTCGACCATGGGCCGCAATGCGCCGGAGAAGGCTTTATTTCAGCCAAAAAATAAGGGGCGGCCGCAGCCGCCCCTTATTCGATTCACGCTTCGCGATGCATGCGAAGCGCGCCGTGCGAACGCGGCGATCAAAGCGCCTGTTCGATCTCCGGAATCAGCTTGAACAGATCGCCCACCAGGCCGATGTCGGCGATCTCGAAAATCGGCGCTTCGCCGTCCTTGTTGATCGCCACGATGGTGCCGGCGTCCTTGATGCCGGTCAGATGCTGGATCGCGCCGGAAATGCCGAACGCCAGGTACAGCTCCGGCGCGATGATCTTGCCGGTCTGGCCGACCTGCAGTTCGTTCGGCACGTAGCCGGCGTCCACCGCGGCGCGCGAGGCGCCGACGGCGGCGCCGATCTTGTCGGCGAGCTTGAAGATGATCTCGAAGTTCTCCTTCGAGCCGACGCCGCGGCCACCGGACACCACCTTGCCGGCGCTCTGCAGGTCGGGGCGGTCGCTCTTGCCCTGCTGCAGGTTCACGAAGCGCGTGTGGCCGGGCAGGGCGGCATCGGCGCCGGCGGCTTCCACCGGTGCGCTGCTGGCGCCCGTAGCGGCGGCCGGCCACGAGGCCGTGCGGATGGTGGCGACCACGGCGTGCGCCGGGTTCGCTTCCACGGTGACGATGGCGTTGCCCGCGTAGATCGGGCGTTTGAAGGTATGCGCGCCGTCCACTGCCATCACGTCGCTCACCTGCGCCACGCCCAGCAGGGCGGCGGCGCGCGGCGCCACGTCCTTGCCGAAAGTGGTGGAAGGGAAGAACACGTGGCTGTAGCCGGCGGCGGCCTTGGCCACCTGCGGCGCCAGCACGGCGGCCAGCGGATGCGCGTTCTCGGCGCGGGCGATGGTGATGACCTTGCTGACGCCCTCGATGCGCGCGGCCTCGGCGGCGATCGCGTCGACATGGTCGGCCAGCACCAGCACGTCGATAGCCTCGCCCTTGACGGCGGCGGCGGCGCTGACGGCACGGGCGGTGGAGGGGTTCAGCTTGCCGTTGAGGTGTTCGGCGATAACCAGAATCTTGCTCATATCGATCTCCCGGCAACCTGCTTAGAGCAGGCCCTTCTGCTTGAGCGCGGCCACCAGTTCGGCGGCGTCCTTGACCATCACACCCTTGCTGCGCTTCGGCGGCGCGGCATACAGCGTGGTCTTGAGCTGGTCGTGGGCTTCCACGCCGAGCGAGCCGAATTCGATGGTGTCGATCGGCTTGGACTTGGCCTTCATGATGTCCGGCAGCTTGATGAAGCGCGGCTCGTTGAGGCGCAGGTCGGTGGTGATCACGGCGGGCAGCTGCGCTTCGATGGTTTCCAGGCCGGCGTCGACTTCGCGGGTGACCGTGGCCTTGCCGTCGGCGATCTCGACCTTGCTGGCGAAGGTGGCCTGCGGGCGGTCCCACAGCGCGGCCAGCATCTGGCCGGTCTGATTGGCGTCGTCGTCGATCGCCTGCTTGCCCAGGATGACCAGCTCCGGCTGCTCTTTCTCGACCAGCTTGAGCAGGGTGCGCGCGGCGGTGAGCGGCTGCACTTCGTCGGCGGTGACCACGTGGATGGCGCGGTTGGCGCCCATCGCCAGGCCATTGCGCAGGTGGGCGGTCAGGTCGGCCGGACCGATCGCCACCAGCACCACCTCGCTGGCGATGCCCTTCTCGCGCAGGCGCAGGGCCTCTTCGAGGGCGATGTCGTCGAACGGGTTGGCCGACAGCTTGACGCCGTCGGTCATCACGCCCGTGCCATCGGGCTTGACCTGGATGCGGACGTTGAAGTCCACCACACGCTTGTAGCCGACAAGAATCTTCATCTGCGGGTCCTTCATGGTGAGCCGCCCGCCAGGGCGGAAGCCTCCATTCTAACCATTTTCAAACACTTGTATGAAGGAGGGCGGCCGCGCGGCCCGGGCCGGCGCGTTCAGTTCAGCACGCGCTGCAGGGTGCGCGTGGCCGCTTCGACCGAGAAGTAATGCCGGATGTTGTCCAGGCCAGCGGCGGACAGGCGCGACCACAGCGGCGGATCGTCGCGCAGCTGGCGATAGGCCGCGGCGAAGGCCTCGGCTTCGTCCGCCAGCAGCACGTTGTCGCGGTCGTGCAGACGCATGCCCTCGACCGCGAGCGGCGTGGCGATCACCGGCAATCCATAACTCATGGACATGTTGATCTTGCCCTTCACCCCCGCGCCGAAACGCAGCGGCGCCAGCGAAGCCAGGCAGGTCTCCATCCATGGACCCAGGTCCGCCACGCGTCCATGCAGTTGCAACCCGTCCTGCGCCAGCTCCACGCGCAGCGCATCGGAGATGTCGCCCAGGATGTGCACCACCGCGTCGGGATCGACCTTGCGCAGCTCCGGCAGGATCGCGCTGGCGATCCAGCGCATTGCATCGACATTCGGCGGATGCCCGTGGCCGCCGACGAACAGCAGGTCGCGGCGCTCGCCATGCGGTTTGCTGCAGCCGTGGACGATGTGGATGTTGGACACCAGCTCGACCCGCGCGGCCGGCGCCAGCGTGCGCAGCAGCGCCTGTTCGTCGGGACTGACCACGAAGGTGACGTCGCTGTCGCCGATCAGGGTCAGTTCGCTCTGCCGTGACAGCCTGGCCTGACGCAGCATCGATGCCTGGCCGCCCAGTTCCGCCGCGCGCTGCTCGCGCACGAAATGCAGGTCGACCGTATCGAAGATCACTCTGGCCTGCGGTGCATGTTGCCGCACGATATGCAGGTACTGCCCGGCTACGGTGTGGCGGCACAGCATCACCGCGCGCAGCTCCTTGCCGTGCTCGGCCAGCCAGCGCGGCAGGCCTTCGGCGGAGGAGAACGCCAGGATCTCCACGCCGAGGCGGCCCAGCCGGTTCATGTCCGCGCGCGAGGTGCGTGCGTCGTCCGGGCAGAACGTCACGCTCCAGCCCAGGCTGCGGAAGATCTGGAACATTTCCATCAGGCGCAGCGAACCCGAATCGCGCGAGGCGTCGGGCGTGGTGCCGTCCACCACCAGCAGGCGCCCGCGCGAACGCCAGTGCACGGCCTGATCGAGCGCGGTCTGGCGTGAAGGATGGCTGGCCAGCACGCCGCGCCACTTGGCGACGAACTTTTCCTGGTTGATGGTCTGGAAGCGCTTCATGCCGCTGCTCAGATCGGTGCCGGCGCTGATGCCCTCGCAATGGATGACCATGCTGGTGGGCTCGTAATACACGCGCCAGCCGGCGGCGCGGACGGCGAAGGCCAGGTCGGTGTCGTCGTAATAGGCCGGCGCAAGCAGGGTGTCGAAGCAGCCGACGTAGTCGAACAGCGTGCGCCGGATCATCAGCGAGGCGCCGGAGACATAGTCCACCTCGCGCCGGAACTGCCAAGCCGGCGCGTCGCGGCTTTCGAAGCGGCCCAGGTTCCAGCAGCTGCCGTCGTTGAAGACCAGCCCGCCGGCTTCCTGCAGGCGGCCGTCGGGATAGACCAGCTTGCTGCCGGCGATGCCGCAATCGGAGTGCTCGGCGAAACACTGCAGCAGGGCCTCGATCCAGCCGGCGGTGACCTGCGTGTCGTTATTGAGGAACAGCAGGAACTCGCCGCGCGCCGCCTGCGCGCCCGCATTGCAGCTGCCGATAAAGCCGAGGTTGCGTTCGTTGCGCAGCACGCGCAGCCCCGTCACGCCGGCCAGCGTGGCGGCGCTGTCGTCGGGGGCGGCATCGTCGACCACGATGATCTCGATCGGCGTGTCGCTCGCATGCAGCACGATCGAGCGCAGGCAGGTCAGCGTGTAAGCAAGCTTGCCGTAGGTGGGAATGACGATCGACACGCGCGGCGCGGTGGCGCAGGGCACCGCGAACGGCGCGAACGGCTCGTCGAGCGCAAGCAGCGACAGCGCCTCGTCCTCTTCGGGAATCCGGCGGAACTCCTGCAGCACGCGCTGTGCCGTCCCCTGCCAGCCCCGCAGCGCGAGGCTGGCGCGGGCGCGCTGCCACAGATAACCGAGGCGCTTGAACCGCCAGTAGAGCTTGGCTGCCAGCTGGATACCCTCGTCCGCTCAGAGGTTCTGGTAGTTCGGGCCCGAACCGCCCTCGGGCGTCACCCAGTTGATGATCTGGTACGGGTCCTTGATGTCGCAGGTCTTGCAGTGCACGCAGTTGGCGGCGTTGATCTGCAGCCGCTTGCCGGCTTCGTCCTGCACGATCTCGTAGACGTTGGCGGGGCAGAAGCGCTGGCAGGGATTGCCGTATTCCTCGGCGCACTTGGTCACGCAGATCGAAGTGTCGGCCACGTGCAGGTGCACCGGCTGGTCTTCGTCGTGCTCGGTGGCGGCGAAGTACACGCCGGCCAGGCGGTCGCGCGGCGGCAGTTCGCGCTGGATGTAGTCGCGCTTCGGTTCTTCTTGCTGGCCGAGCTTGTGCAGGGACGACCAGTCCGCCTTGTTTTTCAGCGTCCACGGCGAGGCGCCGCCGGTGACCGTTTCCCAGGCCGCGTTGAGCATGCCGAACCACAGGCCTTTCTTGAAGGCGGGCTTGATGTTGCGGACTTTCTTCAGCTCCGCCATCACGTCCGAACCGCGCAGCCTGGCGTCGAAGCCGGCCGGGTTCAGTTCGTTCGCGGCCAGGTGCTCGGCGGCCAGCATGCCGCTCTTGATCGCCTGGTGCGTGCCCTTGATCTTCGGCACGTTGAGCAGACCGGCGGTGTCGCCGATCAGCAGGGCGCCGGGCATCTCCAGCTTGGGCAGCGACTGCCAGCCGCCGGTGACGATGGCGCGCGCGCCGGCCGAAAGAATGCTGCCGCCTTCCAGCAGCGGCCGCATCGACGGGTGGTTCTTCCATTGCTGGAAGGCTTCCCACGGCTGGTAGTTCGGGTCGCTGTAGTCCAGGCCGCTGACATAGCCCAGCGCCACGCGGTCCTTGTCCAGGTGGTACAGGAAGCTGCCGCCGTAGGTGTGGCTGTCGGCCGGCCAGCCGAAGCTGTGCACGATCTTGCCCGGCGTGACGCGGCCGGCGGGCAGCTGCCACAGCTCCTTGATGCCGATCGAATAGCCCTGCGGGTCGCTGTGCTTGTCCAGCTCGAAACGCTTGATCAGCTGCTTGCTCAGGCTGCCGCGCGCGCCTTCGGCCAGCACGGTGACCTTGGCCTTGATGTCGATGCCCTGGGTGTAGCCGCTCTTGTGCGAGCCGTCCTTCGCCACGCCCATGTCGCCGATGCGCACGCCGGCGACGGCGCCGTTCTCGTCATAGATGTTGTCCGCGGCGGCGAAGCCGGGGAATACGTCCACGCCCAGCGCTTCGGCCTGCGGCGCCAGCCACGCGCACATGGCGCCCAGCGAGACGATGAAGTTGCCCTTGTTGTGCATGCCGGGCGGGATCGGCAGGCTGCGGTGGCCGGTCTTGCTCAGCAGCCAGAACTCGTCTTCGATGGCCTGCACGCAGATCGGCGGCGGGTTGTCGCGCCAGCCGGGCAGCAGGGCATCCAGTGGCTGCGGCTCGATCACCGCGCCGGACAGGATCTGCGCGCCGATGGTCGAGGCCTTCTCGATCACGCATACGGTGACGTCGGGCTTGAGCTGCTTGAGCCGGATCGCGAACGACAGGCCGGCGGGGCCTGCGCCCACGACGACGACGTCGTATTCCATGATTTCGCGTTCGCTCATCGGTCGCTCCGGAAGGTTCTGGCTGGCTGGTGGTTCGCTGGCTGCGGCGAGGTGACCGGGGCCACCTCAGCGCGCCATTGTCCGGTTTCGTGCACTGTGCGGCAACGCATGGTGCAGCACCGCTTGCAAACGCTTAACCCACGCCATCGATAATCGATCCCGACACCAGGGAGACTTCATGAATCAACTGCCGCCGATCTCCGACCGTGACCTGCGTCGCGCCACTCTTTGCCAATTGCTGCACTGGCTTGCCGCCGGGCGGGTCCACCCGGAGGGGCTGGCCGAGGTCTACCAGGAAGCCATCGAACGGCTCAATCCCCAGCTCAACGCCTTCGTGGGGCTGAGCCCGGGCCTGCTGCGGGAACAGGCCACGGCCGCGCAGCATCGCCGCCGCGATGGCGTGCTGGGCCGGCTCGACGGCCTGCCGGTGGCGATCAAGGACAATTTCGACGTGGCCGGCTGGGCCACGCGGGCAGGCCTGCCCGGGCGCACGCAGCCGGCGTCCGGTGATGCGCATGCGGTGGCGCGCCTGCGCGCCTCGGGCGCGGTGCTGCTGGGCAAGACCAATATGGACGAGGGCGCGCTCGGCGCGGCCACCGACAATCCGCACTACGGCCCCACCCACAACCCGCATCGGCATGGCTACACCGCCGGCGGTTCCTCCGGCGGCGCGGCCGCGGCGGTGGCGTCGGGCCTGGCGGTGGCGGCGATCGGTTCGGACAGCCTCGGCTCGATCCGCATCCCCGCCAGCTATTGCGGCGTGTATGCGTTGAAACCCACCCACGGCGAGATCTCCGCGCGCGGCCTGGTGCCCGCTGCGCGGCGGCTCGATGCCGTCGGCCTGCTCGCGCGCAGCGCCAACGACCTGACCGTGCTGCTGCAGGTGCTGGCCGGTTACGACGCCGACGACGCGCGCTCGCGCCGCCGCCGCGTGGCGTTCGCGCCGCCGGACTGGGAGCCGGGCAACCTGCGCTGCGGCCTGCTGCCGGACCTGGCGGCGGTCGGCGTGGAGCCGGCGGTGATCGATGTGTTCGAAGATGCGTTGTCGCGCCTGCCGCGCGAACTGGGCGAGCGCCGCGCGGTGGACTTCAGCGACTGGGACTTTGCCCGCACGCGCCGCGCCGGCCTGTTCCTGATGGAGGCGGAGATGCTGAGCACCTTCGGCGCCGACCTGGAGGACGCCGAGCATCCGCCGTCGGAGCGTTTCCGCCGCATGCTTTCCTACGCGGCCACCAAGAGCGCCGCCGACTACGCCATCGCCGACCGCGTGCTGGACGCGGCCACGCTGAAGATGCGCCGCCTGTTCGCCCAGGTCGACGTGCTGGTGCTGCCGACCACGCCGCAGGGTGCGTTCCCGCTGGGCGGCGCGGTGCCGGATTCGCAGGCGGACCTGACCAGCTTCGCCAGCCTGGCCGGTTGCCCGGCGGTGAGCATCCCGATGGGCACCTTGCCGGACGGCATGCCGGTGGGCATGCAGCTGGTCGGTGCGCGCGGTTCGGATCTGCGCCTGCTGGAGCTGGCCGAGGTGTGCGCGGCGACGCTGGACGCGGAGCCGGTGTATCCGGTGGAGCCGCGTCCGCTGGCATGAGTCTCTTTGCCGAGCAGTGGCAGGCGATCCCGCTGCCCGATGCGCAGCTGCGCCTGCTGCCGCATTGGCTGGCGCCGGACGAGGCCGACGCCTTGTTCGAGGAGTTGCAGCGCTCGATCGCGTGGGAGGTGCACCGCATCCGCATCTTCGGGCGCGAGGTGGATTCACCGCGCCTGAGCTGCTGGATCGGCGATGCCGACGCCACCTATGTCTATTCGCGCACCCGCTTCGAGCCGCATCCCTGGACCGAGGCGCTGGCCTCGCTGCGCTGGCGCGTGCAGCAGGCCTGCGGGGCGCGCTTCAACAGCGTGCTGGCCAATCTCTATCGCGACGGGCGCGATGCGATGGGCTGGCATAGCGACGACGAGGCGGAGCTGGGGCCGCGGCCGGTGATCGCTTCGGTCAGCCTGGGTGCGGAGCGGCGCTTCTGCCTGCGTCCGCGAGCCAAGGGCGCAGGCAAGCGCGAGGTGCGTGGACTGGAACTGCCGCATGGCAGCTTGCTATGCATGGCGGGTGATATGCAGCGGCATTACCAGCACTCGCTGCCCAGGACGAGCGCGGCCGTCGGGCCGCGCATCAACCTTACTTTCCGATGGATCGAATCGAGCGTCGACGCGCGCCGCTGAGGCGTCAGTCGCGCGCGGCCGACGCGCGCTGTTCCAGCGTCCAGCTCACCACCTGCGCCGCCAGCGCATCGCCGGCCTGGCCAAACGCCGCGACCACCTGCGGCACCGCGGTGCCGTTCACTGGCTGGGTGACCTCGAAGCGGCGCGCGGCGACGATCTTCAGGCCGCTGTTGCGCACCAGCCGCGCGTCGTAGCGCAGTACGACCACCGCGTCCTTGCCGCGGTATTCGGATTGGAACGCGGTGAGGTCGGCGCTGAGCACGTAGTCCGCCTGCAGATTGCTGTCGTCGCTGCTCAGTGCGGTGACGCGGCCGTCGTTGCGGAAGCCTTCGAGCAGGCGGTTGCGCAGCAGCACCGGCACGCGGTCGCTCCAGCGCGCGCCCTGGTACACGCTGACCACGTCGCCGGCGGGGAGCACGGCGATGCGCGCGCTGTCGAGCATGCGCTCGGCCTGTGGCGTATCGACCCGCAGCGACCAGTTCACTGCGCCGGCCTGCGCCTGCGGCAGGGGTGCGGCAGGCAGCCGGTAGATATTCGGCGATTCGGCCTTGGGCAGCACCGAGCAGGCGGCGCTGGCGAGCATGGCCGCCAGCAGCAGGGCGCGGCGGGCGGCGGTTTTCATGGCACGCTTCATGGCATGCGTGATGGCACGCGTCATGGCACGAACTCCTTGCTGCGGTCGCGGCCGAGCAGGAAGCCGGCCGGGTTGTCGTCGAACTTGCGGGTGATGCCGCGCAGCGAACCGGCGGCATCGCGCAGTTCGCGCACGGCCGGGCCCAGTTCGCTCAAGCCCTGCATGCCGCCGTCGAGCGCGGCGCGGTTGTCGTTGAGCAGGCGGTCGATCGACGCGGTGGAGCGCTCCAGCGAGGCCATCGCATTGCGCGCGCTGTCCAGCGTGGCGCGGCCCTGCTGGTCGACCAGGCCGTTGGCGCTGCGCGCCAGCTGCTCGGTCTGTTCCAAGGTGGCGGTGGCCTGCTTGCTGGCCAGGGCCAGCTGGCTGAGCAGGGCGCGGATATCGTCGCGCTGGTCGGCCACGGCGCCGGTGGTCTTGTCCAGGTGATCCAGGGTGCGGCTGATGCGCGCCACGTTCTCGTCCGACATCAGCTGGCTGGCGCGCGAGACCACGTCGTTGATATTGGTCATCACATCCTCGCCGTTGGACAGCAGTTTGCTGAGCGGCGAAGGGTCGGCCACGATCACCGGCATCTCGCCGCCGGGCGAGGCCAGCGCGGGGCTGCCCGGCGAACCGCCGCTGAGCTGGATCACCGCCATGCCGGTGACGCCGGTGAGCGCGAGCTTGGCGTGGGTGTCCTGCTTGATCGGCGTGTCGGCGCCCAGGCGGATGCGCGCCAGCACGCGGCGCGGGTCCTGCGGGTCGAGCTTGAGCTGGGCGACGTCGCCGACCTTGATGCCGTTGTATTGCACCGCGCTGCCTTGCGAGAGGCCGCTGACCGCCTCGTTGAAGACCACCTGGTATTCGGCGAACTGCCGGTCGGTGCTGGACTTGGCCAGCCACAGCCCGAACAGCAGCGCGGCGGCCACCACGATCACCGTGAACAGGCCGATCAGCACATGATGGGCGCGGGTTTCCATCTCGATCACCTCTTGGTCTTTTCCGCGGCGTCGAGCGCCGCGCGGCCGCGTGGGCCGTGGAAGTACGACTGGACCCACGGGTCCTCATTCTGCGCGACCACCTCGAGCCGGTCGCACACCAGCACCTTCTTCTGCGACAGCACGGCGACGCGGTCGCAGATGGTGTAGAGCGTGTCCAGGTCGTGGGTGACCAGGAACACGGTGAGGCCGAGCGCATCGCGCAAAGTCAGGATCAGCTGGTCGAACGCGGCGGCGCTGATCGGGTCCAGGCCGGCCGTGGGTTCGTCCAGGAACAGGATCTCCGGATCCAGCGCCAGCGCACGGGCCAGCGCCGCGCGCTTGACCATGCCGCCGGAAAGCTCGGACGGGTATTTGTGCTCGGTGCCTTGCGGCAGGCCGGCCAGGGCCAGCTTCACCGCGCCGAGCGATTCGGCTTCCGGCCGCTTCAGCCCCGCGTGCTCGATCAGCGGCATGGCGATGTTCTCCACCACATTCTGCGAGGAGAACAGCGCGCCGTTCTGGAACAGCACGCCGAAGCGCCGCTCGATGCGCGAGCGCTGTTCCGGCGGCAGCCGCAGCAAGTCTTGCCCGAACACCTGCACCTGGCCGGAGGTGGGCCGGCGCAAGCCGACGATGGTGCGCAGCAGGACCGACTTGCCGGTGCCCGAGCCGCCGACCACGCCGAGGATCTCGCCGCGGCGCACGTCCAGGTCCAGCTGCTCGTGCACGGCCTGCGCGCCGAAGCGGTTGACCAGGTCGCGGACCTGGATCACGTCCTCCTGCGCCGTGCGTTCTTGCGCGACCGCGTTCACCAGTTCATCTCCATGAAGAACAGCGCGGCCACCGCGTCCAGCAGGATCACCACGAAGATCGACTGGACCACGCTGGAGGTGGTGTGCTCGCCCACCGACTGCGCGCTACCGCTGACCTTGAAGCCTTCCAGGCAGCCGATCACCGCGATCAGAAAGGCGAAGATCGGCGCCTTGGACAGGCCGACCAGGAAGTGGTGGACGCCGATATCGGCCTTGAACAGGGTGATGAACATGGTCGGCGAGATGTCCAGGGTCAGCGCGCACACCACCGCGCCACCGGCCAGGCCGGAGATCATCGCCAGGAAGGTGAGCATCGGCAGCGACACCAGCAGGGCCAGCACGCGCGGCAGCACCAGCAGTTCCACCGGGTCCAGGCCGAGCGCGCGGATCGCGTCGATTTCTTCATTGGCCTTCATCGAGCCGATCTGCGCGGTAAAGGCGCTGGCGGTGCGGCCGGCCATCAGGATCGCAGTGAGCAGCACGCCGAATTCGCGCAGGAAGGAAAACGCGATCAGGTCGACCGTATAGATGGTGGCGCCGAAGTCGGCCAGCACGGTCGAGCCGAGGAAGGCCACCACCGCGCCGACCATGAAGGTGAGCAGGGCCACGATCGGCACCGCGTCCAGGCCGGTCTGCTCCACATGAGCCACCAGCGAGGTGACGCGCCAGCGGCGCGGATGCGGCAGGCCGCGCGCCAGCGCTTCCAGGGTCAGGCCGATAAAGCCCAGCAACTGCAGCTGCTGGCGCCACACGCTGTCCATCGCGCGGCCGATGCGCGCCAGCACTTCGGTGACGGCGGAGCGGTGGCGGCGGACTTTGTTCGGCGTGCGATAGGCATCGAGCGCCTTGCCCACCGTGTCGAGCAGCGCGCGCCGCGCGGGCGGGAGTCCGTCGGCCTGCGCCAGTTCGGCGACGCGGTCGGTGCCGAGCAGGCGCACCAGCAGCGAGGCGCCGGCGGTATCCAGTGCGGCCAGGCCGGCCAGGTCGATCTGCGTGCCCTGCGGCAGCGGGGTGGCGAAAGCGTCCACGCGGCGTTCGAGTTCGGCGTAATGCGCCAGGGTCCAGGCACCGGCGACGCGCAGCCGCGGCGGTTGCGAGCTGGCATCCAGGTCGGCGCTTCCTGTCGCGGGCGATGGGCTCATGAAGGGCGATCTTATAGGGCAGCGCCGTGTTTTGTATGCGCGGCGCCGTGAAGCAGCCGCGTACGGGAGAGCTGCGAAATCGTCTCGGACGTCCATGCGGCTGCGTACCTGCCGCCGCATCGCAGCATCGCCGCGGCTTGGAATGCGGCACGGCGCCCGGCGATAATGCGGCTTTTCCCCAGGCGCACTTTCGATGACCGAGAAGACCGTACTCAATGCCACCCACCGCGCGCTCGGCGCGCGCATGGTCGACTTCGGCGGCTGGGACATGCCCATCAACTACGGCTCGCAGATTGAGGAGCACCACGCGGTGCGCCAGGACGCCGGCATGTTCGACGTCTCGCACATGACCGTGGTCGACCTGCACGGCGAGCGCACCCGGGAGTTCCTGCGCCACCTGCTGGCCAACAGCGTCGACAAGCTGAAGGTCCAGGGCAAGGCGCTGTATTCCTGCATGCTGGACGAGCAGGCGGGGGTGATCGACGACCTCATCGTGTATTTCTTCGACGACCGCCACTTCCGCCTGGTGGTGAACGCGGCCACCCGCGCCAAGGACCTGGCCTGGATCGAACAGCAGGCCAAGGCGTTCGGCGTCGAGGTCAAGGAGCGGCCGGACTTCTCCATGATCGCCGTGCAGGGCCCGAACGCCCGCGACAAGGTGATCGGCCTGCTGCACGAGGTGGACCGCGAGCGCATCCGCAAGCTCGGCAAGTTCGTCGCCGCGGCGGCGCAGGGTCCGCACGGCATGCCGCTGTTCATCGCCCGCACCGGCTACACCGGCGAAGACGGCTTCGAGATCCTGGTGCCGGAAGACCACGCCGTCGCGCTATGGGAAGCGTTGGCTGCGGTGGGCGTGAAGCCGGCGGGCCTGGGCGCGCGCGACACGCTGCGCCTGGAGGCCGGCATGAATCTCTACGGCCAGGACATGGACGAGACCGTCAGCCCGTGGGAGGCCAACCTCGGCTGGACCATCGCGCTGGACGAGGGCCGCGACTTCATCGGCCGCAAGGCGCTGGAGGCGCAGAAGGCCGCCGGCGTGCAGCGGGTGATGGTCGGCCTGGTGCTGGACGAGAAGGGCGTGCTGCGCCACGGCCAGAAGGTGCTCACCGCCAACGGCGAGGGCGAGATCCTGTCCGGCAGCTTCGCGCCGACCCTCAACAAGGCGGTGGCGTTCGCGCGCATTCCGGCCGGCGAGCCGGGCCATGTGCGGGTGGACATCCGCGGCCGCGAGATGCCGGTGCGCGTGGTGAAGTATCCGTTCGTGCGCGACGGCAAGCCCTGCGAAGGCATCTGAGCTGTCGCTCGCTGATCTATCCGGCAAGGGCTGCCCGGCAAGGGTTTGCCCTTCCGGCGAAGCGGCTTAGAATGCCGCGCATCGTGTTACCCCTACTCACCCGACATCCTTCAACCCAGGACTGGACCCGATCATGAGCGAGATTCCCGGCGATCTGAAATTCCTCAAGTCCCACGAGTGGGCTCGCGCCGAAGACAACGGCAACGTCCGCGTCGGCATCTCCGACCACGCCCAGGGCCAGCTCGGCGACGTGGTGTACGTGGAGCTGCCGGAGATCGGCGCCAGCGTGCAGGTCGGCCACGGCGTGGCCACGGTGGAATCGGTCAAGGCCGCTTCCGACATCTACACGCCGGTGTCCGGCGAGATCGTCGAGGTCAACGAGGCGCTGGCCGACTCGCCCGAGACGATCAACGAAGATGCCTACGGCGAAGGCTGGCTGTTCGTGGTCAAGCCGAGCGATCGCGCCGAGCTCGATGAACTGCTCGACGCGGACGCGTACGCCGAGCAGCTGGAGAACGAAGACCACTGATCGCCACGTGCGAAAGTGGATCGAACGACGGCCGCGCAAGCGGCCGTCGGTTTGTAGGAAGCAGGTCGCGCGAGCAACTCCGAACGGCAGCTCGAGCGAGCACCGCATCCGGTCGTCGCGACCCGATGCGAGGGTCGGAAGACGCCCTTGGGCGGGTCGGACGGGTCGCCGAGGGGCCTCCGGTTGAAATTCGTTCATCCACCCGAAAAGGTGCCGGCGAGGGGTCTAAGCCCTTGCTTGCCAAGGGGTTAGACGTTCAGCTTGATTCGCTCACGCGATTATGAGCGAGTGGCACGGAATAGCGCGTTTTATGCGGGATTTAAGCCGGTTTTTGATTTTTTCCGATTTTCTCGTATGGCCGTATGGACGTCCAAACAGATTATCCTCTTCGACCCCGTGGAGCCTTGTGGGACAGGGCTTCCGGGGCGGATGGGAGAGGTCGGTCGGATTGATTTCCCGGTTGAAATCAATTGACAGCCGAAATAATCGGGAATAGTTTTCGCACCAGATAACGGGGAACAGGCGTTATGGCACCATCGAAGTTCATCAAGCCGTATGTGGAACACGGCGAGAAAGCCGGGGCGGTACGCAAGATCACCGTCTCCATTCCGGTCCACGTTTTGCGGCTGCTGTCGGACGAACGTACCCGTCGTCAAGTGAACAATTTAAGGCACGCCACCAACAGCGATCTGCTGGTTGAGGCGTTCCTACATGCTTTTACTGGGCAACCACTGCCAACTGATGAGGAGCTGAGACGAACTATGGCCACTGCCAAGAAAGCTGCGAAGAAACCGGCCGCCAAGAAGGCTGCCAAGAAGACCACCGCGAAGAAGGCCGCTACCAAGCGTCCGGTCGCGAAGAAGCCGGCCGCCAAGAAGGCCGTCAAGAAGACTGCAAAGAAGGCCGCCGCCCGCAAGCGCCCGGCCGCTGCCAAGAAGGCGTCCGTCAAGAAGGTCGCCGTGAAGAAGGTTGCCAAGAAGGCTGCCAAGAAGGTCGCTAAGAAAGTTGCCAAGAAGCGCACCGTGAAGAAGGCTGCCGCTGCCAAGGTGGTCAAGGCCACCAAGACGGCCAAGCCCAAGGCTGCCAAGAAGTAAGCCCTACTAAAAAAGCTTTAACTCGATTTTCTCTCCCTGCGGTGCCCAGCGCAGGGGGGGGCACTTCGAAAAAGTTTCGTCCCGGCCTCCGTGCCGGGACGCTTCGTTTCAGGGGTATGAAAATGCGGGGTTGAACGCTCATGGGGTCCGGACGTCCGTTTTCCGTCCCCGTCTCACCGCCCCCTGCTAGCGCATTCCCCCGTCTGCCACCGTGAAATTAAGCGCGATTTGCCGTAGTGCTGCATTGCGGTTACCTTTCGCGTATCCGCGCCGCGGCAGGCCGGGGGGTCCGCCGCTCCTGGGTACACAGGGGGAAACAGCGCGGGTATCTGATGACACTCAGCGAGAGACCATGGATACCCGATACATACGTCATGCGCGCACGCACGCGCGCGGGGCTGTCCAGCCCATTGTCATAGCCGTACTGGTGGTTGTTGTCGTGTTGGCGGCAGCGGCCTGGTTCCTCATCATCAAGCCGCATCAGGACCTGATGCAGGCCGATAACGGCGGCCATCCATCCACGCCGGTCACCGCCGCCGGACAGGCAGCCGCACCGCCACCGGCGAACGTCGAGGCGATGAGCCTCAATCAGCTGCTTTCCGAAGCCCGCCGCGCGATCAACGAGCAGCGCCTGCTCGCGCCCGCCGGCAACAATGCGTTCGAGTTCTACCAGAAGGTGCTGCAGAAGCAGCCCGGCAACCAGGTGGCCACCGACGCGCTGCGCGAGACCTTCCCGTTCGCCGCCAATGCGGCCGAGCAGGCCATCAACCAGCGCGACTTCAACGATGCGCAGCGCCAGATCGACCTGCTCGCCAAGGCCGATCCGGCCAACTACACGTTGACCATCCTGCGCTCGAAGCTGGACGCCCAGCGCAAGCTGCTGGACCGCGAACAGCAGTTGGCCGCGGACAAGGAGAAGCAGGCGCAGTTGGCTGCCCAGAAGGTCGCCGCCGACAAGGTGGAAGCCGATCGCCAGACCGAACTGAAGACCCAGCAGGCCGCCGCCGAGCAGGCACGCGTGGCGCAGCAGGCGCGCCAGGCGCAGCAACAGCAGGCCGAGGCCACGCGCCAGCCGCAGACGGCGACGCCGTCGGCCGCTGCGCCGGCCGATGCGGCGACGCACGCGGCGGTGCTGGTGAAGAACACCGCGCCGCGTTATCCGACCGCGGCGATGCGTTCCAACCAGGAAGGCTGGGTGGAGTTGGCCTTCACCATCACGACCGGCGGCGACGTCAGCGACGTGAAGGTGGTCGACGCACAGCCGCGCCACGTGTTCGACCGCGCGGCGATCGACGCGGTAAGCCGCTGGAAGTACCAGCCGGCGACCCAGGACGGCACGCCGGTGGCTTCGTCCAAGCGCCAGCGCATCGAGTTCAAGCTGTAAGGCTGCGGCCGTTCGATGGAGCAGACGAGAGAGGCGCCGCATCGCGGCGCCTTTTTTGTTTGCGCGGGCCAGGGCCGTCATCGCGCCCAACAAAAAGGCGCCACCAGGGCGCCTTGCTGCGGATGCCTGGCCGGCGGCTCAGCGCCGGTGCCCGCGCTTGCTCGATGCCGCCTTGGTGCCGCCGCTCTTGCGCGCCTTGAGCTTGCCTTTCGCCGAGGACCTGGTGGTCGCCACCACCGGTGCATCGCTTTCCACCCCGGCCCAGTCCACGTGTTCCAGGCCCAGCATGCTGTCGAACACCATCGGCATCAGTCCGGACGGCATCGGGCTGGCGGAGTTCCACATGGTCACCACCCCCGTGCGGTACTTCGGGAAGAAGCCGATCATGGTGCGGTAACCCTCGACCGCACCGGCGTGGAAGATCAGCGTCTCGCCGCCGTACTGGAACACGCGCCAGCCGAGCGCATAGGAAGCATCGGTCAGGCGCTCGCGGCGCCACGGGGTGGAGCGCAGTTCCACCGGCGTGCTCACCTCCGGCGAGTGCAGCGTTTCCAGCAGCTTGGGCGGCAGCACGTCCGGGCGGCCGCCCATCTGCGCGATCAGCCACTGCTCCATGTCGCGCAGGCTGGCGTTGACGCCGGCGGCCGGGGCCACGCGGTAGTACGCCTCTTTCGGTTCGAACGGACGCCAGGTGCCGGCGCCGGCGGGGCGGTGCGGCCGCGCCCAGCTCGCGCTGTTCTCCAGCGCTTCGCGCCCGTAGCTGGCGGTCTTCATGCCGAGCGGGAAGAAGATGCGCTTGTCGACCTGGCGATAGAAGAAATCGCCGGTCATGCCATAGATGACGTCGCCGATCATGCTGAAGGCCACGTTCTGGTAGCCGTAGCACTGGCCGACGCCGCAGGTCATCTTCACTTCGTCGAGCCGGCGCACCAGCTCTTCGTAGGGCACGTCGCCTTCGAGCATGTTGTCGTAGGTGTTGCGCGGCAGGCCCAGGCGCTGGCCGAGGATGTCGCGCACGGTGGCCTTCTCGGCGGCCGCCGCGTCCTTCAGCTTGAAGAACGGCAGCACGTCGGCCAGCTTGGTGTCCCAGCTGAAGCGTCCGTCGTTGACCAGCACGCCGGCCACCGCGGTGGCGAACGCCTTGGACAGCGAGGCGAGGCGGAACACCGTTTCCGGCGTGATCGGCTCCTGCGTGCTGGCGTTGGCGTAGCCGATGGTGTGCTCGTAGGCCACCTTGTTGTCCACCACGATGGCGGTGGCCAGGCCGGCGACGGCGTGGCGCTCGTCGAGCTTCTGCAGCCAGTCCTGGTAGGCGGCCAGCGTGGCCTTGATCCGCTCGTCCGGCAGGTGCTGCGGCGCGGGATTCGCGCTCTGCATGGATACCTGCGGCTGGGTCGGCGGCGGCGTCACCTGCGTGGGCAGGACGGCCTGCGGCAAGGGAGCCTGAGGTGAGCTGGCCTGAGCCGGCGCGGACGCGGCTTCGGCGGGGAGCGGACTGCCGGCGAGGCCGAGCGCACCGGCGATCAACAGAAAGATATGGCGAAACTGCATGTTGCTCTGGCGTCGTATGGGCGCGCTGGGCGCCGTAAACGGGAAATACCTGGGCTCCCTGAGGCTATCGGCGGGATCCGTCCCGGTTTTAGACATTCCAATTGTCGTGTACTTCGTGCCGCTCTACAACGGATCGCGAGCCAGCTGCCATGGCCCCGGTCACGCGGCGGACGGGTGCGCAGACGGGCTCGACGATGGCCGTGCTCAGCTTTCGCCAAGCATCATCGCCGCGGCGCGCTCGGCCAGCATCAGGGTCGGCGTGTTGGTGTTGCCCGTGATGAGGCTGGGCATGACCGAGGCATCCACCACGCGCAGGCCCGGCAGGCCCCACACGCGCAGCTCGCTGTCCACTACCGCCTCGTGCTCGCGCCCCATGCGGCAGGTGCCCACCGGGTGATAAATGGTCTCCGCGCGGCGGCGGATGAAGTCCGCGTACTGCGCATCCGTGCGCAACTCCTGGGGCGGCTGCACCGGCGCGCCGCGGAACGCGTCGAACGGCGCCTGCGCCAGGATCTCGCGGGACAGCCGCGCGGCTTCGATCATCAGCTTCAGGTCGTGGCCTTCCGCATCGCCCAGGTAGTTGGCGTGGATGGCAATGGGCGCGGCCGGATCGACCGAACGCAAACGCAGGCGCCCACGGCTGCGCGGGTGCAGATAGCAGGCATGCACGGTGTAGCCGCGGCCGGGCAGGACGCGTGCGCCGTGGTCGTCCAGTTGCGCGGGGATGAAATGGAACTGGATGTCGCAGCGCGCGTCCGGCGCGAAACGGCTGCGCACGAAGCCGCCGGCCTCGGCGGCATTGGAGCTGCCGATGCCGTCGCGGTGCCGCGCATAGCGCCAGGCCACGGCCACGTCGTTGAGATGGTCGAAGGTGGCGCGGCTGGTGGTGCCGACCACGCTGCAGATATCCAGGTGATCCTGCAGATGGGCGCCAACGTGCGGCTGGTCCAGCGCCACCGGCACGCCGCGTTCGCGCAGATGATCCGCCGGGCCGACGCCGGACAGCATCAGCAATTGCGGCGTGTTGATCGCACCGGCGGCGAGGATCACCGCGCCGGCTTCGATGCGCTGGCCGCCGACCTGCACGCCCACTGCGCGGCCTTGTTCGATCAGCACGCGCTGTACCAGCACGCCGGTGCGCACTTCCAGGTTGGCGCGCTGCAGGGCGGGGCGCAGATACGCCGCCGCGGCCGAACAGCGCGCGCCGTCGCGCTGGGTGACCTGGTACAGGCCGAAGCCGTCCTGCCGTTCGCCGTTGAAGTCCGCGTTGCGCTCGAAGCCGGCGGCGACACCGGCTTCGACGAAGGCATCCGACAGCTCGCTGTGGAAGCGCAGGTCGGCCACGCCGAGCGGGCCGCCGCTGCCGTGCCAGGGGCCGGCGCCGCGCGCGTTGTCCTCGCCGCGCAGGAACCACGGCAGCACGGCGTCCCAGCGCCAGCGCTCGTCGCCGGTGGCTTGCGCCCAGGCGTCGTAGTCGGCGGCGACGCCGCGGATGTAGCACATGGCATTGATCGAACTGGAGCCGCCCAGCGTCTTGCCGCGCGGCCACCACAGGCGGCGGCCCAGCAATTGCGGCTCGGGTTCGGTGCGGTAGCCCCAGTTGATGCGATGGCTGCCGTAGAGGCGCGCCAGGCCGCGCTGGTCGCCGACCAGCTTGGCGATGCCGGCGGGCATGTGGATCAGTGGATTGAGATCGCGCGGCCCGGCTTCCAGCAGCAGCACGCGTTTGCCCGGCTGCGCGCTGAGCCGGTTGGCCAGCACGCAGCCGGCGGAACCGCCGCCGACGATGACGTAGTCGTAGTCCATGCGCTTGCCCATCTACGTCCCCATCCTTGTCCCCATCCCCTTGTCCCCATCCCCTTGTCCCAGGCCTGGCCGCCGCTGGCGCGTCATGGTCGCATGCTAGTCTGCGCGCGACCTACGCAGGATGTCCCCAGGTGAACTCACCTCGTCCTACCGAGACCGGGCAGGCCCGCGCTTCCGCGCTGTCCGCCCTGGCGTTCTTCTTCGTGATGGCGGGCTACTACATCATCCGGCCGGTGCGCGACCAGCTCGGCGGCGCGGTGGGGGCGCAGGCGCTGCCGCTGTTCTACGGCGCGGTGCTGCTGGTGATGCTGTTGCTCACGCCGCTGTTCGGCATCCTGGTGGCGCGCTTTCCGCGCAAGCAGCTGCTGAGCTGGAGCTACTGCTTCTTCGCGCTGTGCCTGCTCGCCTTCGTGCCGGCCTTCATGGCGCAGGACCGCATCGGCGCGCGCTCGCTGGGCATGGCGTTCTACGTGTTCGGCAGCGTATTCAACCTGTTCGTGGTGTCGCTGTTCTGGAGCTTCATGGCGGACATCTTCGACAGCGCCAGCGCGCGCAAGGTGTTCTCGCTGATCGCGCTGGGCGGCATGGCCGGCGCGGTCGCCGGCCCGGTCATCACCAAGCTGCTGGTGACGGCGATCGGCGTGGCGCCGTTGCTGGTGGTGTCCGCGGCGACCCTGCTGGTGGCGCTGGCGTTGCTGCTGTTGCTCTCCGGCAGCCAGCAGCGTGGACCCGGCGCGGACGAACCCTTGGGCGGCTCGATCTGGGCCGGCATCAGGGAGCTGTGGTCGCGACCTTTCCTGCGCTACATGGCGATCCTGATGCTGCTGGGCGATGGCATCGGCACGCTCGCCTATGCGCTGATGGCCGACTACACCAAGGCGCACATCGCCGACAAAGTGGCGCGCACTGCCTTCTACAACGACATCGACCTCTACACCAACGCCATCGGCGCGGTGCTGCAGCTCACCGTCACGCGCTGGCTGATGATGCGCCACGGCGCCGGCTGGGGCCTGGTGGTGCCGGCGCTGGTGAATCTGCTGCTGCTGCTGGGGCTGGCGCTGGTCGGCAGCGGCCAGATCGCGCTGTTCGGCTATGCGGTGCCGATGCTGGCGGTGACCATGGTCGGCTCGCGCGCCTTCGCCTACGGCATGACCAAGCCGGCGCAGGACGCGCTGTACACCCGCGTGCCGCGCGAGACGCGCTACAAGGGCAAGAACTTCGTGGAGACCGCGGTGTGGCGCTTCGGCGACGTGCTGGTCACCAGCGGCGTCAATCTGTTCGGCATGCTGGGCGTGACGCTGTCGGGCATGGCCTCGGCCGGCGTCGGCATCTCCGTGCTGGCGGCGTGGATCGCACGCCGCGCCGGGCACGCACCGGACCTGGCGCCGGAGGCGCCCGCAAAGTCCTGACAACCTTTCAAGAGTGAATCCTTCTCCCTTCGGGAGCACGCGGGGAGCGCACAGGGATGTGCGCGGCTTTGAGGAGCGAGGAAGGTGGCGGCAGCCGGATGAGGGTACGGCCGGAGCGGAGTACATCACTCTTGCGCTCCGCCCGAACCCTCACCCCAGCCCCTCTCCCGGTGGGAGAGGGGCTTCAATCAAGGCATCAGCGCCCGGCGATGTACTGCTCGAGGTGGTCGATCTGCTCGGCCTGTTCCTCGATCACCGCTTTGACCAGGTCGCCGATCGAGATCACGCCCATCACGCGGCTGTCGTGCACCACCGGCAGGTGGCGGATGCGGCTGTCGGTGCACAGGCGCATGCAGTATTCGACTTCCGTATCCGGGCCGACGGTGAGCGCCGGGCTGCTCATGATTTCGGCGACCGAAGTCTGTGCCGAGGAGCGGCCTTGCAGGATCACCTTGCGCGCGTAGTCGCGCTCGGAAACCATGCCGACCAGTTGTTCGCCGCGCATCACCAGCAGCGCGCCGACCTGGCGTTCGGCCATGTGCTTGATGGCGTCCAGCACGGTCGCGTCTTCCGCGATGCTGAAGACCTGGTGCCCCTTGCTGTCCAGCAGATGCTTGACCTGACGCATGCCTGGCCTCCGGAGTGAAGGTGGACGATCGCCGCATCAGTCTAGCGCCGTGGCGCCATGGAGGTGTAGCGCGGACGTGAATCCGTCCGGCGTTCAGCCGCTTCCGGCGCCGCGCCGCTCCTCGACGAAGTACAGCGGCCGCTGCTTGCTCTCCGCATAGTTGCGGCCCAGGTATTCGCCGATCACCCCCAGCGCCAGCAGCTGGATGCCGCCCAGGAACAGGATCACCAGCATCAGCGTCGGATAGCCGCGCACCGCATCGCCCCAGATCAGGGCCTTGGCCAGCACCCAGATGCCATAGGCGAAGGCCAGCAGCGACGCGCTGACGCCGATCCAGGTGGCCAGCCGCAGCGGCGCGGTGGAGAACGAGGTGATGCCTTCCACCGCCAGCTGGGTCAGCCGCCAGTAGTTCCATTTGGTCTGGCCGGCGTGGCGCGGGTCGCGCTCGTAGCGCACCGCGGTCTGGCGGTAGCCGATCCAGGCGAACAGGCCTTTCATGAAGCGCTGCCTTTCGCGCAGCTGGCGCAGCGCATCGAGGGCACGGCGCGAGAGCAGGCGGAAGTCGCCGGTGTCGCGCGGCACGGCGGTGTCGGACAGCTTTTCCATGGTCCGGTAGAACGCGGCCGAGGTGAACCGCTTGAAGCTGGTCTCGCCGGCGCGGGCGCTGCGGGTGGCGTAGACCACGTCGTAGCCTGCGCGCCATTGTTCGACCAGGGCGGGGATCAGCTCCGGCGGGTCCTGCAGGTCGGCGTCGATCACCACCACCGCGTCCGCATCGGCTTCGTCCAGGCCGGCGGTCATCGCCGCTTCCTTGCCGAAGTTGCGCGACAGCTTCAGGCCAGCGGCGCGCCGGTCTTGCCGGGTCAGGGCTTCGATGATCTCCCAGGTGCGGTCCGCGCTGCCGTCGTCCACGTACAGCACGCTGCTGTCGAACGGCAGCTGGTCGAGCACCTGCGCCAGGCGCTGGTGGAAGGTGTCGAGCACCGCGGCTTCGTTGTACGCGGGCACGATGACGGTCAGCTGCGGCATGCGCGGGTCCATGCGGGAATTGCGCGCATGCTAGCGGAGCGCTTCCGCGGCGGCGATGTTTTCAGCGCGTGCGGCGCACCTGCGCCGGCGCGTCGCCACGCAGATAGCCGGGGCCGCCGAGCTGGCCCATCTGCTGCTGGATCCAGGCGGCGCGGCCCAGCACATAGGGGCTGGGCTGGGCGACCTTGAAGCGGCGCGGACTGGGCAGCACCGCGGCCAGCCGCGCGGCCTGCGCCGGCGCCAGCTGTGCCGGTGGCGTGCGGAAGTAGGTGTCGCTGGCCGCGCCGACGCCGTACACGCCATCGCCCAGCTCCGCGATGTTCATGTAGACCTCGAGGATGCGCTGCTTCGGCCAGGTCGCCTCGATCAGCACGGTGAAATAAGCCTCCAGCCCCTTGCGCACGAAGCTGCGGCCGTTCCACAGGAACAGGTTCTTGGCGGTCTGCTGGCTGATCGTGCTGGCGCCGCGCAGGCGCTTGCCGTCCTCGGCGGCGTCCATCGCGTTCTGGATGGAATCGAAATCGAAGCCATGGTGGAACGGGAATTTCTGGTCCTCTCCGGCCACCATCGCCATCGGCACGTAGGGCGAGACCTCCGGCCAGGGCACCCAGCGGTAATGCAGGTGGAAATCCCGTTCGCCATGGATCAGTGCGCTCAGGCGCCGCTCCATCATCACCGCCGAGGTCCACGGCGGCACGAAGCGCAGCAGCAGCACCGCAAACAAGCTCAGGGCGAGCCAGGCGACCGCCAGGATGACGATCGGGCGCAGCAGGCGGATGAACAGGGAGCGGCTGGGCGGCATGGCCTTGAAGTCGGAAGGGCTGCGGTCGGAAGGGATGAGGTCAGCAGGGACGCGGCAGTATAAGAGGCTGCCCGGCGCCGCCAAGCCGGCCGCCGCGTCCGCTTGGCATACACTCGGGGCCGCTGCCAGGTCCCGGCCTGCCGGCTTGCATGGCCACCCGGCGCCCCCATCTCTGCGCGCTTGTCCTTAGAGGTTCGAATCCGTGGAAACCGTTCTTGTCGAAGACGTGCTGCACCGCTTCCTGCTCGAGCGCGCCGGCGTGCGCGGCGTGCTGGTGCGGCTGGGCGCCGCCTGGCGCGAAGTGGCCGGACGCGCGGACTACTCGCCCGCGCTGCGCACCCTGCTGGGCGAATCGCTGGCGGCCAGCGCGCTGTTGACGGGCAATATCAAGCTGCAGGGCAGCCTGTCGATTGAGCTGAAGAGCAGCGGTCCGTTGCGCCTGCTGTTCGCCGAATGCAGCGACCAGGGGCGCCTGCGCGGCCTGGCGCGCTCCGAAGGCGTGCTGCCCGCACCGCTGGAACTGGAAGCGCTGCCCGACGCGGTGATGGCCATCACCATCGGCCATGCCGAGCGCGGCCAGCGCTACCAGGGCCTGGTCGACCTGCGCCACGCGCAGCTCGGCGGCGCGCTGGAAGGCTATTTCACCCAGTCCGAGCAGTTGCCGGCGCGGATCCTGCTGGCCGCGGACGGCGAGCATGCGGTGGGCCTGATGCTGCAGCGCCTGCCCGGCGAAGGCGGCCGTGACGGCGTGCAGGACGAGGACGCCTGGCCGCGCATCGGCCACCTGGTCGACACGCTGGGCAAGCAAGAGATGCTGGCCACCGCGCCGGAGGAACTGCTGTACCGGCTGTTCCACGACGAATCCGTGCGCCTGTTCGATCCGCGCTCGCTGGCCTTCGGCTGCAGCTGCACGCGCGAGCGCGTGGAGTCGATGCTGCGCTCGCTGGGCCGGGCGGAAGTGGAAGCCGCGCTGGAAGCGCGCGAGGGCGAGATCGAGGTGACCTGCGAGTTCTGCGCGCAGCGCTACACCTTCGACCGCATCGATGCCGAGCACCTGCTCAGCCATTCGAGCGTGAGCGCGCCGGGCACCGCCCAGTAAGGAGCGCGTTTCAGGGCAGCGCGAAGTGGTATTCGCGCTGCAGCCACACGTCCGCCGCGTGCGGCGTGGCGAACAGGAAACCCTGGCCGTAGCGGCAGCCGACGCGCAGCAGCGCGTCGCGCTGGTTCTCCTGTTCGATGCCTTCGGCGATCACCTGCATCTGCAGCGAGTCGGCCAGCACCTGGATCGCGCGCACCACGGCCAGGCTGTGGCCGCCTTCGCGCGGCAGCTCGGTGATGAAGGAGCGGTCCACTTTCAGCGTGCTGATCGGGTACTGGTGCAGGTAGCTCAGCGAGGAGTAGCCGGTGCCGAAATCGTCCAGCGCGATGCCGACGTCGTGCGCGCGCAGGTTCTCCAGGATGCGCTTCACCTGCGAGGCGTTTTCCAGCAGCGCGCGCTCGGTGACTTCGATGCGCAGGCAGCGCGTGGGCAAGCCGTGCGAGGCCAGCAGGTCGAGCAGGCGCCGGTCCAGGTCCGGCGAGCGGAAGTGGCGGCCGGACACGTTGATGCTGACGAAGCCGTCGCTGCCGGTGAGCGCCTCGGCCTGTGCGCAGACCTGTTCGAAGATCTGCCAGTCGATGGTTTCCGAGCAGCCGCTTTCTTCTGCCACCGCGAGGAAATCGCTGGGCGTGAGCAGGCCGCGGTCCGGGTGGCGCCAGCGCAGCAGCGCCTCGTAGCCCACCGTGCGGCCGTCCTCCAGCGAGACGATCGGCTGGTAGAACGGCACGAATTCGTTGCGGCTCAGCGCGCGGCGCAGGTCGCCTTCCATTTCCAGCAGCGACAGCGCCTCGCGGCGCAGGCGATCGTCGAATACGGCAGCGCGGTGGCGGCCTTCGTCCTTGGCGCGGTACATGGCCGCGTCGGCATCGCGCAGCAGTTCTTCCGGGCGCTGGTAGTGCGGGCCGGGCAGGGCGATACCGATCGAGGCGGAGGTGAAGATCTCCTTGGCGCCCAGGCGGAACGGCGTCTGCAGCTCGGCGATGATGCGCTCGGCAATGACCAGCGCCATGCGGTAGTCGGTGATGCCTTCGGCCAGCACGGCGAATTCGTCGCCGCCCAGGCGCGCGACCACGTCGCGGGTCTTCAGGCAGGCGCGGATGCGGCCGCCGACCTGGAACAGCAGGTCGTCGCCGACCAGATGCCCGACCGAGTCGTTGATGACTTTGAAGCGATCCAAATCGATGAACAACACCGCGAACATGTCCTGCGGATTGCCGTGGTAGCGCTGCAGCGCCTGCTCCAGCCGCTGCAGCAGCAGGGTGCGGTTGGGCAGGCCGGTGAGCGAGTCGTGCAGGGTTTCGTACTTGAGGCGGCGCTCCACGCGCTCGCGCTCGGCGATCTGTTCGCGCAGGTCGCGGTTGGCCAGGGCCAGCGCGCGGGTGCGCTCGGTGACGCGGCGTTCCAGGCTGGCGTAGGCCTGCTTCAGCGATTCGGTGGTGTGCTTGCGCTGCAGCGCGTTGGCCACGTGGTAGCTGACGAAGGTGAGCAGCTCCTGGTCGCGCACGTCGTAGGTGTGCTCGGGGGAGTAGCTCTGCACCGCCAGCACGCCCATCGCGCGCTCGCCCCAGATCAGCGGCACGCCCAGCCAGCACACCGAGCGCGAGCCGTGGTGGCCGATCTCGCCCTGGCGGGCCAGGCGGTCGATGTCGTCCGGCGCGGCCAGCAGCGGCTTGCCGTGGCGCAGCACGTATTCGGTGAGGCCGCGGCCGTGCGAGCGCGGCAGGCGCACGGTGTCGAACTCGTCGACCGAATACGGGAAGGTGAGCTGGTTCGGCTCTTCGTCCAGCAGCGCGATATAGAAGTTGCGCGCGTACAGCAGGCCGCCGATCACGCGGTGCACGGCGGCGTAGAAGTTGTCCAGGCTTTCCGAAGCGTTGGCCAGCTCGGCGATGCGGAACAGCGCCGCCTGCAGGCGTTCGCCGCGCTGGCGCTGCAGCACCTGCTGGCGCAGCACGCGGTTGGCCTCGCGCAGCGCCGCGGTGCGGCTGGCCACGCGGCGTTCCAGTTCGGCGTGCGCTTCGCGGCGTTCCAGCGCGGTCTGCACGTGCTTGGCCACGTAGCTGAGCAGCTCGCGGTCGTGCTCGGTGTAGTGGGTGTCCTCGCGATAGCTCTGCACCACGATGCCGCCGACCACGCGCCCGTCGCGCTGCAGCGGCACGCCGAGCCAGTCCTCGCAGACCGGGCCGAGCAGCACGAACTGGCCGGCGAACTGGCGCGACAGTTCCTCCACTGAACCCATGATCGGCTGGCCGCCCTGCAGCAGGTTCCAGGTGAGGCTGTGGCGCATGTCCTGCAGCGGCACGCTCTGGTCGGGCAAGGGCGGGTCCTTGTCCATGGTGTCCACGTAGTACGGGAAGCGCACGCTGTCGGTGGCCGGGTCGTACAGCGCGATGTAGAAGTTCTCCGCATACATGAGGCTGCCGAGGATGCCGTGCAGCGCGTGCATCATCTCGGCCATGTTGTGTTCGGTGCTGGCCTGGTCGGCGATCGCGTACAGCGCGCGCTGCAGCCGCTCGGCCATGGCCAGGCGGGAGATCGCCTCGTACAGGCGCGAGGTCTCGGCGAGCTGGCGCAGGCGGGAGCCGGCCGTCCGGCCCAGCCAGGCGATCTCCTCGGCGTCCGCGGCCGGGACCGGCCCATCGGCCGCCAGGGCCAGCAGGCGCTGGGACTGCGGGTCTTCGGCCAGGGCCAGCTGGCCGGGCAGGAGCGGGTCCGACGGTGCTTCGAGCTGGCGCCAGAGCAGGGCGCCGCGTACCCCCAGGGTACGCAGGGTGGCCCCGCAGACCTCCATGACCCCGGCGGCATCGCTCGCCCGGAACAGGCCTTCCACGGCCGCATGCAAAGCCGCGGAGTGGGGCTCCGCAGACGGATACATCGGGGTGGAACTGGTGGGTAATGAACTCATCCGGCGCGGACCGGTCCCTGCTTAGGTCACATGCGCCTTTATATCGTCTCTGTTCAGCGTTGTCGCTGACGGGGCGGGCGACTCCGGCCGCTTTTCGACCTGATCGGACTCCAGGGTTTTTTGCGGGTCAGGTCACCCAATTACCAGGGCAAAAAGGCTGCAAGTAAAAGTTAAATTGTGGTAAGCTCCGTCCACCCGAGCCCTGGGGAGGGTGTGGGTTCCATCCACGTAGAGCCTTATTCGGTCGAACTTCATGCGTCGCCTGCTGTTGCCTATGCCATTTCTGCTAATGCCGCTCGCCGCGGCAGGGCAGTCGCTGGCCGGCGATACGCACGAACTGGCCAATCGCCTGCTCGCCCAGAAGCCCGACCAGGTGGTCCAGATCGGCCCCGACGCGGCCGTGCCGCTGTGGCGCAGCACCGATGGCCGCTGGCTGGCGCTGAAGGCCGATAGCGGCACGTTCGGCTCCGCCCAGCGCAATGACGGCCCGCTGCAGTTCACCGTGGTCGACGCCTCGCGCGCCGTATCCACCGACCTGACCTACGGCCTGAGCTCGAATCTGCAGGCGCACGTGGGGGTCAGCGAGCACACCTGGATCAACAACCGCGTGCCGCGCGTGATCGGCAGCGAGATCGGCGCCACCTACAGCAGCGGCCGCTACAGCGTCGGCCTCAGCCTGGGCGCCAACAGCACGCCGAACAATTCGGCGCTGCCGCGCCTGCTGCCTGGCGCCCCGGCCGGCGTCAACGGCCTGAATTCATTCGACAGCAGCGCGCAGCTCAATGCGCGCGGCCGCGTCGCGCTGGACAGCAAGAGCGGCATCGACCTGGGCGCCAGCGTGGGCCGTGTGCGCCTGCTGCCGGGCAACCTGCTCGGCGTGAACGCGCTGGACCAGAAGGCGCTGAGCTTCGGCGTCGACCGCGGCCCGCTCAGCGGCGGCGTGGTCGGCCGCGTGATGCAGCCGGCGCTGCCGGGTACCGGCTACAACAGCGACCGCCGCTGGAGCAGCATCGACCTGGGCGTGACCCTGCGCCTGCCCTGGCAGGGCGAGCTCAGCATCGGCGCGCAGAACGTGTGGTCGTCCGGCAATGCGGTGAATACGCCGGTGGGCCCGGAGCCGGACCAGTCGCGCACGCCTTACGTGCAGTACCACCAGGATCTCTAGGCTCCCGTCTTCCACGGAAGCCCGAACCCCATAAACGAAGAAGCCGTCGCCAGGCAGCGACGGCTTCTTCGTTTATGGCAGCGGCAAGCGTTCGCCTTCAATCCTGCTTGCGGATCTTCAGGTCGCCGCTGAAGGTCTCCAGCTTGATCTTCGCGCTGCCGCTGCCGGCGGTGGCATCGAGCTCCATGCCGGGGCCATGTTCCACCTTGCGCGGCGAGCCGAAGTCGCTGCGCAGGTCGCCGCTGAAGGTATTGGCGTGGATCTGCGCGGCGAGATTGCCCGGCAGCTGCACCTGTACGTCGCCGCTCATGCTGTCGACATTCATGTCGCCGCCGGCGGTCATGCCGCCGCCCACCTGCACGTCGCCGGAGACGGTGCTGAGGTTGAGCCGCTTCCACGGTCCGCCGTTCACGCGGATGCGGCCGGACACCGTCTGCAGCTCGGCCTCGCGTCCCACCGACGGGGCGAGGATGTCGCCGCTCACCGTCTGCAGGTCCACCTTGTCGGCATGGCCGGCCAGTTCGAGGCTGCCGCTGACGCTCTGCGCCTCCACCGAAGGCGAGCGCGCATTGATGCGCACCTTGCCGCTCACTGAGTTGATCTTGATGGTGCCGCCTTCGATGCCGTCGATGCTCGCCGGCGCGCTCACCACTTCCACTTCGAGCGAGGCCGACTTCGGCACGCGCACATCCAGCGTGGTGTTGCCCATCGAGGTGTCGCTGTTGAAGTTGAACCAGCCCGACTTGCCGGTCGATTCCACTTTCAGCTCCAGGTTGTCATTGTCGCCGTCGAATTCCAGCGGCTTGGCGCCTTCGCCGAGGCGGCCGGTGACCTGGACCTGGTTGCGGTCCCAGGCGGTGACGGTGACCGAGCCCTTTACGTTGCTGATCTGCAACTGCACGTTGGGCTTGGCGTCGTGGCTGATGTTGATCGGCGTGTCGGCATAAGCCTGGCCGATCGCCAGCGCCAGCAGGACAGGGAGATAGCGTGCGGTGGTTTTCATGATCGTGCTCCGGTGACTCAGCCTGCCTGTTGTTCCATCTGACGCAGTTGCGATTGGCGTTTGGCGGTGCGGTCCAGCAGACGCTGCAAGGCGGGGGAATGCGGCGCCTGCTGGATGGCCTGTTGCAATTCGACGCGCGCCGCATCCAGTTCCACCGCCGCGCCGGCGAGGCGCGGATCGGACGGTTTCCAGTTCACCGGCACCTGTGCCTGCAGTGCCGCGGGCGCTTCCGCCCGCCATTGATGATTGAGGGCGACCGCTAGCAGCGACAGTCCGGCGAAGCTCGCCGCGAGCAGCCAGGCGTGGCTGCGCCGGGCGCGCGGCGCCATGGCGGCAGCGGGACTGCCGGCATCGAGCTTCGCTTCGATATCCGCCCACAGGTCGCGTTGCGGGGACACCGGTTCGCGCAGGGCGCGCATCTGGCGATGCCATTCAAATTCGTTCATGACGCTTCTCCAAGAACTTTTCGCAGCAGTCCGCGTGCGCGGTGCAGTTGCGCTTTCGACGAGCCGACGGCCATGCCGAGCTCGGCGCTGATTTCCTCGTGCCGCCAACCTTCCACGTCGTGCAGGACCAGCACGGCGCGTGCGCGTGGCGGCAGTTTGCCGATCGCACGTTCCAGTTCGTCGCGCTCGGCGGCACAGAACGGGGTGGTGCCGCGATCGGGCAGGTCGTCGTCGTCCATCGTGCTGACCGGGTCCGATCCGCGCGAACGGATATCCATCAGCGCCACGTTCACCGCCAGGCGATACAGCCAGGTGCCGAACGCGCTTTCGTGGCGGAAGCCGGCGAGTTTCTGCCAGGCGCGCACGAAGGCGTCCTGGGTCAGATCCTCGGCGCGTGCGTGGTCGTAGCCGGCCAGGCGGTAGACGGCACCGTAGACGCGATCGGCGTGCCGGCGATACAGCCGCTGGAAGGCCACCCGGTCGCCGTCCGCGGCAGCGCGCACATCGGCGACGTCGTCGTCGGGCGCTGCGGCGGTGGCAGGCGGCATGGGGTTTCCGGTGGCGGCGCAGGCGCTGATCATCTTGCCAGCTTGGATGCGCGGTTGCGCGGCAAGGTTTAGAGGAGGGCGCTCATGCGCCATCAGTCATGCATTCATGAGTCATGGGCCATACGTACGCGATGCGGCGGCCTGGCCTTGCGCCACGGCCGCCGCAGGCGGTCAGGAAGCGACCGCCGAGACCCGCGGCCCGCCAGCGAGTGCGCTGGCGACGCGCTGCAGTTCGTCGTGCAGGCGCTGCGGCATGCGCTGGCCGAACTCGCGCAGGTAATCGCCGATGGCGGCCGCTTCGGCCTGCCAGCCGGCCTGGTCGACGTGCAGCAATTCGTCCAGCGCGGCGCCGTCCAGCGCCAGGCCGTCGGTGCGCAGTTCGCCCTGCGCCGGCAGCGTGCCGATCGGGGTGTCGACGCCGGCAGCCTTGCCCTCGACGCGGGCGATCATCCACTCCAGCACGCGCAGGTTGTCGCCGAAGCCCGGCCACAGGAACTTGCCGTCCTTGCCTTTGCGGAACCAGTTGACGTGGAAGATCTTCGGCAACTGCGCGCCCGGCTGGTCGAACGACAGCCAATGCTGGAAATAATCGCCGTAGTGATAACCGCAGAACGGCTTCATCGCCATCGAGTCGCGGCGCAGCACACCCACCGCACCGGTGGCCGCCGCGGTGGTTTCCGAACCCATCGCGCCGCCGACCAGCACACCGTGCGCCCAATCGCGCGCCTCGAACACCAGTGGCACCAGCGACGGCCGGCGGCCGCCGAACACGATCGCGCTGATCGGCACGCCCTGCGCGTCCTCGGCCTTGGGCGACCAGGTCGGGCACTGCTTCGCGCTGACCGTGAAGCGGGCATTCGGATGCGCGGCCGGACCGTTGGCCGGGTCATACGCGCGGCCCTGCCAGTCCAGCGCCGGCTCGCCCGGCAGGCCTTCCCACCAGGGCTGGTTGTCGGCGGTGACCGCGACATTGGTAAAGATGGTGTCGCGCGCGATGCTGGCCAGCGCATTCGGATTGCTGCCCGCGCTGGTGCCCGGCGCCACGCCGAAGAAGCCGGCCTCGGGATTGATCGCGTACAGGCGGCCGTCCGCGCCGGGGCGCATCCAGCAGATGTCGTCGCCCACGGTCCACACCTTCCAGCCGTCGCGGCGATAGCCGTCCGGCGGAATCAGCATGGCCAGGTTGGTCTTGCCGCAGGCCGAGGGGAACGCCGCGGCGACGTAGTGGGTCTGCCCCTGCGGATTCTCGATGCCCACGATCAGCATGTGCTCGGCCAGCCAGCCCTCGGACCGGGCCTGCCAGCTGGCGATGCGCAGCGCATGGCACTTCTTGCCCAGCAGTGCGTTGCCGCCGTAGCCGGAACCGTAGGACTTGATGCTCAGGTCCTCGGGGAAATGCATGATGAAGCGGCGTTCCGGATCCAGCTCGCCGATGGAGTGCAGCCCCTTCACGAACGAGTCGTTTGAGAGCAGCCCCTCGCGCTCGATGCGCGCCAGCGCCGCGGCGCCCATGCGCGTCATGGTGCGCATGTTGGCGACCACGTAGGGGCTGTCGGTGATTTCCACGCCGCAGCGGGCCAGCGGCGAATCGATCGGGCCCATGCAGTACGGGATCACGTACAGGGTGCGGCCTTCCATGCAGTCGGCGAACAGGCCGTCCATCTTGGCGTGCGCCTCGGCCGGGTCCATCCAGTGGTTGTTCGGGCCGGCGTCCTCGTGTTCCTTCGTGCAGACGAAGGTGAGGTGCTCGACGCGGGCCACGTCCGAAGGGCTCGAACGGTGCAGGTAGCAGCCCGGGTGGGTCTGCTGGTTCAGTTCGACCAGGTCGCCGGTCTGCAGCATCTGCTGCACCAGGGCCTGGTATTCGGCGTCAGAGCCATCGCACCAATGGATGCGGGTGGGGCGGGTCAGCGCCGCCACCTCGTCGACCCAGCGCTGCAGCGCCGCCAGCTTGCTCGCCATGCGTTCCTCACTCTGGTCTTAGAACAAAAAAGAGCAGAAACGGTAGTTTGCGTGTACTGGCATTGCAAGGCGGAGTGCAGCAAAGCGGCCCTGGAATGCCGCCAAGCCGCTGATGCGGCTGGCCTTTCAGGCCGGCGTGAGCGTCTTGATCATGTGCTCGACGTAGGCATCGAAGTCTTCATGGCTGATGCGCGGTAGACCCAGCGTGAAGTTGAGCTGCAGGAAGCCCACATAAGCCGCATAAGTAAGGCGTGCGCGGTTCAGTGCCTCGGCCGGGACCAGGCCGGCTTCGCGGTAGATGCTGGTGAGGAATTCCAGGCGCCGCTGCGATACGCGGGCCATCACCGGCACCACCTGGGGGTGGTCCAGCGCCTTGAGCAGGGCGGCGTAGACGCGGTGCGGCGCGATTTCGTGGGCGACCCGGCGGAACAGTTCCGGCAGGCGGGCGCGCGGGTCGGGCATGGCCTCGATCTGGCTGATCACCTCGCGCTCGCCGTATTGCTCCCAGCGTTCCAGCGACGCCTGCAGCAAGGCCTCGCGGGTACGGAAGTGCCAGTAGAAGCTGCCCTTGGTCACCCCGAGCTGGCGGGCCAGGGCCTCGACCGCGAGGGCGCCGACACCCTGCTCGGCAATCAGCTTGAGAGCGGCATCTTCCCAATCTTCGGCGGAAAGACGGGTTCGTTCGGGTTTGGCGCTTGCATTCATTCGAGCATGGTAGCCCCAGTCCTAGGCTTTGCAATCCGAACGGACATGGTTGACGGCGGCTCGGACGGCAATCCATACTCGTCCGTATGGTTACCATTGCGCCCGTTGCCGCTTCGTCTTCCCGCTACGCCGCCGCCGATGGCGTGGGCCTGGCGGTGGATGTACGCCAGCCCGAAGGCCGGCCGACCTTGCTGTTCGCCCATGGCTTCGGCCAGACCCGCCACGCCTGGACCGCCACCGCCGCGGCCCTGGCCGGCGAGGGCTTCCGTTGCGTCACGTTCGACAGCCGCGGCCATGGCGAAAGCGAGCGCGTGCCCGACGGCGACTACCACATGGAACAGTTCGTCGCCGACCTGGTCGGGCTCGCCCGCGCGCAGCCGGAGCCGCCGGTGCTGGTCGGCGCCTCGATGGGCGGCCTGCTCGGCCTGGTGGTGGCCGGCGAGATCGATCCCACGCTGTTCCGCGCCCTGGTGCTGGTGGATATCACGCCGCGCTGGGAGACCGCCGGCGTCGAACGCATCCTCGCCTTCATGCAGGCGCATCCGGACGGCTTTGCCGATTACGCCGAAGCGGCCGAACAGATCGCCGCCTACCTGCCGCACCGCGCCGGCCGCAAAAGCGAAGACCAGCTGCGCCCGCTGCTGCGCGAAGGCGCCGACGGCCGCCTGCGCTGGCATTGGGACCCGGCCCTGCTCGGTGGCGACCTGGTGCGCGAGAGCGTGCGCTACCAGCCGCGCCTGATGAGCGCCGCCGCCCATGTGCGCGTGCCCATGCTGCTGCTCTCGGGCGGGCGCAGCGACGTGGTCTCGCGCGACACGGTCGACGAATTCCTGCGCCTGTCGCCGCATGCCGAGCACGTGGAACTGCCGCGTGCCACGCATATGGTGGCGGGCGACGCCAACGACGCTTTCACCCGTGAGATCGCACGATTCCTGCGCACTCTGGACGGTGAAGCCACGCATTGAATGCCGCACGGATGCGCAACTGAACGAGTAATGCCCATGCCTGTCCATCGCAACAACGCCATTCGCGACGAGGTGCTTTCATGTCCGTGATCCTCACCCTGCTGGCGGCCCTCATCGCCACCGGCGCCTGTGCCTACCATCGCAGCAGCCTGCGGAGCTGGGCGATCGTCACCGTCGGCGCCACCGTGGTGGTCGGCCTGATCGCCGGCGTGCCGGTCACCACCGTGGTGCTGGTGGTGCTCGAATTGCTGGTGGCGGTGCCGCTGCTGATGCTGGACTTCCGCCGCAAGCAGATCAGCGCTCCGCTGCTGAAGCTGTTCGCCAAGGTCACGCCGAAGCTGTCGGAGACCGAGCAGACCGCGCTGGAAGCCGGCACCGTCGGCTTCGAAGGCCAGCTGTTCTCCGGCAAGCCGGACTGGCACGAGCTGATGAAGCAGCCGAAGCCCGAACTGAGCACCGAGGAACAGGCCTATATGGACGGCCCGGTGGAGCAGCTCTGCGGCATGCTCAACGACTGGCAGATCACTCACGAGCTGGCCGACCTGCCGCCGGAAGTCTGGGCCTTCATCAAGAAGCACAAGTTCTTCGGCATGATCATTCCGAAGCAGTACGGCGGCCTGGGCTTCTCCGCGCTGGCGCATTCGGCCGTGCTGCAGAAGCTGGCGACGATGTCGGCCACCGTCGCTTCCACCGTCGCGGTGCCCAACTCGCTCGGCCCGGCCGAGTTGCTGCTGCACTACGGCAGCGACGAGCAGAAGAACTACTATCTGCCGCGCCTGGCGGTGGGCGAGGAAATTCCCTGCTTCGCGCTGACCGGTCCGTACGCCGGCTCCGACGCCACCTCGATCACCGACTTCGGCATCGTGTGCAAGCAGACGGTCGACGGTGTCGAGACGCTCGGCATCCGCCTCACCTTCGACAAGCGCTACATCACGCTGGCGCCGATCGCCACCGTGGTCGGCCTGGCCTTCCGCATGTACGACCCGGAAAAGCTGCTGGGCGACAAGGAAGATCTCGGCATCACCCTGGCGCTGATCCCGCGCTCGACCCACGGCCTGGAAATCGGCCGCCGCCACTTCCCGCTCAACGTCCCGTTCCAGAACGGCCCGGTGCATGGCAAGGACATCTTCGTGCCGATGTCGGTACTGATCGGCGGCCCGAACATGGCCGGCCACGGCTGGCGCATGCTGGTCGAATGCCTGTCGGTGGGCCGCGCGATCTCGCTGCCGTCCAATGCCACCGGCGGCGTGCGTTCCGCGGTCGCCGCGACCGGCGCCTATGCACGCATGCGCAAGCAGTTCGGCCTGTCGATCGCACGTTTTGAAGGCGTGGAAGAAGCGCTGGCCCGCATCGGCGGCCTGACCTACGCCACCGCGGCGCTGTCGCGCGCCACGGCAGCGGCGGTGGACCGCGGCGAGAAGCCGGCGGTGCCTTCGGCGATCGCCAAGTATCACGCCACCGAATGGGGCCGCATCATCGCCGGCGACGCCATGGACGTGCATGGCGGCAAGGCGGTGCAGCTCGGCCCGAAGAACTACGCCGGCCGCGCCTGGCAGGGTGTGCCGATCGCCATCACGGTGGAAGGCGCCAACATCATGACGCGCAGCCTGATGATCTTCGGCCAGGGCGCGATCCGCTGCCACCCGTACGTGCTGAAGGAAATGCAGGCGCTGTCGATCGCCGACTACGGCGACCGCCTGAAGACCTTCGACCGCCTGCTGTTCAGCCATCTCGGCTTCGGCATCTCCAATGCGGTGCGCGCTTTCACCTTCGGCATCACCGGTTCGCGCATCGGCGAAACCGCGGGCGACGCCTACACCCGCCGCTACTACCGCAAGCTCGACCGCTACTCGGCCGCGCTGGCGCTGTGCGCGGACACCTTCATGGGCGTGCTCGGCGGCAAGCTGAAGTTCAAGGAAAAGCTGTCGGCGCGCCTGGGCGACGTGCTGAGCTATCTCTACATCGCCAGCGCCATGCTCAAGCGCTACGAGGACACCGGCCGTCCGGAAGCGGACCGTCCGCTGCTGGCCTGGGCCTTCCACGAGTGCATGTGGCGCATCCAGATGGCGCTCGACGGCGCGATCCGCAACTTCCCGGTGCGCCCGGTGGCGTGGCTGCTGCGCGTGCTGGTGTTCCCGTTCGGCCGCCGCGAAGTGCCGCCGTCCGATCGCCTGGGCCGCCGCGTTGCCGCGATCATCACCGCGCCGGGCGAAGCGCGCGACCGCCTGCTGGAGTGGGTGTATCTCACCCCGACCGCCAACAACACGGTCGGCCGCATGAACGAGCTGCTGCCCGACGTGATCGCCGCCGAGCCGGTGGAGCGCAAGTTCCTCAAGGCGCAGAAGGCCGGCCAGTTCAAGTCGCACGATTACTTCGGCCAGCTCGCCGAAGCGGAGAAGGCCGGCGTGATCGACAGCGCCGAGGCCGCCCTGCTCAAGCGCGTGCGCGAGGGCGTGTTCGAGTTCATCTCGGTGGACGATTTCGATCCGTCGGAGCTGGGCGCGGCCAAGCCCAAGGAAGAACCGAAGAAGCTGGCTGACGCGGCGTAGGTTGGGGTGAGCAAAGCGAACCCCAACGAAGGCTTCCGGTTATCGCAGCGTCAATCGCGGTAACCGGTGGATTGGGTACCGGTTGCGTGAGAGGTTCGTTGGGGTTCGTGTTGCGCTCACCCCAACCTACGGCGCCATCACGCAGCGGTTCTTGCCGTCTTCCTTGGCCTTGTACAGCGCGCGGTCCGCGGCCTGGATCAGGTCCTCGTCGCTGCGCCCGTCGCCGCCGCCCAGCGCGATGCCCTGGCTGGCGCTGACCTGCGCGATGAACGGGCCGCGGCGGCCTTCGAGCGGGTAGGGCGCAGCCAGTTCGCCGCCCAGCTCCTGGCAGCGGTGCAGCAGTCCGCTGGCATCGGCCACGTCTTCCAGGATCAGCGCGAACTCGTCGCCGCCCAGGCGCGCCACGGTGTCGTTGGCGCGCAGCGCGGTATGCAGGCGCCCGGCGATGGCACGCAGCAGGGCGTCACCGGCCGGATGCCCGTGGTCGTCGTTGATGCCCTTGAAACCGTCGATATCCAGCAGCACCAGCGCGAACGCGATGCCGTGGCGCGGCGCGCGCTGCATCGCGGTGCGCAGGCGGTCGTGGAACAGCACGCGATTGGGCAGGCCGGTAAGCATGTCGTGGGTGGCCTGGTGGCGGATCTGCGCTTCCACCCGCTCGCGCTCGGCTATCTCGATACCGAGCTGGCGATTGCGTTCCGATAGCTGGGCCAGGGTGGCGCGCAGCTGCGCGCGTGCCTCGTACAGCTCCAGGAATACGCGCACCTTCGATTGCAGGATCGCGTCGTTCACCGGCTTGGCGATGTAGTCCACCGCGCCGAAGCGATAGCCCTTGAGCCGGTGGATGTCGTCGGCATAAGCCGCGGTGACGAAGATGATCGGCGTCTCGTGCAGCTGGCCGGATTCGCCCAGCAGCGAGGCCACCTCGAAGCCGTCCATGTCCGGCATGTTCACGTCCAGCAGGATCAGCGCGAACTCATGGTCCAGGCACATCGCCAGCGCCTGGTTGCCGCTGCTTGCCTCCAGCAGCTCGGCGCCGCAATCGGCCAGCAGCCGCCGCATCGCCACCAGGTTGGCGTGGGTGTCGTCGACGACGAGGATCTTGGGGCGGACGGTATTCATGCGAGACAGAGCCGGTTGAGCAGCGCGGGAATGTCCGCGAGGGGCAGGCAGTGGTCGGCGCCGGCGCGCTCCAGCGCGGCCTGCGGCATGGCGGGGCTGTCCGCATCGCCGGGCGCCTGCACGATGGCGAGGCCGCCTTGCGCGCGGATCGTCGCCAAGCCTTCGGCGCCATCGCTGTTGGCGCCGGTCAGCACCACGCCGATCAGGCGTTCGCGATAAGCCTCGGCGGCCGAGTCGAAGAGTACGTCGATCGATGGGCGCGCGTAGCTCACGCGCGGGTCCACGCTGAGCGCGAAGCGGCGGTCATGCTCCAGCAGCAGGTGATAGCCGCTCGGTGCCACGTGCACCGTGCCGGGCTGCGGCAACTCGCGCTCGCGCGCTTCGGTCACCGGCAGGCGGGTATGCCGCGCCAGCAGTTCGCACATCAGTTCGACCGTGGACGAGCCGGTATGGCAACACACCAGCAGCGGCTGCGGCAGGCGCGGATCCAGTTGCGCCAGCAAGCGCTCCAGCGCGGTGAGGCCGCCAGCCGAGCATCCGATCGCGATGGCTTCGGGCGCGGCCATGTCAACCCGCGCGCGGCGGCTTGGCGCCGAGCCGGTAGATGCGCAAGCCGGCGTCCACCGGGGCGAAATCGACGGCGGAAGGCGCGAAATCCAGGCTCTCGCGCGTGCCCAGGCAGAGGAAGCCGCCGCGCACCAGGCTGTCGCGGAACAGGCCCAGGGTGCGGTCCTGCAGCGGGTCGGAGAAATAGATCAGCACGTTGCGGCACAGCACCAGGTGCGCTTCGCAGAACACCTCGTCGGTGACCAGGTTGTGGTTGGCGAAGATCACGTTGCGGCGCAGGCGCCCGTCCAGCTTCAGCAGTTCGTAGCGAGCGCTGTAGTAGTCGGCCAGCGTGTGGCTGCCGCCGGCCGCCAGATAGTTGCGCGACCATAGCTGCGCTTCGCGCGCCGGATAGATGCCTTCCTGCGCATGGCGCAGCGCTGCTTCGTTGAAATCGGTGGCGTAGATCTGCGTGCGCTCGTACAGCCCGGCCTCTTCCAGCAGGATCGCCAGCGAATAGACCTCCTGCCCGTGCGCGCAGCCGGCCTGCCAGATATTGATCTGCGGATACGAAGCCAGCAGCGGCAGCACCTGCTCGCGCAGCGCGCTGAACACTTCCGGGTCGCGGAACATCTCCGATACCGGCACCGACAAGCCTTCCAGCACCGGCGCCAGGAACGCCGGCTCGTGCAGCAGGCGGCCGGTGAGCGCGCTGATGGTGCCGCTGTCGTGCGTGCTGACCAGCTGTTGCACGCGACGCTTGAGCGACGCCGGCGCGTATTGGCTGAAGTCGTAGCCGTGGCGCGCCTGCAGCGCGCGCACGAACAGTTCGAGCTCGATGTCTTCGAGTTCGCCGTCCGTCCTGCCGGCGCCGCGCTCCTTCATCGATGCAGCCATACGTGCAGCATCGAGGACAGCTTGTCGATGTCGATCGGCTTGGACAGATAGTCGTTGGCGCCGGCTTCCAGGCATTTCTCGCGGTCGCCGCGCATCGCCTTGGCGGTGAGCGCGATGATCGGCAGCTTGGCGAAGCGCGCCTGCGCGCGGATCTCGCGGATGGTGTCGTAGCCGTCCATCACCGGCATCATGATGTCCATCAGCACCAGTTCCAGGCCGTTCTGCTCGTCCAGGGCCTTCAGCGCCTTCTGGCCGTCCTGCGCCAGGTTCACCTGCATGCCCCAGCCGCGCAGCACCTTGGACAGCGCGAACAGGTTGCGCATGTCATCGTCCACCAGCAGCACCTTGCGCCCGCCCAGCTCGCTGGGCATGCCGTTGACCGCCGCCGTCTGCGCCGGTGCGGCGGCGGGTGCCGCGGCACGGGCGCGGCCGCCGCGGATGCTGTGCAGGAACAGGCTCACCTCGTCCATCAGGCGCTCCGGCGAGCGCGCGCCCTTGATCACGATGCTGTCGGTGTACTGGCGCAGCTTCAGGCTTTCCTCGCGGCTCAGTTCGCGGCCGGAATAGATCACCACCGGCGGCACCTTGCCCGCGGCGCTCATGCGTTCGAGGAACTCGGTGCCGGACATCCCGGGCAGGCCCAGGTCCAGCACGATGCAGTCGTACTCGGCCCCGCTCACGTGCTCCAATGCTTCTTCCGCGCTGCCGGCCTCGTCGATGGTGACGTCGTCGCCGCGCAGCAGGGTGCGCATGGCGGCGCGCGAATCGGCGTCGTCGTCGACGATCAGCAGGCGGCGCGACTGGCCTTCGGCAAAATGCAGCATGCGCTCGAACGCGCCGTCGATCGATTCACGGCTCACCGGCTTGGTCAGGAAACCCACCGCGCCCAGTTCGCGTCCGCGGCTGGCGTCGTCCACGGCTGAAATGAAATGCACCGGGATCGGCCGGGTGGCGGCGTTCTCCTTCAGGCGCGCGATCACGGTCCAGCCGTCCATGCCCGGCAGCATCACGTCGAGCAGGATGCCGGTGGGGCGGAAGCGCTGCGCCAACTGCAGGCCGGATTCGCCATCGGTCGCGGCCAGCGCGCGATAGCCCTTGCGGCGGACCATGTCGGCGAGGATTCGTGCGAACACCGGATCGTCCTCGACGATGAGGATCGCGGTGTCGCCCGGCGCCAGCGTGTCGCGGTCGTCCTCGATGGTGTCGGGCAGCAGTGCGCTCACCGGCACGGGACGCGATTCGGCCGGTGCGCCCGGCGGTGCCGCGGGGGAGAGCGTGCCGTCGGCGCGCTCCGGCAGCAGCATGGTGAAGATGCTGCCGCGGCCTTCCTCGCTGTCCAGCACGATATCGCCGCCGAGCAGTTCCACCAGCCGGCGCGAAATGGCCAGGCCCAGGCCGGTGCCGCCGTATTGGCGGCTGGTGCTGGCGTCGACCTGTTCGAAGGCGTTGAACACGCGCTCGACCTTGGCGCGCGGAATGCCGATGCCGGTGTCGTGCACGGCGATGGCGATCGCCGCCTTGCCCTGCAGCGACGCCGGCAAGGCCAGGCCCGCCGGCGGGCGCGCGATGCGCACGGTGACGCCGCCCTGGTGGGTGAACTTGAAGGCATTGCCGACCAGGTTGTTGGCCACCTGTTCGAGCTTGGCGGCATCGGTGTAGATGCCGGCCGGCACGCCGGCTTCGATCTCGACGCGGAATTCCAGGCCCTTTTCCTGGGCCACGTGGCCGAAGGTGCGCTTGAGCGTCCGCTCCAGGTCCGCCAGCGGCAACTCGGCCAGCACCAGTTCCATCTTGCCGGCTTCGACCTTGGACAGGTCGAGGATGTCGTTGATCAGATGCAGCAGGTTGCTGCCGGAGTCGTGGATGATGCGCGCCGACTCCACCTGCTCGCCATCCAGGTTGCCTTCGCGGTTCTCGGCCAGGCTGCGCGACAGGATCAGCAGGCTGTTCAGCGGCGTGCGCAGTTCGTGCGACATGTTGGCGAGGAATTCCGACTTGTACTGGCTGGCGCGGGCCAGTTCGTCGGCTTTGTCCTGGGTCTCGCGCTGCAATGTTTCCAGCAGGTGTTTCTGTTCGTTGAGCGTTTCGCTCTTTTGCCGCAGTTCCTCGTTGCTGGCCTGCAGTTCCTCGGTCTGCACGCGCAGCTCTTCCTCGGAAGCGAGCAGGCGCTGCGATTGCTCCTGCAGTTCGTGCGTCTTGAGGCTGAGTTCTTCGTTGCTGGCCTGCAGCTCGTGCTGCTGGTTGCGCAGCGTTTCCTCGGAGGCGCGCAGCTCGTCGGCCTGTTCGCGTGTATGGCGCAGCAGTTGCTGCGTGCGCAGGGCGCGGCCGAGGTTTTCCAGCGAGAGCGCGGCGATCGGCAGCAGCTCGTGGAGCAGATCCTGCTGCGGGCCGGTGAGATGCTGGAAGCTGGCCAGTTCCAGCACGCCCAGCAGCTTGTCGCGCAGCAGCAGCGGCAGCACCGCGATGCTGCGCGGCGGCGCTTCGCCGGTGCCCGAATGGATGCGTACGTAGTCGTCCGGCACGTCCTGCAGCACGATGGCCTGGCGTTCCAGCGCGCATTGCCCGACCAGGCCTTCGCCCGGCGCATAGACGGTGCTGAGGTGGCGGCGCTCGCGGTAGCCGTAGCTGCCTTGCAGTTCCAGGCTGTTGCGCTCCTCGTCGAACGCATAGAACACGCCCACGCCGGCCTGCAGCAGCGGCACCAGGGTGGCGGTGAGGCGTTCGCCGAAGGCGCGCGGGTTGTCCACCTTCTGCAGTTCGCCGGCGATCTCGGAGACGTTGCTCTTGACCCAGGTCTGCGCCGCGGTCTCGATCGCCATCTGCTTGAACACCTGCAGCGCGCGGGCGATCTCGCCCACCTCGTCGCGGCGCTCGGTCTGGCGGATTTCCACGGAGTGGTCGTGCTGGGCCAGGCGCGTCATCAGGTCGGTCATGCGGCGCAGCGGCCGCGTGATCAGGCGGAAGGTGAAGCGCACCACGGCGAAGCCCAGCAGCAGGGCCAGCAGCATGCCGCCCCAGGTCAGCACACGCACGGTCAGCTCGTCGCGGCGCTGCGCGGCCTGGCGCTGGTCGAGCAGGCTGGCCTCGGTGGCGTCCATCTGGCTGATCAACGCGACGATCTCGGCGATGGTCACCGCGCGCTGGCCCATGTAGGTGGTCTGGACGCGGAAGCGCTCCAGCGCCAGCTGGGTGGCGTCGGTGGCGTTGATCGCATGGGTCGTGTCGATGCCGTTGTGCCGCGCCTGCTGCTGCCATTGCTGGGTCATCGCCTGTACGCGGTCCAGGCGGGTCTGCTGCAGGGGATTGTCGGCGGTGAGCTTGCGCACGGCATCGATGCCGGACTGCGAGCGCCGGTTGCCGCCCTCGAAGCTTTCGAGTTCCTTGCTTCCTTGCGTAAGCAGATAGCCGCGCACCGAGGCCTGGCTGTCCTGCAGGCCTTCGATGATGTCATCCAGTGCCGCGCGCACCTCGTAGGTGTGCCGCGACCACTGCCAGCTCTCGTCCTGGCGCGACAGCGAAAGCAGGGTGACCGATCCGCAGATCACGAACAGCACGATCAGGCTGCCGATGCCCAACATGATCTTGCGCTGGATCGGCTGGTGCGCGAGCCAGGAGTACTGGCGGGGGGCGGCGTTGGCCATGCGGATTCCCTGTGTCGATGGCCCGGCGCACAGCCTTCTGCCAGGCGTTCGGCGCAGGGTAACGCAGCGCGTGTCAGCCCGGTGTGGTGGCTGCGGCGGGGATGCGTCGCCGCCATGCCGGCGGCACGATCGAGCCACGGCGCCAGGCAATGACCAGCAGCACGGCGCTCAGCGTGGTGCAGACCAGCAGGGCCACCACCGAGGCTTCGGCACCGAAGTCGCCGCCGCTGAGCCAGGCCGGGCCGGTCATCCTGGCGACCAGGAAGCCGTCGGGCGGCAAGCCGGACACGGCGATGCCGAAGACGGTCCCTTGCAGCACGTTCCAGGCCAGGTGCATGCCCGCGCAGATCCACAGCGAGCGGGTGACGTGATAGAGCAGCCCGAGCAGGATGCCGGCCTCGATCGCGATCGCCGCCGAGCTCCATGCGGTTGCGCCCGGATTGTTCAGATGCACGGCGCCGAAGAACAGCGCCGAAATCGCCAGCGACCACCAGGTGCCCAGCCCTTCTTCGACGATGCGGAACAGCACGCCGCGAAACAGGATTTCCTCGCCCAGTCCCGCGCCGAGGCCGACTACCAGCACCGCCGGCACCCAGTCGGCGCCCGGGTTGGTGTGCAGCACGTGGTAACTGCCCAGCAGCCACAGTGCGGCCACGGTGATGCTCATCAGGCCGATGCCGACCAGCAGGCCGAGGCCGCCTTGGGTGGGCAGGCGGCGCAGCGCCAGCTCCGCGACAGGGCGGCGCTCGACGCCGCGCACCAGGGCCACGTAGGCAACCACGGCCGGCACCATCCGCTCGAGCGCTTCGGCCAGGGCGTACAGCGCCGGATCGGCGTCCTTGGCATGCCAGCCCAGCACGTGAATGAGGGCGCCGAGCAGGAAGCTGACCGCCACCATGGTCACGATGAAGTTGACGATGCGCCCGAGCGGCGAAAACACCAGCCGGCGCTGCCAGCGGGTGGCGTTGGCGGGGGTGGCGAAGGCCAGCCTGTAGTCAGCGTCCATGCGTTCCAAGGGATCAGACGTCCACTGAGGCGGCGTGCTCGCGCGTGGCCGAGAAGCGTACCTGCGGCCAGCGCTCCTGCGCCAGCTGCAGGTTGACCCGCGACGGCGCCAGGTAGACCAGCTCGCCGGCCGCGTCCACCGCCAGGTTCATGGCGTTCTTCTCGCGGAACTCTTCCAGCTTCTTTTCATCGCTGCAATGCACCCAGCGCGCCGTGACCACGCCCACCGTCTCGAACGCGGCGTCGACGCTGTACTCGTCCTTCAGGCGATACGCCACCACGTCGAACTGCAGCACGCCGACCGCGCCCAGGATCAGGTCATTGCTCATCAGCGGACGGAAGAACTGCGTGGCGCCTTCTTCCGACAGCTGCGCCAGGCCCTTCTGCAGCGCCTTCATCTTCAGCGGATCGCGCAGGCGCGCGCGGCGGAACAGCTCCGGCGCGAAGTTCGGGATGCCGGTGAACGACACCGGCTCGCCCTCGCTGAAGGTGTCGCCGATGCTGATGGTGCCGTGGTTGTGCAGGCCGATCACGTCGCCGGGGAAGGCGCTTTCGACGATCTCGCGGTCGCTGGCCATGAAGGTCAGCGCGTTGGCGATGCGCACCTCCTTGCCGGTGCGGGTCTGGATCATCTTCATGCCGGCGCTGTAGGTGCCGGAGCACACGCGCATGAAGGCCACGCGGTCGCGGTGCGCCGGGTCCATGTTGGCCTGGATCTTGAACACGAAGCCGGTGAGTTTTTCCTCGGTCGGTTCGATTTCGCGGCTGAGCGTGGCGCGCGGCTTGGGCGAGGGCGCGTGCTCGATGAAGAAGTCCAGCAGCAGCTGCACGCCGAAGTTGTTGACCGCCGAGCCGAAGAACACCGGAGTGAGCTTGCCGGCCAGGTACTGCTCCAGGTCGAACGGATGCGAGGCGCCTTGTACCAGCTCCAGTTCGTCGCGCAGTTCGGTCATCGCCTCGGTGCCGATGGCGGCTTCGAGGCCGGGCGCGTCGAGGCCCTTGAAGATGGTCGAATCCTGGCGCGTGAAGTTCTTGCCCGGCTCGAACACATGCACCTCGTCCAGCAGCATGTGATAGACGCCCTTCAGGCGCTTGCCCATGCCGATCGGCCAGGTCAGCGGCGCACAGGCGATGCCGAGCACGGATTCCACTTCGTCCAGCAGGTCGACCGGCGAGCGGCCCTCGCGATCGAGCTTGTTGATGAAGGTCATGATCGGCGTGTCGCGCAGGCGGCACACCTCCATCAGCTTGATGGTGCGCTCCTCCACGCCCTTGGCGCAGTCGATCACCATCAGCGCGGAGTCCACCGCGGTAAGCACCCGGTAGGTGTCTTCGGAGAAGTCCGCGTGGCCGGGGGTGTCGAGCAGGTTGACGATCTTGCCCTCGTACGGGAACTGCATCACCGAGGAGGTGACCGAGATGCCGCGCTCCTTTTCCAGCGCCATCCAGTCCGAGGTGGCATGGCGCGCGGCCTTGCGACCCTTGACCGAGCCGGCCATCTGGATCGCGCCGCCGAACAGCAGCAGCTTTTCGGTGAGCGTGGTCTTGCCGGCGTCAGGGTGGCTGACGATGGCGAAGGTGCGGCGGCGGAGGGTTTCGTCGAGGTGGGTGTACATGGCGGGACAGGCTGGGAGATGCGAAACCCGTGATGATACCAGCGGTTCTGCTGTCCTCCGGCTCCAACTCCCCGTCAGTTCTCTGGCCCTTGGCTCATCCGGGGCGATGTTTCGTTCAGTTCGGCCGTTGGGGCGGTCTGGAGGGGGTCGTGCGGGTTTACTTCAACCAACGTGTCATGCGCGCTTCAGCCACTGCTTGAGACACACTGCGGCCTTGCTCGTAGGCCCGCTCGCCCCTCTGGATGCCATCCAGCAGGGCAATGCGCTGCTGGGCTTCCTCGACGTGAGTGACTTCGCTAAGTGGCGCGGTGTCTTGGGGCTCTAGGGTGGTGACGGGTCTGGCGCGCATAGAGTCGATAGTGAAGTGTCATTGTCGAGTAGTGCAACACGACGACTTCATTCAGTATCCCGCCGGTCCCTCTAGCGCCACCCGCCACCGTTCGAGACTCGGCGCCGACCACACCTCGCTGCGCCGATAGAACTCCGGCACCGCCCGCGCCCCTTGCGGGATCACCACCCACGGCTGCTTGCTGGCGGTGAATACGTGGATATCCGGGGGCAGCCGGTCCGGGTCGTCCAGGGTGCCCACCCGCACGTAGGCGAAGGTGGCGCCGCCGCCGGCGTAGTGGCTCCACAGGGCGACCATGCAGTCCGGGCAGCGGGCCACCTGCTGGCCCTTGCCGCTGAAGCTGGGGATGGTTTCGAGCAGCGGGCGGCCGCGCAGCAGCTGCAGGCGGTCGGTTTCGATCATGGCGTTGAGGGCGAACGCGGCGCCGCTTTCGCGCTGGCACCAGCGGCAGTGGCAGCAGTGCACGATCAGCGGGCCGCTGGCGAGGCGGTAGCGGACTTCGCCGCAGGTACAGCCGCCATCCAGGGGCAGCAACTCGACGGCCATCGGCTGGCTCCCGAGATTCGGACGGCCCAGCCTACTCGACCAGCAGGTCCTCGTAGAAGGCGCCGTAGGGCTCGCTCGGGTGGGCGATCTGGATTTCCAGGATCCACAGGCCGCTGGACGGGGCCTGCTCCAGCGTGCCCAGGTCGCCGGCCTTGTGCACGGCGTGGGGGAAGTCGCTGACCCGATGGCCCTTGATGTCCTGGTTGAGGCGCCAGCCCATCGCCTGCGCCCGCTCGGTGGCGAAGGCGTACAGCGCCGCGCCGCTCAGGCCGCGCTCGCGCCAGGCGGCGGCCACGTCGCCGAACAGGGTGCGGGCGGCTTCGGCGCAGGCGCGCTTCATCGGGTCGGCGCCGGTGGTGAAGGTGTCGCCGACGTCGCCCTCGTGCCCATGGAACACCAGGCCCAGGTCGATGAAATAAATGTCGTCCTCGCCCAGCCGCACGTCCGGGTTGGAGCGTTCGCGGAAGGCCAGGGTGGTATTCGCGCCGATGCGGATCAGCACCGGATGCCATAGCCGCTCCAGTCCATGCGCCTCGAACACGGCGGCCGCTTCGGCCCTGGCTTCGTCCTCGCTGAGGCCCGGCCGCATCCGTTCGCGGATGCCCTGCAGCACGGCCCAGCTGCGCTCGCGGGCGCGCAGCATCAGGGCGGGGTCGTAGGCCTGGCCGACCGCTTCGCGCGGCGTCGTGGTCATGCGCTCAGAGCCACAGCAGGATCAGGCCCAGCGCGGCCGGCACGGCCTGGAACAGCAGGATGCGGCGCGAGGCGGTAAGCCCGCCGTAGATCCCGGCCACCAGCACGCAGCCCAGGAAGAAGCGCGCCACGGACAGGCCCTCGGCGCCCAGGCACAGCGACCACACCAGGCCGGCGGCGAGGAAGCCGTTGTACAGGCCCTGGTTGGCGGCCAGCACCTTGGATTGCGCAGCGAATTCCGCGGTGGTGCGGAAGGTCTTGCGGCCCGCCGGCTTTTCCCACAGGAACATCTCCAGCACCAGGAACCACACATGCAGCAGGGCGACCAGGGCGATCACGATTTGGGCGGCAATGGACACGGCGGCTCCTTGGTTGAACATCCATTGTAGGTTGGGGTGAGCCGCAGGCGAACCCCAACGCTGCGGGGTGTGGCTGGCCGTCATGTTGGGGTTCGCCTGCGGCTCACCCCAACCTACGCCTTGCGGAAAGTCACCACCAGCACGTCGCGGTGCGCCGGCCGGTCCGGATCGCGCGGCGTCACCGGGGTCACCCCATGGAACACCCGCGCATCGTCGACCAGGGCCGCATCCAGCGGATGGGTGAGGGTGAAGCTGCCCAGCAGGCTGCCGTCGGCGGTGTGGATGGTGGTGGTGCCGCGCTCGATGTTCTCGCGGTCCACCAGGAGCACCAGGACGTAATCCACCCCGTCGCGGTGCACGCCCTCGGGCGTGGGCTCGCCGGCCAGCCCGGCGCGCGCCTCGATGCGGAACTGGTGCACCTCGATGTGCCAGCGCGCGACCTGCGGCGCCAGGGCGCCGAAGAAATCGCGCGCAAAACCCAGGATGCGCTGCAGGCTGGCCCCTTCGGCGATGGCCGGCCGCACCGGCTCGAACCAGCGCTCGAGGCCGCCCTGCAGATTGTTGTAGTCCAGGCTCTGGTAGTGCGGCTGCTGCGGGCGCAGCTCGAACGCCCCGGCCGGGCCGGCCGCGAACACCGCATGGCGGCGGCGCCGGTGGCGGCCCTTGGCGGCCAGGTAATCATCCGGGCCCAACTCGTTCCAACTGCCGGCGAACGCCGCCCAGTCCGCCATCGCCTGTCCGGCACCGTCTTCCAGCAGCCGCTCCATCGCCAGGTGGGTGGCGAAGGCGAAGCCGTCGCGCTGGAGCAGCTCGCGCAGGTTCTGCGCGGACGTGGCCTGGTGCTCGGAGTCGGTCATGGGCGTCCCGGGGGAGTGGGAAAGCGGCCAAGCATAGCGCCGACGCGGGCCTGGCGTATGCCCGGACGCGGCGGGCCGGATGGCGGCTGGCGCCTTGTGTGGCGCGGCTTCGCGGGCACGGCGCGAATATTCCGGAGGTGATTGGGCGTGTAGACGTTTAGACGGCCAAACTATTGACACCGCCAAGTGGGCACCGATACAGTCCGCCTCACTCATCGAGACCGGCTGAGGGACAGGCCCTTTGAAGCCGGGGCAACCTGCGGGATCAGCCCGCCACGGTGCCAACTCCTGCGGAGGCGCAATCAGGCGCTACCGAGAGATGGGAGAGCTTCGTGCTGGCATGTCATGCCGGCGGCGCGGCGACCTCTCTCCGATCCGCAGGGCGATGCCCGAACCGGAGAGCGAGATGTCCAGCCAGCCCCAGCCCGTCACCAGCGCCGCTGCCGCCTGTATCCAGGCGGGTGCTGTCCGCGTGGACCTCACGACGCAGCGCAGCTCCCGCCGCATCCGTCTCTCGCCCAAGTACGGCAGCCGTCCCTGCGAAGTCGACGTGCGCTATCTGTGGTGCGGCGCGCCCGATGCGCCGACGGTGATCGTGCAGGGCGGCATCTCCGCCAGTCGCGAAGTGGTGGCGCTGGACGACGAGGCTGCTCCCGGCTGGTGGCAGGAAGCCGTCGGTGCCGGCCTTCCGCTCGACCTCGACCGCTACCGCGTGCTGTCCATCGACTGGCTGACCCCGGCCGAGCTCGACGGCGCCAGCGCCGTCTCCAGCGAAGACCAGGCCGACGCCCTGGCCGCCCTGGTCGAGGCGCTGGGCATCGGCCGCGTGCATGCTTTCGTCGGTTCTTCCTATGGCGCCATGGCCGGGCTGGCCTTCGCCGCGCGTCACCCGTATGCGCTGGGCCGCCTGGTGCTGCTGGCCGGCGCGCACCGCCCGCATCCGCTGGCCACCGCGCAGCGCGCCGTGCAGCGCGGCATCGTGCGCCTGGGCCTGGAGACCGGACAGCCGGAGCAGGCGCTGTCGTTGGCGCGGCAGCTGGCCATGACTACTTACCGCGGCAGCGAGGAGTTCTCGCGCCGCTTCACCGCCGCGCCGGAGTTCCGCGAAGGGCGCTTCCATTTCCCGGTCGAGGATTACCTGGAGCACCAGGGTCGCCGCTTCGTCGAACGCTTCGACGTCGAGCGCTTCCTGGCGCTGTCCGAATCGATCGACCTGCACGACGTGACGCCGGAGCGCATCGCCGCGCCCGCCACGCTGATCGGCTTTCCGTCCGATCGGCTGGTGCCGCTGTCCGACCTGTGCGAACTGCAGCGCCGCCTGCATGGCCCGGCCACGCTCGAAGTGCTCGAGTCGCCGTATGGCCACGACGCCTTCCTCAAGGAAACCCATCGCCTCGCGCCGTTGCTGCGCGAAGCGCTGGCCTGAGTCTTTCATCCCCACGCGCAGCAAGAAACAAGAGACGGAGATCCACCATGAGCGACACCATCGCCCCCTGTAGCACCAGCACCTGCGCGGTGCGCGCCGGCATCGAGTCCGACACCCAGCACGGCGCCGTGGTGCCGCCGCTGCATTTGTCGACCAACTACGCGTTCGAAGGCCTGGGCGGCAAGCGCGCCTACGACTACTCGCGCAGCGGCAACCCGACGCGCGACCTGCTGGGCAATGCGCTGGCCGAACTGGAACAGGGTGCGGGCGCGGTGGTGACGGCCAGCGGCATGGCGGCGGTGGCGCTGGCGCTGGAACTGGTGCCGGCCGGCGGCCGCGTGCTGGCCGCGCACGACTGCTACGGCGGCACCTGGCGCCTGCTCGACGCGTGGGCGAAGAAGGGCCGCTTTACCTTGGAGTTCGCCGACCTCACCGACAGCGTCGCGCTGTCCGCGGGCCTGGCCGGCAAGCCTTCGCTGGTGTGGGTGGAAACGCCGTCCAATCCGCTGCTGCGCATCACCGACGTCCGCCACGTGGCGCAGGCCGCGCATGCCGCCGGCGCGCTGGTGGTGGTCGACAACACCTTCCTGTCGCCCGCGCTGCAGCAGCCGCTGGTATTGGGCGCCGACGTGGTGGTGCACTCCACCACCAAGTACATCAATGGCCATAGCGACGTGGTCGGCGGCGCCGTGGTGGCGCGCGACCAGGCGGTGGCCGACCAGCTGAAGTGGTGGGGCAATTGCAACGGCCTCACCGGCGCGCCGTTCGACAGTTTCCTCACCCTGCGCGGCCTGCGCACGCTGAGCGTGCGCCTGCGCCAGCACCAGGAGAACGCGCAGCGCATCGCCACCGTGCTGGACGGCCACGCGGCGGTCCGCAAGGTCTATTACCCGGGCCTGGACAGCCATCCGGGCCACGCGCTCGCCGCGCGCCAGCAGGCCGGCTTCGGCGCCATGCTGAGCTTCGAGCTGGAAGGCGAAGTGGCGCAGATCGAAGCCTTCGTCAACGAGCTGCAGTACTTCTCGCTGGCCGAATCGCTCGGCGGCGTGGAAAGCCTGATCGCGCACCCGGCCTCGATGACCCATGCCTCGATGGCGCCGGAAGCGCGCCGCGTCGCCGGCATCGCCGACAGCCTGCTGCGCATCTCGGTGGGCATCGAGGATGGCGACGACCTGGTGCGCGACATCGACGCCGCACTGGTGCGCGCGTTCGCCTCGCTGGCCAACAAACGCCGGGTGAACGCATGAGCGCGGTGCTGGCCGAAACGGACGTCCAGGCGGCCAGCCCCGTGCAGGCTGCGCGCGGCACTGCCGTGGTGCTGTTCGGCACCGGCGTGGTCGGCGGCGCCCTGCTCAAGCTGCTCAATACGCCGGCCGCGGCTTCGTTGCGGCTGGTCGCCGCGGCGAACTCGCGCCGGCAGCAGACCGATGCCCAGCAACTGGCCGACCGCGCCCTGCGCGAAAAGCTCAAGAGCCATGGCGACCCGCGCGACGACGCAGCCCTGCTGCGCGCGCTCGACGCCAGCGGCGCGGCGGTGAAAGTGATCGTCGACGCGACCGCGAACGCCAACCTCGCCGCACGCCATGCCGACTGGCTGGCGCGCGGCTATCACGTGGTCACCGCCAACAAGGCGCTGGCCGGCGGCGAGCTGTCGGGCTGGCGCGCACTGCAGGCGGCGGTGGCCGAAGGCGGCCGCTACGGCGATTCCGCCACGGTGGGCGCCGGCCTGCCGGTGCTCTCCACCTTGCGCCGCCTGCGCGGCTGCGGCGATGCGCTGCTTACGCTGGAAGGCGTGTTCTCCGGCTCGCTGTCCTACCTGTTCAACCAGTACGACGGCAGCCAGCCGTTCTCCGCGCTGCTGCGCGAGGCACGCAAGCTGGGCTATACCGAGCCCGATCCTCGTTCGGATCTGTCCGGCGAGGATGTCGCGCGCAAGCTGCTGATCATCGCCCGCAATGCGGGCTTCGCGCTGGGCACCGACGAGGTGGACGTGGAGAGCCTGGTCCCCGAGGCGTTGCGCGGCGTCGATACCGATACCTTCCTCGCGCGCCTGGAAGAACTGGACGAACCGCTGGCGCGCCGGCATGCCGAGGCGAAGGCGCGCGGTGGCGTGCTGCGTTTCCTGGCGCGGCTCAACCAGCGCGGCAAGGCGCGCGTCGGGCTGGTCGAAGTGCCGGCGACGCATCCGGCCGCGCGGCTGTATGGCACCGACAATCAGTTCGCACTGACCACCACGCGCTACCACTCGCAGCCGCTGGTGATCCAGGGGCCGGGGGCAGGGCCGGAAGTGACGGCGCAGGCGCTGCTGGGCGACGTGCTGGCACTCGCCTGAGATCGAGGTTGGCCGTAGGTTGGGGTGAGCCAAAGGCGAACCCCAACAGACGCAGCGGCACGGTGAGACGCCTGTTGGGGTTCGCTGGCGCTCACCCCAACCTACCCGGGTGCATAAACCGGGGCATAAAAAAACGCGCGGCTCGCACCGCGCGTTTTTATTTGGACGTCCGCAAAGATCAATGCTTCGCGATGCGCGCCGCCTCGAACTCATCCGGCGGCACCACCGGCTGGCCCGGATGCGCCTGCGCTTCCAGCTCGGCCGCTTCCACCGAAGGCGTGCGCCAGCCGGATTTCACGCCCCACAGGTAGAACACCAGGCCCACCACGGCGACCACGCCCAGGTCCATGCCGTAGCTCAGGTAACCCTTGCCGCCGAACGTCGTGCTGCCCGCCCAGGACACCAGGGCCAGCGTGGGCAGGTAGAAGATCATCCACCACGCGCCCTTGAGCTGGCGGCCGAAGTCGTGCCAGCCGGCCTTGAACTGATAGAAGAAATACACCGGCAAGGCCACCACCATCAGCAGAATGATCTCGCCGGTCAGCGGCCACTTCGCCCAGTACAGCAGCTCCGTCGCCATGATGAAGGCCACGCCGGCCAGCACCGGCAGGCCGGCGATGCGCAGCGGGCGGTACATGCTGGGAGCCGTGCGGCGCAGGGTCATCGCGCTGACCGGGCCGGTCAGGTAGGAGATGATCGTGGCCACCGAGATCACCGCCGCCAGCGTGCCCCAGCCGCGGAAGAAGATCAGGAACAGGAACGACACCGCCAGGTTGAACCACATCGCCGGGCGCGGGATGCCCCACTTCGGATGGATGCGGCCGAACGTCTTCGGCATGGTGCCGTTGCGCTCCATGCCGTAGATCATGCGCGCCGTGGTGGCGGTGTAGGTGATGCCGGTGCCGGAAGGGCTGATGAAGGCATCGGCGTACAGCAGGATCGCGAGCCAGTTGAGGTTGACGATGATCGCCAGCTGCGCGAACGGCGAGCTGAAGTCGATGCCGTGCCAGCCGGCCTTGGCCAGCAGCTCCGGCGGCACTGCGCCGAGGTAGGCGACCTGCAGGATCACGTAGACCACGGTGGCCAGCAGGATCGAGCCGATCACCGCGAACGGGATGCTCTTGCCGGGATTGCGCGCTTCGCCGGCCAGGTTCACCGGGCTCTGGAAGCCGTTGAAGCTGAACACGATGCCGGCGGTCGCCACCGCGGTAAGCACGGCGGGGAAGTCGATCGCATGCGCGTCGCCATGCACGCCGACCGCGAAATTCTCGCTATGGAAGCCGCTGCCGATCAGGGCCAGGCCGGTGGCGGCCGGCACCACCAGCTTGAACACCGTGATGGCGGTGTTGGAGCGGGCGAACAGCTTCACGCTCCAGAAGTTGAGCAGGAAATAGAGGATCACCAGCACGCCGGCGATGGCCAGCCCCGGCGGGGTCAGCTCGCCGTGGCCGCCCGGGGCATGCATGTAGAGATCCTGCGCCCACTGCCATTTCCAGCCGGCCATGTACTGCACCGAGGCCTCGGCCTCCACCGGGATCACTGACACGATGGCGATCCAGTTCGCCCAGGCGCCGATAAAGCCGACCAGCGAACCGTGCGAATAGTGGCTGTAGCGCACCATGCCGCCCGACTCGGGGAACATCGAGCCCAGTTCCGCATAGGTCAGCGCGATGGTGGTGATGATCGCCGCGCCCAGCACCCAGGCCCAGACCGCGCCGGGGCCCGCCAGGCCGGCGGCTTTCCACGCGCCGAACAGCCAGCCGGAGCCGATGATGGAACCCAGGCCGGTAAGCATGAGCGCAAAAGGACCGACGTCGCGCCGGATGGAGCTGGAAGAGGACATGCAAACTCCCGCAGGATCTAGATCTCGAAGGCCGCCCCCTCGGACGGCACAAGGGCCGGATCATGACAGCCCCTCGCGCGGCTGTCAGCCCGGCGGGGTGGTGATTCGGAAGTTCCTGCGGGGGTGGCAAGTGCATGGCGCGGCGCAGCATTTGCTGTGAGGGCAAGGGGTTTGCGGCAGCTTCAGGGGCGTATGGAGGGCGCTTGGGAAGCAGGCGCGCCCATCCATGGGCGCGCTTTCCAGGCGGTGCTGCTTCGTGCCTTACGCGGTGATGTGGAGCTCCAGCCAGTCGGAGGCAGCCTGCAGCGCGGTCGCGGTCCGCAGATTCTCTGCCGGATCGCCCATGGTGTCGGTCCGTTCCTGCTGCGAGGTGGCGCGCAGGTCATCGGCCAGCGTCGCTTTGTTGCGCGCACCGCCGATGTTGAACGCATTCGGATTGGAAAGTACCCGCATCACCTCGGCCGCACCCACGCACGGTGCCTGCGCGTCGGCGGCCTTGAGCATGTCGTAAACATCCTGGCCGCTGAGACCGGCGTCCTGCAGCCAGCTGATGGCGGGACCGACGGAGTGATTGCTCTGCAAGATGTTCGGAACGATCCGCGCCAGGTCCTGCAGTTCGTCCGGCGAGATGCCGGTGCCCAACCATTGCTTGACCTGGCCGGGGTCGCTGCTGGCCATAATGTCGATGTCGCCCGGTTTCAGGTTCACGCCGTCCGCGCTCAGGTATTTCTTGACGTCCGCGTGCACCTGATTGGCGTCCGTGATGTCGTCGATCAGGCCGCCGGCGAACTGGAACGGTGCCGCGACCAGGGAGCCGATGCCATTGATGAAGGCGCCGGGCACTTCGACCCCACCGACTTCCAGCGTGCTGCCGATCACCGAGAACAGATCGCCGACGACGGCGCCGGCGTAGACGGGGTTGCTTTGCATGCTGTCGAAATCCGACTTGCATGCGCTGGTCGCGGCGATCAGCGACAGGCCGGGAACCAGGCGTGCGCTGAACTCGGCGAGGCTCGCGGTCTTGGTGCCGGCTTTCTCGGCTTCCACCAGAGATTGCAGGGCGCCGCTGGCAAGTCCCGCGGTGGTACCGCCGGCGGTGGCGTAGGAGTTGATCACTCCGCTGGCATTGTCGCCGACGTAGCCATTGATGGCGTTGACCATGATCGAAGCCATCGCCAGCCCTTTGCCGCCCGGACCAAGCTCCTTGAATTCCTCGCCAAGCGCCTTCGCGGTAAAGGCATCTGCCTCGCCTTCGGCCATGCGCGTGTAGTTGGTGGTGATCTGCGACCAGCCGTCGTTGGTCTGGAACAGCGGTGCGGCCAAGGCGAGCAACTGCGTGGCCGCGCCCTTGGCGTCCCCATTGCCTTCCACCAGTAACTGGCCTTGTGCCGCGGCGATGGCTTTGTCGATGAAGTCGGTCTGATAATCGGAGAAGCCGTTGAAGGCTTTCGTTGCCGCGGGATCCTTGTCGATGGCCACCACGAAGGCCAATGAGGTCTTGCCCTGGCCGGACTGATTCAGATCCTGCATGCACTGGTAAAGCTGCTTGGCATTGTCCGGACTGCGCCCGGCGGCAGCGATCAGGTCATTCTGATGCGCATTCATGTACGAGGCGAGGACGCGCCCCGCATCGGTCTCGGCCTGATATACCTTCGCGTTGTCGGGGTCGGCGCGATAAGCCTTGATAAACGCCAGTTTCTGCTGGTCGTTCAACGGCCCGGCGTGATTGAGCAGTTCCGCTAGGTGCTCATCCTTTTCCAGCTTGGCGCCGTGCGCATTGTTGTAGGCCTTGAGCGGACTGTCCTGGGCGTTCGCGAGATAGCTTTGCTGGCCGATCGTGGCGGCGGCGGTGATGTCCTGCGCCTGTTCGGCCTTGCCATCGTTCTGCAGCGCATTGGCCAGGGCCATGGCGAGCGTGGGGCGAACGCCGCCGTTCATCGCCGCCGTGACGGAATTGAGCGTCTGCTGGCTCCAGTCTTCGGCCTGATGCAGATAGGCGCCGGCAACCTGATTGGCCAGATCCTGCGCATCCGGTCCTTCGCCCAGCGCACTGATCACACGCTGCATGCTGCCGAAGGTCTGCTGGCCGGGTCCGTTCATCGAAACCTGCCCCATCTTCTGGATCGTCGGCATGCTCTGGCGCACCACCGCCGCGGCAAGCGGCGGCGGCAGGCCCTGGGTGCTGGCGAGCAGAGCATGGGCGGCATCGAGCGAGCCCGAGCCGTTCTTGCCATTGGCGTAGGCCTGATCGACCTGGCCGGCCGCTTCCTTGGCCCAGGCCTGCACGCGCGGATCCGCCGCGACGGCAGCGACCACTTCCGGCGGCTGTCCATTGAGCATGATGCCCTTGAGCTTGTCGGCCGCGCTGGTGCCGTCGGAGTACTCCGGGATCAGTCCGTTCACCTGGTTCTGGAACTTGTAAGTATCCACGGCGCCCTGGATCGTCGCGGCGAGCGTCGCATCGCCAGGATGCCGCGCCACGATCGCGTTGCCGGCGTTGTCGATCAGCTGATCGGTCGGCGTGCGGAATGCGATCGGTGTGCCCTGGTTGCGGAACGCCACCTCGCCGGCCACTTCATCGGCGATGGCCTGATTCATGGTCTTCTTCGCCGCATCGATCCGATCCTGCTCGGTGCTGTCCAGATCGGCGCGCAGGCCGGCATTGCGTGGCGCGCTGCGCATGTCGTCGTCGCGCTGTTTCAGCGCACCCTGGTACGCGGCAATCGCCGCGTCGGTCATTTGCGCTGGCGTCTGCGTCGCCGGTGCGGCTTGCGTGGCGTTCGCCACCGCATGGGCCGGCAAGGTCAGCACCTGGCCAGGCGACAGCGCAGTGTCGACACTGATGTTATTGCCGCGCGCCAGCTCTTCCGGCGCAACACCGTACCGCTGCGCAACCTGCGTGACCGTCTCGTTGCCGCTGACGGTATGGGTCGATGGCGGGGGCAGCTGGGGCTGTGCGTAGTTGCCGAAATCATTCGCAGCGATGACTGTCATGGCGGACTCCTTGCCGTATTGCCGTGGGGACTGGCAATGGCATTTAGACCCGCTGTCATCGAGCGGCAATACGTAGTTTCCCTATACTCAGGTTCTTGCGCCGCGACGCGCGTGGCGCGTCACGGCTTGCAGCGGATGTGCGGAAGAAAATTTCCGCTTAGTACGGCCGCCCTTGGCCATCCGTGCCATACGCGATATGCAGCAGGCGCGGATCGGTCTCGGCGATTTCCTGGATGTTTTCCGGCGTGATGCCACGCGCGCGCATCGCGTTGAGCTGATCCGGGCCCGCACCGATCAGCGCCTCGCGCTCGTCCTTGTTCTCGATGCCGGCGCCTTCCAGGAATTTGTTCTGCGCTTCCTGGTATTCCTGCTCTTTGTGGTGCTGCTCGATAAAGTGCAGCGCCACCACCGCAATCGTGGCCACCGCGATACCGATCGGGCCGGCGAAGCCGCCCAGCATTTCCTCGCCGCCGAATGCGGCCAGTGCCGCGCCGCCCGCGCCGACGCCGGAGAAGATCGCGGTGGGATAGTCGTGATCGGCTACCCCCTGCACCGCACCGGCGGCGAAGTAGGCGACGTTGAGCACGCCGATGAATTTCTCGGTGAGCTCCGGCGCCGCATGGCCCCACTGTTCGAGCACGTTGTTCTTGTCCAGCGCCTGGATGGTGCCGGTCAAAGCGTTCTTGGCCGGTGCCAGGTCCAGGCCGAAGGCCAGCGAGCCGATCACGTTCTGCACGGTCGGGTCTTCGATGGTCTTGCCGGTCTGGCTGATAAAGGCCGCGCCGGTGATGCCCAGCGCCATCGTGCGGAACAGCATGCCGGCCTTGGCGTCGCTGAAGGGCAGTTCCTTCAGTTCCTTCAGTTCCTTCTGCACCGAAGCGAACTCGTTGACCGCCTTGCCTTGCTTGGCATCCGCCAGCGTTTCGGTGCGCAGCGAGTTGACCACTTCTTCCAGCTTGTTGATGCCCTTGTCCACTTCGTCCTGCGGGATGCCGAGCATCTGCGCACCGACGCCGCGGAACGACTCCAGCGCCTGCTTCACCTTGGCGATGCTGGCATCGTCGGACGGATTCATCTCGCCCAGCGACGGCATCAGGTGACTCACCACATAGGCCTTGCCAACGGCAGCGGTGAAGTCCTTGTCCTTGTGCCCCAGCTCGATCAGCAGCTTGGCCGCTTCGCCGCCTTCGGGGCCGTCGAACACGCTGGGGTCCTGGGTGGCGGCGAATTCGATCGACTGCTTGGTGGTGTCGTCGTCGAGCAGCTTGGCGGCGCCTTCCTTGGTCAGGCCATAGCTCTTGAGGTTGTCGGGCACGTCGGTGAGCGAGGTGATGTCCAGGTCCAGCGCACGCACGTCGGCGACGAGCTTGTCCTTGTGCGCTTTCAACTGGTCCTGCCAGTCCTTGCCCTTGCCCTCGATGTATTTCTGGATGGCCTGCTGTTTCTGATCGGCGGTGAGGCCGGGGCCGAGATCCTTGATCAGGTTGTTGAGCTCTTCGGTCTGCTTGGCGTAGTCCTGCATGTCCTGCTTCAGCGTATTGCGCTGCAGGTTGCCCATGCCGAGCTTGACGGAACTGACCATCTGCATGGCCAGGTCGCTCTTGCCATCCGCCTGCAGGTTGCTCGCCACCGCGAGCGCCAGCGCGGGATCGCCGCCGTCGGAGATCGCCTGCAGCACATCCGTGCGGTTGGCAAGCATGGAATTCTTTTCCAGATACTTGGCGACGTCGCCGGCGAAGTCGCGCTGCATCGCCTGGCCGGCGTCGCTGCCGCCGAGGTTGCGATAGACCACGGACAGGTCGCGATAGACCTGCGGATCGGACATCGCACTGAGCACTTCGCTGTTGCCCGACATCCACGAGGCGTCGTCCTGCGCGTTCCACCACTGCGTGGTGACGGCGCGGCCGAGATCCGGCGACTGGCGCGTGAGATCGGCCAGGTACTTGGCGCAGTCGGCCGCCGATTTGCCGGTGGCATCGTGCGCGGCATCGGCCACCCATTGCTTGACGCGCGGATCGGCCAGCACGGCATCCACCACTTCCTTGGGCTGGCCTTGCAGGTTGATGCCCTTGAGCTTGTCCGCCGCGCTCCAGTCGCCGTAGTAGCCGGGAATCAGCGCATCGGCCTTGGCCTGGACCTGGTAGCCGTGCACCGCATCCTTGATCAGCGGCGTGGCGCCAGCGTCGCCCTGGTGGCGGGCGAGGATCGCGTCGCTCGCGTTCGCCACCAACTGGTCGGTGGGCGTACGGAACTGCCCGGGCACGCCCTGGTTGCGCAAGGCCACTTCGCCGGCAATCTCGTCGTGGATGGCCTGGTCCATCGCGGTCTTCGCCTTGTTCACGGCGTCGTCCGCGCCCTGGCGGATTTCCTGCCGCAGCGCACCGTTCTGCGGCATGTTGCGGGTCGCGTCGGTGCGGTCCTGCACGGCCTGCTGGTAGGTCTTGATCGCGGCGTCGGTCTTGGCGGCCGGCGTGACCGGGGTGGCGGGCGCGGCGTCGGTCTGGGCCGGCTGCACCGCGTTGGGCGGCAACTGCAGCTGCTGGCCCGGGGTGAGCTGGGTGTCCACCGTGATGTGGTTGGTGCGCGCAAGTTCTTCCGGCGTCACCTGGTAAGTTTTTGCGACCGTGGCGACCGTCTCCTGCGGTTTCACCACGTGCGGCGGGGGCGGAGGCGGCGTGGCCGGTGGCGTGTAGCGGACGGAAGATCCTGCGTCGACGGGAAACATGGCGCGCACTCCATGAAAGAAAAAGGCCGACGCATTCAGCGCCGGCCTGTCATGGGCCCGCAATAAGGTGTTTCCCTAGGTGACAGCGGCGCTACGGCCGTGCCGTCACCCGCGCCTCAGCACTCGATCACGTTCACCGCGAGGCCGCCGCGCGAGGTTTCCTTGTACTTGTCCTTCATGTCGCGGCCGGTGTCGCGCATGGTGGCGATCACCTTGTCCAGCGACACGCGATGCTTGCCGTCGCTCTTCAGCGCCATGCGGCTGGCGTTGATCGCTTTCACCGAACCCATCGCATTGCGCTCGATGCAGGGAATCTGCACCAGGCCGCCGATCGGATCGCAGGTCAGGCCGAGGTTGTGTTCCATGCCGATCTCGGCGGCGTTCTCCACCTGCAGCACGTTGCCGCCCAGCGCGGCGGTGAGGCCGCCGGCCGCCATCGAGCAGGCCACGCCCACTTCGCCCTGGCAGCCGACTTCGGCGCCGGAGATCGAAGCGTTCTCCTTGTAGAGAATGCCGACCGCGGCGGCGGTGAGCAGGAATTCGATCACGCCGTCGTCGTTCGATTTGGGGCAGAAGCGGTGGTAGTAGTGCAGCACCGCCGGCACGATGCCTGCCGCGCCATTGGTCGGCGCGGTGACCACGCGGCCGCCTGCGGCGTTCTCTTCGTTCACCGCCAGCGCGTACAGGTTGACCCAGTCGAGGATGGTGAGCGGGTCCTTCAGCGCCGCCTCCGGCTCGTTGCGCAGTTCGTGCGCCATGGCCGGCGCGCGGCGCGTCACCTTCAGGCCGCCGGGCAGGGTGCCGGGCGAACGCAGGCCGCGGGTGACACAGTCCTGCATGGCCTGCCAGATGGTGAGCAGGCCGGCGCGCGTTTCCGCTTCGCTGCGCCACACCTTCTCGTTCTCCATCATCAATTGCGCGATGGTCAGCTGGTGCTGTTCGCACAGCGCCAGCAACTGGTCGCCGGTGGAGAACGGATAGGGCAGGGCGGTGGTGTCGGCGACGATGCGGTCTTCGGCTGCCTCGTCCTGGTTGACGACGAAGCCGCCGCCGACCGAGTAGTAGTCGCGCGTGCCCAGTTCATGGCCTTCGGCGTCGTAGGCGGTGAAGCGCATGCCGTTGGTGTGGAACGGCAGCTTCTGGCGCTTGTTGAAGACCAGGTCGCGCTTCTCGTCGAATTCGATCTCGTGCTTGCCCAGCACGCGCAGGCGCTTGCTGTGGCGGATGCGTTCCAGCGTTTCGGGGATGCGGTCCGGATCGACCGTGTCCGGGTGCGCACCTTCGAAGCCCAGCAGCACGGCCTTGTCGGTGCCGTGGCCGCGGCCGGTCATGGCCAGCGAGCCGAACAGCTCCGCGCGCAGGCGCGTGACGCGGCCGAGCACGCCTTTCTCGTCCAGCCAGCGCTCGGCGAAGCGCGCGGCGGCGCGCATCGGACCCACCGTATGCGAGGAGGACGGCCCGATGCCGATCTTGAAGAGGTCGAATACGCTGACGGCCATGGCGATGTGCTGGGGCTGGGTGGGGAACCCGCTATTCTACGCATCCCCTTGCGACCCCGCAGTCCGTACGCTGCCGTCTGTTCCCCTATGCCTGTTCCCCCATGGCCGACCTGATCCTGTACCAGCGCGACTACTGCCACCTGTGCGACCAGGCCCTGGCCGTGATGGCCGAGGCGCGCGCGCCGGATTTCGACAGCGTATGGGTGGACGACGCGCAGGAGCTGGAAGAGCGCTACGGCACCCGCGTGCCGGTGCTGCGCGATGCACGCGACGGGCGGGAGCTGGACTGGCCGTTCGATGCGGCGGCGGTGCGCACCTTCCTGGCAATGAAGATCAACGCGACCTGAGGCGCTGCAGGATCTCCTCGCGCGCCTCGCGCAGGATCGAATCGCGATCCAGCCCGGCGACGATCTCCGCCACCGCGCGCTTCGCCCCCAGTTCGCCCCACGACTTGCCGGCGACCAGGTAGCGCTCCGCCGCGCGCCCGATCAGCACCGTGGCATACCAGGCCAGGGCGCCCTGCGCGGCCGCGGTGACCAGCACCGACAGGCCCGCAGTCACACCCTTCAGCGCCGAGGCGACCAGCTGCATGCCCCACACCGCGCCCATCAAGGCGGCGAGCTGGGCGGAGATCACCGCCACCAGCCGGCCGGATTCGGCACGCGTCAGCGGCAGGCCATACACACGCGACAGTTGCAGCACCATCGCCGCATCCATGCCTGCCGCGGCAAGCAGGTCGGCGACCGGGATCGGATTGAGCGCCACCGCCACACCCTTGGCCAGGCAGTAGTTGCGGATCAGCTTGTCGGCCAGGCGGCGCCGGCTCTCGGCGATGCGCGCGCTGACCTGGTCGGTGAGCCGGCTGGCATACAGGCCGGCGTTGAGTGCGGACAGCGTCTTGCCTTCGCGCCGCGCGATGGCGAGCAGGCGTTCGCGCAGGATCGCCACCTCCGGCGGCGCCGGCAGTTCGCGCAGATGTTCGCGGCCGTGTTCGTCGGTTTCGCTGCGCCGTTGCGGGGTGGGACGCGCAGCGACGGCGACCACGTCGTCCTCGCGCACCAGTCCGTGCGCGCGTTCGCGCAACTGCGCCAGCAGCGCCTCGCGTTCGGCGGGCGCGTAGCGGTCGGCCTTGTTGAGCGCGAGCAGCACCGGGCGCTGGGTGGCGGCCAGTGTCTTCAGTGCATCCAGTTCGTCGCGGGTGAGATCGCCATCGGCGACGAAGATCACCAGGTCGCTCACTTCGGCGACTTCGAAGGCGAGCCGCTCGCGCGCCTCGCCATCCAGTTCGTTGATGCCGGGTGTGTCGATCAGCACCAGGCCCGCTTCGCGCGCCTCGTCGAGCGCGGCCTGCTCGGCCTGGGTGGTGGTGCCGTGCAGGACACCGACGGTGAAGGCTTCGCGGCCGAGAAGCGCATTGCCCAGTGCCGACTTGCCGGCGGAGACGCGGCCGAACACCGCCACGTGCAGCTCGCCGCGTTGCAGCCGCTCGAGCATGCTTTCGATGCGGCCGAAGTCGCCGGCCAGTTCCTCGCGGATGGCCGGCGGGATGCCCGGGTCATCCAGCAGGCGGCGCAGGCTGTCGGCCATGCGCGCCTGCGCGTGCTGCGCCGCCGGTGCCGCGGCAGCGCCGTGCTCGTCTGGCTTGGTCAGCCAGCCGCGCAGGCGCCGCCACAGCGCGTCGCCGGTCATTATTTGGCGGTGAGTACGAGGTGCGCGTTGACCTTGACGTCGGCGCCGATCACCGAGGTGTCGGCGTAGTCGCCGCCGCCCACGCCGAAGGCCAGGCGCTTGACCGTGCCGCTCACGTCCAGCGTGGCGCCCGCGCCGGCCGGCTTGAAGCTGACGTTGAGGCTGACCGGCTTGGTCACGCCGCGCAGGGTGAGGTTGCCGTCGGCGATCACCTGCGCGCCGTTCTGGTGGAAGCCGGTGGTGACGAAGTGCGCCTTGGGAAACTTGGCGACGTTGAAGAAGTCGGAGCCGGGCAGGGCGCCGTCGCGGTCCTTGTCGCCGGTCTTGACGCTGGCGAGGTCGACGTCGACGTCGAACTTCGAGCTGGCCAGCTTGGCGGCGTCATAGCTGATCGCGGCGGTGAACTTGCCGAACGTGCCGTTGAAGGACGCGCCCTGGAAACTGCTGGCGAAGCCCAGCGTGCTGCCGGCGGGCTGCACCGCATAGTCGGCGGCGCCGGCCAGGCCGGGCAGGGCCGATCCGAGAACAAGGCCGAGCAACAGCGGGGCGAAGGCATGGCGTTTCATCAGCGGTCTCCTTGAGAGGTATCGCCGCGCAGGCGACGGAAGGGCAGCATGCGCAGCAGGGTGTTGTCGCGGTCTTTCAGATGATGCTTCAGCGCGCCGCCGATATGAGCCACCAGCAGCGCGACCAGGAACCAGAACAGATACTCGTGCACCTCGCCGGCGAAGCCGCTCATGTCGGGATTGGCTTGCGCCAGCGCGGGCAGGTTGAATTGCTTGAAGAACTGCAACGGCTTGCCGGCGATCGAATTGAACCACCAGCCGCTGAGCGGCAGCGCCACGATCAGCACATACAGCAGCCCATGCACCGTATGCGCGGCCAGCTGCTGCCAGCGCGGCGCGGCGTCTTCCCTGGGCCGCCGATCGCTCAGCCGCCACAGCAGGCGCAGCGCGAACAGCGCCAGCACCGTCAGGCCGATCGACTTGTGCAGGGCCAGCCAGTTGATCTTCTGCATCGGGCCGTGCGCCAGGTCCATGCACAGGCCGAAGATGCCGTTGCCGATGATCAGCAGGGCCACGGTCCAGTGGAAGAACTTGGCGACCGAGCCCCACTGGCGGTCGTTGCTGCGCAGGCTCATGGTGTCTCCTTGGCCGGATTGCTTTGCTGGTTGTCAGGTACGTTATCTGGTGCGTTGTCTGGTGCGTCGTCGAGGATGGCTTCCAGCTCCAGCCATACCGTGACCGTGCGGCCGATCGAGTTGGGATTGGCGGTGATGCCGAAGTCGTTGCGGTCCAGCGTGGTGCGCGCGGAGAAGCCGGCCACGGTATGCAGTCCGTAGATGGTCTTGCCCACGCGATTGGCGCTGAACGGCAGTTCCACTTCGCGCGTCACGCCGCGCAGGGTGAGCTTGCCGCGCAGCACGCCGTGGTCGCCGTCCTTGCGCTCCACCGAGGTGGACACGAAATGGGCGTAGCGGGCGCCCGCGCTGTCGAGGTACGACCCGCCGAGCACGGCTTTGTTCCAGTCCGCGTCGCCGAGGTCCAGCGAGGCGAGGTCGATATCCAGTTCGGTGGCGGAGCGGCTCCAGTCATCCGGGTCGAAGCGCAGCCAGCCCTTGGCGATATGCAACCGTCCGAACGGTCGCGAGTAGCCGTTGTGGTCGATGCTGAAAACGATCTGGCTGTGAGTGGTGTCGTAGCGGTAGCTCGAGGACGCGGCGTGCGCGCCGGCGGCGCAGGCAGCCAGGATCAGGGTGAGGGCGATGGCGCGGGCGAAGGACATGACGGGGAAGTCTGGCCGAAGGCGGAAGGGGGCGCCAGCGGGCGGACGCCGAACGGATTGTTTCTCTGGCGTGGCGTTGGCGGCGACGCTATGGGTAAGTGCATATGAGACCGGCGTAGGTTGGGGTGAGCCACAGGCGAACCCCAACATGCCTGCGCCCGAACGCATCGCATCGTTGGGGTTCGCCTGCGGCTCACCCCAACCTACGGCTGCGCTTTTTCCTTCCACGCGTCCAGGGTCAGGCTCGCCAGTTCCTTCATGCGCGCCCCGCTGCCATCGGCCAGCAGAGCCTTGAGCTTGCCGGCCGCATCCTCCTGGTCCAGCGATTCGCGTTCGGCCAGCGAGGCGGCCAGTGCCTGCCCCAGGCTGTCGAAGATCAGCGCATACGCGAAGGCATGCAGCACGCCGCCGCCCAGCGTGCCCAGGCCGGGAAACGCCTTCAGCGCATTGCCGGCGATGGCCAGCACCAGGGAGCTGCCGGTGCGCAGGGTGAGCCGCGCCTGGCGCAGGAAATCGTCGATCTGCACGTCGCTCACCGGTACGCCATAAAGCCTGGCCAGTTCGCGGGTCAGCGCGGTGGCCAGCGCGCCCTGGATCACCAGGTCGCTGCCGGGTGCGATCGCGGCCAGCGCACCGATCACCGCGCGGCGTGCGTAGCGGCGCACGATGCGTTGGGCTTCCAGGGCACGGGTCTGCGTTTCCATGCTGCCGATGCGTTCGTGCAGGCCGGCGAGCACGGCGCGTTCGCGTTGTCCTTCCAGGCCTTCGGCGCCGGGAGAGGACAGTCGGGTCAGTGCTTTCCACAGTGCATCGATGGCGGGTTTGCGCTGGCGCTCGACCTGTTCGACGCCACCATCCGGCAGCGCGCGCTGGAAACGCTCGCTGCCGCCGGCGCTGACCGCAACGACGCTCGCCGCGTCGTCGGCCGTCTGCTTGCGCAGGCGCTCCAGCAATGACGCCAGCTCCGTCGCGCTCCACTGGTCGGCCTTGTTGAGCACCACCAGCAGCGGCTTGCCGAACTCACCGAGCCAGCGCACCTCCTGCGCCTGGCTGCGGGTGAGGTCGCCGGCGCAGACATAGACCACCACATGCGCACGCAGCGCCTCGTCGCGCGCCAGCGTTTCGCGCGCCTCGCCGCCGGCTTCGCGGCTGCCGGGCACGTCGGCCAGGGTGAGCGGCCGTCCATCGGGCAGTGCGCCGTCGATATGGACCACCTGCCGCGTGGTGCCGCCGCGCGCATCGCTGGCCACACTGGCCTGCGGTGCGAGCGCGCGCAGCAGGGTGGACTTGCCGGTGGAGATCTCGCCGAACAGAGCCACGTAGACGCGCGCCTCGCCGCGGCGGCGGTCCAGTTCGCCCAGTTCCGCGGCGAGCGTGCCGGTGTCGGCGCCGCGCGTATGCAATTGATCGATGCGCCGTTCCAGCGTGCCGCGGTCCGGCGCGGCGACCGCGCGCCGCGCACGGCGGGGCCGCAGGACCCACCACAGCACCGCCAGGCCGGCCAGCGCGAACAGGCCCAGCGCGCTGCCCAGCGTCCATTGCAGCCAGGCCGGCAATTGCAGGAAGCGCTGGGCCAGGGCCAGCGCCCGTTCGGCCGCGGCGAACAGCAGCCAGGCCAGGGCGGCAAGGGCGAGCGCGGCAATCAGCAGGCGTGAGCGGCGGGGCATGACGGGCATTCTATGCGGGGCCTCGGAAGCGCTACGCGTGCGGTATTCGCGGTGAAGGCAATCTTCACACTTCTGCTCTCGTACCCGTCTGTCCGATTTGGCATGATCCGCCTGCTTAGGGGGAAATTCATGTTGTCTTCACTGCTGTTGGGCATGGCATTGCTCGCGCCATCGGCATCCGTCGCCGACAAGGCCGCGGAAGGGCGTGCCTCGGCGCCGGCGCCGGCGGCGTCGACCGCCGCGGCCGGCGTGCTGCCCACGCCGCAATTCCGCCGCTACGGCACCTTCAATGGCCTGCCCAGCAGCAGCGTGTATGCCGTGGCGCAGGCGCCGGACGGCGCCATGTGGTTCGGCACCAAGGGCGGCATGGCGCGCTACGACGGCGTGGCCTTCAAGGTGTACCGCCATGTGGCGGACGATCCGCGCTCGCTGCACGACAACGGCATCGCCACCTTGCTGTTCGACCGCCAGGGCCAGCTGTGGGCGGCCGGACTGGAAGCAGGCCTCAACCGCTTCGATCCGGCCACGCAGACGTTCCAGCATTGGGCGCACGATCCGGCCGTCCCCGAAAGCATCGCCAGCGACAAGGTATGGGATGCCATCGTCGGCCCGGACGGTGCGCTGTGGATCGGTACCCAGCACGGCCTGGACCGCATGCGGCCGGACGGCAGCGGCTTCGACCACATCGCCGCGCCGCCGCCGAGCAACGACCCCAGCGGCTTCGGCGCGGTGGGCGCGCTGTATATGGATCCCAAGGGCCGCATCTGGATCGGCACCGAGGAAGGCGTCTACGTGCGCGAGCCGGACGGCCGCATGAGCCAGGTGCCGCAGGAAGACCCGAAGGAAACCATCTCGGTGTGGCGCATCGAAGGCGACGGCGACGAAGTGCGCGTCGCCGCGGCGCACGGCCTGCTGGTGATCGGCGCCGACGGCGTGGCGCGCAAGTTCTGCAAGGACATCGCCGACTTCAACGTGCTCAGCAGCGTGCGCGACCGCGCCGGGCGCCTGTGGATCGGCACGCAGCGGGGCCTGTATCTGCAGATGCGGCCCGGCGGCCCGGTCAAGAAGCTGCTGGACCAGCCGCTGCTGTACGGCAACCTGCCTGGCACCTGGGTGTGGGCGATCAAGCAGGACCGCGAAGGCGGCCTGTGGGTCGCGCTGTTCGATGGCGGCGTGGGTTATCTCGCGCCGGGCTGGGGCGGGGTCAGCCGCTTCACGCATATCCCGGAAGACGCCGACAGCCTGCGCGACGGTGTCGCCACCGCGATGGCGCGCGGCCACGACGGACGCGTGTGGGTAGGCGAGCGCGGCGGCCGCGTCGACAAGCTCGACCCGGTCACCGGCAAGGCCGAACACGTCATCACCGAAATGCGCGGCGACGTGAGCGGCATGACCGAGGACGACCAGGGCCGCCTGTGGGTCGCCACCCAGGGCAGCCTGTATCGCTATGCCCGCGGCAAGCTGGACAAGGTGCCCACCGCCGAACGCGGCATGGTGCATCCGCTGGAAGTGGAGGTCGGCCCGGACGGCAAGCTGTACGCGCGTACGTTCACCGAAGGCTTGTTCCGGGTGGACCAGGACACGCTCGAAGTGACGCCGGTGAGCTTCCTGCCCGCCGAAGAGAAGACGCGCTGGGGTGCGCAGCTCACCTTGATCGACGGCGTGTTCTGGTACGCCAGCGACGGCGGCCTGTGGCGGCTGGACCGCAGCTACGATCATTTCGAGCCGGTGCCGGGCATCCGCAACGACCGCAAGGTCGACGCCTTCATCTTCACTCCCGACAGCAAGCATCTGTGGATGGCGCGTCCGGATGGCCTGGAGCGCTATCGCCGCGAAGGCGAGCACTTCGTGCTGGAACGCCGCGTCGACGCGCGCCAGGGCTGGCCCTCGGCGAACGTGGCGGACCTGGCGCTGGATCACCGCGGACGCGTGTGGATGCTGGGCCGCGACGGCATGCGCCGCTTCGATCCGGACAGCGGCAGTTTCCGCACCTTCGGCCTGCAGGACGGCTTGAGCAACGGCGAATTCGTGCGCGGCTACGCGGCCATGGCGGATGGTTATATCTATGCGCCGACCATGGGCGGCGTGGTCGCTTTCAATCCCGACCTGGACGAAGCCGAGGCGCCGTCGCCGCAGGTGGCGATCACCGGCGTGAGCGTGCGCGGCCGCAACGGCTTGCAGCCGGCTGCGCTCGGCCATGGACCGCTCGAGCTGGACTGGCATGCGCGCGGCCTCAATATCGAAGCGCGCGTGTTCTCGTATATCGATCCGGCGGTGAACCACTATCGCTTCCACCTGGAAGGCCTGGATACCGAATGGGTCGACACCGGCACGCGCGGCGAACGTGAGTTCGCCAGCCTGCCGCCGGGCGACTACACGCTGACCGTGATGGGCGCCGGCGCCGACGGCGTGTGGGGACGCATCTCCGCGCCGCTGCAGGTGCACGTGCAGGCGCCGCCGTGGGAGCGCTGGTGGGCCTGGTGCATGTATGTGCTGGCGGTGGCCATGTTCGCCTGGATGGCGCTGCTGGTATGGCGCCGCCGGCTGGCGCAGCGCCATCAGATGCAACTGGCCGAACAGCGCAGCCGCCTCGCCGAGCAGGCCAGCGCGGCCAAGACGCAGTTCCTGGCCACGCTCAGCCATGAGATCCGCACGCCGATGACCGGCGTGATGGGCATGGCCGAGCTGCTGCTCAATAGTGGTCTGGGCGCGCAGCACGTTGAATATGCCGAGGCGATCCAGCGCTCCGGCAAGATGCTGCTGAAACTGCTCAACGACGCGCTGGACCTGGCGCGTATCGAGGCCGGCAAACTGTCGCTGGACCTGGCGCCGTTCGATCCGCGCGCGCTGCTGCGCGATATCGCCGCGCTGGAACAGGGCCAGGCACGCAGCAAGGGCCTGGCCTTCAAGCTGGAGATCGCCGACGACCTGCCGGCGCGGGTGATGGGCGATGCGCTGCGCGTGCAGCAGATCCTGCTCAACCTGGCCAACAACGCGCTGAAATTCACCGAGCGCGGCAGCGTGATCCTGCGCGCGCGGCGCGAAGGCAACGAATTGCGCTTCAGCGTGATCGACACCGGCCCCGGCATTCCCGAAGCCAGCCAGGCACGGCTGTTCCAGCGCTTCGAGCAGGCCAACGGACCGCAGCGCCGCGCCGGCAGCGGTTTGGGGCTGGCGATCTGCCGCGAGCTGGTGGCGCTGATGGGCGGCCATATCGAACTCGAATCCAAGGTCGCCCACGGCAGCAGCTTCCACGTGCACCTGCCGCTGGAAGTGGTGCAGGAGGAGGCCGCGGCCAGCGCCGCTCCGGTGCGCGCCACCGGCGCCACCGGCCTGCGCGTGCTGCTGGTGGAGGACGACACGATCATCGCGGCGGTGGTGCGCGGCCTGCTCGAACGGCAGGGCCATCTGGTGCGCTACGTCGGCAACGGCCTGGCCGCGATGACCGAGTTGGCGCAGAACGACGTCGACGCGATGCTGCTGGATCTGGACCTGCCCGGTGTGGATGGTTTCCAGATCGCGCGGCTGATCCGCCAGCGCGAAAGCAACGGTGCGCATCTGCCGATCATCGCGATCACCGCACGTTCGGGCGGCGACGAGGAAGAGCGTGCGCGCGCGGCGGGGATGGATGGCTTCCTGCGCAAGCCGCTGACGGGCGAGCAGTTGGCGGAAGCGCTGGCGGGCATCGTGGTGGCTGAGCGAAACGTCGAACCGGCCGCGTAATCACCGCGCGTTTCAATTTGGAATCCTTCTCCTACCGGGAGAAGGTGCCGGCAGGCGGATGAGGGTACGACCGGAGCGATGCACATCACTCTTGCGCTCCGCCCGTACCCTCACCCCAACCCCTCTCTTCCACGGGGACTACCTTCGGGTCGCCGATGGGAGAGGGGCTTCCATCACATATCGTGCTTGGCGACCTCGATCCCCAGCCGCTTGTACTCCGCCCAGCGCGTACGCGAACCCTCGCGCTCGGCATGCTCCGCCGCGACCACTTCCAGCACGCGTTCGTAGCGTCCGGCGGGGCAGGTCTCGCGCAGATTGATCAGCATCGGGCGGTCCGGCGTCTCCACGCCGGGCGGCACGATCAGCACGGCGGTGTTGTCGTCGTCGTCATCGCCGGCGATCTGGTGCGGAATCCAGGCGTCCTCGTCGAAATCCCACAGCAGCTGGTCGATCGCCTCGGCCTGCTCGAAATCGCGAGCCAGCACCAGCGCTGGCTGCTGCGCCGCGAACGCGCGCTTGGCCAGTTCGCACACCAGCAGCAGGGGCTGCTCGCGGAAGCGCGGCTTGTCGATCAGGTAGAAGTCGGCGCGGGGCATTGGGTGCCTGCTTATTCGGCGACGCGGTCGAGCAGCCACTGCGCCAGCAGCGGCACCGGGCGGCCGGTGGCCATGCCCTTGCGGCCTTCGTCCCAGGCGGTGCCGGCGATATCCAGATGCGCCCAGCGCTGGCCTTCGGTGAAGCGGGCCAGGAAGCAGCCGGCGGTGATCGCACCGGCGTTCTTGCCGCCGATGTTGGCCACGTCGGCGAAGCCGGAATCGAGCTGCACCTGGTAGTCGTCCCACAGCGGCAGGCGCCAGGCGCGGTCGAGCGAGGCCTCGCCGGCGGCGAGCAGTTCGGCGGCCAGGTCGTCGTGCTTGCTCATCAGGCCGGTGGCGTGCTTGCCCAGCGCGACCACGCAGGCGCCGGTGAGCGTGGCGGCGTCGATCAGCACCTTGGGCTGGAAGGTCTGCGCCGTGTAGGTGAGCGCGTCGCACAGGATCAGGCGGCCTTCGGCATCGGTGTTGAGCACTTCGATGGTCAGGCCGGAGAGGCTGGTCAGCACGTCGCTGGGACGGTAGGCGTCGCCGTCGGGCATGTTCTCCACCGCCGGCACCACGCAGGCGAGGTTGACCGGCAGGCCCATCTTCACGGTGGCGACGAAGGCGCCGAGCACGCCGGCCGCGCCGCCCATGTCGTACTTCATTTCTTCCATGCCGGCGCCGGGCTTCAGGCTGATGCCGCCGGTATCGAAGGTGATGCCCTTGCCGACGAAGGCGTAGGGCTTGTCGCCCTCGACGCCACCCTTGTATTCCAGCACCACCAGCTTGGGCTTGTTGGCCGAGCCGCGACCGACCGCGAGCAGCGAGCCGAAGCCCAGCGTTTCCATTTCCACATGGTCGAGCACGCGGCACTCGACCTGTTCATGGCCTTCGGCGAAGGCCTGCGCCTGGTTGGCGATATACGCCGGGTTGCAGATGTTCGGCGGCAGGTTGGCCAGCTCGCGGGCAAAGCGCACGCCCTCGGCGATGGCGGCGGCCTGGTCCAGGCCGGCCTTGCCTTCGTCGGAGCCGGCGAAGGCCAGCGCGCCCAGCTCGGGCTGCGTGCTCTTCTCGCGCGGCTTGAAGGTGGCGGTGTAGCGATAGGACGCGTGGTCGGCGGCCAGCGCGGCGATACGCACGCGCCAGGCGGCGTCGCGGCCGGGCACGTCGACCTCGGTCAGGCAGGACACCGCGGCCTCGATCGGCAGCCGGCCCAGGGCGCGGGCCGCTTCCTGGCAGATCTTATGGAAACGCGCGCCGTCGAACGACTTCTGGCTGCCCAGGCCCACCACCAGTACGCGCCGGGCGACCACACCCTCCGGTGCGAACAGCAGGTTGGTGCTGCCGGCCTTGCCGCTGATGTCGCCGCTTTCGACCTGGCGCTTCAGCGCACCCTGGGCGGCTGTGTCCAGGCGGGCGGCCGCGCTGCTGAACACGCCGTTCTCGTACACGCCGACCACCAGGCAGGGGGTGTCGACGGTTTCGGGAGCGACCGGGCCGAGGCTGAACTGAAGCGTCATTGATAAGATCCTGCGGAGGTCCTGCCAGAGCGGCGGACAGGCTAGACTTGGGGTTTGCCGGACCCGAGCGGGGAGCGGCACGGAGCCCTTAACTTTACCTCATGCTGAGCATCCTCGACCGATACTTCCTGCGGGAACTGGCCCAGACGGTCGCTGCCGTAGCTATCGTGCTGCTGGTCATCATGGCCGGCTCGGCGTTCGCCCGCGTGCTGCAGCAGGTCGCCAACGGCAGCTTTCCCGCCAGCGTGATGTTCCAGGTGCTGGGCCTGAACATGCTCGACGGCCTCTCGAACCTGTTGCCGCTGGCTGGCTTCCTCGGCGTGTTCTGGGCGCTGGGCCGCATGTACCGCGAGAGTGAAATGCACGTGCTGGCCTCGTCCGGCATGGGACCGATGGGCCTGCTGCGTCCGGTCGGCCTGCTGGCGCTGGCGCTGGCGCTGCTGGCAGGCATCGTGTCGATGTGGCTGGGGCCGTGGGCGGCGCGCACCTCCGATGCGCTGGTGGCCAATGCCAACCGCTCGGTGATCGCCGCCGGCCTCGATGCCGGCCGCTTCACCCAGCTGCCGGGCAAGGGCGGCATCATCTTCGTCGACAGCCTGAGCCGCGACGGCAGCGTGCTGGGCAGCACCTTGATGGTCACCGAGCGCGCCGGCAAGGACAACGGTCCGCCGGTGCTGAAAGTGGTCACCGGCCGCAGCGGCCAGCTCTACCAGGACAGCAGCGGCGACGGCCGCTATCTCTCGCTGCACGACGGCTGGCAGTACGAAATACCGCTGGGCGCCGACAACTGGCGCAAGCTGAATTACGCGCGCAACGACGCAGCGCTGTCCAACGTGCAGAACGACGACAGCGACGAAGATCCCGCGCACACCCTGGACACCATCGCGCTGTCGCGCGTCACCAGCGCCGACGCGCGCGCCGAATTCGCCTGGCGCATCACCGTGCCGCTGATGGCGGTGGTGCTGATGATGCTGTCGCTGCCGATGTCCAAGCAGAGCCCGCGCGAGCCGCGCTACGGCCGCATGATGCTGGCGGTGGCCGCGTTCTTCCTCTACTTCAACCTGCTGGCGCTGTGCCGCGGCCAGATCATCAAGGGCCATTGGCACAATGCCGGGCCGCTGTGGCTGGTGAGCCTGCTGATCCTGGGCGGCGCCGCGTGGATGTTCCGCAACCAGTACGTGGCGCGCGCCCCGCGCAAGGGCAAAGCCTGATGGCCGTGTCGCTGCGGCTCAAGCGGGTGGACTGGCTGATCGGCACCACGGTGCTCGGCTCGCTGTTCACCGTGTGGCTGCTGCTGACCGGCCTGGACGCGGTGCTGCAACTGCTGCGCCAGCTTGGCGCGGTGGGCAAGAACGGCTACACGCTGACCAATGCGGTGGTGTACGTGCTGGTCACCTTCCCGCGCCGCATGTACGAGATGTTCGGCCACTCGGCACTGATCGGCGGCCTGCTCGGCCTCGGCGGCCTGGCCGCCAGCGGCGAGCTGACCGCGCTGCGCGCCGCCGGCATGTCCAAGCTGCGCATCGGCGTGTCGGCGGTGGGCGTGGTGGCGGTGATGATCCTCGGCGTGGTGATCCTCGGCGAAACCGCCGCGCCCTGGGGCGACCGCCAGGCGCAGGCGATGCAGCTGCGCATGAAGTCCAGCAACATCGGCATGGCCGGCAATATGGGCCTGTGGGCGCGCGACGGCGACCGCGTGATCAACGCCAAGGCCGCGATGGCCAAGCAGCACGACGAGCGCAGCACGGTGCAGCTGGCCGACGTGCGCGTGTTCACGCTGAGCAAGGACGGCCAGCTCACCCGCTTCGACTGGGCGAAGACCGCCGAGCACGACGGCCGGCACTGGATCATGAGCGACGTGCGCAGCACCACGCTCGACGACGCCGGCACGCACAGCAAGGTGAGCCCGCAGGAACAATGGGATTCGAGCCTCAACCCGCAGGTGCTGGAGCAGTCGGTGATCCAGCCGCAATACCTGCCGATGCGCGATCTGCGCCGCAATATCCGCTACCTCGAAGCGAACAACCAGAACCCCGGCGTGTACGCGGTGGCGTTCTGGACGCGTGCGCTGTATCCGCTGAACGTGCTGGTGCTGGTGTTGTGCGCGATGCCGTTCGCCTTCGGCACCCTGCGTTCCGGCGGCCTGGGCAAGCGCATGTTCATCGGCATCCTGCTCGCCATCGGCTGGTACTTCCTGCAGAAGGCGATGGTGAACTTCGGCACCGTCTACGGCGTGCCGCCGATGCTGGCGAATCTGTTGCCGGCGGTGATCCTGGCCGTGGCGGCGTGGTTGTATTTCCGAAAACACGGTTGACCTACCGCTCACCCCAATCTACGCGGTCTGTTCACTATTTCACCTCTTCGGCATCCGGCGCGAACTTGCCTTCCTCGGCCAGTCGCGCGAACAACCCGCCGCGCCGGATCAATTCTTCGAAGCGCCCTTGTTCCACCAGCCGCCCCTGATCCAGCACCAGGATCAAATCGGCATTGCGCACGGTGGACAACCGATGCGCGATCACGAACGTGGTGCGTCCACGCGTCAGCGCATCGAGTGCGCGCTGGATGCGCGCCTCGGTGCTGTTGTCCAGCGCGCTGGTGGCTTCGTCCAGCACCAGGATCGGCGCGTTCTTCAACATCGCTCGGGCGATCGCCAGCCGTTGCCGTTCACCGCCGGAGAGGGAGCGGCCACGCTCCGCCACCATGGTTTCGTAGCCTTCGGGTTTGCGCGCGATGAAGGCGGCTGCCTCGGCCGCGACCACGGCCGCCTCGATCTCGGAGTGATCCGCGTCGGGCTTGCCCACGCGCAGGTTGTCCAGGATCGAGCGGTAGAACATGCCCGGATCCTGGAATACCACGCCGATACTCCAGCGCAGCGATTCCAGCGTGATCTCGCGGATATCGTGGCCGTCGATGGTGATGCGCCCGCCGCTGGGATCGTAGGCGCGGTAGAGCAGGCTCAGCGCCGTGGTCTTGCCGGCGCCAGTGGGGCCGACCAGGGCGATGGTGCTGCCGGGTTCGGCGCGGAAGCTCAGGTCGTGCAGCGCGGGCTGCACCGGGTCGTAGCCGAAGCTGACGTGCTCGAACGCCACTTCGCCGCGCACCGCGGGCAAGTCCTTGGCGTCGACCGTGTCGACGATGGCCGGGCGCTCGTCCAGCACCGCGAAGAAGTCGCGCAGCGACTGGCTCTGGAAGAACAGGCCGGAGATGAAGTTGGCCAGCTGCTCCAGCCGTCCGATCAGCATCATCGAGAAACCCACGAAGCTGACGATGCCGCCCACCGTCACCTCGCCGCGCGCATGCAGCGCGCTGCCCAGCGCGAAGATCGCAACGATGGTGAGCGTGCTGGCCGCGCGATTGAGCACCGACAGGATCGCCCAGCCGCGCAGCACCGGATACTGCGCATCCAGCACGCGCCGCATCATGTCCTTCAGCGCGGCGGATTCCGCGGCGAGGCGGGTGAAGCTCTGCACCACCGTGACATTGCCGAACACATCGCCGGCGCGGGTGGCGATCTGATGGTGCAGCTCCTCCACCTCGCCCTGCGCGCGGTGCGTGCGGCGCACCGCAATGGCATTGAAGGTGGCGAAGCTGAGCATCAGCGCCACCATCAGCAAGGCCAGTTTCCAGTTCATCCACAGCGCCAGCGGGATCATCACCAGGATCGCCAGCAAGGTGGCGAGCTGTTCGCGGAAGAAGCCCAGCCACAAGCCGAACAGATTGCCCACGCCGTTGTTCATGATCCGCGCGAGGCGCCCGGTGTGGTGTTCGCTGTGGAAGCCCAGCGACAGCGCCGACGCATGCTCGAAGAACAGCGCGATTGCGGCCAGCCGTCGGCGGTGGGCGAGGCGGTCCGCATGCAGCGAGACCCAGACGCCGGCCAGCACCCCGCCGAAACCTGCCGCGGCCCACCACGCGATCAGCCGCGGCGCGCCGGCCGGGGACGGCGCCGCCAGCGCATCGACCACGCGGCCGAACAGCACCGGTTCCAGGAAGAACACGCCGGCCAGGGCGAGGTTGGCCAGGCCCAGCGAGATGGCGAGCTTGCGCTCCGGCGCCAGCAGGCCGAGCACGCGCAGGTAGAGGCGCAGGAAGGACAAGTCGGCAGCTTCCCGTAAGGCGCGGTATCGCGTGGCGCGTAGCATCGCATGGCGCGGCGCGGGGCTGGAATTCGGCCACTCTGACTAGAGCGGTTGGCAATCTGAGGCCACTTCCAAGTTGGAATCCTTCTCCCTCCGGGAGAAGGTGGCGGCAGCCGGATGAGGGTACGGCCGGAGTGAAGCGTCCCACTCCGCCCGTACCCTCACCCCAACCCCTCTCCCGACGGGAGAGGGGCTCTATCTCGCGCACTGTGACGGCCACATCACCTCCCCGTCACAAACCCCCTCTAATCTCCGCCGTTTTCGCCACCCCATTTTCGGGTGGCTTTCTGGGGGCGGCCCGGTCCGCCGAATAAAGGGAAAAGGAACGACATGAACGTCAGTCCGCGTGCGCGGCTGTTGCCGCTCGTCATCGCCTCGCTGCTGGCCACTCCGGCCTTCGCGCAGAACACCTCCTCCTCGCTCAGCGGCCGTGCGCTCGACGCCGCGGGCCAGCCCGTGGCCGGTGCGCGCGTGCAGATCGTGCACGTGCCGTCCGGCACCACCCAGGTGGTCAGCACCGACGCCGACGGCCGCTACAAGGCGCAGGGCCTGCGCGTGGGCGGTCCGTTCGACGTCACCGTGAGCAAGGACGGCCAGGCGTCCGCCGAGAAGGACGGCGTGTACCTGCAGCTGGCGCAGGAGACCACGCTGGACCTGAGCCTCGGCGCCGCCGCGGCCAATGCCACCAACCTGCAGGGCGTGCAGGTCAGCGCCGACAGCTCGGCGGTGGCGATGGCGCAGATCTTCCAGCCGGACGCCAAGGGCATCAGCACCAATGTCTCGCAGCGCGAGCTGAAGGTGCTGCCGATCCCTAACCGCTCGATCCAGGACATCGCGCGGATGGACCCGATGATCACGGTCACCAACAAGAGCAAGGGCGAGATCTCCGCACTGGGCCAGAACAGCCGCTACAACAACATCAGCATTGACGCGGTGCCGACCAACGACTCGTTCGGCCTGGAAGACAACGGCTTGCCGGCGCTCAACCAGCCGGTGGCGCTGGATGCGATCGAGGAATACAACATCTCCACCGCCAACTACGACGTGGCCAACAGGCGCGCGGTGGGCGCGGCGATCAACATCGTCACCAAGAGCGGCACCAACGATTTCCACGGCTCCACCTACTACGCCTACCGCAACGCCGACGGCTGGGTGGGCAAGGACCGCGCCGGCAACCAGTTCACCGGCTACAAGCGCCAATGGACCGGCGGTGCCACCTTCGGTGGTCCGATCATCAAGGACAAGCTGTTCTTCTTCGCCAACGTCGAGGAATCCAAGACGATCGCCGCCGCGCCGAACTTCGGCCCGGTAGGTTCCGGCAAGGGCAATATCGTGCCGATCGCCCAGGCCGATATCGACCGCATCACGCAGATCGCCAGCCAGCGCGGCATGAAGCCCGGCGGGGTCAACGCCGCCGGCGCCGACCAGGACGAGAAGCGCGCGCTGTTCAAGCTGGACTGGAACATCGCCGACGGCCATCGCGTGAGCTTCCGCTTCGACCGCGTGAAGAGCACCCAGCCCAACCTCAATGGCTACAGCACGTCGTCGACCACGCCGAGCCTGAGCCTTTCCAGCTACTGGTTCACCAAGCACCGCGAGAGCAAGCAGTACGTGCTCAATGCCTACGATGCGTGGACCGACAGCTTCTCCACCGAGGCGGCGGTGTCCTACACCACCTATGACGCGACGCCGGTGCCGTTCGCGCAGCAGCCGCAGGTGCGCGTGTTCACCAATGGCAACATCAGCGGCAGCACCATCACCGGGCCGAGCGTGTACCTGGGCGAGGAAGAGTTCCGCCACTACAACATCCTCAACATCAAGAGCCTCAACACCTTCTTCGCCGGCACCTGGGCGCTGGGCGACCACAACGTGAAGGTCGGCTTCGACTTCCAGCGCGACAAGTTCTACAACCTGTTCGGCCGTACCGAGTTCGGCGCGTACACCTTCCCCAGCATCGACGCCTTCGCTGCCGGCAACTGGTTCCAGTACTCCGTGTTCCGTCCCACCGACGGCGACCTGCAGAGCATCGCCGCGCGCTGGACCTTGAACCAGTGGGGCTTCTTCGCGCAGGACACCTGGCAGATCGGCAACCTCTCGCTGCAGTACGGCTTCCGCTACGACTTGCCCAAGGTGAGCAGCTCGCCGCTGGCCAATCCGGTGTTCAATGCCGCCTATCCGGGCACGCCGAACAACTCCAGCTTCGACGGCAACGGCCTGTTCGAACCGCGCATCTCGTTCAACTACAGCTTCGATGGCGAGCGCGCGATGCAGCTGCGCGGCGGCGTGGGCCTGTCCGAGGGCGCACCTCCGGGCGTGTGGCTGTCCAATCCGTACACCAATAATGGCGTGTCGCTGACCAGCTATTCGGCGTCGAACGGCGTCGGCTTCTCGGCCGACCCGAACAACCCGCTGATCCCGGCCGGCGCGCGCAAGGGTGGCTCGCCGGAAGTGGACGTGACCGATGCGCGCTTCCGCATGCCGTCGGTGTGGAAGGCCAGCCTGGGCTTCGACCGCCAGCTGCCGTGGTGGAACACCGTGTTCACCGCCGAGGTGGAGCATCTGTCCACGCGTGACGCCGTGTACTTCCAGGACCTCAATCTCGGCCGTGCCAACGGCGCGCTGCCAGATGGCCGCCTGAACTACTGGAACACCACCGACCCGAACGCCTTCCTGGTCACCGGCAAGAGCCCGACCGGCCAGTCGCTGTGCGCCACCGCGGACCGCAGCTGCGCCAGCGCCCGTGCCAACCGCGACCAGCGCTTCGGCAACGTGATCTACCTCAGCAACACCCGCAACGGCTCGGCCGATTACCTGACGCTCAAGCTCAGCCGGCCGTTCACCGCCGACTCCGACTGGTCCGGCTCGCTGGGCGTGGTGTTCGGGCGCTCCACCGACGTCAGCTCCGGCAACGAGAAGGTGGCCGCCAGCACCTGGGCCAATGACGCCGTGTACCAGCCGAATGCGGACAAGGCCAGCCACAGCAATTTCGAGATCGCGCGTCGCGTGGTCGCCTCGCTGACCTGGCAGCATCGCTTCTTCGGCGACTACGCCACCAGCATTAGCGCGTTCTACGACGGTCATACCGGCCAGCCGTATAGCTGGGTGTTCGGCAATGACGTCAGCGGCATCAAGCCCGCCGGCCTGTCGGCGCCACCGGGGCTGATGTACATCCCGCGCGCGGGCGAAGTGCTATTCCAGAAGGGCACGCCGCAGCAGGCGATCGACCAGTTCTATGCGTTTATCCAGCGCGACGATTACTTGCGCGACCAGCAGGGCAAGGTCGCCGGCCGCAACGGTGCGCACTCGCCGTGGGTGAACGAACTGGATCTGGCGTTCCGCCAGGAAATCCCCGGCCTGTTCAAGGGCAACAAGGGTGAGCTTCGGCTGGATCTGTTCAATGTGTTGAACATGGTCAACAAGCGTTGGGGCCAGGTGCGCGACGTGGGTTATCCGTACATGCGCAGCCTTGCCAACTTCGCCGGTGTCGATCCGGCGACCGGGAAGTACGTGTATGCGTTGCCGACCGACAAGAACGGCAACTTCAACAGCGGCGGTTATGTGCTGGAAGACGATCGCGCGCAGTCGCGGTGGTCGGTGCAGGCGACGCTGCGCTATACGTTCTGAGTGGATGTGCCGGCTCACCCGCAGGTCGGGGTGAGCCGGGGGGCGAGCCCTGACAAGCGTCATGCCACGTCGGGCGTTTGTTGGGGTTCGCTTGCGCTCACCCCAACCTACGTTGGTGGGGTGTCAGAGCTTGATGTAGAGCCTGCGCTTGTCCAGCGCATAGACGACCAACCACCACAGGCCTACGAAGACCAGTGCATAGGCCAGCGAGGCGATGCGCGGATCGACGCTCCAGGCGGCAGCCCACCGGTTCAGCGTGGCGGCCAGGACTTCCGGCGCGAGCACCAGCGGCATCAGCGTCTGCATGGTTTCGGCACCTGCATAAGCGGCAACCGCGTTGATGCCGAAACGGCGGCCGAGCGGCGGCCAGCCGCGCTGGTCGACCAGCGTGTGGAACAGCCATAGCGCCAGCATCGCCAAGCCGGCGGTCCATAGCGCGAACGGCGACGTCCACAGGTTCTTGTTGAAGGGCAGCGCGTACGACCATAGCCAGGCCAGTGCGGCCAGGGCGATGCCCGCGATGACGAGCTGGCGCGTGCGGCCTGCGCGCAGCATGTGGCCCGCCCACAACCCTGCCAGGCAGGTGGCAAGCGAGGGCAGGGTGCTGAGCAGGCCTTCGGGATCGTGGCCGCGGCCGGTGGCGATATCGAACTGATAGGTGCCGTGGCCGAACACGAAGGTGTCGATGCGGTCGGTCAGGTTGGCCAGCGGCTCCAGCGTGCCGCCGGTCGATAGCAGCGACCAGTAGCCAAGCGTCAGCGCCACGATGGCCGCCCACCACGCACGTGGCCCCGCATACAGCGCGAATGCGCTCGCCATGGCGAAGCACAGCCCGATGCGCTGCAGTACGCCGGGAATGCGCAGGTGGCTGTCCGAGACCGATACGTCGAGCAGATGGATCGCCAGGCCCAGGGCGACGATGCGCGCCGCGCGCAACAGGGCCGTGCGCAACAGTTGCCCGCGCGGCGCACCCTGGTCCAGCTTCGGCTCGAAGGCCAGCGCCGTGGATACGCCGACGATAAACAGGAAGAATGGAAAGATCAGGTCGGTCGGCGTGCAGCCATGCCACGCCGCATGCGCCAGCGGTGCATAGACGTGGCTCTCGTCGCCGGGATCGTTGACCAGCAGCATCGCCGCGACCATGCAGCCGCGCAGGGCGTCGACCGAGGCGAGGCGCGTGCTCATCGGTGCCCGCCGTTGGCTTTCGCCGCCTTGTCCAGCTGCACGCTGCCTACGCCGTAATAGGGGTTGGCGGGCGCACCGGTGACGATCAGGCAGAGGGTGTGCGTGCCGTTGGCGCTCAGCGCTGCGTCCAGGACGAAGTGCGCGGGCGACGTAGTCGGATCCGGTAGCGGGAGCACGGCGAACGGTTTGCCGTCGCAGCGATCCAGGCGCAATTCCAGTTCGCCGTGTGGCGTGGCGGCCTGGCGCGGGACGATCAGGTGAGCGTCGTGAGCAAGCGCAATATTGCGCGGCAGCCGCGCCAGTTCGACCGCCACCGAACGCATGCCATCCGCATTCAGCGCTGGCGTGAGGCGGCAGGTGTCGAAGTTGTCGATGACGTAGACGGGCTGCAGCGAGGTGGCGTCAGGAGTCGGCTGCGCGCGCATCTCGTCGATGTCCTTGGCGGGGCAGGCCTTGAGTTCGCTGCCGTCGGCGCGGTGCAGCGTGGCGGCGTCGATGCTGCGCTGGCGGGTCGCCGCCAACAGCGTGCCGGAAGCGGAGAAGCTTGCCGCCTTGATGGTGGCCGGCAGCGGAGCCGTGAAATCCTGCCGATACAGCAGCGAGACCATCGAAGGCTCGCTGCCGTCCAGGGTGTAGCGGATCTCGCCCTTGCCAAGCTGGTTCGCCAGGTGCACCTGCGCCTTGCCATCGCGCAACGCCTGCGCGCGATCGACCTCGATATCCACCGCGTAAGCGCTGTCGCCGTAGGCGATGTCTTCCCGCCGATAGCGCTCCAGCTGCTCCGGCAGGCGCTGCAGGAAGTCCTGCCAATCGTGCCGTGCGGTCGGCGTCCACGCGTTCTCGGCCAGCGCGTCCAGGCGCGGGAAGATCGCGTGCTGGAGGTGTGCCGCGCTCGGCATGTGCTCGCTCCACACATTGGCCTGCGCGCCGAGCACGCGTGCCGCCTGCTTCGCCGGCAAGCCGGGCGGCAGGATGTCGAAGGTGTAGACGCTCTTGAGCGTCTGTACCGGCAGCCGCCCGGCGGTTTCGTCCAGGCGTCCGCTCTGCACGTAATCGAAGTAGAGATACGGATCGGGCGCCACCACCACGTCATGCCCGGCGCGCGTGGCCTTGTCGATGCCCTTGGTACCGCGCCAGGACATCACCGCCGCATCGCCTGGCACGCCGCCTTCGAGGATCTCGTCCCAGCCGATCAGGCGGCGGCCGTGCTGGTCCAGGTAGCGGCCGAGGCTGCCCATCAGCCAGCTCTCCAATTGTTCGGGGTTCTTCAGGCCCAGCGCGCGCATGCGCTCGCGCACCGCCGGCGAGGCTTCCCATTGGTCCTTGATCGCTTCGTCGCCGCCGAGATGGATATAGCGCGAGGGAAACAGCGCCATCACTTCGTCGAGCACGTTCTCCAGGAAATGCAGGGTCGGCTCGTCGACGTTGTAGAGATAGGGATTGATGCCCCAGTCGGCTGACACCGCCGGGCGCTGCCCGGTCACGCCGACCTCGGGATACGAGGCCACGGCGGCCTGTGCATGCCCGGGCATGTCCAGCTCGGGCACCACGGTGATATGGCGTTCCGCTGCATAGGCGACGATGTGGCGGACGTCGTCCTGCGAATAGAAACCGCCATAGCGCTTCGGTTCGCCATCCTTGCCGGCATCCGGCGGCGTGCGCCACGCGCCGATGCGCGTGAGTTCCGGGTAGTGCTTGATCTCGATGCGCCAACCCTGGTCGTCGCTGAGATGCCAATGCAGCACGTTGAGCTTGTGCAGTGCCATCTGGTCGAGGATGCGCTCCAGCTCCGGCACGCTCTGCATATGCCGGGCGGAGTCGATCATCAGGCCGCGCCAGGCGAAGCGCGGCCAATCGGCGATGCGGGCGGCAGGCAGCGTGGCGATCTGGCGATCGCCCGCGGGCAGCAGCAACTGGGCCAGGCTCATCGCGCCGTAGAACAGGCCGTCTTCGTTGCGCGCGGTGAGGCTGGCGCCGTTGGGGGTTATGTCGAGCACATAGCCTTCGCGCTGCGTCACCGCCGCCTTCGCATCCAGGCGGATCACGATGCCGCCGCTTTCCGTGGCCGCCCGTCCCCGCGCCGTCGATCCATCGACGACGTGCAGGGACGGGCCACCGTATCGTGCCAGCGTTTGCGCCAGGGCCCGGGCGACGCGAAGAGAGGACGCGTCGTCTGGGTCGACGCGCAGCAGCGCCACGGGGCTGATGGCCAGCTGGCCGTCGCGGATGTCCACCGCTGAGGGTCGGGGAATCAGCGACGGTTCGCCGCCTTGGGCAAACGCCAGGCACGAACAGGAAAACAGAGTGCAGAAGCTAAGCGCGCGCAGGCTCATGTCCGCCTCAGAACTTGAAGTGGGCATTGAGCATATAGCGCCGTCCGGTGGTGTAGGTGTTGAGCGGTTCGCGCTTGGTGTCCTGGTACTGGAAGTATTTCTCGTCCAGCAGGTTCATCGCGTCCAGTGTCACCGAGAAGTTGGGGTTGAAGGTCCAGCCGAAGCTGGCGTCCAGTTCGGTATAGGCGTCGACGGTGGCAGGCGCGGCGCCGGCGATAAAGCCGCCGGCCAGGTATTTGCTGCGCCAGCCGTAGATCAGGCGCGCCGACAGCGGGCCTTTCTCGTAGTACGGGCTGAGGTTCACCGCATTGTCCGAGCTGTACGGCAGCGATTCGCCCGCACTGTTGCGCGCATGGGTATAGGTGTAGTTGGCCGACAGGCCGAAACCGGAGCTGCCGAACGGCTGCTGGTAGTTCAGGGTGAAGCCACGGATCTTGCCGGCGCCGGCGTTGTAGGGGCGGATCACCGTGTAGTCGCAAAAGCCGGAAGTGTCGCAGTTGCCGAGCTGGCCGTTCACGTACTTCTGCACGAAGTTGTCGTGGTCGCTGTCGTTGAAGCTGTTGTACTGGCGCTCGATCTTGGCCACCTGGTCGATGTAGTTGAGCACGTGCTTGTAGAACACCGAGGCCGCGAGCACCGATTGGGTACTGAAATACCACTCCGCGGACGCGTTGAAGTTGTAGGACTTGTACGGCTGTAACCCGCTGTTGCCGCCCGTGCCGTTGAGGATGTCGTCGTTGAGAAAGGTATTGGGCACCAGCTGGTTGTACGGCGCCCACGAGATCACCTTGGCGGCGGAGAAGCGCAGCACCACGTCGTGCTGGGTGTCGTAGGCAAGGTTGAAGGCCGGCAGCCAGTCGTTATAGGTGGCCTTCGAACTGCGGTGCCAGTCGCCCGGCACCGGGTAGACCGGTGCGCCGATGGCCTGGATGTAGTTGCCGTCGATCTTGGTATGCACATAGCGCACGCCGAAGTTGCCGCGCAGCGAGTCGAAGGCGAAGTTGCCCTGGGCATACAGCGCCTCGGCTTCCTGGCGCACCTGCCAGGTGCCGTTGATGTAGTTGGCTGCGCTGACGTCCGAGTAGTCGACCGGGCTGTGATCGATCCAGGCCAGCTCAGCGCCATTGCTGGCCTGCACGTGGCGGCGCTGGTCGGCGGAGAAGCCGGAGAAGTTGCTGCTGTTGAGGAAGTCGGTGTAGCTGATGCTGCCGACGTCGGCCAGCGTGCCGTTGGTGATGCCCTGGGCATAGGAGCGATAGTCCGAGCCTTCGTTATGGCGCGTGTAGCGCGCACCGATCAGCAGCTGGTTCACCGCGCCGTCGAAGTCCTTGCTGAAATCGAGCTGCGCATACACGTCGCGCGAGGACAACGGATTGCGCAGCAGGCTGTCGCTGCCATTGGGCGAGATCCAGTTGGCCGGGTCGCGCGCCGCCGGCGGGTCGTCGAAATGGATGCCGCGCTTGATGTCCCAGGCGTAGGCGCCGCCGTACAGGAAGCCCAGGTAGTACTCCTGCAAGGTATTGCTGGCCTTGCTGGCGCCGGCCTGGCCGCTGAGGTTCCAGCCGTCGCCGCGGTAGCTTCCCTGCAGGTCCAGGCCCTTGGTGGTGACCACGGATTTGCGCGCGAACGAGTCGAGATAGATGGTCGGCGCACAGTTCACCGGGTCGTTGCCGCAGACGTGGCCGCCGCGGATCACGCCTTGCTGGGCTGGCGTCTGCAGGCCGTCGAGGTTCTGTTCGGGGCCCTGGAAGTACAGCGATTGCTCGAAGTTGCTGAAGTTCTCGCGCACGTACAGCGCGCTGGCGCGGAACTCCAGGCGATCGGTGGGCTTGTACTGCACGGTGGCGGTAACGGTGTCGCGCTTGCGGTGCTGCTGGAACCAGGCGGCGTTGAGCGAATCGGGCATCAGGTCGCTGCCCTGCACCTTGCCGTTGGCGAGCTGGCCGGCGACGTAGGGGCTGACCTGCGCGGCGTCGTTCATCGATTCGTAGTTGAAGATCTCGGTGCCCTGGCGGTCGGTCTGCTCCTCGTAGTGCGAGAGCGAGACCATCGCGCCGAAGGTCGACGAAGGGTTTTTCCAGCTATACAGCACCGAGGCATTCGGGCGGCCCTTGTCGGCCTGGTCGCCGTAGTTGTAGCCGACCGTGCCGGTGATGGTGTTGGCTTTGAGGTCCAGCGGTTCGCGCGTGTGCATGACCACCGTGCCGCCGATGCTGCCTTCGGGCAGGCGCGCTTCCGGCGACTTGTAGATCTCCAGGCGGCCGAGCACTTCCGGCGCCAGCAAGGTGTAGTCGAAGCCGCGGTTGGGCTGCTCGCCGACCAGCCATGGCGTCTGCGCCACCGGATGGCCGTCGAGGAAGGTGAGGTTGAGGCTGGGATCGGTGCCGTCGATGCTGACGCGCTCGCCCTGGCCGAAGCGGCGGTCGATGGTGACGCCAGGAATCTGCGCCATCGCCTCGGCCACGTTGGTGCTGGGGAACTTGCCGATGTCCTCGGCGGTGATCGCGTCGACGATGGCGTCGGCGTCGCGCTTGGTATCCAGCGACCTGGCCATGCTGGCGCGGATGCCGGTGACGGTGACGCCGGCCAGATCCTTGACGTTCTTCTGGTCGGTCGCGCTCTTGTCAGTAGCGTTCTTGCCGGTAGCGCTCTTGCCAGTAGCGTTCTGGCCGGTTTGCGCAGCGGGCGCCGGCGCAGACGCGGTGTCCTGCGCGCTGGCGCGCGGTGCGATGCAGAGCAGGCTGGCGGCGATGGCCGCCGTCAAGACAGATATCCGGTACGGCATGACAGGTTCTCCCCAACGTTCAAGCGTGTTCGGTTCCGGACGATCGCGGCGCGCACGGCTCCCCCCGCGCAACGCAGCCGTGCCGGGGCTAAGGCGGATGCGGCATAAGTCGTTGCAGCGTGCTGGCGGGCTCCGCCGCGCCCGTGGTGGTGTCTTCGAAAAGCGCGGCGGGCAGCGCTGGCAGGCCGGCGGCGCGGCGCGCCAGTTCCAGCGCGCCCCACAGCGGCGCGTCGTTGCCGAAGCGCGCGCGGGCGAGCATGGGCGGGAACGGCACCAGCCGATCCAGCAAGCCGGACAGCGTGGCCTCGAACAGTGCGAACTGCCGGTTGATGCCGCCGCCGATAGCGATGCGTTCCACATCCAGCGCGATGGCCAGGTTCACCAGTTGCGCGGCGAGCGCGTGGATGCGCCGCTGCAGTTCGTGGCGGATCTTCGGGTCGTCGCTGGCGAACAGGTCTTCCGCGCGGTGACCGTCGCCCAGTGCCTGGCGCGCCAGTGCGTCGAGCGACGCCCCGGAGAACGCGCTTTCCATCGGCGCGACGCCATCGCGCCAGCCGCGCCAATGTTCGGGCGGCAGCACGCTGGTGGCTGGTGTGAGCTGGTAACCGATCTCCAGCGCCGCGCCGTTGCGTCCGCGATAGACCTCGCCGCCGATCATCGCGGCGGCGGCGAGGCCGGTGCCGACATTGAGATATAGGCTCGGGTCGCTGCCGCGCAATGCGCCCCAGGCGTGTTCGGCCAGTGCGCCGGCTTTGACGTCGTTATCGAGCGTGATGCTTGTGCAGGCGAACGCCGCGGCCAGTTCCTCGAACAGGTTCATGCCTTCGAGGCCCGGCGTGTTCGGAGCCAGCAGCAGGTGCTGGCCGCGCATGACACCCGGGAACACGGCGGCGATGCCGAGCAAGGGTGTGCTTGCGTCGATGCCGAGTTCGCGCTGCACGCCATCGATCAGACGATGCAGCGCGGCAACGCCGCGCAGGTCCGGCGCATGCGTTTCCAGCCGGCAACGGCGTAGCGCACCGGTGGCGAGGTCGTAGCTCGCCGCCTGCGTCTTAGTGCCGCCGACATCGATCGCCAGCAAGGTGCGCGTGTGGTTCGCCGGCGCGATGGAGGACAGAGGGTTCATGCATGCTCCGTGCGCAGGCCGTGCGCGCGCGACCACAGCAGGTGCGCGACCGATCCCAGCAGCAGCCAGGCGAGCGACCACTGGATCGGATACGCACCCGGCGCATTGGCATTGGAGGAAACGTAGATGTAGCTCCAGCCCGCCAGCGCGATCAGCGCGGGCACCGGATACAGCCACATCCGATAGGGACGCTGCAGCGCAGGGCGCTGGCGGCGCAGCGCGAACAGCGCGGCGATCTGCGCGATCGACTGCACCAGGATCATCACGGTGGTCAGCAGCTGAATCAGCGTGGTCAGCGAGGTCGCGCGCCCGACGGCAAAGCCCAGCGACGTGAGTACGCCCATCGCCAGCAAGCCCCAGGTGGGGAAGCCCAGGCGCGGATGCAGACCCGCGAAGGCGCGGAAGAACACGCCGTCGCGCGCCGCTTCGTACGGCACGCGCGAACCGCCCAGCACGCCGGCGAATACCGAGGCCGCGCAGGCGATCAGGATCAGCACGGTGACGATGCGTGCAGCGGTGTTGCCCCAGGTTTCGGCCAGCACCACCGAGGCGATCGAGTTGTAGGCCGCGGAGCTGGTATCGAGCATGCGATGCCAGTCGACCACGCCGAGCATGCCGACCTGCATGGTGAAGTACACGACGAACATGCCGAGGATCGAGTAGATGATCGACGCAGGCAGCGTGCGGCCGGGATTCTTCAGCTCCGCGGCGATGTAAGCGGTGGTGTTGTAGCCGAGGTAGTCGTAGGTGCCGATGGTCAGGCTGCCGGCCAGGCCCAGCCAGAACGCCGCACCACCCAGATGGAACGCGCCGGGCGGCAGGGTGAATGCGCGCGCGGCATCGAAATGCGTAAGCGAGGCGACGATCAGGCAGCCGACGCTGGCCAGCATGATCGCCCACAGCACGATGCCCAGCCGGCCGATCGAACCCGTGTTGCGCCACAACGCCGCGACGGTGAGCCAGATCAACGCCAGCCCCAGCAGATGCCCCTGCATCGGCGTCATGCCCGGCCACAGCCAGTGGGTGTACTGCACGAAGCCGATTACGCCGGTGGCCATGGTCATCGGGATGAACAGCATCGCGGTCCACACGAACAGGAACGGCAGCAAGGTGCCGGTGCGCTTGCCGAAGGCCTCGCGCAGATAGACATAGGTGCCGCCCGAGCCGGGCAGGGCGGCGCCCAGTTCCGCCCAGACCAGGCCGTCGCACAGGGCGAGCAGGGCACCGAGCAGCCAGCCCAGGCAGGCCTGCGGGCCGCCCATCACCGCCACCATCGCCGGAATGGTGATGAACGGGCCGGCGCCGCACATCTGGCCCATGTTGAGCGCGATGGCGGCGGGCAGGCCCAGCAGGGGCTTGAGCCGGGGTGCGTCGGGCGTGGTGGAAGTCGGGTCTTGCATGTGCTCGGGAGGCTCCGGGTACAGCAAACGACGGCGATGGACGCCCGGTGGGCTGGGCGAGTCGGGGCCAAGCAGAGCACAGGATTTATATTAATTCAAGTTGAAGAAATTAATTGGCCCAGGTCTAGTCTCACTCCGGAATCGCGCCAGATCGGGCCTTCCCGGTCCGAAGCGCCCGTAAGATGTCCCGGCACCAGCCCTCCGTTCGGAAGAAGCCCCAGTCAGCGATGCATACCTCGTCACGGTCCAATCGGCCCACCACAGGCACCAACCTCGAGCACGCCCGCATGCACAACCGCCGGGTGGTGCTGGAGGCGATCCGGCAAGCGGGGCGGCTGACCCGGGCGGACCTCACGCGGCTCACCTCGCTCACCGCGCAGACCATCTCCAACATCGTGGCCGAGCTGATCGCCGAGTCGATGCTCACCAGCCATGCGCCGGAAAAAACCGCGCGCGGGCAGCCGCCGATTCCGCTGTCGATCAATCCGGACGGCGGCTTCTCGGTCGGCTTCCATGTGGAACAGCACCAGGTGCTGGCGGTCCTGCTGGACCTGAAGGGCCATACCCGCGGGCGCCGCGTACACGCAGTTAGCTATCCCAGCTTCGCCGAAGCGCTGCCGCTGCTGGCCGGCACCGTCGAGACCTTCCGCGCCAACCTGCCGCCGGACCGCCTGCTCGGCATCGGCATCGCCTTGCCCGGCCCGTTCGGCGTGGAAGGCATGAGCGCGGTCGGTCCCACCAGCATGCCGGGCTGGGACGACGCGGACAGCCTCGCCCGCCTGCGTGAACTCACGCGACTACCCGTGCTGCTGGAAAACGACGCCACCGCGGCGGCGATGGGCGAGCGCCTGTACGGCATCGCCGGCGCGCTGCGCGATTTCGCTTATCTGTTCTTCGGGCACGGCCTGGGCTCGGGTTTCTATCTCGACAACCGGCTGTACTCCGGTCATTGGCGCAATGCCGGCGAAATCGGCCACGTCATCGTCAGGCCCGACGGCAAGCCCTGCTATTGCGGCAAGCAGGGCTGCCTGGAGCGCTACGTTTCCGGCGCGTCGCTGCTCGAACACCTCGGCATCGGCGCGGACCAGAGCCTCAACGATGTCGATCTCGCCCATCCCGGGCATGCCGCCGGCATCGAACGCTGGCTCGCCGAAGCGGTGCCGGCGCTGCGCCACGCGGTGAACGTGCTCGAATCGATGCTCGATCCGGAAACGGTGCTGGTAGGCGGCACCTTGTCCGACGACATCCTGCGTCGGCTGATCGATGCCGCGTTCCCGCTGTATCCGTCGGTGAGCGCGCGCGCCGATCGCGGCCACGAACGCCTGCGGCTGGGCACCGCCGGCCCCGATTGCGTGGCGCTGGGCGCGGCGGCGCTGGTCGTGCTGGCGGAACTCAGTCCGGACTATCAGGCGCTGCTGAAGGCCTGACCCGGCGCGCCGGTGCGTGCTCGCTTTTCGATCGATCTGGGGGGAAATCTTCCGCCCAAGCGTTTGCGCGCTCGCCAAAACGGCGAGGAAATCGCAAGAACGTGCTGCAGCCGCCTCCCCGCGCCATTCGTGCAAATGCGCAAACAAGGGCACGCGAGCGCCGCTCCTTTCCCTCACCCTGCGACGTGCGCGCCATGCGCCATCACGCGTCTCATGGCCATTTTACCCCCGTGCCGTAAGTATCATTGACCGATAGGCTATTTCGGTTCAATAATGAGAATGATCGTTCACTCTTGTTCTGCCGCCCCTCCCCATCGGCAGGGACCGAGGTCTCTCATGTCTTCAAATCGTAGTTTCTTGCGCGGCTTGGCCCTCACGGCCCTGGCCGCTTCCGTCCTGACCCTCGCCGCCTGCAAGGGCGAGCAGGCTTCGCAGCAGCAGGGTGGCCCCGCTGAAGTCACGGTGGTGACGCTCAAGCCGCAGGCGGTCACCGTCACGCGCGAATTGCCAGGGCGCACCAGTGCGTTCCAGATCGCCGAAGTGCGGCCGCAGGTGAACGGCATCATCAAGCAGCGCCTGTTCGAGGAAGGCGCGCTGGTCAAGGCGGGCCAGCCGCTGTACCAGCTCGACGACGCGGTGTATCGCGCGGAAAACAACAACGCCAAGGCAGCGCTGGCGAAAGCGAAGGCCGCGCTGTATTCGGCCCAGCTCAACGCCAGGCGCACGACCGAGTTGGTGCGCATCGATGCAGTGAGCAAGCAGGACGACGAGACCGCCACCGCCGCATGGCGCCAGGCCGAAGCTGACGTGGCAGCGGGGCAGGCCCAGGTGGAAAGCACCGGCGTGACGCTAGCCTTCGCGCGCATCGTGTCGCCGATCACCGGGCGCATCGGCAAATCCGCGGTGACGCCGGGTGCGCTGGTCACTGCCAACCAGGCCGAGCCGATGGCTCGCGTGCAGCAGCTCGATCCGATCTTCATCGACGTCACCCAGTCCAGCGGCGAGCTGCTGGACCTGCGCAAGCGCATCGCTGCCGGTTCGCTGAAGGAAGCCGACGGCACGCCGGTGAAGATCGTGCTGGAGGACGGCAGCAGCTATGCGCACGCCGGCAAGCTGCAGTTCGCCGATGTCAGCGTCGATCCCACTACCGGCAGCTTCGCGCTGCGCGTGCTGGTGCCCAATCCGGAAGGCGTGCTGCTGCCCGGCATGTACGTGCGCGCGGTGCTCGACAAGGGCAGCAACCCGCGCGGGCTGCTGGTGCCGCAGGCGGGCATTTCGCGCGATCCCAAGGGCGGCGCCACCGCCATGGTCATCGGCAAGGACGGCAAGGCGGAACTGCGCGAAGTGCAGGTCGGCCGCACCGTCGGCGACCAATGGCTGGTCGAAGGCGGCCTGGCCGCCGGCGACAAGGTGATCGTCGAAGGCCTGCAGACGATCCAGCCCGGCATGCCGGTGCACGCCAGCGAAGCCGGCGCCACGGCCGCAGCCGCAGCCGCTGCCGGACACGCAGCCGCCGCGGCGCACTGAGGACTCATACCCATGGCACGCTTCTTTATCGATCGCCCCATCTTCGCCTGGGTGATCGCCATCATCGTGATGCTGGCCGGCGCGCTGTCCATGCTGCGCCTGCCGGTATCGCAGTATCCGGTGATCGCGCCGCCGCAGGTGACCATCAACGCCAACTACCCCGGCGCGTCGGCACAGGCCGCGGAAGACTCGGTGACGCAGATCATCGAGCAGAACATGAAGGGCCTGGACGGCCTGCTGTACATGTCCGCCACCAGCGATTCCGACGGTTCGGTGCAGGTGACGCTCACCTTCGAGAACGGCACCAACCCCGACATCGCCCAGGTGCAGGTGCAGAACAAACTGCAGCTCGCCACGCCGCTGTTGCCGCAGATCGTGCAGCAGCAGGGCATCAACGTGGTCAAGTCCAGCTCGGGCTTTCTGATGGTGGTGGGCTTCGTGTCGCAGGATGGCCGCCTGGACGGCGAAGACATCTCCGACTTCGTCAACGCCCATCTGGTGGACCCGCTCAGCCGCGTCGCCGGCGTCGGCAATATCGAGGTGTTCGGTTCGAAGTACGCCATGCGTATCTGGCTTGACCCGAACAAGCTCGACACCTACAAGCTGGCGCCGACCGAAGTGGTGGCTGCGCTGCGCGCGCAGAACCAGCAGGTGGCGGTCGGCCAGATCGGCGGCAACCCCGCGGTGAAGGGCCAGCAGATCAATGCCTCGGTGATCGCGCAGCAGCGCCTGCAGACGCCGGAGCAGTTCCGCCAGATCGTGATCCGCAGCAATACCGATGGCTCGGTGCTGACCCTGGGCGACGTGGCACGGGTGGAGCTGGGCCTGCAGGACTACGGCTCGGCCAGCAAGTACAACGGCAAGTCGGCTACCGGCATCGCCGTCTCGCTCACCTCCGGCGCCAATGCGCTGGCCACGGCCGAGCGCGTGAAAGCGGCACTCAAGCAGATGGAGCCGTCGTTTCCGCGCGGGGTGAAGTCGGTGATCGCGTTCGACACCACGCCGTTCGTGAAGGTGTCGATCGAGGGTGTGATCAAGACCCTGCTCGAAGCGATCGTGCTGGTGTTCCTGGTGATGTACCTGTTCCTGCAGAACTTCCGCGCCACGCTGATCCCGACCATCGCGGTGCCGGTGGTGCTGCTGGGCACGTTCGGCGTGCTCGGCGCGATGGGTTATTCGATCAACATGCTCACCATGTTCGCCATGGTGCTGGCGATCGGCCTGCTGGTGGACGACGCCATCGTGGTGGTGGAGAACGTCGAGCGCGTGATGAGCGAGGAGGGGCTTTCCCCGCTGGAAGCCACGCGCAAGTCGATGTCGCAGATCACCGGCGCGCTGGTCGGCATCGCCCTGGTGCTGTCGGCGGTGTTCGTGCCGATGGCGTTCCTCAGCGGTTCCACGGGTGTGATCTACCGGCAGTTCTCGGTGACCATCGTGTCCTCGATGGCCTTGTCGGTGATGGTGGCGATCGTGCTGACGCCGGCGCTGTGCGCGACCTTGCTCAAGCCGATCGCCAAGGGCCATCACGCGTCGGAGCGCGGCTTCTTCGGCTGGTTCAATCGCCGCTTCGACCAGGGCACGCGCAAGTACCAGGGCGTGGTGGGCGCGATCATCGCGCGTGGGCGCCGCTTCCTGCTGGTGTTCGTGGCGATGAGCGCGGCGATGGTGGTGGTGTTCCTGCGCCTGCCGACTTCATTCCTGCCGATGGAGGACCAGGGCTTCCTGTTCACCATGGTGCAGGCGCCGGTGGGTGCTACCACCGAGCGCACCGGCCGCGTGATGAGCCGCGTGGAGCAGCACTTCATGGCCGACCCGGCGGTGGATTCGGTGTTCTCCGTGCTCGGCTTCAGCTTCGCCGGCAACGGCCAGAACGCCGGCATGGCCTTCGTGCAGTTGAAGGACTGGAGCGAGCGTCATGGCCCCGGCGCGAGCTTGAACGACGTGGCCGGCAGTGCCATGGGCGCCTTCAGCCAGTACAAGGACGCGATGGTCTTCGCCTTCGCGCCTCCGGCGGTGCCGGAGCTGGGCAATTCGGCGGGTTTCGACTTCTATCTGAAGGACAACGCCGGCCTGGGCCATGAGGCCCTGGTGGCCGCGCGCAACCAGTTCCTGCAGGAAGCCGGGCAGAGCAAGCTGCTGGCGAACGTGCGGCCCAACGGCCAGGACGACACGCCGCAGTTCCGCATCGACGTGGACTACAAGAAAGCCGCCGCGCAGGGCCTGTCGATCGGCGACCTCAACGACACGCTGACCATGGCCTGGGGCGGCCAGTACATCGACGACTTCATGGACCGCGGCCGCGTCAAGCGCGTGTTCGTGCAGGCCGACGCGCCGTTCCGCATGGCGCCGGAGGATTTCGAGAAGTGGTCGGTGCGCAACGCCGCCGGTGCGATGGTGCCGTTCCGCGCCTTCGCCAGCACGCGCTGGGATTTCGGTTCGCCGCGCCTGGAACGCTACAACGGCGTCTCGGCCATGCAGATCAACGGCGAAGCCGCGCCGGGCGTGAGCTCGGGCGACGCCATGGCCGAAGTGGAAAAGCTGGTGGCCAAGCTGCCGGCCGGCGTCGGCCTGGAGTGGACCGGCCAGTCTTATCAGGAGCGCGAAGCCGGTGCGCAGGCGCCGATGCTGTACACGCTGTCGGTGCTGGTGGTGTTCCTGTGCCTGGCCGCGCTGTACGAGAGCTGGTCGATCCCGACCGCGGTGCTGCTGGTGGCGCCGCTGGGCATTCTCGGCACGGTACTGGCGGCGTACTTCCGTGGGCTGGATCGCGATGTGTACTTCCAGGTGGCGATGCTCACCACGGTTGGCTTGTCGAGCAAGAACGCGATCCTGATCGTGGAGTTCGCCAAGGAGAACGTGGAGAAGGGCATGGCCTTGCTCGACGCGACCTTGCTGGCGGTGCGCACGCGGCTGCGCCCGATCCTGATGACCTCGCTGGCGTTCGGCCTGGGCGTGCTGCCGCTGGCGCTGGCCGGTGGCGCGGGTTCCGGTGCGCAGCGCGCGATCGGTACCGGCGTGCTGGGCGGCATGGTCGCCGGCACGGCGCTGGGTCTGTTCTTCGTGCCGCTGTTCTTCGTGGTGGTGCAGCGCCTGTTCGCGCGGCGCAAGCGCGCCATAGGTGGCGCAGCTGTCGCTGGAGATACCTCGCATGACTAAGTCTTTCAATTTGATTTGCAGTGCGGCCCTCGTCTTGGCCTTGGGCGGCTGCGTGAGCCTGGCGCCGAAGGTGCCGGCCGCGCAGCCGGATGTCCCGGCGACGTGGCCGCTGCCCGAGAACACCGTCGCGCCGGACGCGGCGGCCTCGGGCGCCATGCAGGGCCGTGCAGCGGATATCGGCTGGCGCCAGTTCTATGTCGATCCGCGTCTCTCGACACTGATCGAACAGGCACTGCATAACAACCGCGACCTGCGCGTGGCCGTGCTTAATGTGGAGAAGGCGCGTGCGCAGTACCGCATCCAGCGCGCCGACCGCCTGCCGTCGATCGCCGCCACTGCTTCGCTGCAGCGCAGCCGCGACATCAATCAGCCGCAGCCGGTGACTCAACAGTACCGCGCTGAATTGGGCACCACCCAGTTCGAGCTGGATCTGTTCGGCCGCGTGAACTCGCTGAGCACCGGTGCGCTGGAGCGTTTCCAGGCCGAAGGCGAGGCCAGCCGCAGCGCCCAGCTGAGCCTGATCGCCGAAGTAGCCAACGCCTGGCTGACGCTGGCGGCGGATCGGGAGTCGCTGAAGGTGGCGCAGGCCACGCGCGATACGCAGGAGGCTTCATTCAAATTGACTGAACAACGCCATGCGCTCGGCGCGGCGTCGAGCCTGGACGTGAGCCAGGCGCAGACCACGGTGGAAACGGCGCGTGCGGACATGGCGCGTTACACCGGCCAGGTGGCGCAGGACATCAACGCGCTGCGCCTGCTGGCCGGCGGCGCGCTGGACGAATCGCTGCTGCCTGCCGGCCTGGGCGACGACGCCACCATGCTCGGCGCGCTGCCGGCGGAACTGCCCTCGGAGGTGCTGCTGCGCCGGCCGGACATCCTGCAGTCGGAGCATCTGCTGCGCGCGGCCAATGCCGATATCGGCGCGGCGCGGGCGGCGTTCTTCCCGACCATCCTGCTGACCGGCAGCGTGGGTACGGCGAGCGGGCAGCTCAACAACCTGTTCGACAGCGGCACGCGGGTGTGGAGCTTCGCGCCGCAGATCAGCCTGCCGATCTTCCAGGGCGGCCGCCTGCGCGCACAGCTCGCCGGCGCCAAGGCCGACCAGCAGATCGCCCTGGCGCAATATGAAAAGGCGATCCAGGCCGGCTTCCGCGAAGTGGCGGATGCGCTGGCCCTCACCACCACCCTGGCCGGACAGCGCCAGGCGCTGGAGTCCCTGGTAGGCGCGGCGGCGCGGGCCGACGAGCTGTCGCGGGCACGCTACAAGGCCGGCAAGGACAGCTACCTGGTGGCGCTGGATGCGCAGCGCGCGCTGTACGCCGCGCAGCAGCAGCTTATTGCGACGCGGCTGGCCGAGCAGACCAATCGGGTCACTTTGTATAAAGTGCTGGGCGGCGGTTGGAACGAACGCAGCCCTATCCCCGGTAGCCCATGACCCGCGACGAAAAAATCGACGAAGCATCCTTGAGCCCGCGCGCGCGCGAACAGCGCGAACGCATCCTGGTCGCCGCGCAGCACTGCTTCGTGAAGTACGGTTTCCACGCCGCGAGCATGGCCAATATCGCCGAAGCCGCGGCGATGAGCGCCGGCCTGATCTACCGCTACTTCCCGAACAAGAGCGCGATCGTGCTGGCCATCATCGAGCGCCAGAGTGAAATGGAGCTGGAAGACATCCGCGCGCTGAGTGCCTCGACCGATCCGGTCGAGGCACTGATGGAGTGTTTCGTCGAGTGGAGCCGGCCGCGCCCGGACATGCGCATCATGAATGCCGCGCTGTTCCTGGAAACCAGCGCCGAGGCCACCCGCGACAAGCAGGTGGCGAACGCGATCCACCACGCCGACGAACTGGCCTGCAGCGAATTCCGCCAATGGCTGGAGAAGCCCGTGGACGAGGGAGGCATCGGCATGTCGCCGGCGATCAGCGAGCGCCGCTCGCTGGCCATGATGTTGCTGATCGAGGGGCTGGCGGTGCGCGCGTCGAGGGATCCGAAGCTGGATACGCAATTGCTGCGCGAGGCCTTGGCCGAGGTGGTTCCGCGCTTGATGAGCAAGTGAGATGAAGAGCCCCTCTCCCATCGGCGACCCGAAGGTAGTCCCTGTGGGAGAGAGGGGTTGGGGTGAGGGTACGGGGCGGAGTCGGGCGCATCGCTCCGCCCGTACCCTCACCCGGCTGCCGCCACCCTCTCCTGGAGGGAGAAGGATTCGACCTTGAGGATTGAGGCGGTAATCGCCAAGCTTGGGCTTCCCCTTTGAGGAGCAACGCCGTGGACTGGGTCGACCTGCGCAGCGATACCGTGACCAAGCCCACCCGCGCCATGCGCGAGGCCATGCTGCTGGCCGAGGTGGGCGACGACGTCTACGGCGAAGATCCCACCGTCAACGCCTTGCAGGCGAAGCTGGCCGACGAACTGGGCTTCGAGGCGGCGTTGTTCGTGCCGACCGGTACGCAGTCGAACCTGCTGGCGCTGATGGCGCACTGCGAACGCGGCGACGAATACCTGGTCGGCGCCGACGCGCATACCTACAAGTTCGAAGGCGGTGGCGCGGCGGTGCTGGGTTCGATCCAGCCGCAGCCGATTGCGCACGATGCGGACGGTACGCTGCCGCTGGACAAGCTGGCCGCGGCGATCAAGCCGATCGACCCGCACTTCGCGCGCACCAGGCTGCTGGCCTTGGAAAACACCTGGCACGGACGCGCGTTGCCGCTCGACTACCTGTATGCCGCGCAGAAATTCGCACGCGAACACGGCCTGGGTTTCCATCTGGACGGCGCACGGCTGTTCAACGCGGCCGTGGCCAGCGGCGTGCATGCGCGCGACATCGCGAGCCTGTTCGATACGGTGTCGGTGTGCCTGTCCAAGGGCCTGGGCGCGCCGGTGGGTTCGGTACTGCTCGGCCCCGGTGCGCTGATCGAGAAAGCGCGGCGCTGGCGCAAGGTCGCCGGGGGCGGCTGGCGCCAGGCCGGCATGCTCGCGGCGGCGGCGATCCATGCGCTGGATCATCAGGTGGCGCGTCTGGCCGAGGATCATGCGCGCGCGGTGACCTTGGCGACGCGGCTGGGCCATCTGCCTGGCGTGAAGCTGCTGGGCCAGCACACCAACATGGTGTTCGTCGACGTGCCGGCCGCGCGTCTGCGCGAGCTGGATGCGCACCTGCGCGCGGCGCAGGTGCGCATCAGCATCGGCTATCTGCCGACCCTGCGGCTGGTGACGCACCTGGATGTGGACGACGACGGCATCGAGCGCACGGTGGACGCGTTCCAGGCGTTCTTCGCGCCTTGAGCTCAGCTGGGCGGCAGGTGTTCGCGAAACACCTGCAGCGCCGCCGGACGGCGCCCTGGTGGCAAGGGCTGTGCGGCCGCGTGGCCTAGCGATACCAGCAGCGCCACCGCGAGATCGTCGCGCTGCTCCGCGCCGATGGCGCGTTTCACCAGCGCCTCGTCCCAGCCGTTCATCGGCGAGGTGGCCAGGCCGCGGCTCTGCGCTGCGAGGATAAAGAAGCTGGCGGCGATCATCGCGTCCTTGATGGCGTACTCGCGCAGTGCGCCGCGCGCGGCCAGCGCTTCCTGGAAAGCCTGCGACTGGGCGGCGAAGAAGGCGATGAAGTCCTCGCTCCAGGCTTGGTTGGCGCGCGCCTGGGTCCAGATGTCGGAGCGGTCGCGCGTATGCGCCTGGCAGTCGGCCAGGAACACCACCATCACGGGTGCTTCCTGCGCTTGCGGCTGGCCGCCGGTGGCGTGCGTCAGCGCCTGGCGACCTTGCTCGCTGGTGACCACCACCAGCTGGCGATCCTGCAGGTTCCAGCTCGATGGCGCGGCGAGCGCGAGTTCGAGCAGTTCGTCCAGCACGGCGGGATCGACCGGATCGGGACGGTAGTGACGTACGGCGCGGCGCTGGCGGATGGCTTCGGGCACGCTCAGCGGCGCGGGCGGCAGCGTGGCGCGCTCTGCGTAACTGGCGAGCGACGGCGGCGCTTGCAGCAGTTGCGGGAAACGGTCGAGTGCTTCGCGCAGATAAGGCGCGGCCATGTGCTGCTCCCACGCGGCGCGGTCGCGGTAATGCTCGCTGACCTGGAAGCGCGCCGGTTCATCCAGATGCTGGCGCACGCTGTAGGCGAGCGCGCCGGGCTCGTCGGCGGTGGCGGCGGCGAGTGCGGCGAGCAGTTGGTGCAGCGCATCTTCCGCGCCTTCGCGGGCATGCAGATCGGCGACGAAAATCATGGACGGACTCCAACGGAAAGGAGTCCGCAGCGTGGTTCAGCGCGGCCAGGATGGATTGTAGAAATGCGCACTGGCCGGCCCGGCGCGACGCAGCTCGCCCGGTGTGAAGCCGGTGAGTTCGCGGAACTCGCGCACCTGTTGCGCCTGGTCGTGGTAGGCCGGGTCGAGCAGCGTGGTCAGCGTGGCCTCGGGCGGCGCGAGCAGCAGCATGCGGATCGAGCGGCGCAGGCGGGCCAGGCGGCGCAAGCGTGCGGGCGAAAGGCCGGTGGCGTGCTGGAAGCGATACTCCAGCTGCCGCGTGCCCAGGCCGGCTTCGTGCGCGGCATCGGCCACGCTGGTCTGGCCGTGCAGCAGGGCAGTGAGCGCAGGCGCCAGCTCGGCGCCATGCCGCTGCGCGTGCTGGTGCGCGAGGAAGAACTGATCGAGCAGGGCGGCGCGCTCATCCGCCGAAGCGGCTTCGGCCAGTCGTTCGAGCAGTTCGCCCGCGGCCGCACCCCAGATATCGCGGGCATCGACGAAGCGATCCGCCAGCTCGTCCACCGGCACGCCGGTCAGGTGCTCGCCCATGCCGGCGCGCACGCGCACGGCCACAAAACCGGTGTGTCCATGCTGGAACAACGCGACGGGGCGCGTACGCACGCAGACCAGGTGTGCACGCGGCAATGGCCGTGCCCCCGCGTCATCGAGCGCGAATGGCGCGCCATAGTGGAAGAACACTTCCAGCCCCCCGGGGCTGGGCATCAGCGGCAGCAGACGCAGCGGATCGGCGCCGTCCCAGCTCCAGTAGCGGTCGATCGCCGCGCGCAGCGGCGGAGCGGGAAGGCGGTGGACGGCGCGCATCGACGTCCGTGCCTGGCTCAGGCGATGGGCTGGTCGAAGCGCTTGATGAAATCCCGCACCTGCGGATACACCACGTCGCGCCAGCGACGGCCGCTGAAGATGCCGTAGTGGCCGGCGCCTTCGATCACCTTGTGCGCGCGCCGATCCGTCGGGATGCCGCTGCAAAGCGTGTGTGCCGCTTCGGTCTGGCCCAGGCCGGAGATATCGTCCAGCTCGCCTTCCACCGTGAGCAGCGCGCTCCTGGTGATGGCCGCTGGCGTGACGCGTTCGCCGCGCACGTCCCACAGCCCGCGCGGCAGCAGGAACTGCTGGAACACGGTGTGGATGGTGTCGAGGTAGTACTCGGCCGGCATGTCGAGCACGGCGTTGTACTCGTCGTAGAACTTGCGGTGCGCCTGGGCGTCGTCGAGGTCGCCGCGCAGCAGGTCGAGATAGAAATCCCAGTGCGAATTCAGATGCCGGCTGGGGTTCATCGCCACGAAGCCCGCATGCTGCAGGAAGCCGGGATACACCTCGCGGCCGTGGCCGGGGTAGTTCGGCGGCACGGTGTGGATCAGGTTGCCCTTGAACCAGCTCAGCGGCTGGGTGGTGGCGAGACTGTTGACCCCGGTCGGATTGCTGCGCGGCTCGATCGGGCCGCCCATCATGGTCAGGCTGAGCGGCGTGGCTTCGCCGCGCGCGGCCATCAGCGACACCGCGGCCAGCACCGGCACGGTCGGCTGGCATACCGAGATCACATGCAGGCGCTGCGCGCCGATATGGCGGATGAACTCCTGCACGTATTCGACGTAGTCATCCAGATGAAACGCGCCATCTTCCGTGGGCACCATGCGCGCGTCGACCCAGTCGGTGATGTACACCTTGTGGTCGCGCAGCAAGGTGCGCACGGTGTCGCGCAGCAGGGTGGCGTGATGGCCGGACAGCGGCGCTACCACCAGCACCGACGGCTCGTTCTTCAGCCGCTCGATGGTGTCCTGGTCGTCGCTGTAGCGCTTGAAGCGCTTGAGCTCGCAGAACGGCTTGGCCAGCACGGTACGTTCGACGATGGCGAGGTCCTGCCCATGCGACACCACCTGGTGGATGTCGAACGCAGGCTTCTCGTATTCCTTGCCCAACCTGTGCAGCAGCTCGTAGCCGGCGGCCATGCGCTGTGCACCGGGGACCTGAGCAAATGGGCTGGACGGATCGGTCAGCATCTTCGCGCTGGCATCGGCGTAGTGGCTGAGCGGGCCGAGGAAGGCGCGCTGCCATTCGTGGATCTGATAGAGCATGCGGGAAGCCGGGGGGCGGAAAAATCTCATTCTACCCGCTCGCGCGCCTGAGTGCTGCGATGCCGCAAGAATGTTATGTTAGCGTAATCAGTTAGTTGGATGGGGTGGCCTATCGCGGATGTCGGCGATGCACTAGCTCCGTATGACTTCACTGGTAAGAGAGGGTGAAGATGGCTTTTGCACTGACCGGACCTGGAGGAAATTTGGTTCCAGGGCTGTGTGCATAGGCGGCAAAGAAACGCAGCGCCGTGGTTCCATCGATGGTGCTTCCGATGTTTATCTGGCCATCTACGCCGGCGGCAGCCGATTCAGGACCTAAACTTACTGACTTCGGCCCGCCAGTCGGATCCAGATAGGTAAGGCCAATACCATAATCGGCAGAAGCTTCGGCCGCTTTGACTATGTTCGTCCGATTGCCGGGATTGTTTGCATCAGTGAAGGTCATCGAAAGCTTGCTGCCTCCGCTGCACTTCAGCGAAATGGTAAACGGCGTACTGCCCGCGCGCTGAGTAACGCCAGTCGCATCCAAAGAAGCGGTCGCGGAAGAAACCGTGGGAAGCGTTACCGTCTGCGTCGGATTGACCACTGAGCATGTATCGGCAGTGCTGCTTATGCTGTATTTGTAAGTGAACTTGCTGCTGGCTTCATTAATGTTGCCATAAGCTTGGCCCGCTACGCCGGTATAGAACCACAGGTTCCCTGTTCCCGTGGCGACGGTGGCATTGATTCTGACCAGTTCAATATAGCCATTCCATCGAAAGCTCGTTTGCTTCGCTGGTGCGTCGCCCATGACCACGTCGTTGGTGTAGACAGAGGTTGCATCGAACGATACGGGGGTGCCGGCGCTGTTGAGAAACCTGAAGCCTATTCCAGCAACCTCTGTCGCGCTGCCTTTGGTATCGAGTTGATAGACATTGATCAGGCCAGGTACGAGCTTTGCGGTCCAATTTTTATTATTCATGATGGACCAATGCCCGCCGCCGGTGATGCCACTTTCCTTGCATGAGAACGACCAGTTCAGTGCAACCCGGGTGCCTGGAATGGGCGAACCGACCGGCAGGTCGCTGGGAATTTTTATGGCGCCGACAGTTGCGGTCGATGGCGCCGCGGGATAACCGCTTTGCGTGCAATCGGTAGTTGCGGCGGTGGCAGCAGGTGCCTTCACCAGGGCGATGATAAATAAGACCGTCAGGCCCAAGCATTTATGCTTATTTGCAATCGACATGAGTTTTGGCCCCGGCTTTGGTGAGTCGCGAGATGGATCGACTGACCGCGATCTACAGAGCGGGAATTTAGCCAGCCATCAATGGTTGGGGCGACTGGACATTTCTTGAATTTGTACGAGACGGCCGCGTCGAGGTTCTCTGATTACGGCGTAATTCAGACTCAAGCGCTCCCGTCTCGGTGCTGCTCATGGCTCGCTGGAGTCCGCCAATCTCCCCTGTTGACCTTCGTCGCGGGATGCCTGGGCGCATTGTGTGGTGGAATAGTTCGGGAGCGGAAGCTGCTTATTAAGCACCCATGGATCGGATGATCCCGGCAAGCTTCGCGGCGACGGCACAGCTGCGAGACGCGGAGGGCTCGCCTGCGGCCTGGCCCCGAAGTTACGTCTTGCGGCAGACCAGCAGGATTTCGTCCACGCCCGCCGTGTCGTCGAGCCCCTCCCGCCACTGCAGCGGCTTCTGCATCCGCACCGCGATCGGCATGAACACGCGGTTGTACCACCACATCGCGCGCTCCCTTTTGTGGGTGAGGTACCACTGGCCGATTTCGAGCAGGCGCGAGGATTTCGGTTGCATGCCGTAGACCGCGCTCTGTTCGATGCGGAAGCCGTGCTGCGCCAGGCGCGTGCGGATGTCGTCCGGTTCGTAGCGGCGGCAATGCCCGACGAATTCGTCGAAGGGCGTCCACGCTGCGATGTGCAACGGCACGGACAGCAGCAGGGTGGCGCCGGGCGCGGCGACGCGGGCGAGTTCTTTCAACGCGCCGACGTCGTCCGCCACGTGTTCCAGGATGTCGAACGCGCAGACCAGGTCGAACTGTGCGTCGGTATAGGGCAGGGCGCCGATGGTGCCGTGCACGGCGTTGGCGCCGTGGCGGCGCAGCTTGCGCAAGGCTTCGGCGCTGAGGTCGACGAAGCAGGTGTCCTGCAGCGGCAGGCGCGGGCGCAGGCCGGGCGCGATCTCCAGGCGGCGGGTGGAGGCGGCAGCCAGTTCGCGCACCAGCGGCCAGGTGTTGAAGCGCTCCGGCGGCACCAGCCGGGCTTCGGCCCACAGCGGTTCGTAGAAGCGGCGATTGGCGGCGGCCAGGTCGGCGTCGCTGCGCGGCGTGGGCGCGAGGTGGGTAGGCATCGAATTAGTGTGGCGCTGGCCGGGCTGACAAGCGTGTGAATCCGGTCGCGAGTTCTTGCGTCAGGCGAGGCGGATGACTTCGGTGCCGGCGATCACGTCGTGCAACGCGCGGCGGCGGGGATTGGTCAACGCCCAGGCGAAGCAAATTGCCCAGGCAATAAGCACGGCCCACAGCGCCACCGCGGTGCTGAAGACGCGCCCCAGTTCCAGCAGCAGCAGCGGCGCCGCGCCGGCGAGCAGGCGGATCAGCGCCTGCACAAAACGCAGCTTGCCGCCGTCGACGCGCACCAGCCGCAGGCGCCACGGACGCATGCCCAGCGTCTGTCCGCCGCGCAGCCACGAGGCGATGAAGTAGGCCGACAGCACCAGCCCCTGCAGCGGCTGGTACCACCACACGGCTTCCACGTGGCCTGTGGTGGCGATCAGTTGCCCACCGGTGGCGCGCTGGCAGACATAGCCCACCGTGGCCACGATGGCGATCACCGCCCACAGGTCGTAGAACAGCGCCAGCAGGCGGCGCGGCAGCGTGGCGGGTACGAGAGCAGCGTTCGGGATGTTCGGGTTCATTCGTCGGCTTGCGTCCGGCGCGCGCTATGCCCAGCATCTCGCGCATGTCAGAGAAAGCCGCAAGTATCGCCGAAGCCGACCAGCGCAGCATCGCCGCCTTTCTGGAGCGGGTGTGGTCGGAGGACGGCCTGTCCGACCGCACGCTCGAAGCCTACCGCCGCGATCTCGAAGGACTGGCCCGCTGGCTGGCCGGGCGGGGCTTGAGCTTGAACCAGGCGCAGCGTCAGCATCTGTCCGAATACCACGGCGCGCAGCCGGTGGCGGTGCGCTCGATGGCGCGGCGGCAGTCCTCGTTCCGCCGCTACTACGGCTTCGTGGCGCGCAACGAACCGGGCTTCGAGGATCCCACCCTGCTGATTGAGCGCCCGCGCACGCCGCGCAGCCTGCCCAAGGCGCTGGCCGAGCGCGAGATCGAGGCGCTGCTGCAGGCGCCGGAGCTGGACACCACGCTGGGCCTGCGCGATCGCGCGATGCTGGAGCTGATGTACGCCTCGGGCCTGCGCGTGTCCGAACTGGTGGAACTGCCGCTGGCCGGGCTCAATCTGCGCCAGGGCGTGCTGCGCGTGACCGGCAAGGGCGGCAAGGACCGCCTGGTGCCGGTGGGCGAACTGGCGCTGGAGCGGATCGAGGCCTATCTCGCCGTGGCGCGCCCGGTGCTGGCCAAGGGGCGGCAGCCGGCTGCACTGTTCTTGAGCAAGCGCGGCGAGGGCATGACCCGGCAGATGTTCTGGACCCTGGTCAAGCGTTATGCGGTGCGCGTGGGCATCGTGGCCAAGCGCATCTCGCCGCACGTGCTGCGGCATTCCTTCGCCACCCACCTGCTCAACCACGGCGCCGACCTGCGCGCGCTGCAGATGCTGCTGGGCCACAGCGCGCTCAGTACTACGCAGATCTATACGCTGGTGGCGAAGGAAGGACTCAAGCGGCTGCATGCGCAGCACCATCCGCGCGGTTGAGACTCCGCTGACGAAGCCGTCAGCCGGCCTGTGCGAGAATCGGGCCATCCCCCCGATCATTCCGTGTACGAACGGAAGCCAGTGAGGTTTGCGATGTTCAAGAATGGATGGCTGGCCCTGTGCGCCAGCGTGGTTTGCGCGGTGGCGTTCGCCCAGCCGGCGCACGCCGCCGACGATGCGGCCAAGGCCGGCCCCGAGGACACCGTGCGCCAGGCCGTGCTCGGCCTCGCTTCCAAGGTGAAGATCGAGTCGATCACGCCCTCGCCGCTGCCGGGCTTCTATCAGGTGATCGCCTCCGGCCAGCTGGTCTACGTCAGCGCCGACGGCAAGTACATGCTGACCGGCAACCTGATCGACCTGGCCAGCAAGAAGGACATGAGCGACCTGGTCTGGTCCGGCTTCCGCAAGGCCGAGCTGGACAAGCTGCCGCAGTCCGACCGCATCGTGTTCGCCCCGGCCAAGCCGCGCTACAAGGTGACCGTGTTCACCGACGTCAACTGCGGCTACTGCCGCGCGCTGCACCAGCACGTGGACGACTTCAACAAGGCCGGCATCGCGCTGGAGTACGTCGCCTGGCCGCGCGAGGGCGTGACCAGCACGGCGGGCAACCCGACCCCGACCTATACCGAGATGGTCTCCGTATGGTGCGCGGCCGACCGCAAGACCGCCTTCAGCGCGGCCAAGGACGGCAAGCAGCCCAAGTCGGCCACCTGCGCCAACCCGGTGAAGGACGAGTTCGACCTGGGCGTGCGCTTAGGGGTCACCGGCACCCCGACCATCGTGGCCGAGGACGGCACCGTGATCGGCGGCTACATGACCCCGGACCAGCTGCTGCAGGCCCTGCAGAAGCGCGGTATCAAGCCGATCGGGGGTTGAAGTCTCCGTAGCGTAGAGCCCCTCTCCCCTCGGGAGAGGGGGTGGGGTGAGGGTTCGGGCGGAGTGGGGCGCTTGACTCCGCCCGTACCCTCATCTGCCTGCCGGCATCTTCTCCCGGTGGGAGAAGAAGGCGTTCTTGGAGACTGAGGGCCCCTCCCCCGATGTTGTCCTGCAGCATGGGGTAGAATGGACGGCTTCTCCGCATAGCTCCCGTTCCCGCCATGATCGCACTCGACGGGCAGGCCGCCCTTTCGCCGTTCCGCCTCGAACGCCTCAACACCCAGCTGGATGCCTTGCATCGAGGTGCCAGGGTGCAGGCTTCCTGGTTCGTCTACTTCATCGACGCCGATGCCGCCCCCGCGGGCGAGCAACGCCGGCGCCTGCTGGAAGTGCTGGAGGCCAAGGACAGCGCCGCCGAGACTGCTTCCCTGTGGGTGGTGCCCCGCCTGGGCACGATCTCGCCCTGGTCGAGCAAGGCCACCGACATCCTCCACGGCGCCGGTTTCGCGGTGCGCCGGGTGGAACGCGGCGTGGCCTACCAGATCGCCGGCCTGCCCGAGCCGGGCGCGCCGGAATACGAGCTGATGACGGCGCTGCTGTGCGATGCCATGACGCAGTCGGTGCTCCACCGCATCGACGAGGCCGCCGGCCTGTTCCTGGCCGGCAAGCCGGGCGACCTGGTGCATATCCCGCTGGGCGCCGACGCCCGCGCCGCGCTGGCCAAGGCCAATGCCGAGCTGGGCCTGGCGCTGGCCGAGGACGAGATCGACTACCTGGCCGAGCGCTACGCCGAGCTGGGCCGCGATCCGACCGACGCCGAACTCTTCATGTTCGCCCAGGCCAATTCCGAGCACTGCCGCCACAAGGTGTTCAACGCCAGTTGGACGCTGGACGGCCAGCCGCAGGACAACAGCCTGTTCGGCATGATCAAGAACACCCATCGGCACTCGCCCACGTACACGCTGTCGGCCTACAAGGACAACGCCGCGGTGATCGAGGGCAGCGACGGCAAGCGCTTCTTCACCGGCGCCGATGGCGTCTGGCGCCGCCGTGGCGAGCGCATCGACTACGCGATCAAGGTGGAGACGCACAACCATCCCACCGCCATCGCACCCTGGCCGGGCGCGGCCACCGGCGCCGGCGGCGAGATCCGCGACGAAGGCGCCACCGGCCGCGGCGCCAAGCCGAAGGCGGGGCTCACCGGCTTCTCCGTGTCGGACCTGCGCATCCCCGGCCATCCGCAGCCGTGGGAAGTGGAGCGGCCGCTGCCGCCGCGCATGGCCAGCGCGTTCGAGATCATGCGCGACGGCCCGCTCGGCGCCGCCGCGTTCAACAACGAATTCGGCCGCCCCTGCCTGGGCGGCTATTTCCGCACTTACGAGCACGAGACCGGCGAAGCCGGTGTGCGCCGCGGCTACGACAAGCCGATCATGATCGCCGGCGGCCTGGCCAATATCCGCTCCAGCGACGTGCAGAAGCAGGAGATCCAGCCCGGCCACAAGGTGATCGTGCTGGGCGGCCCGGCCATGCTGATCGGCCTGGGCGGCGGCGCTGCCTCGTCGGTTGCTTCCGGTACCTCCAGCGCGGAGCTGGATTTCGCCTCCGTGCAGCGCGACAACGCCGAGATGGAGCGCCGCTGCCAGCAGGTGATCGACAGCTGCTGGTCCATGGGCGACGACAACCCAATCGTCAGCGTCCACGACGTCGGCGCCGGTGGTCTTTCCAACGCCATTCCCGAGCTGCTCAACGACGCCGGTGTCGGCGGCACGATCGACCTCTCGAAGGTGCCGTGCGACGACCCGTCGCTGTCGCCGATGCAGGTGTGGAGCAACGAATCGCAGGAGCGCTACGTGCTCGGCATCGCGGCGGAGCGCCTGGCCGAGTTCGAGGCGTTCTGCGTGCGCGAGCGCTGCCCGTATGCGGTGGTCGGCGACGCCACCGCGGAGCGCCGCTTGCTGGTGACCGATCCGCGCCGCGAACTCACGGTGATCGATCTGCCGATGGACGTGCTGTTCGGCAAGGCGCCGCGCATGCACCGCGACGCCAGGCGCGTGAAGCCGCGCATCGACGTGGTGCCGGACCTGTCCGGCATCAGCATGGACGAGGCGCTGCGCCGCGTGCTGCGCCTGCCCACGGTGGGCAGCAAGAGCTTTCTGGTCACCATCGGCGACCGTACCGTCGGCGGCCTCAATCATCGCGACCCGATGGTCGGCCCGTGGCAGGTGCCGGTGGCCGACTGCGCCGTCACCATCGCCGATTTCGACGGCTACGCCGGCGAAGCGATGGCGATGGCCGAGCGCGCACCGGTGGCCCTGTTGAGCAGCGCCGACGCGGCGCGCCTGGCGGTGGGCGAGGCGATCACCAATCTCGCCGCCGCGCCGATCGCCTCGCTGGGCGAAGTGCGCCTGTCGGCCAACTGGATGGCTGCGGTCAATCATCCGGGCGAAGACGCTGCCTTGTTCGACGCGGTGAAGGCCGTCGGCATGGAGCTGTGCCCGGAGCTGGATATCTCGATCCCGGTGGGCAAGGACTCGCTGTCCATGCAGACCGTATGGACGGACGGCGACCAGCCGCAGCGCACGATTGCGCCGGTGTCGCTGGTGATCACCGGCTTCGCCCGCGTCAGCGACGTGCGCCGCACGCTCACCCCGCAGCTACGGCTGGACCGCGGCGATTCGGATCTGTGGCTGCTCGATCTGGGCGCCGGCCGCGACCGCCTCGGCGGTTCCGCGCTGACCCAGGTGTTCAACCGCGGCGGCGGCGTGCCGCCGGACCTGGACGACGCCAAGTATTTGAAGGGCCTGTTCGACCTGGTGCAGGAAGCCAATGCGGCCGGCCTGCTGCTGGCCTATCACGACCGCTCCGACGGCGGTGCCATCGTGACCCTGCTGGAAATGGCCTTCGCCGGCCACTGCGGCCTGGAGATCCAGCTCGAAGGCTGGGCCGAGGCGGCGCTGCGCGCGCTGTTCAACGAGGAACTGGGCGCGGTGGTGCAGGTGGCGCAGGCCAATCGCGAGGCGTTCGAAGCCTTGCTGGTCAAGCACGGCCTGGCCGGCATGAGCTATCGCATCGGCCATCCGAAGGAAAAGCTCGGCATCAAGCTGTTCCATGGCGGCGAGAAGCAGTTCGCCTGGAAGTGGACCGAGCTGTTCGCCGCCTGGAACGAAACCAGCCATCACATGCAGCGCCTGCGCGACAACCCGCTCGGCGCCGATGCCGAGCTGGAGTGGCGCCTGGACGATGCCGATCCGGGCATCAGCCCCAAGCTCGGCTTCGATCCGTCCGACGACGTGGCCGCGCCGCTGATCGCCAAGGGCGCGCGTCCGCGCGTGGCGATCCTGCGCGAGCAGGGCGTCAACGGCCAGGTGGAAATGGCCGCCGCGTTCGACCGCGCCGGCTTCGAGGCGGTGGACGTGCATATGTCCGACCTGGCCAGCGGCCGCATCAAGCTGGCGGATTTCCGCGGCATCGCGGCGTGCGGCGGTTTCTCGTACGGCGACGTGCTCGGTGCCGGCCGCGGCTGGGCCACCTCGATCATGTACAACGAGATGCTACGCGCGGAGTTCACCGCGTTCTTCGCCGATACGACGAAGTTCGCGCTCGGCGTGTGCAACGGCTGCCAGATGCTGTCGCAGCTGAAGGAGATCATCCCGGGCGCGCAGCATTGGCCGAAGTTCCTGCGCAATGCGTCCGAGCAGTACGAAGGCCGCGTGGCCACGCTGGAAGTACTCGATTCGCCGAGCATCTTCTTCAAGGGCATGGCCGGTTCGCGCATTCCGGTGGCGGTGGCGCATGGCGAAGGCCGGGTGAACTTCCCGCAGGTGTGCAGCCCGTCGAAGTCCGGCGGCGCTGTGCGTTTCGTCGACAACCGCGGCCGTCCGACCGAGCACTACCCGCTCAATCCGAACGGTTCGCCGGGCGGCCTGGCCGGCTTCACCGCGGCCGACGGCCGCGTGACCATCATGATGCCGCACCCCGAGCGCGTGTTCCGCAGCGCGCAGATGAGCTGGCATCCGGATCACTGGGGCGAGGATTCGCCGTGGATGCGCATGTTCCGCAACGCCAGGGTGTGGTGCGGCTGAGAGCCCGCCATGAGCTCGTGACCGGGCGCGCGGCGTGAGTCCGCTGCCCGGCCAGCGCTTCGCCAAAGGCTTGCTGTTCGCCGGATGGACGGTGCTGCTGGCGCTGTTGCCGTGGTGGCTGGGCCTGGCGTTGCTGTTGGCGTTGACGCTCGGCGCGGTGCTCTACACGCGGCGCGCGCATCGCTTCGGCGAGATCTGCCGCAACGGCCTGAAGTGGGGCCTGCCCGGGATGCTGTTCGCGCTGCAGCGTGCGCTCGGCGGCGCGGTGATCGGCTGGGGCGCCGCCTTGCTCGGCGCGCTGCTCGGGTTCTCCTTGATCGCGCTGCTCGAATCGCTGCTGCTGCATCGCGTGCGGCGCAGCGCAGCGCCTTCGCCCGAATGGAGCGAGCTGGCGATGGCACCGGTGGGGCCGTCGGCGCGGATCATCGAGCTGACGCCGGTGCAGTGGTGCGACGCGGCCGATGCCGGCGGCGTGCATTACGAAGCCACGGGCAAGGACGAGGGCAACTATCGCTTCGCCGACGGGCACACACTGCGGCGCCTCGGTCCGCGCTGCGCCTTCAGCCCGCTTGGCCATTGGTTCGCGGCGAATCAGGCCGGCGGCCAGGGCGACCTGCTGTTCGATCGCGTGCGCGGCAAGCCGCATCGCCTGCGCGGCTGGGAGCTGTGCGGCTGGGACGAGGACGACGGGCCGTGGCTGGCGCGCCACGCCGACGGCGTACCGGTGCCCTTGCACCAGGCGCTGGGCCAGGACGCGCCGCGCGATTGAGGCGTGCTTGAGCGGGATGTTGTGTCGCGGCTATGCCGTTTCCCGGCGGCTCCCCCATACTTGGCCATCATGAATTCAGCCTTCGAAACCACACCCCTCGTCAGCGTGATCGTGGTCGCCGCCGACAGCGGCCTGACGCTGCGAGAATGTGTAGGTCGCGTGATGGCATGCAGCGTGCCGCTGGAATTGATCCTGGTCGACAACGGGTCTGCCGACGGCATCCCGCAGGCAATCGAGCGCGCCATGCAGCACGAGTCGCGGCTGCGTCCGGTCTACAACCACGCCAACCTCGGCTTCGGTCCGGCGGTGAACCGCGGCGCCGCACAGGCGCGCGCCAACGTGCTGCTGATCCTCAATCCCGATTGCATGCTCGACGATGCCAGCCTGCGCCGCCTGCTGGATCTGCTGAAGGCGCACCCGAAGGCCGGCGTGATCGGCGCGGTGGTGTGCGACGAGCAGGGCCAGCCGGATCGCGCTTCGTATCGGCGCGATCCTTACCTCAAGCGCGCGCTGCGCAGCTTCCTGGGGCAGGGCAAGGGCGTGAACATCGGCGGCGAGATGCCGGGCGAGCCGGTGCAGGCCGAAGCGGTCTCCGGTGCGTTGATGGTGATGCCGCGCGTGGCGTTCGAGCATCTGAAGGGTTTCGACGAAGAGTACTTCCTGCATTGCGAAGACCTGGACCTGTGCCGCCGCGCGCGCGACGCCGGCTATCAGGTGTGGCTGGCCGGCGACGTGCGCGTGCTGCACGGCAAGGGCGGCTCCAGCCGGCACCGGCCGGTGTTCGTGAGCTGGCACAAGCATCGCGGCATGTGGCGCTGGTTCCGCAAGTTCGATCCGGCAGCGCGCAATCCCCTGGTGTCCGCCGTGGTGTGGCTGGGCGTGTGGGCGCATTTCCTGCTGAAGATCCCGGGCCAGTGGCTGCGCCTGCTGCGCCGCCGGCCGGCGCCCGCGGCCAGCGACGCATGAGCGTTGCGCAGGGACGCGTCGCCACGCTGGCGACGCTCGGGCTGGTGGCGGTCACCACCATCTGGGGTTCCACCTTTTTCCTGATCAAGGATCTGGTGGGGCGGATGGCGCCGGCGGATTTCCTCGCGGTGCGCTTTCTGATCGCGGCGGCTTCGATGCTGCTGCTGTTCCATCGCTCGCTGTTCCGGCTCGGCCGGCGCGAATGGCTGCAGGGCGTGGCGCTGGGCGTGGTCTACGGTGTCGCGCAGTTGCTGCAGACCAGCGGCCTGGAACATACCTCCGCCAGCATCAGCGGTTTCGCCACCGGCATGTATGTGGTGTTCACGCCGCTGCTCGGCATGGTGTTGCTGCGGCAGCGCCTGCCGTCGATCACCTGGGTCGCCGTGCTGTTGGCGGTGGGTGGCCTGGCATTACTGGCGCTGCGTGGTTTCAGCCTCGGCTATGGCGTGTGGATCACGCTGGCGTCCGCGTTGCTGTATGGCCTGCATATTGTGGGACTGGGCGTGTGGTCGCGGCCGGGACATGCATTTGCGTTGTCGACTTTGCAGATGCTGGTGATCGCCGCAGTGTGCCTGCTGGCCACGCTGCCGCATGGTCCTTCGTTGCCGCCGGATGCGAAGGCATGGGTGGCGGTGGTGTACATGGCGCTCGCTGCCGGCGCCGGCGCGATGCTGGTGCAGACCTGGGCGCAAGCGCATATCAGCGCGACGCGGGCAGCGATCGTGATGACGACGGAGCCGGTGTTCGCTGCCGGGTTTGCGGTGGCGTTCGGCGGAGAAGGGCTGACGTGGCGGATGCTGGCCGGCGGAGCCTTGGTACTCGGAGCGATGTATCTGGTGGAACTGGCGCCGCGGCGCTCGAACGCTTTATCTGCCGAGGCCGCGCATCACGAAGTGTAGGTTGGGGTGAGCCGCAGGCGAACCCCAACGTCGCGGTGCACATGAGCGTGACGATGTTGGGGTTCGCCTGTGGCTCACCCCAACCTACGGTGCTTTCTTCGGCCTGGGCTGCATCGCAATCCGCACCAGATAAACCACGATCGCGATATTCCCCAGCAGCACCACCAGCTTCAGCCAGCTGAAGTGCGCAATCGTCTCGTAGAACTCCACCGGCACCAGCGACCCGGTAGCGATCACCGTAAACCACTCCGCCCAATGCTTGCGCAACCACAGCCCCGTGCCCTCGGTGGCGAAGATCGCCGCATAAGCTAGCGCCACGATACCCACCGCCACGAACTTGCTCGGCCCCTGCTCCATCAGCAGGTTCACCAGCTGCCAGCGCAGATGGTTGCTGTCGGTCAACGACAGATGCTCCAGCCAGTGCACGAAGTGCTCGAAATGGACTTGCTGGTTGAGCCGGAACGCGGCCATCGCGACCAGGATCAGGCCGATCGTCTTGATCCCCTTGTAAACGGCGATCACGCGCAGGCCGACGCTGTGTTGCGCCTCGATTTCCGAGCTTGGCCGGGTGAGATGGTGGTCTGAGTGCGTCATGGTGGCCGGGGATCTGGCGATACCCCTATTGTCCCTGGAGCCGCCTGGGGCGGGAATAGCCCAGTCGTAAGTTGCCGATCACGGATCGGACTGAATGGCCAGCATGTTCATCACCAGCCGGATCATCGTGTCCTTGTGGGTGGGGTCGGACTCGGCAATCAACAAGGCCAGCGCGGCCAGGCCGATATCAATCAGGCTTGTCCGACCCGGCAATGTGCAGATTTTGCACATTGCCGGCTTCTATTGGAAAAATCCAGGCGCCCGCTCGCTATTGCGCTTGCGATATTCCGCGCTCTCCCAAAGCACATCAGGGACCGCACAACGTGGCTTTGCCCAGCAGTCATACCGGCAGCGCATCGATGCAAGCCGATGCCATTCGTCACCACGTTCCTTTCGCGCCTCTTCCCGATGACGATCCCGCCTACGCGCAATCCGGGTAGGCCAACGCCAAGTCCGCGCTGATCTCCGGTGCCGCATCCGGCACCCGCCGCGTGGCGTTCGATCCAGTCCTTCTTTCCAGCCGGCCATCGAGGCCGGCGATGCGTTCCGGTGCGCCATGGGATGGCTGCCGATAGCAGGGGATATCCATAGTGAGGCAGTCCAAAGTATGTCGAACGCGATCAATAAGCTTCCGTATCACCGCGAGCTGTGTGCTGTTTTTGCGCTGACCTTGCCGGTCAGTGCTTTTGCGGCGATCACGCCAGCGGCTGGCGGCGCGAGTGTCGCGCCGGGCAGCACGCCGGTGATCAATATCGTCGCGCCCAACAGTGCCGGCGTATCCCACAACAAGTTCGATGCTTTTAGCGTCGATGCGTCGGGTGCAGTGCTCAACAACAGCGTCAAAGCGGTGACGTCGCAGCTGGCCGGGCAGATCGACGGCAATGCGAATCTCGGCGGCCGCGCGGCCCGGGTGATCATCAGCGAAGTCACCGGCAAGACGGCGACGGCGTTGAACGGTGCTCTGGAAATCGCCGGCCAGAAGGCCGCGCTGGTGGTGGCCAATCCGAATGGCATCAGCACCGACGGCGCCAGCTTCATCAATGCCTCGCGCGTCACCCTGACCACCGGCACGCCCGAGCTGGACCGCTATGGCCGCCTGAGTGCGATCAACGTAGGCCAGGGCAAGATCAGTGTGACCGGCAAGGGGCTCGATGCCACCGGCGCCGAGCGGGCCGATCTGCTTGCGCGCAGCGTGGAGTTGAATGCCAAGCTTCAGGCCAAGCAGCTGCGCATGGTCACCGGCGCGAACAAGGTGGGCTACAACAGCAACTGGGTGAGCGCTGGCGAAGCTGCCGGAGACGCGCCGACCGTGGCGGTGGACGTGGCTCAGCTCGGCAGCATGTATGCCGATTCGATCCAGATGATCGGCACCGAGCAGGGCGTGGGCGTCAACGTGGCGGGCACGGTGCAGGCGTTGAAGGGCGGCCTTGCGCTCGATGCCGCGGGCACTGTGACGGTGGCCGAATCCGGCGTGCTGAAGGCGCAGAACGATCTGGCTGTGAGCTCCGGCTATGTACGCAGCTATGGCGCATCGCCCGACGGCGAGCAGGGCGTGAGCATCGCCGGCAAGTTGGAGGCCGCCACGGGTTCGATCGGCGTCGCCAGCACGGGCGCGGTGGATATCGCCGAATCCGGCGCGCTGAAGGCGCAGCGATATGTAAACCTGAGCGGCGGTTTCGGTCCGTGGGGTTATCCGGCGTCCGATACGGCAGGCGTGAACGTCGCCGGCAAGGTGGAAGCCGGCTCGCTGGCGGTCAATAGCGCCGGTGCGCTGAAGCTGGCCAAGTCCGGCACGCTGACCGCCAAGAACGATGTCTACCTGCGTGCGGGCGATCGCTACGGCTATGCGGCCGACAGCGGCATCGACGTGGCCGGCAAGGTGGAGGCCACGGCGGGCTCGCTCTATGCCAATGCTTCCGGCGCGCTCGATATCGCCGGCACCGGCGGCTTGAAGGCGCAGCGGGACCTGTACCTGTCCGCCTCGAACATGGACACCGCCGGCGAGCTGACCACGGTCAAGGGCAATCTCTACGCCCGTGGCCCGGGCTTGTGGTCGCGCGAGTCGAGCAAGTTCGTCAACAGCGGCACGATCTCGGCGGGTGGCCGGGCCTACGTCACCGGTTTCGACGACAAGGCAGTGAACGGCACCATCCACAGCGCCAAGGGCGACTTCCTGCTGGACGAATACGGCCACCAGCTGAAGTCGGGCAGCGAGGACCACACGGGTTCGGACTACAAGGCCAGGTGGGGCAGCTGGATGTGGTGAGTCGCGATCTGATTTAGCCGATCAGGTTCGCCAAGAAAAACGGCCGGGGCGCAAACCCCGGCCGTTCTGTTTATCAGGACGGAAAGCTCAGCAGCAGCGTCCACCCGTCCCCTTGTAGCGCGCCACCTGGCGCTCGCGGAAGAACTCCGCATAGGTGGGCACTTCGCGTTCCGGATGATGCTCGCGCAGATGCTTCACATAGACGTCGTAGTCCGGAACGCCGCAGCACAGGCGGGCGGTCTGTACCGCCCATTTCCGGAATGCGTGGAAACTGGCTTTCATGGCATGGCCCTCAGGGGGTGGGTGCGCTTGCCAGCGCCACGTACGGTTCCTCGTGCGCGGTCGGATGGTTGATGCGCCAGGCTTTCATGATGGCATTGATGGCGAAGCCGGCCATGGTCACCACCAGCAGCATGAAGATGCCGGTCAGCGCGGCGTCGACGTAGTTGTTGGTGACGATGCGCTGCATCTCCTCCGCGGTCTTGGCCGGCGCCAGCAACTTGCCGTCGGCGGCGGCCTGCGCGTACTTCTGCGCGGCGGCGCTGAAGCTGATCGAACCGACCAGCTTGTAATAGCCGGCGGTGAGCGTGCACACCACCAGCCAGATCGCCGGGATACCGGGCACCCACACGTAGCGTTCGCGCTTGAGCTTCACCGTCACCACCGTGGCCAGCATCAGCGCCACCGCGGCCAGCATCTGGTTGGCGATGCCGAACAACGGCCACAAGGTATTGATGCCGCCCAGTGGATCGACCGCGCCCTGGTACAGGAAATAACCCCACAGGCCCACGCAGATCGCGGTGGCGATCAGATTGCCCGCCCACGACTCGGTGTGCTTCAGCGGCTCGTGGATCAGGCCGGCGATCTCCTGGATCATGAAGCGGCCCACGCGCGTGCCGGCGTCCACCGTGGTGAGGATGAACAGCGCTTCGAACAGGATGGCGTAGTGGTACCAGAACGCCATCATGCCTTCGCCGGGGATGATCCCGTGCAGCAGCTGGGCCATGCCCACCGCCAGTGTCGGTGCACCGCCGGCGCGGCTGAGGATGCTGCTCTCGCCGATGTTCTTCGCCGTGTTCAACAGCTCGTCGGGCGAGACTACGAAGCCCCACTGGCTGATGGTGGTGGCGGCCTGCTGCGCGGTGGTGCCGATCAGCGCGCCGGGCGAGTTCATCGCGAAGTACACGCCGGGATGCAGCGACGCGGCGGCGATCAGCGCCATGATGGCGACGAAGGCTTCCATCAGCATGCCACCGTAGCCGACCATGCGCGCCTCGCCCTCATTGCTGAGCAGCTTGGGCGTGGTGCCGGAGGCGATGATCGAGTGCCAGCCGGACACCGCGCCGCAGGCGATGGTGATGAACAGGAACGGGAACAGGTTGCCCTGGAACACCGGGCCGCTGCCGTCGACGAACTTGGTCAGCGCGGGCATCTGCAAGGTCGGCGCGGCCAGGAAGATCGCCAGCGCGAGCAGGGCGATGGTGCCGATCTTGAGGAAGGTGCTGAGGTAGTCGCGCGGCGCCAGCAGCAGCCACACCGGCAGCACCGAGGCGCAGAAGCCGTAGGCGATCAGCAGCCAGGCCAGCGCCTTGGCGTCGAAGTCGAACGCGGCGGCCCAGGCCGGTGCGGCGGCGATGAAGGCGCCGGACCAGATCGCCAGCAACAGCAGGATCAGGCCGATGATCGATACTTCGAGAATCTTGCCCGGCCGGATATAGCGCAGGTAGATGCCCATCATCAGCGCGATCGGAATCGTGCAGGCCACCGTCCAGGTGCCCCAGGGACTGTGCGTGAGCGCCTTGACCACCACCAGCGCCAGCACCGCCAGCACGATCATCATCAGCACCAGCACGCCGAACATGGCGACGATGCCGGCCACCGGGCCGAGTTCGTCGCGCAGCATGTTGCCGAGCGAGCGGCCGTCGCGGCGTACCGAAAGGCCCAGGATCATGAAGTCCTGCACCGCGCCGGCGAACACCACGCCGAACAGGATCCACAGCGTGCCGGGCAGATAACCCATCTGCGCGGCAAGCACCGGGCCGACCAGCGGACCGGCGCCGGCGATCGCGGCGAAGTGGTGGCCGAATACCACCCACTTGTCGGTGGGCACGTAATCCAATCCATCGTTGCGCAGCACGGCCGGGGTGGCGCGGCTGGGATCCATGCGCAGCACGTAGGCGTTGATGAACTTGCTGTAGAAGCGGTAGCCGATCACGAACACGGAGATCGATGCGGCGACCAGCCAGATCGCATTGATCGGTTCGCCGCGGCGCAGGGCCACGACGCCAAGACACCACGCGCCGACGATGGCGATGGCGGCCCACAGGATCTTGCCTGCCGGGCTGGGTTTGCTGACAGCGGTATGCATGAACGGACTCCCACGGATGCTCATCCACAAGGGTCCGCTCCGCGCCGACAGGGGTCAATGCCGGCGGGTGGCTGCCGGCATTAGCCATTGGTCGAATGGCTCGCGCGCCGTGCCATGCGGCGCTGCCGCAAAGCTCAGCCGGTCGATTCCGCCGGCACGCGTGCTACCACCGCCGCCAGTGCCTGGCCCAGTTGTTCGCCGTCCAGCGGCTTGCGCAGGAAGCCATCCATGCCGGCGGTGTAGGCGCGGCTTTCCTCGTCGCCGCCGGAGCGCGCGGTGATGGCGATCATCGGCAGGCGCATGCCGTGTTCGCGCGAACGCACCAGGCCGGCCCACTGGAAGCCGTCCAGGCCGGGCAGGTCGAGGTCGACCAGGGCGGCGTCGAAGCGCTGGCGTTCCAGCGCTTCCATCGCGTGCAGCGCGTTCGGCACGTGTTCCACCGCGTGGCCTTGCGCTTCCAGCAGGCCGGCGATGACCGCGGCGACGGTCGGGTCGTCCTCCAGCAACAGCAGCTGCCAGCGCGGGCCCTCGCCATCGGGTGCGGCGCGCTCCACCGGCGAGTTCGTGGCCGGCAGCGGCAGGTGCACGCGGAAGCTGCTGCCGTGGCCGGGCGCGGATTCGAGTTCGATGCGCCCGCCCATCAGGCTGGCCAGCTCGCGGCAGATGGCCAGGCCCAGGCCGCTGCCGGAACCGCGCTGCGGGCCGTCGAGCTGCTGGTAGTGCTGGAACAGCTTGGCCTGGTCAGCGGGGGCGATGCCGGGGCCGGTGTCGCTGACCACGAACACCAGGCCGTCGCCGTCGGTGTTCAAGCTCAGGCACACCTCGCCGCGCTCGGTGAACTTCAGCGCATTGCCGCTCAGGTTGAGCAGGATCTGGCGCACCCGCACCGCATCGCCGCAGACATGCGCCGGCACGTCCGCGCCCACGTGTACGCGCAGGCCCAGGTTCTTGCTCACCGCCTTGCCGCGCTGCAGGTCGGCCACGCCGAGCAGCAGTGCATGGGGATCGAACGGCGCCGGATTGAGCTGCAGCCGGCCGGCCTCGATGCGCGCCAGGTCGAGCGCGTCGTTGACCAGGGTCAGCAGCACCTCGCCGGAGTTGCGGATGGTCTGCGCGTAGTGCCGTTCCGTGGTGCCCAGCGGACGGCTCAGCAGCAGCTCGGCCATGCCCAGCACGCCGGTCATCGGGGTGCGGATCTCGTGGCCCAGCTCGGCCAGGAACTGCGTCTTGGCGCGGCTGGCGGCCTGGGCCAGCTGGTGTTGCTGGGTGATCAGTTCCAGCCGGTGGCGTTGTGCCTGGCGCCGGCGCATGGCGGCGAGCAGGGCGGCGAACAGCAGCGCCAGCAGCAGCGCATAAGCCAGCCACGCCCACCAGCGCAGCCAGGGCGCGCTGTCGGCGTGGATCGGCAGCGCGGGCGTGTCGCCCCAGGCGCCATCGGGGCCGGCGGCCTGCACGTGCAGCACGTAGTCGCCGCCGGGCAGCTGGGTGAAGCTGCGGTCGCCGCGCGCGCCGGTCTCGACCCAGTCGCTGTCCAGGCCGTCCAGGCGGAAGCGGTAGCGCGTGCGTTCCGGCGCCAGGTAGGTCAGTGCGCGGGCGGTGACGGTGAGATCGCGGTCGCTCCAGCCGAGCTGCCACGATGGCGCATCCGCGGCCAGGCGCACGCTGTTGCCGCCGCGGCGCACGCTGCCGTCCTCAAGGCGCACACGCGGTTCGCGCGAGTGCTCGCCGATCGACGCCGGCATGAAGATCGCGATGCCTTCAGTGGTCGCCGCCGCCATGCGCCCGTCGGCCAGCCGGACCTGGCTGACATTGGTGAACTGCCCTTCCGGCAGGCCCTGTTCCAGGCCGGCCTCGCGCACGTTGCCGCTGGCCGGGTCGTAGCGCCACAGGCCGCTGCGCGAGAAGAACCAGACCCGGCCCAGCAGGTCGGCGTGCATGCCCAGCAGATCGCCCAGCGGATGCTGGCGATACAGCGGGTACTTGCCGGCCGGCACGGCGCGCAGCCCGTCGAGGCGGAACGCGCTGAGGTTTTCCTCGTCGAGCAGCCACAGCTGGTCGACACCCAGGTCGAGCAGGCTGAAGGCGGTGGTGGGTATGCCTTCGACGAAGGCGGCCTGCGCATCGCCCGGCGCCCAGCGCAGCACGCCGGCGCTGGTGGCGAACCACAGCGCGCCGCCGTACAGGCGCATGTCGTTGAGCGTGAGGCCCTTGGCGCGCGGGCCGAAGTCGAGCGGATGCCCCTTGAGCGTGTCCGGGTCGTAGGCGTAGACGCCGCCATCGACCTGCAGATACGCCGTGCCATCGGGGCCGAACACGATGCGTTCGGCCATCGGCGCCTCCAGCTCGGTGGCCTTGTCGCCGTCGAGCACGAAACTGCCGCTGGCCGAGGCGATCCAAAGCCGGCCGCGCGCATCTTCATGGATGGCGTTGGCGCTGCGCCCCTGCGGGAGATGGAAGGCCAGGTGGCGGACCTTGCCGGTGCCCAGGTCGAGGCGGTCGATCGCGCCGTTCGCGCCGGCGATCCACAGATGGTCGGCGCTGTTGCTGGCGATGGCGTTGTAGGCGCCGGGCACGATGCTGTCCGGGTTTTCCGGGATGTGCGTGACGTACTGGACATCGGCCCAGCGCGGCGACAGATACGCCAGGCCGTTATAGGTGCCGATCCACATGCCGCCTTCGTGGTCGCGCAGCAGCTGCGGGATGAAGCCGTTCGGCAGGCCGTGGCGCAGCAGCGGGCGCGGCTCGATGCGGCGATAGGCGCCGTCGGCTTCGCGCAGATAGATGCCGTCGTTGGTACCGACCCACAGCCGGTGCTGCCCGTCGCCGGCTACCGAATAGATCAGCTTGTGCGGCAACACCTCCGGCGCCACCGGCACCGCGCTGGCCGCGCCCGGCGCCAGCGCGAACAGGCCGCGGGTGCCGCCGATATAGAGCGTGCCGTCGACGCGGGCGAGCTGGTAGATCTTCAGCGGTTTGTCGCGGAAGGCATCGTCCGGGCGCTCGAACGCCAGGTGGGTGATGTGTCCGTCCGGCGCGCGCTGGTCCAGGCCCTTGCCGGTGCCGATCCACAGCGTGCCGTCCGCTTCGGCCAGCAGCGAGTACACCGTGTCCGAAGACAGGCTGTCGGGGTTGGACGGATCGTGGCGGTAATGATCGAAGCCGCGCCCGTCCGCGCGCAGGCGGTCCAGGCCCACGTCGAAATGGCCGACCCACAGCGGTCCCTGTTCCAGCCGCGCCAGCGCGGTGACGTCGTCGCTGCCGGCGGAGGCGGGATCGGCCGGGTCATGCCGCCAGTGCTCGAAGTTCTCGCGGGCCGGGTCGTAGCGCACCAGGCCGTCGCGGCTGCCGCCCCACAACTGCCCTTGCGCGTCCACCATCAGCGTGGCCAGCGGCGCCGCGGACAGCGAGCGTGGATCGCGCGGGTCGTGCCGCCACACGCGGAAGCGATTGCCGTCGTAGCGCGCCAGTCCCGATTCGGTGGCGACCCATACATAGCCGCGGCCGTCCTGCGCCAGCGCGTCGATATTGCTGCTGGGCAGCCCTTCGGCGGTGCCGTAGTTGCGGAAGCTCGGTGCGACCCAGGCCGGTGGCGGCGTGCCGGCGCCAGCGGCGGCCAGCAGCGTGTGCAGGATCAGGGCAGAAAACAACAGTCGCTCTCCTCGCCGGCCTGGCGCTGCTGCGCCGGAGCGGGTGGTGATTCAGGCGTTCGATGGCTTGGCCCCGGATGCGCCCGGCGCATCCTTCGCCAGCTTGCCGCACCGATGATGCCGCATCGGCCGCGGGCGTGCTGTTTTCGGATTCACAGCACGTGCACGGCGCGCGGCGCGCGCCTAAGCTGGCGGCCCTGCCGCGCCTTGCAAAGACGCTGCGCGGCCCTCAGTCAGAAAGCATCGCCAACGCATCGAGGCCAGCATGATCCGCGAGATTCTCAAGATGGGCGACCCGCGCCTGCTGCGCGTGGCGCCTCCGGTGCCCGACGCGATGATCGGCAGCGCCGAGCTGGACGAACTGATCCAGGATATGTTCGACACCATGCACCATGCCGGCGGCGTCGGGCTGGCCGCGCCGCAGATCGGCATCGACCTGCAGTTGGTGATCTTCGGCTTCGACAATTCCGAGCGCTACCCCGACGCGCCGCCGGTGCCGCGCACCATCCTGCTCAATCCGGTGATCCTGCCGCTGTCGCAGGACATGGAAGAAGGCTGGGAAGGCTGCCTGTCGGTACCTGGCCTGCGCGGCGCGGTGAACCGCTACACCATGATCCGCTACCAGGGCATCGACCCGAAGGGCGCGCAGATCGACCGCGACGCGCAGGGTTTCCACGCGCGCGTGGTGCAGCACGAATGCGATCACCTGATCGGCCGGCTGTATCCGTCGCGGATCACCGATTTCGGCAAGTTCGGTTTCACCGAGGTGCTGTTCCCGGGGCTGGATCCGGGCGCGGACGAATAAGCCACCCTCAGCCCGCGCGTCGCCACGCGCTCCACGGCCGCCCGCGGGGCGCTCGTCGTTCCGCCAGGGGGGCTTCCGGCAGGTCGAACCAGAAGGTGCTGCCGCGGCCCGGCGCCGAGCGCAGGCCGATGTGGGTGCCCAGCAGGCGGGCCAGGCGGTCGCCGATGGTGAGGCCCAGGCCGTAGCCGTCGCGGCGCGGATTCTCCGCGTCGGGCAACTGCACGAACTCTTCGAAGATCTGCTGCTGGTGGTTTTCCGCGATGCCGGCACCGTTGTCGCGCACTTCGATGCGCACCGCATGGTCGCGCCGCCGTGCGGCGATCAGCACGCGGCCCATCGGCGCGTTGGCGATCGCATTGCTGGCCAGTTGCAGCAGCAGGCCGGCGGCCAGCTCGGCGTCGCCGTGCAGGCGATGGTGGCTGCCGTGCCAGGTCAGCTTCACGCCGCGCCGGGCGGCTTCCTCGGCCAGCCAGGTGTGGTCGTGCAGGAACAGTTCGGCCGCGCTGAATTCGGCCGGCCGGACCACCACCACACCCGCATCCAGGCGTGAGATTTCCAGCAGGCCTTCGAGCAGGCGCGTCATCGAGGTCACGCTGGCGCGCATGTGCGCCAGCAGGGCCTGCTGGTCCTGGTCGGGGCCGGGATTGAAGTTGGCGGCGAACAGCTGCAGCGCCTGCAGCGGCTGGCGCAGATGGTGGTTGACCAGGGCGATGAAGCGCGACTTGCCGCGCGCCGCCGCGTGGCGCTGGCGCATCACGTCCTGCCGCGCCGAGCGCCAGGCGCGCGGCCAGCCGTCGGCCAGGCACAGTTCCAGCGCGCGCTCCAGCTCGCCGAATTCGCGGGTGGAGGCAGTCACCGCCAGTGGCGGCAGGCGGTCCTCGTCCAGCGCCCGGCGCAGTTCGGCCAGCGGCCGCAGCACGTGGCGGCGCAGCGACCAGCGCGCCAGCCAGGCCAGCAGCAGGATGCCGCAGCCGCACAGCGCGCCCAGCAGCCAGGTCACGGCCTGCGCGCGGCGCACCGGGGTGAGGTCGGCCTGCGCGGTCAGCAAGGGATGGTTGCCGGCGGTACCGGCCAGCTCGCGGCGGTAGTTGCCAGCCTCCTGCTCGGGCAGGGCGCTGCCGCTGGTCCACTCGGGGCCGTCCGGATAGCTCAGGCCGGCCTGGCGCAGCAGGCCGTCGCGGCGGGCTTCGTCGAGCACGCCCTGCGGTGCGGCCAGCGCCTGCTCGACGGCCAGCGCGCCGGCCAGCTGTTCCACCCGCAGCACCGCCCGCGCGTCGGCGCGTTCGCCCTGCATGCTGGCCACCTGGGCGGTCAGCGCGGTGACCAGCACCAGCGAGGCGAGGGTGGCGGGCAGTACCGCATCCAGGAGCAGCCGGCGCAGCAGGGACTCGCTGGCCATGGGCTCAACCTCCGCCGGCACGGCGCCGGCCGGAGATCCCGCCGGGCAGGGCTGGAGCGGGGCACTGCGGCAGGGGCACGGCTGGAGTCGTGGACATGAACGGTCGCGGCAGCGGTTGAAGGCGAGGCGCAATGGGCGCCTGGGGGCCGGTCCGTGGCATGCGACCACTCTAGGCGAGCCCGCCAGGCCATTCGATACGCTGTTCGAACTAGCTTCTCGGCGTATGGACGGGCGGGCTCGTGCATGACGGCGCCATGTTTTGCCGCTACCGTGCCCGGCCAAGGGGCCCGCCGGGCCCGCCCTCGAGGCTCTGGAGATCGCCATGTCGACCCGTTTCCGTCCGTTGTTCGCGCTGTCCCTGCTGTGCCTGGCCGCCTCCGCGGCCGCCGTCGAGCTCCCGGCCAACCTGCCCAAGCGCAAGGCCGGCCTGTGGGAGATGCAGATGGGCATGGCCGGCGGCCAGTCGCAGACCATGAAGGTGTGCCTGGACGAAGCCACCGACAAGGCGATGTACCAGATGGGCGCGCAGATGAGCGGCTCGATGTGCAGCAAGTTCTCGCTCGCCGTGAAGGACGGCGCCGTGGTCGCCGACGGCGTGTGCAGCCTGCCCGGCCCGCAGGGCAACGTGACCATGACCAGCCACAGCGAGACGCGCTTCCAGGGCAACAGCGCCTACAGCACCACCGGCCACGTGAAGTACGACCCGGCAGTGATGGGCCACAGCGAGGCGGACGTCAGCAGCAGCGGCAAGTGGGTCAGCGCCTGCACCGCGGGCCAGAAGCCGGGCGACATGCTGTTGCCGAACGGGCAGAAGGTGAATATCAACGACATGGCGGCGGCCAAGTAGGTCGGGGTGAGCCGCAGGCGAACCCCAACAGGAGCTTGGGGCTCGCCTCACCGGACATCATCGCCATCACTTGCGTTTGTTGGGGTTCGCCTGCGGCTCACCCCAACCTACGGCGACGAAATCGCCAATCGCTTCACCAGCGCCTGGTGATCGTCATCGAGCTTCTTCAACCGCGCATCCAGCGCCGCACTGTTCACCCACTGCGCGCCGAGCGCGCGCCGGCGCTCCAGCGTGTAGGCGATGTCCGCGAACGGCACCAGGGTGTCGTTGCCGGTGGGCGCGAAGCCGCTGATGTCGTGGATCAGCTTGAGCTTGGCCAGCTCCGCCGCGCCGTTCTTGCCCTTGGCGTAGCCGGTGAAGAACGCGGCGATGCGCTGGCGCAGGTCCGGCGGCAGGTCGGTGCGCACGATCACCACCGCATGCGGGATCAGGCTGGACTTCCACAGGATGCGCAGCCGGGCGTACTGCTCGGGAAAGCGCGTGGCGAAACGTTCCAGGTCGGCGGTGTTGTTGGTGGCGACGTCGGCTTCGCGGTTGGCCACCGCCAGCGCGTTGTTCTGGTGGTTGTCGACCGCGACGCTGGCAAAGAAGGTGTCCGAATCCAGCCCGCGGCTGGCGAACAGCTGCGTTTCCGGCACCACGTAGCCGGACACCGACAGCGCCTCGCCGCGCGCATAACGCCAGTGGCCGGGCTGGCGGAAGATGTCTTCGACGCTGTGGATCGGCGAATTCTTGTCCACCAGCAGCACCGAGTAATAGCCGCGCGAACCGTCGCCGCGGGTGAGCTGGGCGAACACGCGCATGCGGTCGCGCGCCACCGCGTCCAGGGCCAGCTTGCCGGAGACGAAGGCGAGGTCGATGCGGTCCTCGGCCAAGGCTTGCGCCAAACCTTCGTAGGTGCTGACCGACAGCGGCCGCACATTGCGGTGCAGGGCGCGCTCCATGTCGTCCAGCATCGGCCGCCAGGCTTCTAGCGACTCCGACGGGCCGCCGATGGGCAGGATGCCGAAGGTGAGCGGACGTTCGTCCGGGGCCGGCGCGGCCACTGCGCCGAAGCCGAGCAGCACACCGGCGAGCAGGCCCAGCGTGCGCAGGAAATAAATCACCTTGGCCGGTCGCAACCGGTCATGCCGTAAGCCTGCGGACCGTCCCTCGCGCAACGCTGTTCTCCCCCGGCGGTCGGCGAGACGAGTCGCCGTGTCGGGGCGGCTCCGCCACCCCGGATGGTGGCGAAGCATACGCCAAGGGCGGCGCGCCGGAAGCGGAGCGCCGCACGTCAGCCGCATGGACGATTCAAAGTCCGCTGATGCGCCGCGAGGCCACCACCGCCTCGACGCGGTTGCGCACGTTGAGCGCGCGGAAGATCGCCGCCAGGTGGATCTTTACGGTGCCCTCGCTGATGCCCAGGTCGCGCGCGATCAGCTTGTTCGGCTTGCCCTGGGACAACAGCCGCAGCACGTCGATCTGGCGTTCGGTGAGCAGCTTGCGCAGGCGCTCTTCCAGCGTGTCGATGCCGTTGGACGCACCGGGCGGCGGCTGCACCGCGACGTGCCGTTCGTCCAGCATCATCGGCGGCACATAGGTGCCGCCGGACAGCACCAGCCGCACGGCCGAAAGCATCACCTCGGGCGAATACGCCTTCGGGATGAAGCCGCGTGCGCCGGCCGACAGCAGTTCCTTCATCAGCCCGGGATCTTCCGAGCCGGACAGCACGATCACCGGCAGCCCCGGCAGGGCGCGGATCGCTTCGAGCAGATGCGCCGTGCCGTGCGCGCCGGGCATGGCCAGGTCGATCAGGGCCAGCTTGAGATTGCGCGCGTCCTCGCTGCGGATCAGGTCGCGCAGTTCGTCGACATCCTGCGCTACGGCGAAATCGGTTTCCGGCCCAAGCTCGGCGAGCTTGAGTTTGACTCCTTCGACGATCAGTCGATGGTCGTCTGCGATCAGTATCCGCATCTCGCTCCCCATGGCGCCGGCATCCTCCCGTCCCTCGCGGCGCGCGCATGCAACATAGTGCCAGCGCCGAGCTGTCGCAACCGCGTTCTGATTCGCCATATGGCCTAGACGCTAGGTGATAGGGGTGTGAACCCGCTGGTGGGGATCGGCACGCCCCGGCCGGTCACGCGCAAGGTCACCATCGCTTCGCGCAACTGCTCCGGCGAGACCGGCTTGTACAGCACCGGAATCCTGGCGGCCATGATGGTGCGCAGGCGGTCGCTGCGCGTCTCGCCGGTGATCAGCAGGCGCGGGAACGGTTCGAAGCCGAGTTCGGCGTAGCGCCGATCCAGCTCGGCCAGCACGTCCAGGCCGTTCTCGTTGTCGCGCAGGCGCAGGTCCGACATCACCAGGTCCGGCGGGGTGATCCAGGTTTCCATCGCTTCCAGCGCCTGCACGCGGTCCTCGGCCACCGCCACTTCGCAACCCCAGCTGCGCAACAGATAGCGGATGCCGGAAAGGATCGCCGGCTCGTCGTCGATCACCAGCACGCGCATGCCCGAGACATCCAGCGCCGCCTGGTCCACTTCCAGCCGCGTCGGATGCTGCGGCGGCACCTCCGGCAGATGGCAGCTGAAGACGCTGCCGCGTCCCGGCGCGGACTTCAGCTGCACGCGCGTGTCCAGCAGTTCGGCCAGGCGCTGCACGGTGGCGAGGCCCAGACCTAAACCGCGTCGCGGCCCGGAGTCGTGCTCGCCATTGCCCTGGTGGTCGACGCGGTAGAACTCGTCGAACACGCGTGCCTGGTGCTCCGGCTCGATGCCGCTGCCGGTGTCCCACACGTCCACGCGCACGGTGCCGTCCTGGCGCCGGCGCGCGACCACCAGCACGCCGCCTTCGTGCGTATAGCGCAGCGCGTTGCTGACCAGGTTGTTGAGGATGCGTGCCAGCATGGTGCGGTCGCTGCGCACCCACAGATGGGTGGTGCGCATCACCAGGCGCAGGCCGTGCTGCTCGGCGATCATGCGGAAGTTGCGGCTGACTTCCTCGAACACGTGGTCGAGCGGGAACTCGCTGATCTCGATCTGCATCGCGCCGGTTTCCAGGCGCGACAGGTCCAGCAGTTCGCTGAACAAATGATCCAGCGCTTCCACGCATTCCTGGATATGCGCGATGCGGTCCAGCCGCACCGGATCGCGTTCGTCCACCGACAGCGACGAAGAGAACAGGGTCAGCGCGTACAGCGGCTGGCGCAGGTCATGCGAGGCGGCAGCGAGAAAGCGCGCCTTGGCCACGCTGGCCGCTTCCAGCGCGGCGTTCTTGCGCGCCAGTTCCATGGTGGCGTGCTCGATCTCCTGTTCCATGCCGCGCTGCACGTCGAACAATGCCGCGGCAGCGCTGTTGAAGCCGCGCTGCAGTTCGCCGATTTCGTTTTCGTCGGTGACTTCCACTTCCACGCGGCGGTCGCCGCGGCCCAGCTTGTGCACCGCGCCGGCCAGGCGGCGCAGCGGCGCGCTGATCCAGCGCGCGGCCTGCCAGCCGATCACCCCGGCAATGAACAAGGCCAGCGCCAGCGCGATCAGCGCATTGCGCAAGCTGGCGCGCTGCGCGGCAATCGCTTCACCCAGGCTCAGGTCGATCAGCACCGAGCCGAGCGCGGGCTGCAAGGGTTGATCGCCGTCCTTGACGTCGCGCACCACGGTCAGCAGGTCGCGCGCGCGGGGAGCGTTGTCGTCGTGGCTGTCGGCCAGGATCTCGCCGTCGGCGGCGCGGATCTGCACGTGCACCACATGCGGCAGACGGCCGACCGATTCGGCGATGCGCTTGAGATCGCGCCGCTGCATGTTGCGGATCGCGTCGGTGGAGACCGAGGCGGCCTGCGTGGCGATCGCGTCGGCGGTGCTCTGCGCCATGCCGCGCAGCGTATTGAGCTGGTAGCGCGTAAGCATCACCACCAGCAAGGCGGCGGTGACCAGGGTGGGGACCAGCGCGATAAAGGCCATCCGCTGCATCAGCGACGTGCGCCGCCACAAGCGTACCGTCCAGTTCGCCCCCGCGACGACCATGTGGTCTTTCCCCGTGCGGCGCTCGGCGCCGGCGCGGTGAGCCTAGCGCGAAACGGGGGTGATGGAGCTAGTCGGCTTGAGGAGGTAGCCCGGATGCCTTTCGCGAAGCTGAGGCAGCCTTGTGCAGCCTGCCGCGCAACAGCCGTTCGAGCAGCAGCGGCAGCAGCGCGAGCAGGCCGATGCAGCCCAGCGAGAGCAGGATTTTCGGCTGCAGCAGCACCGAGCTGTCGAAGTGGCCATGCGTGCGCGCGAGCGCCTCGCCCAGGCCGGCGCCGATCGAGGTTTCGAAGATCAGCGACACCGTGCCACCCAGCCAGCTCGCGCCGAGAAACAGCCACAGCGGACAGCGCAGCCAGGCCAGGCACACCGTGATCAGCCCGAACGGCGCTACCGGCACGAAGCGCAAGAACATGGTGTACGCCACCGGATGGCGTTCGAAGCCGTGGTGGATGCGTTCGATCAGTGCCGGCGGATGGCGGCTGCCGTTGCCGAAGGCGTAGCGGCTGGCCAGGTACAGGATCAAGGTGCCCAGGGTCATCCCGATCGACGCGTAAGCCGTGCCTTCGAGCGTACCGAACACGAAGCCGCCGGCCAGGATGATCAGCAGCGTGCCGGGCACGCCGGTGGACATCGCCAGCGTCAGCACGCCGATAAAGACGATGCGGCTGAGCCAGGGGCTGTCCGCGACCTGGGCGCGCAACTGGTCCTGGTGCTGCACCAATTGTTCCGGATGCAGCTGGTCGAACGCGCCGGAGCAGAACAGCACCACGCCGGCGAGTACCAGCAACACCAGCGGCAGCGCGGCGCGCAGGCGGCTCACGAGGGGCTCAGTAACTCTGGCCGCGCGCGCCGTAGGCGGCCAGCACGGCGCGCGCTTCGTCGCGCAGCACGTCGCGGCGTACCGCGATGCCGCGGCGTTCCAGTTCGCCGACCCAGTCGGCGGGCAGCGGGCCTTCGTCGAACGCGGTCAGCTCCATCACGTCTTCGGCGCGCGCGCCGATCAGCAGCTCGTCCACACCGGCCCACACGGTGGCGCCGTAGCACTGGCAGCACGGCTGCGCGCTGGTGGCCAGGATGTAGCGGCCGCCGTCGGCGTTGAGGCGGAAGCTGGCCATGCGCTGCTGCGCGGCCATGTAGGCCATCATCTCGGCGTGTGCCACCGAGCAGGACTGCGGCACCACGCGGTTCACGCCGACCGAGATCACGCGGCCTTGCCCGTCGAACACCGCCGCGCCGAACGGGCCGCCGAGGCCGTGCTCGATGTTGTGGCTGGACAGCTGGATCGCCAGGTCCACGCGTTCCTCGTCGGTGAGGTAGCGCTTGCTGGTGTCGACCAGATCGCCCAGCCATGGCGGCAGGGTCAGGTGGATCTGCAGCGGTAGCATGCTCAGCCTCCCTGCTTGGCCCAGGTGTCGCGCAGCGTCACCGCGCGGTTGAACACCGGCTGCTCCGCGCGATGCTCGATGCGGTCAGCCACGAAATAGCCGATGCGCTCGAACTGGAAGCGCTGCTCCGGCGCGGCGGCGGCCGCGGACGGCTCCACCCAGGCCTGCACGATGCGCTTGGCGTCCGGATTGATGTGCTCGATCCAGCTCTTGCCGTCGCTGTCGTCATCCGGCGCGGCCACGTTGAACAGGCGGTCGTACACGCGCACCTCGGCGGCGACCGCATGGCGCGCGCTGACCCAGTGGATGGTGCCCTTCACCTTGCGCTCCGCGCCGGGCATGCCCTGGCGCGAGTCGAGGTCGAGCGTGCAGCGCAGTTCGATCACGTTGCCGGCGGCGTCCTTGACCAGTTCCTCGCACTTGACGATGCCCACGCCGCGCAGGCGCACCTCGCCCTCGGGCTTCAAACGATGGAAGCCCTTCGGCGGCACCTCGGCGAAGTCGTCGCGCTCGATCCACAGCTCGCGCGCGAACGGCACCTCGCGCGTGCCGAAGCTTTCGTCCTTCGGGTGATTGGAGAAAACCAGGGTTTCCTCGTGCGCTTCCGGCAGGTTGGTGATGGTCAGCTTGAGCGGGTCGAGCACGGCAAGGCGGCGCGGCGCGGCGCTGTCGAGGTCCTCGCGCACGCAGTTCTCGAAGATGGTGTAGTCGATCACGCTGTTCTGCTTGCTCACGCCCAGGCGCTCGATCAGCAGGCGGATGCTGGCCGGCGTGAAGCCGCGGCGGCGCAGGCCGCGCAAGGTGTTCATGCGCGGATCGTCCCAGCCGTCGACCAGGCCTTCGTTCACCAGCTGGGCGAGCTTGCGCTTGCTGGTGATGGAGTAGCTGAGGTTGAGGCGCGAGAACTCGATCTGGCGCGGCTTGGCCGGCTCGGTCTGGAAGCCGCCTTCGCGCAGGTGGGTCCATAGCTCCGGATGATGGGCCAGGTCGACCTTGTCGACGAACCAGTCGTACAGCGGGCGGTGGTCTTCGAATTCCAGCGTGCACAGCGAATGGGTGATGCCTTCCAGCGCGTCCGAAAGACAATGCGCGTAGTCGTACATCGGGTAGATCGGCCAGGCGTCGGCGGTGTTCTGGTGCGCGATGCGGCGGATGCGGTAGATCGCCGGGTCGCGCATGTTGATGTTGCCGGAGGCCATGTCGATCTTCGCGCGCAGGGTCTTGGCGCCATCCGCGAACTCGCCTTCGCGCATGCGGCGGAACAGCTCCAGGTTCTCGGCCACGCTGCGCTCGCGGTGCGGCGAATTGCGGCCCGGCGCGGTGAGCGTGCCGCGGTAGTCGCGCATCTCCTCTGCGTTGAGGTCGTCGACGTAGGCGTGGCCGTCCTCGATCAGCTTGACCGCGGCGCGGTAGAACACCTCGAAGTAATCGGAGGCATGGCGCAGGTCGTGCCACTCGTAGCCGAGCCAGCGCACGTCGTCCTTGATGCCCTCGACGAACTCGGGGTCTTCCTTGCCGGGGTTGGTGTCGTCCAGGCGCAGGTTGCACCAGCCGGCGAATTCGCGGGCGATGCCGAAGTTCAGGCAGATCGCCTTGGCGTGGCCGATATGCAGGTAGCCGTTGGGTTCGGGCGGGAAGCGCGTGCGGATGGCGTGGTGCTTGCCCGTCGCCAGGTCGTCGCGAATGATCTGGCGCACGAAGTCACGCTGGCCCTCCGCCGGGGCGGTGCTGGTGGACGTGGTTTCGGCGGCGGCGGGTTCGGTCGACATCGGGCGGGGCTCGCGGGTGATGGGCTGAAACAGCCGAGTTTACCCTGTCCCCGCCGGATGCCGCTGCAGCCGCCCCTCAGACCGTCGCGGGCGTCACCGGGCTGCCGCCGCCGCGGGCGGGCGCCACGCAGACGCGGTTGCGGCCCTGCGCCTTGGCCCGGTACAGGGCCAGGTCGGCCTGGCGCATCCAGGCGCCGACGTCGCGGGCGTCCTCGCCGACCGAGGCCACGCCCAGGCTGATCGTCCATGGAATGTGCGGGTCGCCGCGCTCGGGGCGGCTGTTCTCGGCCAGCAGGCGGATCCGCTCGGCCACCGCGCTGGCGCGCTCCAGGTCGGTTTCCGGCAGCACGATGCCGAACTCGTCGCCGCCGAGGCGGCCGGGCGTGTCCACGTCGCGCAGGCCGCGCTGCAGCAGGCGGGCGAGATCGCCCAGCAACTGGTCGCCGGCGGCGTGGCCGTGGCGGTCGTTGATCTGCTTGAAGCCGTCGACGTCCAGCAAGATCAGCGCGGCCGGCCGCTGGTTGCGCTGGTAGCGCAGCCATTCGACACCGACCGCTTCCAGCCAGTGGTTGCGGTTGCTGAGGCTGGTGAGGGCATCGGTGCGGCTGAGCTGGTCCAACTGGCGGTTCTGCTGGCGCACTCTTTGCGCCAGGGTGAAATTCACCATGCTCATCCACACCGGGTAGATCATCAGCATCGGGATGCTGGCGACGACATTCAGCGTGGTCGACACCGGTTGCAGGCGAAAGCCGTCCAGCCACCACACCGCCAGGCACACCGCGGCCTGCAGCGCGAGCGACTTCAGCACCAGCCGCAAGCCGCCGGCGCTGATCCGGTCCATCGCCATCATCGCTATCAGCAAGGCGCTCGGCAGCAGGTTGAACTGCATCAGCGCGACCCAGGCGCCGCCCATCGCGGCGTCCACCACCAGGTTGCCGTGTTCGGTTTCGATCGGGCGCGGCGAGCGCGAGGCCAGCAGATGGGCCAGATGCGGCCAGACCAGCGCGTTGACACCCAGCAGCGCCCACAGCCACCAGGCGGCGTGCAGCTGGTAGAGCACGCTGGCGACGGGCAGCGCGCCCAGGCCGAGGCCGAGCAGGCGGAGGCGGTAGACCCGCGTCACGAACCTGAGGTGTCCTTCACTCGCCGCCTTCGACATTCAGCCTCTTCCCCTAAAGAGCCGCCATCTTATCGATGACCTTAGTGCAGCCTACCCATGGTTGCCACTAGGCCGCACGGCCGGCCGGCAAGCTCTTGCGGCCCCGGCGGACGGGGGGTAGCGTGCCGGCCATGCGCATTGCCTACCGAGCCGAGACCCTGATCGACGCCCATCTCGTGAAGGACGCGCTCGAACGCGCGGAAATCCCCGCCTTCGTGGCAGGTGAATACCTCACCGGTGCGGTGGGCAATCTGCCGGCGCTCGACTACGTCGCGGTACTGGTGCCCGAAGCGAGCCTGCCCGCCGCCGTGCTGGTGGTGCGCGAGGTGGAGCGCGATCTGGCCGATGCGCGCCTTGCGCTGGACGAAGACTTCGCCGACGACGGGGCGCCTTCGTTCATGCCGGCCTGAGCGGCCTCCCGCGTTATGCTTGCGCGCTCCCTTTTGCACAGGCAGCGCGCGTTCCCATGGACTCGAGCATCCGACAGATCGAGGCGCTGATCCGCGCCGTTCCCGATTTTCCGCAAGCCGGCGTGGTGTTTCGCGACATCACGCCCCTGCTGGCCGACGCCGGCGGCTTCGCCCGCTGCATCGACGCGCTGGCCGAGCCCTGGCAGGGCAGCGGGGTGCAGGCGGTGTGCGGGATCGAATCGCGCGGCTTCATCTTCGGCGCGGCGCTGGCGCAGAAGCTACACGCCGGCTTCGTGCCGCTGCGCAAGCCGAACAAGCTGCCGCCGCCGGTGGTGTCGGTGGACTACGCGCTGGAATACGGCAAGGACCGGCTGGAGGCACGTAACGATGCGCTGCGTCCGGGCGAAAGGGTCTTGATCGTCGATGACGTGCTCGCCACCGGCGGCACCCTGGACGCGGCCTGCCGGCTGGTGGACATGCTTGGCGCGGTGCGCGTGGGCACCAGCGTGGTGATCGAGCTGGAAGCCTTGCAGGGCCGCCAGCGCCTGCCCGGAAATACGCCGCTGCACGCCTTGTTGCGCTACTGAACGGTGGCGCGGTGACGTTGAGAAGCACGCCGGTCGACGCCACTTAATCCACTCTCGAACGCAGGAGTCTCCACATGCTCGGTATCGGTGCCTGGAAACAACGCTTGCCCCGCCGCGAGGACGCGCTGCCCGGACGCGCGCAGCCGATCGCGCCGCCTTCCGCCCATCACGTGCACGGCCGGCCGCTGACGCCGGACGCCTTCCCCGGCAGCGAGGTGCTGCAGCTCGGCATGGGCTGCTTCTGGGGCGCGGAGCGCAAGTTCTGGCAGCTGCCCGGCGTGCTGACCACGGCGGTCGGCTATGCCGGCGGCTACACGCCCAACGCGACGTATCGCGAAGTCTGCTCGGGCGAGACCGGGCATACGGAAGCCGTGCAGGTGGTCTACGACCCGGCGCAGGTGAGCCTGGATACGCTGCTGCGCACGTTCTGGGAGAACCACGACCCGACCCAGGGCATGCAGCAGGGTAATGACGTGGGTACGCAGTACCGTTCGGCCATCTATACGTCCACGCCGGAGCAGCGCGAGGCGGCGGAGGCGTCGCTGCAGCGCTACCAGGCCGAGCTGGATCGTGCCGGGCACGGGCGGATCACCACCGAGATTGCCGATGCCGGTCCGTTCTATTACGCGGAGCCGGAGCATCAGCAGTATCTGTCGAAGAATCCGGCTGGTTATTGCGGGCTGGGTGGGACAGGGGTGTCCTGCCCGATTGGCCTAGCCCAGGCCTGACAACCTGCCCCCTCTCCCCGCCGGGGAGAGGGTTGGGGTGAGGGGTTGGGTGTGAGGGTCGCTACAAGCTCAAAAGCTTTTCCTCGCTCCGTTGCAGCGGTATCGCTAGAGCGCCCCCTCATCCGGCTGCCGCCACCTTCTCCCCGCAGGGGAGAAGGCTTTGTTTACCGAACCCCGCGCGAAAGCCTCGCTTTCCAATAACCCCACAACGTCGGGTGATACCACTGCTTCGACGTCCCTTCGCCCGCGTGCGGCGCGATCCGGCCTTCCGCCACATCACCCAGCGCCGCCTTCATCAACGGCAACGCCGCCGCCAACTGCAACACCGGATAGGTGGCAAAGCTGTCGCCTTCTTCCACCTCGATGCGCACCTGGTAAAGCACGCCGCCGGTATCGACACCCTCATCCACCAGATGCACGGTGACGCCGCAATGTTCCCGATCGTCGTTGACCAACGCCCAGTAACCGCCATGCACGCCGCGATAAGCCGGCGTAATGCCCATATGCGTATTGATAAACGGCGCATTCACCGCCGCCAGCAGCTTCTTCGAAAGGATGCGGGTGCCGTTTACCACCACGGCCTGCGGCGCGAGCTTCTTCAATAGTGATGCCACACGCTTATGGTTGGCACTGCCGACGCGGGTAACCGCGATCTCCGGTATCGGCGAATCCGACAAGCCATGCCGCTGCATCAACACCGCGATGCGCATGCCCGCGCCACGGGCGAGCAGACGGCTATACACGATGAAGCAGAATTGCCCGAAGGTTTCCAGCCAGCCCAGCGTGCGCGCCCGATGGCGCAGCATCTTCCATGCGGAAGGCTTGCGTTCGACGATCACGGCGACGATCTCGAACTCCTCGCGCAAGCCGTTGTACATCGCGCTGGTCGACCAGCCTTCGCCGGCGAGCAGGGCGATCCTAGGCCTGGGCGGCATGCAGGTTCTCCAGCAGCTCGGCCACCTCGCCCATATTGAGCGACTGCATGCCGTAGCGTTCGCGCAGGTAGCCGTAGTAGCCGAGCACTTCGGTGAGGCAGGCGAGATTGTGCGCGGTGTCCGCACCGAAGTTGTGCGGATGCCACCACAGATGGAACAGCCGTTTGCCGGTGGCCGCGTCGAGCATGGCGCGCTTGATGCGGCGCATGCGCAGGCTTTCCAGCAGCGCCAGTGTGCGCGAATAGGGGCGCAGGAATCGGCTCGATGGAATATTGAACGGGCGGCTGCGCGCGCAATCCTGCAGCGCGTAGGTGTGATAGCCGCTGAGATTGACGTAAGAGTCGAGCAGGCGCGAGGCGCGCACGATCAGGTTCTGCTCGCGCTGGTTGCGCGGCGTATAGAACGCAGCGTTCTCGTTGCCGCGGTAGCAAGCGATGCCAAGTTCGTCGAGCACGGCCAGGTATTGCGGATTGCTCTGGTTGCGCGGGAACACCAGGCTGGCGGTGGGGATGCCGTGCTTTTTGGCCGCGGCGAGCGCCGCCTTGAGATCGGCGCGGAAGGCTTCGAGCGTCTGCCCGTCTTCCAGGCAGTAGTAGTGCGAGAACGTATGCGTGCCGATTTCCTGCCCGTCGTAATCGCGGATCAGCTGGACCATCTCCGGCGCGAAGTGGAAACGGTCGTCGTCGGTACCCCAGGCGTGTTCCTGCAGGTAGCGATACGAAGACAACTGCTGGCGGCGATAGTCCGGCAGCACGTCCGGCAGGTTGCGCTGCAACTCCTCGGCATCCTTGTAGAACAGGAAGCCCAGGGTGGCCCAGGTGGCATGGATGTCGTGTTCTTCGAACAGCTCCAGCATGCCGCGGATGGCTTCGCGCTCGCCGCGCAGGTTGGATTCGTAGCTCTCGATGCTGCGCGCGTCGCGCACGCCCCAATAGAGCTCGAGATCCAGCGAGACGGTGAAGATGCCCGGCATTGTCTGCACTCAAACCTCGTGATCTGGTTCGCCGCCCAAGTCCTGCCGTGCAATCGGCTGCCGCGCCGCTTGCGGCGGCGTGTGACGATCCGGCAGTCCTTCTGCCCCCCTTTGTTCGGCCTCGAGGCGTGCATCGGGCGAACAAGCTCACGGATTGTTCGGGCCGAAATATGAAGGTTTGATGAGGGGGCGAGCTCGAGCGGATTCGCCGTTTAAGTGCCCGTTTGTGTGCGGCCGCACATCCTGCCTGGACAGGCTCTTACGCCGGTTTAAGAGGCTGCGCGCGCGCGGCTCGCCGGTTTCGATTCGTTAAGTTCCGGCCGCAGCAGCTCGGGCGGCATGCTGCGGATCACCTCGGCGAAGCGCTGGAGAAAGTTTCCGACCGAGGAACTCTTGCGCCAGACCAGCGCGATCCGCCGGCTCGGCGGCTGGCCGGCGAATTCCACCAGGTGCACGTTGTCGGTGCGCGCCACCGGCGGCTTGATCGCCAGCGTGGGCAACAGAGTGATGCCGACATTGGCGGCGACCATCTGGCGCAGCGTTTCCAGGCTGGTGGCGCGGAAACCCGAACGTTCGCCCGCGCCGGCCAGGTGGCAGACCTCCAGTGCCTGGTCGCGCATGCAATGGCCGTCTTCCAGCAACAGCAGGCTTTCGTCTTGCAGGTCGGCCAGCTTGAGGCGAGTTTTTTTATGCGCCAGCGGATGGCTTTCGGGCACTGCCAGCACGAACGGTTCCTCGAACAGGAACTCGCTATGCAGGCTGTCTTCGTGCAGCGGCAGCGCGAGCACGCCGACGTCCAGCGAACCTTCCCGCAGCATGCGGATGACCTGCTCGGTCTTTTCCTCCACCAGCAGCAATTCCAGCCGCGGAAAACGCTGGCGCACCAGCGGCACCAGGTGCGGCAACAGGTAGGGGCCGAGGGTAGGGAAGATCCCTAAGCGCAAGGTGCCGGATTCCGGGTCGCGCGTGCGCTGCGCGATGGCTTTGATCTCGTCGATCTCCGACAGCACGCCACGCGCGCGGCGGGCAATCTCGCGGCCGGTTTCGGTCAGCAGCACCTTGCGCGGCGTGCGCTCGACCAGCGACACGCCCAGTTCGTCCTCCAGCTTTTTGATCTGGGTCGACAAGGTGGGCTGGCTGACGAAGCTGGCCTCGGCCGCACGGCCGAAGTGGCGATGTTCGGCCAGGGCGACGAGGTACTGGAGATCGCGCAGATTCATGAGATCGGCCGGGCTGACGAGGCAATAGCCAGAATCTATCACGATCATGAGAACAATCAATTAGAACAATATGACGCAGATGCCTAATCTTCGCCTCAACACAGCTTGCTCCACCCGCGCGCCACTCTTGCCCTCCCCCCGCAGGCGCGCGGTTCTCCCACCGGCGGCGAAGACCCCTTCGCCGCCGGTTTTTTCATGTGCTTGTTCGTGCAGGCCAATGCTGCGCAGCAGCGGGAAAGCCATGTCTTCTGGCACTGTGTCCGAAGTCATGCCAGCTCCTAGCTTGCAAGGCTCTTTGTGTCCCCTGGGGAAATTCTCATGCGTCGTCTCGTCCGCCCGCTCGTACTGAGCGTCCTTGCCGCGTCCTGCGGTGCCGCTCTGGCCGCAACCCCCGCCGCCTCCGATCAGCCGCAAGGCAAGCTGCCGCGCTGGGCGATGCCGGAGTCCTATCAACTGGCGTTCAAGGTGGACCCGAAGCAGCAGGATTTCACCGGTACTACTTCCATCAAATTGAAGTTGGAACAGGCCTCCGACCATATCTGGATGCACGGCCGCGAGCTGAAGGTGAGCAAGGTCACCATCACCGATGCCAAGGGCAAGACGCACGCCGGCAAGTACGTGGAAGCGGCGCCGAAGGAAGGCGTGGTGCGCATCGACCTCGGCGGCACCATGCAGCCGCAGGAACTGAGCGTGGCGATCGAATACACCGCGCCGCTCAACCAGCAGCTGCAGGGCTTGTACAAGGTCAGTCACGAAGGCCAGCCGTACGCGATGACGCAGATGGAGCCGATCAGCGCGCGCTTCGCCTTCCCCGGTTTCGACGAGCCCTCGTTCAAGACCACCTTCGATCTGAAGCTGACCATTCCCACCGATGAAGTCGGCATCGCCAACACCAAGCAGCTGAAGGAAGAGAAGGCCGGCGCCGGCTGGAAGACCCTCACCTTCGCCACCACCCAGCCGCTGCCGACCTACCTGGTGGCGTTCGGCGTGGGCCCGTGGGATGTGGTCAATGGCCCGACCATCCCGGCCTCCGAATACCGCAAGCAGGCCACCGACCTGCGCGGCATCGCCGCCAAGGGCGAAGGCCACCGCATGCAGCATGTGCTGGGCGAGACGCCGAGCATCATCAAGGCGCTCGAAGACTATTACGGCTTCGGCTATCCGTTCGACAAGCTCGACCTGCTCGCCGCCCCGGACTTCTCCGCCGGCGCGATGGAGAACCCGGGCCTGGTCACTTTCCGCGACTGGCTGCTGTTGCTGGACAAGGATTCCGCCGCCCAATACGTGCGTGGCTCGTTCAACGTCACCGCGCACGAGCTGGCCCACCAGTGGACCGGCGACACCGTGACCATGGGCTGGTGGGACGACCTGTGGCTCAACGAGGCGTTCGCCACCTGGATGCAGCAGAAGGTCACGCAGAAGGTGCATCCGGAATACCGCGCCGATCTGGACCGCGTGCGCGGCGCACAGGGTGCGATGAACGGCGACAGCCTGGTCAGCACGCGCAAGATCCGCCAGCCGATCACCGGCAACGGCGATATCGAAACCGCCTTCGACGGCATCACCTACCAGAAGGGTGCCGCGGTGCTGGGCATGTTCGAGGGTTATGTCACCGAGCCGGTGTTCCAGAAGGGTATGCGCGGCTATATCCAGGAGCACAAGTTGGGCAACGCCACCGCCGAAGACCTGATCGACTCGATCGCCAAGGCCGCCGACAAGGGCGAGGACTTCAAGAACGCGTTCAAGAGCTTCCTCAACCAGCCGGGCGTGCCCTACGTGCAGACCAAACTGGCGCAGGAAGGCGGCAAGACCGTGCTGCACCTGAGCCAGAGCCGCTACCTGCCGCTGGGCAGCACCGGCGATGCCAACCATCTGTGGGGCGTACCGGTGTGCGTGCGCTACGCCACCACCGATGGCAGCAAGGTCGCCTGCGAACTGCTCGACAAGGCGCAGGGCACCATGGCGCTGCCGGGCGCCACCGCGCAGAGCTGGGTGATGCCCAATGCCAACGGCTCGGGCTACTACCGCTTCAGCATGGACAAGGGTGACCTGGCCAAGCTCGGCAAGCAGATCGGCAAGCTGGCCGATGCCGAGCAGCTGGCCTACGGCGATGCGGTGAATGCCGCCTTCCGTCGCGGCGATATCGACGCCGGCTCCGCGCTGGCCGCGCTCAAGCCGCTGACCGCGTCGAAGGTGCGCGAGGTATCCACCGCGCCGATGAACACCTTCGGCTGGATCTACGACCAGGTTGCGGTCACCGATGCGCAGCGCGCCAAGCTGGTGGCCTGGGCCAAGTCCTCGTATCTGCCGGAACTGCAGAACCTGGGCTACAAGCGCAAGGACGGCGAGCCGGACGGCGATTCCCTGCAGCGCGCCACCCTGGCCAACTTCCTCGGCCTGGACGTGAAGCTGCCGGAAGTGCGTGCCGAATTGCTCAAGCAGGGCGACGCCGTGCTCAAGGGCAAGGCCGATGGCAGCCTGGACTTTGCTGCCGCCGACTCCAACCTGCTCGGCAGCGCCCTGGGCGTGGCGGTGCAGGAACACGGCAAGAGCGCGGTCGATGCACTGATGGCGCAGTTGCCGAAGGTCAGCGATCCGGCACAGCGCAACGCGATCCTGGCGGGCCTGGCCGAAGCCGATGACGCCACGCAGGCCGAGCGCGTGCGCGACCTGTCGCTGGACAAGTCGGTGAAGGTGGGCGAGATGGCCGCGCTGCTGCGTGGCAACCGCGACACCCAGGCCGGCCGCGACGCGGTGTGGAAGTGGTCGGTGACCAACTACGACAAGATCGTGGCGCGCACCGGCAGCTTCGCCGGCGGTCGCCTGCCGGGCCTGATGGGCGGCGGCGGCTGCTCGAAGGCCGAGGCGGATCGCCTGCAGGAGTTCTTCAAGACCCGCGCCAAGGACGTCACCGGCGCCGAGCGCGGCCTGGCCCAGAACACCGAGGCCACGCTGCTGTGCTCCGCGCTGAAGGCCAAGCAGGATCCGGCCGCGATCCTGCGTTGATCGATCAGGGTTAAATGTCACGACAGAAGTGACCAACCGGGTGGCGCAAGCCGCCCGGTTTTTTTTCGCCCGGCGCCAACCCCGGCCCGCGCCTCCCCGCGTTGCACCCTGCACGGCGTTGTCACCGATGGCGCCGTTCCACCACACTGCGTCGCGGCCACTGACGGCCCAAGGGAGACAGGTATGCGTCGATGGGGATGGCTGTTGGGTCTGTGGGCGCTCGCGGCGCCTGTGCTGGCGCAGGATGTGCCGCCGCCGCTGCGCGATTGGCAGGCTTGGGTGCTGCACGACGTACCCCAGCATGGCTGTCCGTTCCTCGCCAACCAGGGGCCGGGCAATGTGCAATGCGCCTGGCCGGGGCGGCTGGGCATCGACGCCGGCAAGGACGGCGGCCGCTTCTCCCTCGATGTGCACGTGGATGCGCCCAGCTGGGTGACGCTCCCCGGTGACGCGCGCAACTGGCCGCAGCAGGTGACGGCGGGCGCGAAGGCGCTGGCGGTGCTCGATCGCGGCGGCACGCCGGCCGTGTGGCTGGAACCGGGCGACTACAACATGCATGGCACGCTGCCCTGGACGTCGCGGCCCGCGCGCCTGCGCGTGCCGGCATCGATCGGCCTGGTCGCATTGAACGTGGACGGCGCCGCGGTCACCCGCGTCGAACGCAACGGCGACCAGCTCACGCTGGGCGAGGCGGCGGAAGCACAGCGCGCGGCCGATGCACTGTCCCTGCGCGTCTATCGCCGGCTGGAAGATGGCCTGCCGTCGACGCTGGAAACGCATTTGCAGATCAATGTCACCGGCAGCGCGCGCGAGCAGTTGCTCGGCCCGGCGCTGCCGGAGGGTTTCGTCGCTACTGCCTTGAGCAGCGACCTGCCGGCACGGCTGGAGAGCGACGGCAAGTTGCGTATCCAGTTGCGGCCGGGCCAGTGGAACCTGGACCTGACCTCGCGCGGTACCGATGTGCTCAAGCAGGTGGCGTTGAAGCTGCCGGCCGAGCCGTGGCCGCGCCAGGAAGTCTGGAGCTACCAGGACAACACCGACCTGCGCAGCACGCGCGTGGAAGGCCAGGCCACCGACGCCGCACAAGCCGGCGTGCCGGATGACTGGCGCGAACTGCCGGCGTTTGCGCTGGATGACAACCAGGGCCTTACCGTCGAGCAGGGTACGCGCGGCAGCGAAGGCGGGCAGGGCGACCAGGTGCAGGTGCAGCGTCAGATCTGGCTGGACTTCGATGGGCGCGGACTCAACGTCAGCGACCATCTCAGCGGCACGTTGCGCAAGAGCCAGCGCCTGGACGTGGGTGCGCCTTGGCAGTTGCAGCGCGCCGCGCAGGGCGAGACGCCGCTGCTGGTCACCGGCGGCGAGGGCGGGCGCAGTGGCGTGGAACTGCGCGAATCGCAATTGAACCTGAGCGCGGGCCTGCGCCTGCCGCACGGCGGTGCGCTGCCCAGCGGCGGTTGGCAGTTGCCGTTGGAGAACATCGAGGCGACCTTGCATCTGCCGTACGGCTATCGCCTGCTCGGCGCGTCCGGCGTGGATCGTTCGCCGGATTCGTGGATCGCGCAGTGGAGTCTGCTCGATCTGTTCGTGGTGGCTTTGATTGCCTTGCTGGCGGGCCGGTTGATGGGTTGGCCGTGGGCGTTGCTGGCGATCGGTTTCCTTGCCTTGTCGCAGCACGAATCCGATGCGCCGCGCTGGACGCTCGGGGTTGCCTTGGCGCTGGCTTTGCTGGCGCGCGCCTTGCCGGAAGGCAAGCTGCGGCTCGGTTCGCGCATCGGCGCGGGTGCCGTGTTGGCATTGGCGGTGCTGTGGTCGCTGCCGTTCGCGGCGCGGCAGATGGATTACGTATTGCATCCGCAGTTGGAAGAGGGCAGTACGGGAACGGTTGCCTGGATCGCGCCGAAGCCGACCTCGGCGCAGGCGGAGATGGATCGGATGGATCAGGCGTCGATGGCGCGCCAGGCCGCCCCCGCCGCCGCCATCGAAGAGGAGTCCAGCCAAGCCGTGGCGGCGCCGCCACCGCCGCTGCCGGCGCCCGCGGCACCACCCTCTTACGATGCGAATGTCTCCGAGGGTTACGTTAGCAAGGCGAAAAGCCTGAGCAGCGTCACGGTGACTGCGGCGAGGATCCCTCCCGGCAATCGCTTCTCGCAACAGGCCGACACCCGCAACATCATCCAGGCTGGCCATGGCGAGCCCGGCTGGAACGTCGGCAACAACTATCACCTCGGCTGGTCCGGCCCCGTCACAGCGGAACAGACCACGCGGCTGGTGATCGCGCCGGCATGGCTGGTACGGCTGTTGCGTTTCGCGATGCTGGTGCTGCTGGCGGCCTTGCTCGCGCGCATCGTGCTGCGCGTGTTCCGTCCGGCGGATGGCGGCACGCCGCGCTGGCCGTTCGGCCGCGCCAGCGCAGCGCTGCTGCTGATCGCGCTGGTGCCGCAGATCACGCATGCGCAGGACGCGCTGCCGAATGACGCGCTGCTGCAGCAACTGCGCCAGCGCCTGACCGAGGCACCGAAGTGCGTGCCGAACTGCGCCGCGGTGGCGTCCGCGCAGATCCAGGCGAACGGCGATCAGATCGACGTCGATCTTGAGTTGCATGTGGGTGCGCCAGTGGCAGTGCCGCTGCCGCAGGCCGATGCGTCCCTGCAGTTGCAGAGCGTCGGCGTCGATGGCCATGCCGATGCGGCCCTGGCGCAGCGCGGCGAGCAGACGCTGGTGCGGATCGAGCGCGGCGTGCATCGCCTGTCGCTGCGCTACCGCGCGGTGGCAGCCGATACGGTAAGCCTGCGCTTCGCACTGCATCCGCAGCGCGTGGGTTTCGCCGGGCAAGGCTGGGCGATCGACGGTGTCGACGAAGGGCGCGCCCTGGGCGACAGCCTTTCGCTGCACCGCGTGCGCGCCGGCGCGGATGGCAAGGAGGTCAGCGCCAACAGCCAGACCTTCCCGCCGTACGTCACGGTGCAGCGCGTGCTGGCGCTGGGCGTGGACTGGACGGTGGAAACCACGGTGACGCGGGTTGCGCCACGCGACGGCGGCTTCAGCCTCGACCTGCCGCTGCTGCCTGGCGAGCATCCGCTGGGTGACGACATCCGCGTGCACGACGGCCGCATCGGCGTGACTTTCAACGGCAATCAGGGCGAGGTGAGCTGGACCAGCCGGCTCGATCACGCCGACAAGCTGGAACTGAAAGCTCCTGCATTGGGCGAGCGTGCGGAGTACTGGGAAGTACAGGCCGCGCCGATGTGGCATGTCGATGGCGAGGGCGTGCCGCCCAGCCAGAACGATGGTGCCTTGGCCTTCCGGCCGCTGCCGGGCGAGGTACTGCAGTTGGCGGTGAGCCAGCCCAAGGCGGTCGCGGGCGACAGTCTCGCGTTCGACTCGCTGGAGCTGGACAGTGCCGTGGGCGATCGCGCCACGGAAACCACCATCAAGTTGCTTGCGCGCAGCACGCGCGGCGGCGAGCACGTCATCGCGCTGCCGGCCGGGGCGGAGCTGCTGGAAGCGAAGCGCGACGATGAAGCGCTGAGCCTGGCGGTACGCAACGGCAAGCTGAGCCTGCCGCTGCTGCCCGGTCCGCACCGCTTCGAGCTGCGCCTGCGCGAACCGCGCGGCATCGCCGCCGCAACGCGCAGCGCGGAACTGGCGCTGGGCGCGCCCGCGGCGAACCTGTACCTGGGCGTGAACCTGCCGGAAGACCGCTGGGTGCTATGGACCTGGGGCCCGACCGCCGGACCGGCGGTGCTGTATTGGTCGCAACTGGTCGTACTGCTGCTGGTCGCCTGGCTGCTGGCGCGCTACGCGCCGACGCCGCTGCGCTTCCATCACTGGCTGCTGCTGGGCCTGGGCTTCTCGGCTTTCGCCTGGAGCGCGTATGCGCTGGTGGTGGTATGGCTGATCGCGCTGGGCCTGCGCGCACGCCGCGCACCGCCCGAGCGGCTCGGTGCGGTGGGCTTCAACCTGCTGCAGATCGCGCTGGCCTTCTTCACCGTGATCGCGCTGATCGTGCTGATCTCGGCGGTGCCGAAGGGACTGCTCGGCCTGCCGGACATGCACGTGGCCGGCAACGGTTCCAGCGCATGGCATTTGCGCTGGTTTGCCGACCAGACCACCGACGTGCTGCCGCGCGGCGGCGTGTTCAGCGTGTCGCTGTGGGCCTACAAGATCGCCATGCTGCTATGGGCGCTGTGGCTGGCCAATGCGCTGATCGGCTGGCTGCGCTGGGGCTTCGAGGCGTGGACGCGCGAAGGCTACTGGCGCAAGGGCGAACCGAAGGCGAAGAACCCGTCCGGGACGCCGCCCGAGCTGCCGCCGCAGCCGGAACGTCACGATGCTTGATGTGCGCGGCGCGCTTGCAGCGGCCACGCAGCGCCTCGGCGAACGGATCGATGCCGAGGCGCTGCTGCTGCACGCACTGGACAAGCCGCGCGCCTGGCTGATCGCGCACGATACCGATGTGCTGGACGACGCCACCCGCGCGGCCTTCGAGGCGATGGTCGCGCGGCGCGAGGCGGGCGAGCCGGTGGCTTACATCACCGGCCGCCGCGGCTTCTGGTCGCTGGAGCTGGAGGTCACCGCCGCCACGCTGATCCCGCGGCCGGAAACCGAATTGCTGGTCGAACTGGCGCTTGAGCGGTTACCGCCCGATCGTCCGTGTCGCGTGGTGGACCTGGGCACCGGCAGCGGCGCGATCGCACTTGCCATTGCCAAGGAACGCCCGCGAGCCGAAGTGAGCGCAGTGGACCTCAGCATGGAAGCGCTGGCCGTTGCGCGCGACAACGCGCAACGGCTTGGTCTTGAGCGCGTGCGCTTTGTGCACGGGACATGGATGACACCGTTGTCTGGCGAGCGCTTCGAGCTGGTGGTCTCCAACCCGCCGTATATCGAAGCCGCCGATCCGCACCTCGAGCAGGGCGACCTGCGCTTTGAACCCCCCGGCGCGCTGGCCTCGGGCGCGGATGGACTGGACGCGATCCGCGAGATCGTGGCGAACGCGCCGGCGCATCTCGACCCCGGCGGCTGGCTGCTGTTGGAACACGGCTGGAACCAGGGCGCGCCGGTGCGCGCACTGCTGCAGCAGGCCGGCTATGCCGAGGTTTTCACCGCTACCGACCTGGAAGGCCGCGAACGCGTCTCCGGCGGCCGCCGCTAGCGCTGCGCTTACTCCGTTTTCACTGCGCCACCACGCTATGGCGGGGTGGCTGCGGGCGTTGATCGCAAAAACGTGCTGCCCAACGCAATCTTGCACAGGACAGGATTGACAACGTTGTCAGACAGGAGTCCAGTGCTCCGGCTGGCGCCTGGGCGCCAGTGCTGATGGGGAGCCGGGGAGGGCGCCACATCGTCGGGAGGGAGGCGGGCATCCGGTGGGGGCCGGGCATCCGTTCTTCGGGCAGTGCGCATGAGCGCGTGCTGCGCCAGCGCATCCGGCGTTCCAGCGTCGTCAGATCCGGCGTTCGAATCCTTTCGATCACGGAGGCGTGTCATGCGCAAGCTGTTAAGGGGTCTTCTATTGCTGGCCATCTGGTCGGCGGCACTGTGGAGCGGAGCGGCCGCCGCGCAAAGCGCGAGCTGCGCGGGTGTGGCGGCGTGGACCGCTACCACTATCTACAACGCAGGCGACAAGATGGTTTACAACAACCATCTGTACCAGGCATCCACGCAGATCTGGAACACGCCGCCGGATTACTGTCCGAGCTGCGGCTGGTACCAGGATCTGGGCCAGTGCGGCTCCAGCAGCAACCAGCCGCCCACGGTCGGCCTCACTTCACCAACCAACGGCGCGACGTTCACCGCCGGCGCCAACATCACGTTGAGCGCCAATGCGAGCGACAGCGACGGCACGGTCAGCAAAGTCGAGTTCTTCAACGGTTCGACTTCGCTGGGCGCGAAGACCGCGACACCGTACTCGGTGACCTGGAGCAACGTGCCGGCCGGCAGCTATACGCTCAAAGCGGTGGCGACCGATAACGGTGGGCTGTCCACCACTTCGTCCACCGTCAGCATCACCGTCAATCCCGTCGGCGGCGGCGACACCACGCCGCCGAGCGTGCCGCAGGGCCTGGCTTCGCCGTCGCAGACGGCCAGCACCGTGTCGCTGAGCTGGAGTGCGTCTACCGACAACAGCGGCGGCAGCGGCGTGGCCGGCTACGACGTGTATCGCAATGGCACCTTGGTCGGCTCCACCTCGACCACCAGCTACACCGACACCGGCCTCGCCGCGAGCACCACCTACAGCTACGCCGTGCGTGCGCGCGACAACGCCGGCAACGCATCCGCGCAGGGTTCGGCGATCAACGCCAAGACCAGTGCGGGCGGCGGCGGTGGCGGCAAGCGGGTGATCGGCTACTTCACCCAGTGGGGCATTTACGGCCGCAACTACCAGGTGAAGAACATTGACACCAGCGGCTCGGCTGCGGTGCTCACGCACATCAATTACGCCTTCGGCAACGTGCGCAACAACAAGTGCGAAGTGGGCGTGACGCAGGCGTCCGATCCGAACACCGGCGTCGGCGGCGATGCGTATGCCGACTACACCAAGTCGTACGACGCCGGCAGCAGCGTCAGCGGCGTCGGCGATACCTGGAACCAGCCGCTGCGCGGCAACTGGAACCAGCTGAAAGAGCTGAAGGCGAAGTATCCCAACCTGAGGGTGCTGATCTCGCTGGGCGGCTGGACCTGGTCGCGCGGCTTCGCCAGCGCGGCGCAGCCGGCCAATCGCCAGGCCTTCGTGGCTTCGTGCGTCGACGCGTACATCAAGGGCAACCTGCCGATCACCGACAGTGCCGGTGGCACGGGCGCGGCGGCGGGCGTGTTCGACGGCATCGATATCGACTGGGAGTATCCGGCCGCGTGCGGCCTGAGCTGCGGCGGCAGCGAAGACACCGCGAACTTCACCGCGCTGTTGGCCGAGTTCCGCCGCCAGCTCGATGCGGTGCGCCCGGGTCTGCTGCTGACCATCGCCGGTGGTGCGGGCGTGGACAAGATCCGCGTCACCCAACCGAACCAGTACGCCGCGTCGATCGACTTCGTCAACCTGATGACGTACGACTTCCACGGCGCCTGGGAAAGCCCGACCAACTTCCATTCCGCGCTGTACAAGCCGGCGGGCGATCCTTCCACCGGCGACGCGGCCAAGTACAACACCAACGACGCCATCCAGGCGCTGATCGCCGCGGGTATGCCGGCCGCCAAGATCAACCTCGGCATCGGCTTCTACGGCCGCGGCTGGAGCAATGTGCCGAACAGCAACAACGGCCTGTTCCAGGCCAGCACCACGGCGGCGCCGGGCACCTACGAGGCGGGCATCGAGGACTACAAGGTGCTCAAGAACCTGGGCTATCCGGGCTACGACGACACCGCTGCCGGCGCGCACTGGATCTTCAACGGCAGCACGTTCTGGAGCTTCGACGATCCGGCCAACATCCAGCGCAAGATGAACTACGTGAAGGCGCAGTCGCTGGGCGGCGCGTTCTCGTGGGAATTCAGCGGCGACGATGCGAACGGCACGCTGATCAAAGCTATTTCAAATGGATTGAAGTAAGCGGGTCGTGCAGAAACGACAAGGCCACCCCGTATATCGGGGTGGCCTTTTTTCGTTCGTCATTCCGGCGCAGGCCGGAATCCAGTAGCGATATCACTGGATTGTCGCGTGGACGACCGTGTGCTGCCTTTTAGAGCGAACGCCGTGGCGATTTCGCCAAACCAAACCGCATCGCTACTGAATTCCGGCCTACGCCGGAATGACGGCAGAGATAGTGAGAAGTGGTTTAGGGGTCAGGCCGAAGCGGCAGCAGCAAACTGGGGAAATCGCGCGCGGATCGCATTGCGTATCCCCGGCAGGTCCAGCCCCGCCATGGTCAGCACTTCCTCGCGGCTGCCGTGCTCCAGATACACGTCGGGCAGGCCCAGGTGCAGGATCGGCAAGGTCACGCCGTGCGCGGCCAGGCACTCGGCCACGCCCGAACCGGCGCCGCCGGCGATGGCGTTGTCTTCCAGCGTGACGAAGGCTTCGTGGGTCTTGGCCAGATCCAGGATCATCGCCTCGTCCAGCGGTTTGACGAAGCGCATGTTGACCAGGGTGGCGTCCAGCTCCGCGGCGATCTCCACCGCCGGCGCCAGCATCGCGCCGAAGCTGAGCAGGGCCAGGCGGCGGCCGCGGCGGCGCAGTTCGGCCTTGCCCAGCGGCAGCGTTTCCAGCTCCTTGCGCAGCGCCACGCCGGGGCCGGAGCCACGCGGATAGCGCACCGCGGCCGGGCCGTCATAGGCGAAGCCGGTGCTGAGCATCATGCGGCATTCGTTCTCGTCCGCCGGCGCCATGATCACCATGTTCGGCAGGCAGCGCAGGAACGAAAGATCGAAGCTGCCCGCGTGGGTGGCGCCGTCCGGGCCGACCACGCCGGCGCGGTCGATCGCGAACGTCACGTCGAGATTCTGCAAGGCCACGTCGTGGATGGCCTGGTCGTAGGCGCGCTGCAGAAAAGTGGAATAGATCGCCACCACCGGCTTGGCGCCTTCGCAGGCCATGCCCGCGGCCAGGGTCACCGCGTGCTGCTCGGCGATCGCCACGTCGAAATAGCGCTGCGGGTACTCCTTGGAGAAGCGCACCAGGCCGGAGCCTTCGCGCATCGCCGGGGTGATGCCGAGCAGGCGCTCGTCGGCGGCGGCCTGGTCGCACAGCCAGTCGCTGAATACGTCGGTATAGCTCGGCTTGGCCGGGCCGGACTTCTTCACCAGGCCGGCCTGCGGATCGAACGGGCCGACTGCGTGGTACTCGATCTGCGCCTGCTCGGCCGGGGCATAGCCCTTGCCCTTGGTGGTGACCACGTGCAGCAGCTGCGGGCCGCGCAGGTCCTTGACCATGCGCAGCGCGTGCAGCAGCTGCGGGATGTTGTGGCCGTCGATCGGGCCGGTGTAGTGGAAGCCCAGTTCCTCGAACAGCGTGCTGGGCACGAACATGCCCTTGGCGTGTTCCTCCCAGCGCTTGAAGAAGCGGCCGAAGAAGGATTGCTTGGGGATCGCGCGCTTGGCCCGTTCGCGCCACGCGTTGAGCGTGTGGCTGGCCATCGCGCGGGCCATCATCTTGGTCAGCGCGCCGACGTTCTCGCTGATCGACATGCCGTTGTCGTTGAACACGACCAGCATGTTCGGCTCCACGTCGCCGCCGTGGTTGAGCGCCTCGAAGGCCATGCCGGCGGTCATCGCGCCGTCGCCGATCACCGCCACTACCTTGCGCGGGTCACCCTTGCGCTGCGCGGCGATAGCCATGCCCAGCGCGGCCGAGATCGAAGTGGAGGAATGGCCGACGCCGAAGGTGTCGTACTCGCTCTCTTCGCGGCGCGGGAACGGCGCCAGGCCGTCCTTCTTCTTGATCGTGGTGATGCGGTCGCGGCGGCCGGTCAGGATCTTGTGCGGATAGCACTGGTGGCCCACGTCCCAGACCAGGCGGTCGCGCGGCGTGTCGAACACGTGGTGCAGCGCCACGGTCAGCTCCACCACGCCCAGCCCGGCCCCGAAATGCCCGCCCGAGCTGGCCACGGACTCGATCAGGTACTGGCGCAGCTCATCGGCGATGACCGGCAGCTCCTCGTCGGACACGCGGCGCAGGTCGGCCGGGGTCTCGATAGGCGCCAGGTGGGGATAGCGGCTAAGAATATTCATAGACGCGTATTGTTGAACCAGCGGGGGGGCGGGGCAAGGGCAGGACGGTGAAGGAACGCTGTCCGAGCGGTTTGGACCCGGGCCGATCTCACGCGGCGCCCACGCCGCGGCGGCCAGTGTGGCTCCATTCAAGCTGAAGGAGCCGGTCATGACACGACAGACGGCGTTCCGCCGCTTCGCCGAGGCCACCGCGCGCTACGCCGGCCGGCCCGCGGCCTTCCTGCTGGCCGTGCTGCTGATCGTGGGCTGGGCGGCCACCGGGCCGATCTTCCACTTCAACGACACCTGGCAGCTGGTGATCAATACCGGCACCACCATCATCACCTTCCTGATGGTGTTCCTGATCCAGAGCACGCAGAACCGCGACACCGCCGCCCTGCAGATCAAGCTGGACGAGCTCATCTGCAGCAGCAAGGCGCACAACGCGCTGTTGAACCTGGAAAACCTGGACGACCAGCAGCTGGAGCGCATCCGCCGCCACTACGCCCGCCTGGCGGAAAGCGCCCGTGACGACCTGAGCCGGTTCGAGGAAGTGGAAGAGGCGGCCCGCGAGCAGGCGCGCCGATAGCAGCGGGGAGCGCCGCCAAGCCGGCGCCCGGCCGCTCAGCCCATCAGATGCCGCCGGTCGCGCGGCAGGTGGCTGACCAGGAATTCCATCTGGTCGGCCAGGATATTGCGGTTGGACAGGATCAGGTGCTCGACCCAGCTCGGCCGGTACGGCACGGCCAGCAGCGGCATATTGGCCTGCTGCGGGGTGCGGTTGCTCTTCTTCAGATTGCAGTGCAGGCAGGCGCTGACCACGTTCTCCCACTCGTCCTTGCCCTTCTTGGAGATCGGCAGCACGTGGTCGCGGGTCAGCTCGCCGCGGCTGAAGTGGTCGCCGCAGTACAGGCAGATATAGCGGTCGCGGGCGAACAGGGCGGTATTGGTGAGGGTCGGCGCCGGGTCCACCGCGTGCTCGCGGCAGTGGCCGGAGCTGGCCACGATCGGGTGCAGCTGCAGCGAGCTGCGCCGGCCCAGGTCGCGGTTATGGCCGCCGTAGACGGTCAGGCAGGGCTCGCCCAGGGTCCAGGCCACGGCGTCGCGGACATACAGGCAGACGGCGTCCTGCCAGCTGATCCAGTCGAGAATGCGGCCCGCCGCATCCAGCGAGAGGATGCGGGTCGAATGCAGATCGGCGACCTTTCCCGGCCCGTCGATCAGCCGCATGGGAACTTCCATCGGCATGTGTTCCGTCCTTCAAGGCGACTCGAGGAGCGTCCAGGCCATTGCAGCGGCGCTGGTTTGCCCGAGCATAAACCATGTTCCGTTGCAAATTGCGTGCAAATGCTTGTCACCGCTGAAAACTGGCCCGCTTGGATGGCCTATTTACGCTTCGCCACGGGCCTGCGATATAGTGGCTGTTCATCTGTAGACCCGACGCCGGGTTTGGGAGGGGAAGCCTGGGTGGCGACCCCGGCACGGCGGGGCAGAGGTAAACGACGTGGCTGAAGTTCTTTTCTACGAGCGCCCGGTGCCGCTCAACCGCACCGAACACAAGAATCTGCGCCTGAAGGGCATCCCCAGCCTGCGTTTCGCGGCCGGCGTGCATTCGGTGCCGCTGACCGGCGTGGAATTCCCCGCCGCGGCGCGTGACCTGCCGATCCTGTTCGCCGGCAGCAGCATGGAAGAAGCCGGCCCGATGGCCCTGCTGGGCCTGCGCCAGAACGAGAACCTGTTCGTCGACGCCAGCGGCCAGTGGGCGGCCAACACCTATGTGCCGGCCTTCGTGCGCCGCTATCCGTTCGTGCTGGCCGAAAAGCCGGCGGGCGAGGAAGGCGACGACTTCACCGTGTTCCTGGACGAGGCCTACGAAGGCTTCGGCAGCGACGAGGGCGAGCGCCTGTTCAAGGAAGACGGCACCGACAGCGAGATGCTGACCAATGCCGTGAACTTCCTCGGCGAGTTCCAGCAGCACGTGGGCCGCACGCAGTGGTTCATGGAGCAGGTCCGCAAGCACGACCTGCTCGAGCCGCGCAACATCCGCCTGGAGAAGGACGGCAAGGCGATCAACCTCAATGGCCTGTACGTGATCAGCGAGGAAAAGCTGCGCAAGCTCGACGCCAAGACCTCGCAGGAGTTCCTGCAGGAAGGCGTGTTCGGCTGGATCTATGCCCACCTGCTGTCGCTGTCCAACATCGACCGCGTGGCGCAGCGCCTGGACCTGCTCGAGCAGGTCGAGACCAAGGCCACCAAGAACTGAGCGCGCTTCGGCGCGAGCGAAGAAACGGCACCCTCGAGGTGCCGTTTTTTTTTGCGCGCGCGCTCAGGGCCTGACCGCGATCACCTCGATCTCGACCCGGTATCCCGGATTGCCCAGCGCCGCGACCTGGAATGCCGAGCGTGCCGGCAGCTTTGGCTGTTCCCTGGTGCCGAAGAACTGGCGGTAGCCGGCCATGAAGCCGGCGAAGTCCATGTGTCCGCCGTGAGCTTCATCGCCGACCAGGAACACCTGCATCTTCACCACGTCGCCCATGCCCATGCCCATGCCCTTGAGTTGTTTCTCGATGGCGGCGAGCACGCCGATCGTCTGCGTTTTCGTATCGCCGTACGCGGCCGCCGAATCCTTTGGCGCGTTCGGATCGGTTGCCGGTGGCACGTTGCCGCTCACGTACACGATGGCCTTGCCGGCCGGCACTTCGACCGCGGCGGAAATCGGGAAGTCGCTGTCCGGAATCTTGTAGCGCTTCACTTCCTGCGCCTGCGTGGCCGTGGCAGCAGCGAGCAGCAAGAGGGCGAAGGCGTGGCGGGATGCCTGGTGCATGGGGAAAGCTCCTGTGGGAGATGAAATCAACGGCGCATCGCGGCGATGTCGTCGGCGCCGATGCTATCGGTGTACTGGTTGCCGAAATGCGTGCGGATGTAGTTGATCACGCCGGCGATCTGCGCGTCGCTGAGTCCTGCATCGCGCACGAAGCGATCTTCGCCATCCGGCGGGGGCTTGAACGAAGGCATGTCACGCCGGCCATGCAGGATCACCGCTGCCATGTACTGCGGCGAGGCCAGGCGCGGATTGCCGGTCAGCGCCGGATACGTGCCTGCGCCCCGTGCACCCTTGGCGTCGGGCATATGGCAGCCCTGGCAGATGCCGCGGAACACGGCCTCGCCGTCGGCGGCGACCAGCCGCTCACGCGCATGCACGGCATGATCGGACGACTGCGCCCGCGCCGTACCCGCGGCGAGCAGCAGAACGGCGCCGCTCAAAGCGAGCCGAAGACATCGGTTGTTTCGTTGCATCAGGTGCCTCCTGTCGCGCGTCGATGGATACGTTCGATGGCGTCCAGCGCGGACGTCACCGCGCCTTCCTGCCAGGCCGGCAGATACGAAGCGTGCTCGCCGGCCAGCACGATGCGGCCGTCGAGCTGGCACAGGTTGTCGTAGTGGCGTTCGCGCGCCTGCTCGGACCACACGCCGAAACAGCCAAGGGTGAACGGCGAGCGATGCCAGCCCACGGCGACGCCGTGCTCGAATTCGTCGCGGTACTGCGGATGGATCCGGCTGCCGTAGTCCACCGCCTTGCGCACGCGTTCCTCCGGTGTCATCGCGGTGAACTGGTAGGCGTCGAGTCCCCACATATAGGCGCCCAGCAGCACGCCCTTGCCGCCGCCGTGGAAGCCGGTGCTGGGATAGCTGATATTGGCGATCGGCAGGTCGGTGTAGGTGATGCCGCCGTAGATGTGCTCGTCCTGTTCCCAGAAGCGCCGCTTGAACTGCAGGCCGATCTTTACCGAGGCGGCATAGGGTACCGCCGCGATCGCCTCGGCCATGGCCGATGACACCTTGAGCGGCAATTGCCCGAGGATCGACAGCGGAATGGTGCATACGCACCAGTCCGCGCTCGCCGTATGGGTGGTGCCGGGCGCGCCCGCGTCTTCATAGGCGACGGTGACGCCGCGTTCGTCCTGCTCGATGGCGGTGACCTTCGCGCCGTAGCGGACCACGCTCTTCAGCTCGCGGCCGAAGGCCTCGCCGATCCGCCCCATGCCGCCCACCGGCTGGAACAGCGTGGTCTGGAACTCGTAGATCTCGCCGGCCACCAGGTGGCTCCACAGGCGCGAACCCAGCACGTCCTTCAGCCCCAGTGGCGTGGATGGCACCGGCCTGGCGGAGAGGCCGCCGCCCGCATCGCGGTCGTAGCCGCGCCGGTTGCTGCTCGCTTCGCCGCGAGCGTAGGCGAACTGCTTGTCCAGCGCGCCCCAATCGCGCAGCGATTCCAGCAGCAGTTCCTGGTCCTCTTTCGTCACGGCCTGGTCCAGCTGCCCTTGCCGCGTGCACTTGGCGAGCAGCTCGGCCACGTGGCCGCGGTAGTCGGCGTTGATCTCGCGATAGCGTCGCGGCTTGCCGCCGAAGGCGTTCGTGCTGTGCAGGTAAGCGTTGTGGTTGACCTGCACGAACGGTTCCAGCGGCACCCCCAGTTTTCGGCAATAGGACAGGATGCCGTGGTGGTGATACGGCAGGCGCCATGGCCCTGGATTGAGATACAAGCCGTCGTCGAACTGGCAGTGCTGGGTGAAGCCGCCCAGCTCGGTGAAGCGGTCGCCGCCACGCAGCGACCAATTGCGGCCGCCGGGCCGCTGGTTGTACTCGAGCACCTGCACCTGGTAGCCGGCCTGGCGCAACTCGTAGGCCGCGACCATGCCGGCGATGCCGGCGCCGAGCACCAGTACGGACGCGCCACGCGGCGCGCCCTCCAGCGGCGGTGCGCCGCGAAAGGTTGACTCGGCCGCCAGGCCCAGGCTGCTCATCGCCTGGTACATCGCCGCGCTGCCGGCGGCGGTGCCGATCATGCGCAGCAGGTCGCGCCGCTTCATCGAGCGCGGGGCATCGCCCGCGCGGTAAGGCTGTTCATCGTGCATCGATCACCTCTGACCTTGGATACGGAATGCCGCGAGGGCAGCTCGTTGCACCCCTCCGCGCACGCCGGCGCGGAGGGGATACCGTCAGAAGCGATAGGCGACCTTGCCGTACCAGTAGCGGCCGTTGAAACCGAACGGCGACAGCGAGGAATACTGCAGGCCGTCGGCGCGGTCCTCGTATACGTTGGCCAGCGAAGCCTTGGTCGGGTACTGGTTGGTGAGGTTGTCCACACCAGCGGTGAAGGTCCATGCCTGCCATGCGTAGCTGGCACTCAGGTCCAGCAGCCAGCGCGAGGCGAACTTCTGGTCCTGGCTGCCGTCGTCGGCATCGCCGCGACGGATCACCGAGCCGTAGCGCGTCAGGTTGGCATGCAGGCCGAAGCCCTGGAGCTGCCAGTCGCCGCTGAACACGTACTTGGTGCGCGGCGTGGACGCGGTCAGCAGGCCTTCGCTGGCGCGGCCGAACGCTGGCGTGGAGACTTCCAGCACCTTGGTCTTGTTGTAGTTGCCGCTGGCGGTGAGGTTGAGCCGGCCCCAGCCGTCCAGGTCCATCCGATAGTTGGCGATCAGGTCCGCGCCGCGCGTGCGCGTGGTGGCGCCGTTGACGAAGAACTGCGCGCCGGTGACCTGGCTGTTGGGGATGCTCACGGCGATCTGGTCCGAATACAGGATCGCGTTGGCCACGCGCACCTGGTACAGATCCAGCGTCGCGCTGAAATCGTCCCACGGTTGCCATACCGCGCCGAGACCGTAGTTGGTCGACTTCTCCGGCTTCAGCGCCTTGGCCCCGAGTGCGATCGCCACCGGATCGGAAGTGCGGTAAGTACCGATCTGCGCGAGCGTGCCGTTCTGGATCAGGGTTACCACCGACTCGTAGTTCTGCTGCGCCAAGGACGGTGCACGGAAGCCGTTGGAAGCGGTGCCGCGCAGGGCGAACGTGTCGGTGAACTGGTAGCGCGCGGAGAGCTTGCCCGAACGGGTGGAACCGGCATCGCTGTAGTGCTCGTAGCGGCCGGCCAGGCCCGCGGAAAGCTTGCTGGTCAGGTCCGTTTCAAGATCCACATAAGCCGCCTCGCTGTGGCGGCCGAAGCTGCCGGCGACCTGCGGCGTCAGGCCCGGGAACACCTGCGAACCACCGGCGTATGGCGTGGTGCTGCCGGGAATCAGGGTAGTGGGTTCGAAGAAATAGGAATCCGGATCGCCCGCGTCGATCACGTAGGTTTCCTTGCGGTATTCCGCACCGAACGCCAGCGTCACCGGATTGGGCAGGAAGCCGACGTGCACATCCTTGCTCAGGTCCAGGTTCGCCACGCTCTGCTTGTTGCGGAAGGTGCCGGCGTTGAAATACGTCGGCGAGTAGCCGTGCGTGTAGTACAGGTTGGTGTTGACGCTGTTGGCGATGTCGAACGCCAGGTTGTTCTCACCGTGGTCGGCCGAGAAATCCCAGTGCCAACCGCTCGCGGTGGTGCCGCGCAGGCCCAGTACCGCGGCGATGTCGTTGCTGTGGTTGACGATCTGCGGCAGAAAGCCGTTCGGATAGAGCGCCGGCACGTTGCGGGCGGAGTTGTAGGCGCGGTAATAGCCGTTGGAGGTCACGTCGCGCTTGCTGCCGTTGATGTATCCGTACAGCTCGACGCCCGAGGTGATCTGGTAGCCGAAGTTGAGCAGCAGCTGGTAGGTCTTGACCGCCGGGTCGCCGTAGCGCTCGTACGGAATGCCGCTCGGATTCGGCGCGCCCGCCAGCGTGGTGGACTTGTCGCGATTCTCCGCGCGGTTGGTGTTCATGGCGTTCTGGTAGTTCCACGCCACCCGCATCCAACCCGGCGCGTTGCCGCCGGTGCCGCCGAGTGGAATGCCCATGCTGCCCTGCACACCGTTCTGCGCGCCGTCGCCCTTGTCCATGCGACCGCCGTTGGCGGTCACGCTGTTGCCGCCTTCGGCGCCGCCGCGCTTGAGCACCACGTTGATCACGCCGGCGATGGCGTCGGAGCCGTACTGCGCTGCCGCACCATCGCGCAGCACCTCGATGTGATCGATCGCGGCGATCGGAATCGAGTTCAGATCCACCGGCGCCGAACCGCGGCCGATCGCCGAGTTGTAGTTGACCAGGCTGGTGGTGTGATAGCGCTTGCCGTCGACCAGCACCAGCACCTGGTCCGGCGACATGCCGCGCAGGCTCGCCGGCCGGATCGCGTCGTTGCCGTCGTTGATGGCGGGGCGGGGGAAGTCCAGCGAAGGGAGCAGGCTGCTCAGGGCGCTGGCCAGGTCGGTACTGCCGGTGGCGTTGAGATCCGCGGGGGTCAGTACGTCGATCGGTGCGAGGGACTCGGAAGCGGTGCGGTCGGTGCTGCGCGTGCCGGTGACAACGACTTGCTGGAGCTGCTTGGCCTTCTCGGGCGATGCCGGATCGGCGGTGGGAGTTTCATCGGCCCAGGCCGTCGAGGCGGCGAGGGCGTTCATACAACAAAGAGGTACCAGCGCGGCCGCCGGCAGGCGCCGCTTGAGTCGTTTGGTCATTGCGAATTTCCCCGGTCAGGCAGTCAGTGGCGGGCTCCATGCCTGGATCTTGCGTCGCAGCAAATCCTCCCCAGCGCTGCGACGGTTTGAGGCTAAGCGCGATTGCTGCGGTGCGTCAACATCTGGTCATTCGCGTGTAAATGCGCTGTAATCATCGGCCCGGTCCGTTTTTTGCGGCGCAGCAGAATTTTACGTTTCCGCCAGACCTAAGCGCGGTCTAAGACGCGCCCTGGAAGATGCGGCAGATGCGATATCTCCCCTTGCATCGTCGGTGGCTCGATCGATGCCGCGCCATTCTTGCTGCCGCCTTCGTCGCGCTCACCGGTTGCGCGCACTACCAGGCACGGCCCATCGATCCCGCCGCCACCGCCGCGCAGTGGCAGGCCCGCCGCCTGGACGATCCGGCACTCGCCGCGCGCCTGGCGCCGGCGCTGCGGGAGGCTTGGCCGCCCGCACGCTACGGCCGCGGCGAACTGTTGCTGGCCGCGCTGGTGCTCAATCCCGATCTGGCCGAAGCACGCGCGCATCTGGCCGAAGCCGATGCCGCGGTACGCACGGCAAAAGCGTTGCCGAATCCCTCGGTGAACCTCGCGCTGGAGCGCTACACCCAGGACCAGGCCGGCAGCAGTCCGTGGCTGTGGGGCGTGAGCACCAACTGGCTGATCGATACCGCCGTGCGCCGCCGCCTGCGCGCGGACCTGGCCGATGCGGGCGTGCGCGCCGCGCGGCTCGATTACGCCGAGAAAGTGTGGGACGTGCGCCGCAACTTGCGCGCGGCCCTGGCCGACGTACTGCTGGGCGACCGCCAGCATGCGTTGGCCGACGATGCGGTGACCAAGGCGACCGCGCTGCAGGCAGCACAAGAGCACCGCCGCGCACTGGGCGAAGCGATGCCGGCGGACGTGCTGCAGGTGGCGCTCGTGCTGGCGCAGGCGCGCGATGCCTCCGCCGCTGCCGCGCAGCGCGTGGCCGATGCGCGTGCACGGCTGGCCCGCGCGGTGGGTGTGCCGGTGCACGCGCTGGATGGTGTCGCACTCGCCTGGGACGATCTCGAATCGCCACCGGACCCGCCGGCCGCCAGACTCGGCGAACTCGCCGCGCAGGCACGCCTCTCGCGCCCCGATCTGGAACGCGCGCTGGTCGACTACGCCAGCCGCGAAACCGAACTGCGCCAGCAGGTGCGCATGCAATACCCGCAGATCAGCATCGGCCCCGGCTACACGTACGACCACGGCGTGCGCAAACTGCAATTCAGTCTCGGCGCCACGCTGCCGCTGTTCGACCAGAACCAGGGGCCGATCGCCGAAGCCGAAGCGCGGCGCGAAGTCGCCGGCCGCCATATCGAAACGGTCCAGGCCAGCATCGACAGCGAGATCGATGGCGCCGCCGCCAGGCTTGCCGCCGCACGCCAGGCGCTGGACGCCGCGGCACATGGACACGCTGCCGCCGCCCGCCTGCAGCAGCAGACTGCCACCGGCTACGCGCACGGCGAGGACGACCGCATCGCCGTGCTCAATGCACAACTGGCCGCCGTCACCGCCGCACAGGCGCAACTCACCGCCGCCGGCCAGGCCCAGCAGGCGCTGGGCGCGCTGGAAGACGCCGTACGCACACCGCTGGAAGGCAACGAGGCCGAGTTGCTGCGCGCAGCGGGCCATGCTGGAGATTCGCCATGATCGCCGTTCGTCTATTGCTGCTTGCATCGCTCGCGCTGCCCATTGCCGACGCTGCGGCGACCGAGGTCGATGCCGCCACGCAGACGCGCCTCGGCCTCGCGCTGGTCGAGCTGCGCGCCGCGCAGGCGCCGGTCGAGCTGGCGGCCACCGTCGAAGTACTGGATCCGTCCACGCTGGCGAAAACGGCTGACGATATCGCCGCGCTGCAGGCGACCGCGGATGCCTCGAATGCAGAGGCGCGCCGCGTGCAGGCGCTGTTCGCGGCCGACGGCAATATGTCGCGCAAAGCGGTCGAGGCCGCGCGCGCTCAGGCAGCGGTCGATCAAGCGAAGTTGCAGCAGGTGCGCACCCAGTTGCGCATGGATTGGGGCAGCGCCATCGCCGCGCTGGATGCGCAGGCGCTGCATGCGCGCGCCGAAAGCCTGCTGGACGGGCGCATGGCGTGGCTCAAGGCCGAACCGCTGGCCGTACCCGCCGCCGGATTCCAGGCCGCCGGTGCACTGCTGCGGCCGGGCGATGTCACGGCGCGCGTGCTCGGACCGCTGCCACGCAGCACCTCGGGTCTGGCCGGCGGCTGGCTGCTCGAAGCGCCGGGCGCAGGCCTGATGCCGGGCATGACGCTCACCGCGCGGATGCGCGGCGCCGCTGCCGGCGCCACCGGCGTGCTGCTGCCGCGTAGTGCCGTGGTGCGCTGGAACGGCCTGGCCTGGGCCTACGTCGCCACCGACGCCACGCATTTCGAACGCCGCGCGGTAAACGCGCTGGCGATCACCGCCGAGGGCTGGATCGTCGGCGCGCCGTTCAAGCCCGGCGAGAAAGCCGTGGCGCGCGGCGCGGAAACGTTGATCGCGCTCGACGCGGCGCCGCCCGCGGCCGACAAGGCGGAAGAAGACTGAGCCATGCTGACCTTCATCGTCCGCAGCGCGCTGCGTCATCCGTGGTGGGTAGCCTTGCTGGCCGCGCTGTTGCTGGCGGTCGGCGTCGCGCACCTGCGCAGCGCGCGCTACGACGTGTTCCCCGATTTCGTACCGGCCCAGCTCACCATCCAGGTCGAAGCGCCCGGCTTCACCGCGCTGCAGGTGGAACAGCGCGTGACGCAGCCGGTCGAGAACGCCGTCAACGGCGGCACCGACGTCGAGGTGGTGCGCTCGCAGTCGATCCAGGGCCTGGCGGTGATCACCGCGGTGTTCAAGCAAGGCAGCGATCCGTTCCGCGATCGCCAGCTGCTGGCCGAGCGCATCACCGAAGCGGCCGCGCGGCTGCCGCAGGGCGTGCAGGCGCCGACCATCAGCCCGATGGTGTCCTCCACCATGGACCTGCTGAAGTTCGGCCTGCTCAGCGACAGGCTCGATCCGCTGGCGCTGCGTTCGCTGGCCGACTGGACGGTGAAGCCGCGCCTGCTCGCCGTAGCCGGCGTGGCCGACGTCACCGTGTTCGGCGGCGGCGTGCGCGAGTGGCAGGTGCGCGTGCATCCGGATCGGCTCGCCGCATTCGGCCTCACGCTGGAAGACGTGCGCGTAGCCGCCGCGGCGGCCAGCGGCGTGCGCGGCGCCGGCTATGTCGATACGCCCGCGCAGCGCGTGGTGCTGGAAGCGGACGGCGCGCTCGCCACCCCGGCGCAACTCGGCCAGGCGGTGATTACGCAGCACGCAGGGCGCAACGTCACGCTGGCCGACGTGGCGGATGTCGCCGCACAGCCGGCGCCCGCGTTCGGCGACTCGCGCATCATGGCCAAGCCCGGCGTGCTGATCGCGCTGAACAGCCAGTACGGCGCCAATACGCTGGAAGTCACGCGGGCGGTGGAAGCCGCGCTGGACGAGCTCAAGCCGATGCTCGCCGCGCAAGGCGTGACGATGATCTCCTCGTTGCACCGTCCGGCCACCTTCGTGGAAGTCGCGCTGGCGAACATGCGCGGTGCGCTGCTGCTCGGTGCGCTGCTGGTGCTGGCGGTGCTGGTGCTGTTCCTGCGCGACTGGCGCACCGCGCTGATCTCGTTCTTGAGCATTCCGTTGTCGCTCGCCGTCGCGGTGATGCTGTTCCCCTGGTTCGGCTGGACCATCAACACCATGACCCTGGGCGGTCTGGCGGTGGCGCTGGGCGTGGTGGTGGACGACGCCATCATCGACGTGGAGAACGTGATGCGCCGCCTGCGCCGCGCCGGCGCCGCGGCCGAGCGTGCGCAGGTGATCCTCGAAGCCTCGCTGGAAGTGCGCCGCCCGGTGGTGCTGGCCACCGTGGTGGTCGGCCTGGTGTTCCTGCCGATCCTGCTGCTGCCGGGCCTGCAGGGCAGTTTCTTCGCGCCCCTGGCCGGCGCCTTCCTGCTGGCCACGTTCGCTTCGCTGCTGGTGGCGCTGACGGTGACGCCGGCGCTATGCCTGCTGCTGCTGCGTGCCGACCGGCGCCATCGCGAGCCGCGCTGGCTCAAGCGCGCGAAGCTGGCGCAGCACCGGCTGCTGGAACGCGCCATGCCGCACGGCCGCGCGTGGCTGATCGGCGCGCTGCTGCTGGGCGCGGCGGCAGTGGCGGTGTTGCCGCTGTTCGGCGCGGCGCTGTTGCCGGAGTTTCGCGAAGGGCATTTCGTGATCCAGCTGCAGGGCCCGAGCGGCACCTCGCTGGAAGAGATGACGCGGATCGGCGAGCGCATGGGCAAGGACGTGCTGGCGATTAAAGGCGTCGCCACCGTGTCGCAGCAGGTCGGCCGCGCCGAGATGGTGCAGGACAGCTGGCCGCCCAACCAGAGCGAATTCCATGTCGAGCTGAAGCCGGGGCTGGGTGCCGCCGAGCAGATCCGCATCGAGACCGCGCTGAAGAACGTGGTCGATGGTTATCCGGGCTTCGGCGGCGAGGTGGTGACCTTCCTCGGCGACCGCATCGGCGAATCGCTGTCGGGCGAAACCGCGCCAGTGAGCATCAGCATCTACGGCAACGAGCTGGACACGCTCGACCAGCTCGCCACCAAGGTGAAGCAGGCCATGCAAACTGTGCCGGGCAACGGCAAGGTGCGCCTGTCGGACGCGCCGACCGTGCCGACCCTGCGCATCGCCCCGCAACCGGAACGCCTCGCGGCCTATGGCCTGCGCATGACCGACGTGCTCGACGCGGTGGCCGCCGCGCACCAGGGCGTGCTGGCCGGCGAAGTGTTCGACGGCGTGCAGCCGATCGCCATCCGCCTGCGCCTCGATCCGTCGGCGCAGCGCGATCCGGAGACCGTAGGCCAGTTGCTGCTGCGCAGCCCGGCCGGACGCAACGTGCCGCTGTCATCGGTGGCCGACACGGACCTGCTCGAAGGCCGTGCCAACGTGCTGCACGAAGGCGGCCGCCGCCGGCTGGTGCTGGCGGTGTATCCGGCCACGGCCGACGTGGTGGGCTTCGTCGAGCTGGCGCGTACCGCGCTGGCGAAGAGCGTGCCGTTGCCGGCCGGCTATTACCTGGAGTTCGGCGGCACCGCGGAAGGTGCCACCCAGGCGCGCCACGATCTGCTGCTGCATGGCGGGCTGGCCGGTGTCGGCATCGTCGCGCTGCTGCTGGCGGCGTTTCCGGATCGCCGCAGCGTGGCGCTGGTGCTGGCCAACGTGCCGTTCGCACTGGTGGGCGGGGTGATCGCCGCGGGCCTGACCGGCGCGGTGCTGTCGATCGGCGCGCTGGTGGGTTTCGTCACGCTGTTCGGCATCTCCGCGCGCAACAGCATCATGCTGGTGTCGCACTACGAGCATCTGGTGCGCGAGGAGGGTGCGCACTGGAATCGCTACACCGTGCTGCGCGGCGCGCGCGAGCGGCTGACGCCGATCCTGATGACCGCCCTGGTGACCGCGCTCGGCCTGCTGCCGCTGGCGCTGGGCAATGGCGAGCCGGGGCGCGAGGTGGAGGGGCCGATGGCGATCGTGATCCTCGGCGGCCTGGCCAGCTCGACGCTGCTGAACCTGCTGCTGCTGCCGGCGCTGGCCGGACGCTATCTGCGCCTGGTCAAGCCCTAGCGCGCCTCAGCGCACCGGTTTGGCCAGGCGCAGCAGGTCGGCGCCGTAGCCGGCTTCCTCGTAGATCTTGCGTGCACGTTCGTTGCCCGGGAACACGGCCAGCGTGATCAGGTGGCAGCGGTGTTCGCGGGCCCAGGTTTCGGCATGCTCGAGCAGGGCACGGCCCACGCCCTGGCCTTCGTGGGTGTGCGCGACGGCGAGGTCGGAGATGTGGCAGTTCACGCGCCCGGTGAAGTAGTCCTGGGTTTTCTGCAGGTGGACGAAGCCGACCGGGCTGCCGTCGTCGTCTTCGGCGACGAACAGGAAGCTGTTGGCCGGTTGTTCTTCGAGGTGGCGGCTGAGGTCTTTGCGGATGCCGTCGATGCATTCGTGGCGTTTGCGCCAGCCAGGCAGGTGGAAGTCGACGAAGCGGGGGACCAGGCCGAGGATGAATTCGTCGTCGTCGTCGGCTAGGCGGATCAGGAACGTCGGGTCGCTCATGCGCTTGGGCGTCTTGGGAACCGGGTTCCGGTTCTACACCTGTTGTGCGGGTCGGCGGAAGTCCCGCCTTTCCTCTTCTCCGCTCCGAGGAGGGCTGGCTGGGGTTTGGCTCGCCGCTCCCTACTCGTCATTCCGGCGTAGGCCGGACGAGCGCGTAGCGCGAAGAACGCCCGCAGGGCGGCCCCGAAGGGGTGAGCGAAGCGAATCATCCAGTAGCGGTGGCGCTCGATGTTGTGCTGTCGCACATGGGTCTCGCCTTTGGCGAGTGTTTCGCCCCGCTGCCGCGGGGCGAGTTACTTTCTCTTGCTTGCCCAAAGTCAAGTCTATATAAACTTTTCTCATAGGCGGTTTCAACTGGTCGATGCAACAACTTCCCGCAGCTTCTCGACCGGAGTCAAGAAACCCAGCGTCTTGCGTGGCCGTTCGTTGAGTTCACGCGCCACCTTGTTCAACTGCGCCTGAGTCAGCGACGTCAGATCCATGCCCTTGGGAAAGTATTGCCGCAGTAATCCATTGGTATTCTCGTTGCTTCCGCGCTGCCAAGGACTATGGGGATCACAAAAGTAGACCTGCATGTCGGTCGCCAGGCTGAAGTCCTTATGCCGCGACAGTTCCTTACCCCGGTCCCAGGTCAGCGATCGCCGCAGTTCGGCGGGCAGTTTGCCGATCATGCGCTTGAGCGCCCCCACCACTTCCTGCGTGTGTTTGCTGGACACCTTCGCCAGCATCACGTAGCGCGTCTGACGCTCCACCAGCGTGGCGATATGGCTGTTATGGCTCCCTGACAGCAGATCGCCCTCCCAGTGGCCGGGCACCGCGCGGTCCTGGGCTTCAGCCGGCCGTTCGCTGATCGATACCGCATCTAGGATCTTTCCGCGGCCATCTACACTTCTTGCCGCCTTGGATTGCCGCATCAGCCGCTCAAAGCGCAGATGCGACATCAGCTCCTTTTTCAGGGCGCCGCGCGATTGGACGTACAGGCTTCGGTAGATCGTTTCGTGCGACACACGCATCGTCTCGTCGTGGGGATACGTTCGTTTGAGCCATCGTGCAATCTGTTCGGGCGACCAGTTCCGCTTGAGCCTGGTGGCCACTATCCGCTGCAGCCTGGGCCGGCTCGCCAGCACGCAACGCTTGGGACGTTGTGCATTCTGCCAGGCTCGCCTATCCGCCGATTCGGCGCGGTAGTGCTCTCGCCCGCCATGGCGCTTGACCTCCCGGCTGATCGTCGACGCCGGCCGCTCTAACTCCCGAGCGATCTGTCGCAACGATTGGCCCCGGGCCAAT
>NZ_JBFRGP010000009.1:0-170128 GCF_052115385.1 Dyella sp. 2RAB6
AACGAGATCTTCGGGCTTCTGATAGTTGGCTAACAGACTGCTAAGCAGCTCGTCGGGCACTTCGTGTTTGCGTGGACTCATGGTGTCTCCGGGTCAGATGGCAGTTTCCTGCCAATGCCCCGTTTACACAAAATCTAGGATAGGCCCCACAACGTCAACGACGTCCAGTAACTCCGAATCAGTCAAATTCTCCGCCACATCCAGTATGGAATCTTCAACAGCAGTTGGCTGCCTCTCTTCCAGCAGAAGAGTCGCAGTCATGATGCCAATCATTCGCGGCCCAACTTCTTTGGATCGAGACAGACATACGCGCCGATAGGCTTCAAATACCGCCTCGGTGTTGGCCTCTTTCGCCATCATGCGGTTCAGCACATCGTTCAGTTCTTCCTCGGGCACGCCATGATCCATTTCAAAGCGCACCGCCTCTACCAAGGCCTCCAAGAACCGATCAGCGCGGTACTTGGACCATCGAGCGATCACGCGATCTTTAATCAGAGCGGCTCCCGCCTTGAGCAGCTGCCCTCCCACCAGCGACGACAGTGTCATCAACCCTCCTCAACCACAGCACGAGATGGTCCGTTCTCTATCTGACGCATATCGCTCACCTCTAGAAAGGCAAAGTCGATAGTCTGCCTCACAACGCGAAGCGCGGTCTCATAGCACATAGTTCCAACACCGAAGAACAAGAAAATGAGGACGCCGCCAAACAGGCGCGCCGTTGCCTCTTGCCTTACCGCGTAAGATACATCGGTCGTGAACACCCAATGCGACGCCGCCCAAACAAGGCCAGCCCAGCCAATACCGAGAGCCCAGTTGATGCGCGTGATCCGCTGATTGGCCGCCGAATCCAAGGCCGCCACACCTGATTGGAGTAACTTGATCGTGGCCTCGTCCGCGGCGATGGCATGGATGTGCGCCGCCAGGCTGGCGATCTGCGGAGGGCGAATGCTCAGTCGGGTCGAGCGGCTGGGGAGACGGAAGATGACCGAGCCGGCGGCCATCAACCCAGCGACCATCCAACCGTCAGATGAGTGGAAGCTTGCTGGCGAACCACCTCCAGTCACCCAGATGATCGCAGCAAGGATGCACCACCAAACGGGCACCAAGAACAGGCCAAATCCGAGAGTTGCAAGGCGTTCCTGTACACCGACAAGAAGGAACCACGGCACATGCACGACAGCATCGAGCGTGGTTTCCACCGACTTCCAACGGGATTTGACGCGCGGACCAATCACCAAGCGCTCTGCCTCCCGCACGATGGAGACGGTTTCTTCAAAGATGCCCATGTCCCTTCCCCTGGCCTGTCTTCCTGTACAGCCCATGATGGGGTTACCCCCTCCAGGTTGCCATAGGGCGATCGCAGGTCTTGCGCCTGTTGGCCGGTAATGGCTCCAAAAGGACAAACTCCCCTTCAGATAGGGATACCGATGTCACCCAAGACGATGACGGCCTATCGAATGGAGCTCGGGAGCGACCCCGATCCTGTCTCCGGAATTGAGCGGCTCAGCCCCTACGCTGCCCGCCGCCCTCAATCCGGTTAAAATGCCCTGGCGAGGATGGGACCGTTCAGTTAGTGTTTTGAGCGCCCGACCCCGCCCTCAATGTGGCAGCAAACGGTGTTTTACACCCACAGAAACGAAGGAGGCGCCCATGTCCAATAAGCATCTGCTCGCGCTCCTGAATTCGCACATTGCGGGCGACGAAGAGCAGTTCCTTTCTATCGCTCTCCAAGCAGCCGCCCAAGAGGCACGCCAGGGGCGTGTGGACGAGGCCGAGAAACTCAAGCGCCTGGTGCAAAAGGCACGGGACCAGCAACGGACCGGCCGGCCAGCCGGCGGTCAAACGCCAATTCCGCTGGCTCGCCCGCGAGGTGAGTTGCAGGGACTGATCGAGAGCGCGTACCCCAAGATTGCCCTTTCGAGCATGGTGCTTTCTGATGAGGTGCGAGACCGACTGGTCCGCGCGGTCAATCAGCAAAAGCAGCGCGCCATGCTGCGAGACCACGGGCAGACGCCGACCACGCATATGCTGCTGGTCGGCCCTCCGGGCACCGGTAAAACCATGACCGCCGCCGCACTGGCGGGCGAATTGAACCTACCGTTGTTCACGGTTCGACTCGAATCGCTATTCAGTCGGTTCTTGGGTGAAACCGCCGGAAAACTTCGGTTGATCTTTGATCAGTTATCGCAGACACGTGGCGTCTATCTTTTTGACGAATTCGACGCGATCGGCGCGCGCCGCGGTGACCCGAATGATGTCGGCGAGATCCGGCGCGTCCTTAACTCCGTGCTCGCCTTCATGGAAGAGCCGAACAGCACGGACAGCCTCGTTCTTGCTGCCACGAACCACGTGGAGATCCTGGATGAAGCCCTCGCGCGCCGATTTGACGAGGTGATCGGGTACGAACTTCCCGACCGCGCTGCGGCACTTGCGATCATTGAACGTCGGCTCGGCAAGTTAAAGCCACCTACGCGCTCCTGGTCCTCGATCACGCCCGCCCTCGGTGGACTGAGCCAGGGCGAGCTTGTTCGCGCCGCTGACGCGGTGGTTAAGGACGCCATCCTCGAAGGGGCGCCCAAGATTTCGGCCGCCGCTCTCAAGCAAGCGCTTGAGAATCGCCAGACATTGAAGAATAGGTTCCGCCGTCATACACACAGCTAGGAGGCGTCGGCGTGAAGAGGACAGGGTCGTTCGGAACTAGGCTGGCATGACAGAACCCGAGGATTTTGGGGCGCGCGATCGCCAGCACCTTTCGATCAACGCATTTCGTGAGAGAGCGCAATACGAGTTCCCTTCGCGACAGATGCGGCGCACGCCGCTTCGTGACGATTACGCTGCGCACGCCAACGCGTTGCTTGGTCAGCTAACCCGGGCATTTGGCGATATCCCCGCACGCACGGACGCCCCCCGCCTTCACGTGGATGGGCTAAAGCCGGGCACGATGGTCGAACTGGCGACGCGACCACCTGCGGCAGGATCCCGGTCGAAGGCCGTGAAGATCCCGGCGAACCTGGACTTCCCTACCCAACAGATTGCTGTGCTTCGTACGGATCGCCGAGGCGACGGCTCAGAGAGTGCGGTCCTGTTCGTGCCCGACGATGCACGCGCCTTTCTTCAGCAGCGCATTGTCGCCTACGGCAACGACCCGGGCGAGGCGGCCAGGACCGATCTCGAGCGTTTCGAGGTCATCGAAACCATTGCCGCGGCGCCCATCGCCTCTTTGTTTGTCGGCCACGTCGATCTCAGCGATACCACCATCGCCTGGTGGGAACTCTGGCTTCCCGGTGGCCCCGACCGCGCGGCACGCATGGCGACACTCGCGCGAGACGCCAACTTGGACGTTCACTCCGACCAACTCGTCTTTCCCGAGACAACCGTCGTCTTTATTCACGCCTCGGCAGGAAACATTGCCGCGTTTGCAGAGCGTTTGCCCGGCGCCGTCACCGAGATTCGTCCGGCAACGGGCAGTATCGAGCCCTTCCTTGATCATTCGACCGGGGGAACGGAACCGGCAGACTGGATCGCGGAGCTGGTTCGGCGTGTGGTGCCGCCGCCTCACGATGCTCCCGTTGTTTGCGCACTGGACACCGGTGTGGCCGGCGCTCACCCACTCGTACAACCGGGTCTCCGAGGCGCATGGGCTTATGACGCCGCTTGGGGAACCGACGACCATGATCCCGATGGCGGCCACGGAACGGCGATTGCGGGGCTGGCCCTCTACGGTGACCTTGAGCCTCACATGAGCACGACAGGCCCCGTGGTCCTCAGCCACGGGGTGGAATCCATGAAGCTGCTTCCACCTCATGGATTTCCCGCCACAAAACCTCCGAGCTACGGGGTTGTGACTCAAGGCGCTGTGGCACTGGTGGAAGCCGAACAACCGGCTGCCAGGCGATCTTTCTGCCTCGCCACATCCGCCACCGACTTCTCGCCTGCCAGGCCATCCAGCTGGAGCGGCGCGCTCGATCAGATTGCGGCAGGCTCCCTGCCCGGTGACGTGGCTGAAGACGTCCCGGCAAGCCAATCGCCAAAACGGCTGCTCCTCGTTGCAACGGGAAATGTCGGCGGCGGTATGTTGGTGGACGTCATGGCATCACAGCCCATCGAAGATCCATCGCAGAGCTGGAATGCCCTGACCATTGGTGGCTTCACGCGCAAAGAGCAAGTCCCTACCCCGCCGCCAGCCTACCAACCAGTGGTACCGGCGAATCACCGCAGCCCCTACAGTCGCGGCTCTCAAGCACTACCCGACGACTTGACCCCGATTAAACCGGAAGTCTTGTTCGAAGCCGGCAACATGGTGTCGGACAACACCGGCTTCTGCGCGTGGCACCCGGCCGTTTCGCTGCTCGCACCAGGCTCGGATGTGACTAACGAGCCCCTCGTTCCGTTTTGGGCGACGAGCGCAGCAGCCGGTATGGCAGGACACTTCATCGGTCGCCTGCATGCGGCCCATCCGGATCTATGGCCGGAAACCCTGCGGGCCTTGACCGTGGATGCCGCCGCATGGCCGCAGCCCATTCGCAAACAATTGATCGGCACGGGCGCGCATTGGAAAACGGGAACGAAGAGTCAGAAGCAGAAGATTCTTCGTGAAGTCGGCTACGGCGTCCCCGATATTGAGCGGGCGATGTGGTCAGCTCGCAACGACATGAGCATGATCGCTCAAGCAGAGATTCAACCGTTCGCCATCGGCGCGGATGGTCGCACCGCCGTGTACAACGAGATGCACTTCTATGACTTACCTTGGCCAAGGCAAGCCTTAGAACAACTGGAGAATGAGGTTGTCACCATGAAGGTGACACTCTCCTACTTTATCGAACCCAACCTCACCGGGAAGGCCGCGACACGCCCCAATACCTATCGCTCGTTCGGCCTGCGATTCGCGATGAAGAAGCGTACCGAAACGGATGCCGCGTTTCGGGCACGCGTCAATGCAGCCCAAGAGCGCGATGAATCTACGAGCGAAGGTGAATCGGATTTCTGGTTGCTCGGATCCAAGGCCATACAGGCAGGATCCCTTCACAGCGACCTCTGGCGCGGCCATGCGATCGACCTAGCCGGTCACGATGCGATTGCAATCTACCCTGTCGGCGGCTGGTGGAAATCGCATATTGGCCAGCGCCGCATGGAAGACAAAGGTCGCTATTCGCTAATCATTTCGATTTCTGCCCCGGGGTTGGCCATCGATCTCCACACGGAAGTAGCCAACCTCGTGACGACCAAGGAGATTGAGATCGACCTTGGTTGAGTGTGGCATCACCGACCAGCCACCGCCCTCTAGCCAAGACGCTCCATGCGCACGCCATTCCAGGCCGCTCGTTTGATGCGCGCTCGCACGCATAAAAAACACTAAGGATCAATGACTTATAGAAAATCAGCGACTGATCTTAGGTGGCGACCGAGTGACGAACGTTGGCCCACGAACTCATGCGAGGCCAACGCCAACAGAGTTGGAGAAAACCCTGTCGGGACCGCCACGTGATCGAAACACTACTGCTGAATAGCCATCACCACGTATGAACACACCCTCTCGTCGCCGAACAAGCACATCGACCGAACCATCGCTGGGATGCGCATGAATGGCTCGCATAACCTCACCTAGCCTGCCGTCGTTATCGGTCACAGCAGGCATATGACCACTGCGGTATGCCGGCAGAATGCGATCGAGCCGCAAACGGCTTTCATCAGAACGCAGCCCCTCATTGATTGCATGATCAACGATGCTCCCAAGATACTGGCGCGCTTTGCGAGCCAATTGCGGAGTCTCTTGGACCATCCCCACCAGGACAGGGCGTACGTCTTTCGTCTCTAATCGACGCATGTCCAAACTACCTAGCTCGGGCACGAGGTACGAATCCAAGACAAGGCGTGCCTTTCGATAGGTTTCTGTCGCCCAAGTCAAACGCTTCTCGGCCATCCAGCGCCCAGATACAAAGCGAAATGAAGCGTGCTCAATCTCAGCGCGAAGCTCTGTCTCAGCCACCAGCCGTGAATCCGTCGCGGCATCTATCTCTTGGCGAGCCTTACGAAGGCCAGCGGTAGTCTTCCCATGCTTAGCATCGCGCTGCACTTCCACGGCTTTGACACGCGCTTCAGTTAACGACATTTCCGGGTAATGACCAACCGTCGCAGGTGCAGGACGCGAACCATCCGGTAGACGGTAACGCACGCGCCAGGCCTTCAGTCCAGCAGGACTAATCCAGAGCACCAGTCCGTTTCCGTCCGAGAGGAAGTACGGCTTGTCCCTGGGCCTAGCTTTCCGGACCTGGAGCTCTGTCAATGACGCGGCAAGACGCGGCATGGCTTGAGACCTATTTGGGTATATAGAGAGTAAATTGTACCCAAAATTATACCCACTGATCCTGGATTGCCCTGGACAGGTCAGAGCACCCCTGGACAACGGACAATAAAAAACCCCGCATTTACGCGGGGTTATCTACGATTCTGGACTGTTATGGACAGTTTCAAATCTTTCATTGGTGCCCAAGGGGGGACTCGAACCCCCACGACTTGCGTCGCTACCACCTCAAGGTAGTGCGTCTACCAATTCCGCCACCTGGGCAGGTGTCTTGCTGTTACTTCTTTTCCGGAGTCGCCGGCTTGGCCGGGGCGGTCGCCGCCGGGACGGTCGCGGTCTGGGCCGGAGTCGTCGCTGCGGGGACTTCGCCTGCCGGCTTGGTGGCCTGCGGGATTTCCGCGTTGGCCGGCGCCGAGGGCTGCGCATTCTGCGTGGCGGCCGGCGGGTTGGCAAGGCCGGACATCACGCCCAAATCCGCGCCGCTGTTCTGCGGCGTGCCGCCGTGACGGCTCAGGTAGATACCCATGCCGAGGCTGAGCAGGAAGAACAGCGCGGCGAGCACGGCGGTGGCGCGGGTCATGAAGCTGGACGAACCGCGTGCGCCGAAGACGGTGGCGGATGCGCCGCCGCCGAAACCTGAACCCGCGTCGGCACCAGCGCCGCGCTGCATCAGGATCAGCACGATCATCGCCGCGGCGATCAGGATGTAGAAGACGCTGAAGATGACGAACATGGTTTCCAGTGGGTCCGTGCGCTTAGTGCGCTGCGGCGCAGATCGCGAGGAAATCGGCCGAGGTCAGACATGCACCTCCGACGAGCCCCCCGTCTACGTCCGACTGCGCGAACAATTCCGCGGCGTTGGCCGGCTTGACGCTGCCGCCATAAAGCAGCCGAGTAAGACGGGCGATCATAGCATCCTCCCGGGCCAGTTGGCTACGGATGAATCCATGCACTTCCTGTGCCTGCTCCGGCGTGGCGGTGCGCCCGGTGCCGATGGCCCAGACCGGTTCATAGGCAATGACCGCGGTGTCGAAGCTGGCCACGCCATTGAGCGCCAGCACGGCATAGAGCTGGCGGGCGATCACGGCTTCGGTCTCGCCGGCCTCGCGCTGCGCCAGCGTCTCGCCCACGCACAGCACCGGCGTGAGGCCGCCGGCGCGGGCGGCGGCGAACTTGCGTGCGACCAGCTCGTCGCTCTCGTGGTGGTACTGGCGACGTTCGGAATGGCCGACCAGGGTCCACTGCGCGCCGACGTCCTGCAGCATCGCAGCGGAGACTTCGCCGGTATACGCGCCCTGCCCCTCATGCTCGCTCACGTCCTGGCCGCCGAAGCCAAGGCCGGAACCGGCATGCTGCGCGGCCAGCTCGGCGATATAGGGAAACGGCGGGAACACCACCACGTCGGCCGCTGCCGGCAGGCCGGCGGCGATCTCGCTCGCGAGTGCGGAGGCCATCGAGCGGCTGCCGTGCATCTTCCAGTTCCCGGCAACGAGCTTCTTGCGCATGGCGCGTCTCCCTTGGTTCAAAACGCGGCAGCTTAGCGAGCGCTCTTGAGCCCGGCAACGGCGCGCCGCGCTGGCGCGTTCGGCCGACTGCCAGCAAGATCGCGGTCTCCATAGCGCACCGAAGGAACCGGCATGCCGCAGTCCCGCCCCTTGAGCCTGATCACCGGCGCATCCGCCGGCATCGGCGCCGCCTTCGCGCGCGAACTGGCCGCACGCGGCCACGACCTCGTGCTCACCGCGCGCCGCACGGATCGATTGGAAGCGCTGGCGGAAGCCCTGCGTGGCAAGCATCACTGCACGGTGACGGTATTGACCGCCGATCTCGCCGATCCCGCCGCACCGCAACAACTCGCAGCCGCCCTGGCCGAACGCAAGCTCGACGTGGACTGGCTGATCAACAACGCCGGCTACGGCCTGCCCGGCACCTTCGAGGCGAATACCTGGGAGGACCATGCGGCCTTTATCCAGGTGCTGATGACCGCGCCCACCGAACTGGCGTGGCGCCTGCTGCCCGGCATGCGTGCACGGGGGCATGGCCGCATCGTCAACGTGGCCTCGCTCGCCGGCCATGTGCCCGGTACGGCGGGACACACGCTGTACGGCGCGTCCAAGGCCTATCTGATCAAGTTCTCGCAATCGCTGGCGCTGGAGAACCGCCACCTCGGCGTACATGTCTGCGCGCTGTGCCCGGGCTTTACCTGGTCGGAGTTCCACGACGTCACCGGCACGCGCGAGCTGATGAACCAGATGCCGCGCTTCATGTGGCAGACCGCCGAAGCGGTGGTGCGCGAAGGCTGCGATGCGGTCGAGCGCGGCGATATCGTGCGCGTCACCGGCCGCGTCAACCGCTTCATCAAGGGACTGGTGAAGCTGATGCCGGACCGCCTGGGGCTGGCCTTGTCGGCGCGCGAATCGCGGCGCTACCGGCAGACCGTCGGGCATTGATTCACTGGCGCTTGCAGGTCAGCGTATCGCCGAGCGCAAAGCTGCCGCCGCGCATCATTTGCCAATCCACGCGCAGCGTGCCATCGGCCGCACGCACGTAGACGAACTTCTGCGCCGGCTGCACTTCCGGTGCTGAAGTCCATGTCAAGGTGTCGCCATCCCAACCGGTGGCACTGAAGCGCCGCGCGCCGCCGAAGTTGTCGACGATGGCGGCGTTGAACAGCCTGGCCTTCGCGTCGTACGTCCACGCTTCCACCGCGCGATAAGTGTTCGGCGCGATGTCGTCGTGATGCTTGAGCACACCGGCACCGCCGAGGTCGGTGTCGAAGCGGATCGTCGAGGCGATAGTCTTGCCGCTGGCGGGAAATACGCCCGCGCAATGCCAGCTGCCCAGCAGGGGTTCCATCGCATGCATGGCCGGCGGCGCATCCGCGGCGCTGGCGACGCCACCCAGCAACGTCAAAGCGAACAACAGCGCAACACGCATCGCGGCATCCTCCACTCGAAGTGCCGCGAGGCTAGCGGACTCCCGGCCGGCGCGAACCGACCGGAAGTCATGCCTTGCCGTCAGATCAACCCGATCAAATCAGCCCGATCAAATCAACCCGATCAAATCAACCCGATCAAATCAGCTTGATCTCGCGCAAGCGCTCCAGCAAATACTCGTGCGAGGTGATCGAGGTATCGTAGCGGCGCGGATTGTCCGGCGTGATGCACTGCGGCAGCGGATCCAGCACCACGTCAGGATTCGGATGCAGGAAGTACGGCACCGAATAGCGCGGCTTGCGCGCATTGGCGTTCTGCGGGTTCACCACGCGATGGGTGGTGGACGGATACACATGGTTGGTCAGGCGCTGCAGCATGTCGCCGATATTCACCACGATGGCGTCGCCCTCGGTGGTGATCGGCAGCCACTCGCCCTCGCGGGTCAGCACTTCCAGGCCCTCGGCACTGGCGCCGACCAGCAAGGTGATGAAGTTGATGTCCTCGTGGGCGCCCGCGCGCACGTTCGGGATGTTCTCCTCGGTGATCGGCGGGTAATGGATCGGACGCAGGATCGAATTGCCCTGGTCGGTCTTGTCCTCGAAGTACTGCTCCGGCAGGTCGATATGCAGGGCCAGCGCACGCAGCACGCGAGTGCCGAGCTGGTCCAGCGCCTCGAACAGACCGTAGCCGTACGGCTTGAACGCCGGCACTTCCTCCGGCCACAGGTTCGGCGCCATCACCTCGGCGAAGCGGGAATCGCGCGGGATCTCGCGGCCGACGTGCCAGAACTCCTTCAGGTCGGCGTACTTGCTGTCCTTGGCGGTCTCCACCTTGAACGGGGTGTAGCCGCGCGCGCCGCCGCTGCCGGGCACGTGGTACTTCCGCTTGGTGTCGTCGGGCAGCGCGAAGAACTGCTGGAACGCCTGGTAGGCGTTATCGATCAAGTCCGGCGCGATGCCGTGGCCGCTGATGCCGCAGAAACCGTATTCGCAGTAGGCCGCGCCCAGCTCGGCGACGAAGGCCTCGCGGTCGGTGTCGTAACGGCGGATGTCGAGGGTGGGAACCCGTTTGACGGTCGTATTCATGTGTCGTGATCCACAGGTAGGCGTGCGGTCGATTTGTCGAACCCGCCACCGCAGGGGCGGGGCACGTCGGGCCAATCCTTGGCGACCTGGGCAGGGCTGGGCCTTACGACCTTCCCCGCTGGCTCACGAGCGTTCGGCTGCGGATTTTACGACCTCCGCCAGCTGCTCCGCCATCCGCCTTACTTCCGCCTCGTCGGCGGCCTCCACCGTCACCCGCACCAGCGGCTCGGTGCCGGAAGCGCGCAGCACCACCCGGCCGCGGCCGCGCAGGGCCTGCTCGGTCTCGGCCAGCGCCTGCTTCACCTCGTCGCTGTGCAGCGACTCGCGCGCGCCGTTGGCGCGGACGTTGATCATGATCTGCGGCATCTTGTACAAGCCCTGCCGCGCCTCGGCCAGGTCGCGCCCACCGAGTGCCTCCAGCACGGCCAGCGCCGAGACGATGCCGTCGCCGGTGCTGGCGCGGTCCAGGCACAGGATATGGCCGGAGGTCTCGCCGCCGAGCTGGCCGCCGTGCTCCTTCAGCTTCTGCAGCACGTAGCGGTCGCCGACGTTGGCGCGGATCAGGTCGACGTCGAGCGCGCCCAGTGCCTGCTGCAAGCCGTAGTTGCTCATCAAGGTGCCGACCACCGGCCCCTTCAGGCGGCCCTGCGCGGCCCAGGCGCGGGCCAGGATAAACAGCATGTCGTCGCCGTCGGCCAGCACGCCTTCGCGGTCCACCATCTGCACGCGGTCGCCGTCGCCGTCGAAGGCGATGCCGATGTCCGCGTGGTGTTCCAGCACGGCCAGTTGCAGGGTCTGCGGATGGGTCGAGCCGACGCCGCGATTGATATTGAAGCCGTCCGGCTTGTGGCCGATGGCGATCACCTCGGCGCCCAGTTCGGCGAACACCTTCGGCGCCACCTGGTAGGTCGCGCCGTTGGCGCAGTCCAGCACGATGCGCATGCCGCGCAGGGTGAACTCGCTGTCGATCAGGGTGCGCTTGCAGAATTCGATATAGCGTCCGCCCGCATCGTCGATGCGGCTGGCCTTGCCCAGGCGCTCCGGCGACTCGGTGGTGAACTCGGCATCGAGGCCGTGCTCGATCGCCAGCTCGACTTCATCCGACAGCTTCTCGCCGGTGGCGGAGAAGAACTTGATGCCGTTGTCCTGATGCGGATTGTGCGAGGCGCTGATCACGATGCCCGCCTGCGCGCGCAGCGAGCGGGTGAGAAAGGCCACCGCCGGGGTCGGCATCGGGCCGAGCAGGCCCACGTCCACGCCCGCCGCGACCAGGCCCGCTTCGAGCGCGGCCTCGAACATATAGCCGGACACGCGGGTGTCCTTGCCGATCAGCACCTTCGGCCGCCCTTCACGGCTGTCGCGCGCCAGCGCCATGCCGGCGGCGCGGCCCAGGCGCAGCATGAAATCCGCGCTGATCGGCCACTGGCCGACCGGCCCGCGAATGCCATCGGTGCCGAAATATTTGCGTTCGCTCATGGGGATCCTTTCATCGCGCCGGATGGCGCGGTTGGTTGCTTTGAGCCTGCTCAGTGTCTCCGCGTGGCCCGCGTTGCCATTGAGTGGCCGTCAGGTGGTAGTGCGTGGCGCCGGCTTGGCCGGCTGCCAGGCCAAGCCGCGCGCTGCCGCATGGCGGCCACTCAATGGCAACCCGGAGGGCAGGCTCTGGGTGCCCGCCATCCGGCGTCATCGCTCGGTCGTGTACGGACGTACACTCCGTCGCTCTTCCTTGTCTGGCGAGCACCCAGAGCCTGCGCGAGCCACGCGGAGACACTGAGCAGGCTCACTCGTCGTCCGGCCAGCGCGGCGCGGCCGGACGCGTGTCCTTGCGCACCGCGGGCTCCCCTGCAGCCACGGCGTGCCAGACAGCCAAAGCATCGACCGTAGCGGCCACATCATGTACGCGCACCATACGGGCGCCACGTTGCACGGCGATGAGCGCCGCGGCCACCGAGCCCGCCGCGCGCTGCGCCGGATCCTCGCGGCCGGTGAGCTTGCCGATCATCGATTTGCGCGACAGGCCCACATAGCAACCGCTGCCCAGGTTGCCGAAACGCTCCAGTGCGCGCAGCAAGGCCAGGTTGTGTTCCAGCGTCTTGCCGAAGCCGAAACCCGGATCGACCAGCACCCGCCGCTTGTCGATCCCCGACAGCTCGCAGGCGAACAGCCGGTCGGTGAGGAAGCGGTGCACTTCGCCGACCACGTCGTCGTAGCGCGGGTCGTCCTGCATGCCGCGCGGCTCGCCCAGCATGTGCATCAGGCACACCGGCACACGCAGTTCGGCAACCGCATCCAGCGCGCCGTCGCGGCGCAGTGCGTAGACGTCGTTGATCATGCCGGCGCCGGCGGCCACCGCCGCGCGCATCACTTCCGGCTTGGACGTGTCGATCGCCAGCGGCAGCGAAGTGCGCGCGGCGAGCTGCTCGAGCACCGGGATCACCCGGCGCAGCTCTTCTTCCAGCGGTACGTCGTCCGCACCGGGGCGGGTCGATTCGCCGCCGACGTCGAGCATGTCCGCACCCTCTTCCGCCAGGTGCAGGCCGTGCGCGACCGCCGCTTCGGTGGTGGCGTGGCTGCCGCCGTCGGAAAATGAATCCGGCGTGACATTGATGATGCCGACCACGCGCGGACGGTCCAGCACCAGGGGTCGGCCGGCGCAGTCGAGCACGGTGGCGAAAAGATCGGCGGCGGACATGGTCACTCCTGGCTCAAACCTGCGGCGCGGCGGTCAGCCCGCGCCGCCCAGCGCACCCATGAACTGGCGGTAGTAGCGCAGCTCCTCGATCGAGTCGCGGATATCCGACAGCGCGGTATGCGCAGATTCCTTGCTGAAGTTCTTGCAGATGCTCGGCGACCAGCGGCGCGACAGCTCCTTGAGCGTGGACACGTCGAGGTTGCGGTAGTGGAAATAGCGCTCCAGCCGCGGCATCTGCCGGTGCATGAAGCGGCGGTCCTGGCAGATCGAGTTGCCGCACATCGGCGACTTGCCGGCCGGCACCCAGGCCTTGAGGAAGTCCACGGTAGCCGCCTCGGCCGCCGCATGGTCGTCGGCGGAAGCCAGCACCTGCTCCCACAGGCCGGACTTGCGGTGCTGGTTGCGGTTCCACGCATCCATCGCCTCCAGGCGCTCCACCTCGTGGCGGATGGCGAACACCGGGCCCTCGGCCAGGATGTTCAGCTCCTTGTCGGTCACGATGGTGGCGATTTCGAGAATCGAGTCGTTATCGGTATCCAGACCGGTCATTTCCAGATCGATCCAGATCAGATTTTCTTCGTTCGCTAGGCTCATGCTCCCTCCTGGGCGCGCAGTCTAGCAGCAGCCGGCGCCCGCCCTGGGCGGTGTATGCCCATTGGCCTGCCGTCCTGTGCAAGCGGACACACCTGGACGGCCATGCGATCATCCCCGGCATGCAGACGTTCTTCTGGCACGACTACGAGACCAGCGGCGCCGACCCCTGGCGCGACCGACCCCTGCAGTTCGCAGGCATCCGCACCAGCATGGATCTTGAGATCGTCGGCGAGCCGGTGATGTTCTTCGGCAAGCCCCCGCGCGAGATGCCGCCCAGCCCCGAGGCCTGCCTGATCACCGGCATCCTGCCCCAGCAGGCCGAGCGCGACGGCGTGGGCGAGGCCGAGTTCGCCGCGCGCGTGCACGAGCAGCTGGCCGCGCCGGGCACCTGCGGGGTGGGCTACAACTCGCTGCGCTTCGACGACGAGTTCACCCGGCAGATGCTGTACCGCAACTTTCATGAGCCCTACGGGCGCGAATGGGAACACGGCAATTCGCGCTGGGACCTGATCGACCTGGTGCGCATGTGCGCCGCGCTGCGCCCCGAGGGTATCGCCTGGCCGACGCGCGAGGACGGCACGCTCAGCTTCCGGCTGGAGCACCTGGCCAGCGCCAACCACCTCACCCAGGAACGCGCGCACGATGCGCTTTCGGACGTCCACGCGCTGATCGACCTGGCCCGGCTGATCCGCGTGCGCCAGCCGCGGCTGTGGGACTGGCACTTCGCGCTGCGCCGCAAGCAGAAGGTGTTCGAGCTGCTCGACATGGTGAACATGACGCCGGTGCTGCACGTGTCCTCGCGCTACCCGGCCAGCCGCTTCTGCCTGGCCATGGTCGCGCCGATCGCGGCGCATCCGACCCGGCCCGGCGAGATCATCGTGTACGACCTGTCGGCCGATCCCGCGCTGCTGCTGGCGCTGGACGAGGAGGAGATCGCCGACCGCGTGTTCACCGCCCGCGCCGACCTGCCCGAAGGGGTCGAGCGCATCCCGCTGCGCACGGTGCGCGCCAACCGCTCCCCGGCACTGGCGCCGCTGTCGGTGCTCAAGGGCACCGACACGGCACGCCTGCAACTGGACGTCGAACGCTGCCTCGCCAACCGCGAGGTGCTGGCCGCCGCCGACGGCCTGGCCGAAAAGCTGCGCCGTGTATTCCAGCGCGCCGGCGACCTGCCGCCGCCGGCCGATCCGGAGCTGGCGATCTACGGCGGCTTCCTGCCCGACGCGGACAAACGCCTGCTGGCTGAGGTGCGCGCGACCCCGCCGGAGCAACTGGGCACGCGCGCCTTTCCGTTCCGCGATCCGCGGTATCCCGAGCTGCTGTTCCGCTACCGCGCGCGCAACTGGCCGCAGACCCTGGCGCCGGAGGAGCGCGAACGCTGGGATGCGTTCCGCCGCGACCGCCTGTTCAAATCCACGCCGCTGACTAACCTGACCCTGCCCGACTACTTCGCCCGCCTCGCGCAGCTGCGCGCCGAACTGGCGAACGACACCGGCAAGCTCGCCCTGCTCGATCAACTGCAGGTCTGGGGCGAACAGCTCGCCGCCGACCTCGCGCCCCTGCCCGCCTGACCCTCACCGACCATGGCCAACGCTTACTTCACTCCTGCCACGTTCCGTTTTCTGCGCGCCCTCGAACGCAACAACAGCCGCGAATGGTTTCTGGCGCACAAGCCGGAATACGAACGCGACGTGCGCGATCCGTTCCTGCAATTGATCGCCGACATGCAGGCGCCGCTGAGCAAGCTCAGCGCGCACTACCGCGCCGACTCGCGCAAGAACGGCGGCTCGCTGTTCCGCATTCATCGCGACACGCGCTTTTCCAATGACAAGCAGCCGTACAAGCCGTGGCAGGGTGCGCGCTTTTTCCACGAGCGGCGGCATGAGATTCCGGCACCGTCGTTCTATGTGCATATCCAGCCGGGCGATTGCTTTGCCGGCGGCGGCATGTGGCATCCGGAGTCGGATGCGTTGAAGCGCATCCGCGCCTTCCTGGCCGACAATCCGGCGGCGTGGAAGCGGGCGACGCAGAGCAAGACGTTCCGCGAGCACTTCACCTTCTGGGGCGAGGCGCTGACGCGTCCGCCACGGGGCTTCGATCCGGCGCACGAGCTGATCGAGGATCTCAAGCGCAAGGATTTCGCCGCGGGCGAAGGCTTCGACGAGAAGCTGGCGTGCTCGTCGGAGTTGCGGCCCTGGATGGTGGAAACCTATAAGCGCCTGGCGCCGATGATCGATTATCTGTGCGCCACCCAGGAATTGGATTTCTGACCAGACATCCGCGTAGGTTGGGGTGAGCCGCAGGCGAACCCCAACATGGCGATGCGGACGGTGATGTTGGGGTTCGCCTGCGGCTCACCCCAACCTACGCCGTGTGCCGTCAGCGCTCGTGGAACTTGCGCTGCGTCGTCAGCAGATACAGCGCGCAACCGATCCCGATCACCGCCGTCAGCGCCACATAATGCGCCGGCGCCATCGCCCCCAGCTTCACCGCCAGATAAGCGATCAACGGCGGCGTAGTCGCCCCGAACACCGCATACGCGATGTTGTACGAGAACGACAAGCCGGAGAACCGCACCGCCGGCGGAAACGCCGCCACCATCACCGCCGGCACCACGCCGACCACGCCCACGCTCAGCCCGGCCAGCGCATACAGCAGCATGAAATGCTGCGCGCCCTGCGCCAGATCGCGATACAGCAGATAGGTGGTGACCAGCAGCGCCGCCGACCCGACCAGCAGGGACCATCCGCGCCCGAACCGGTCCACCGCCACGCCACCGGCGATACAGCCGAAGCACAGCATCAGCGCGGCCAGGCTGTTGCCGTGGAAGGCCACCGTCTGCGGCAGGTGGAAACTGCTCTGCGCCAGGGTCGGCGTCATCAGGATCACTACCACCACCGCGGCGGTCAGCATCCAGGTCACCAGCATGCTCAGCAGCACGCCGCCCAGGTACTCGCTCATCACCCGCTTCAACGGCAACTCGCTGGCCAGCTCCTTGCGCTCGCGCATCTGCGCGAACACCGGCGTCTCGCTCAGCCAGCGGCGCAGCCACACCGCGAAGAAGCCGAACACGCCGCCCAGGATGAAGGGCCAGCGCCAGGCATAGGCCAGCACGTTCTCCGGGCCCATGCCGCTGATACCCGCGGCGACCAGCGAGCCGATCAGGATGCCGGCGGTAAGCCCCGAGGTGAGGCCGGCGCAGGCGAAACCCACGCGCCCGGGCGGTGCATGCTCGGCCACGAACACCCAGGCGCCCGGCACTTCGCCACCGATCGCCACGCCCTGCACCACGCGCAGCAGCAGCAACAGCATCGGCGCCAGTACGCCCAGTTGCGCATAGGTCGGCAACAGGCCGATGCAAAGCGTGGGCAGCGCCATCAGGAACACGCTCAGCGTAAACATCCGCTTGCGTCCCGTGCGGTCGCCGAAATGCGCCATCACGATGCCGCCCAGCGGCCGCGCCAGATAGCCCGCGGCAAAGATGCCGTAGACCTGCACCTGCGCCAGCCACGGCGGCATATCGGCCGGAAAGAACAGCTGGCCCAGCACCTTCGTGAAGAACACGAACACCACGAAGTCGTAGAACTCCAGCGCGCCGCCGAGGGCAGCCAGGGTCAGGGTGCGCAGGTCGTTGCGGTTCAAGCGGGGGGCGGGAGAGTCCAGCGGCGGAACGGACGGAGCGGCTTGCGTCATCGTGAAGACGGCGTGGCGGGAAGGAGTCGGCGGAACATAGCACCCGCCCTCGCGAAATACTCACCTCTCCGTCATTCCGGCGCAGGCCGGAATCCAGTAGCGAGGCGCTATGTGGCGGAGTGAAAGTCCCGACCGGGCTTCTGTACGTTTCCGCGACCATCCAGCGGTACCGCCACTGGATTCCGGCCTGCGCCGGAATGACGAGCCATGGGCCCATGTTCCAAAGACCGCACCATTTGCGTAGGCTAACGCCGCGCCGGACAGGACGACCGGGGCTGTAGGGGCAACAAGAATTCTTTGATCTTCCCTTCCCGCCTTCGCAAGGAGACCTGCTCATGAGCATTGGCAAGCGTTTGACCGCCGAATTCTTCGGCACTTTCTGGTTGGTATTCGGCGGCTGCGGCAGCGCGGTCATCGCTGCGGCGTATCCCGACCTCGGCATCGGCTTCGCCGGCGTGGCGCTGGCCTTCGGCCTGACCGTGGTGACCATGGCCTACGCCGTGGGCCATATTTCCGGCGGCCATTTCAATCCCGCCGTCACCGTGGGCCTGTGCGCCGGCGGCCGTTTCCCGGCCAAGGACGTGGTGCCCTACATCGTCGCCCAGGTGGTCGGCGGCATCGCTGCCGGCGCCGTGCTGTACCTGATCGCCAGCGGCAAGGCCGGCTTCGACGCCAGCGCGGGCTTCGCCTCCAACGGCTACGGCGAGCATTCGCCCAATGGCTATTCGCTGCACGCCGCGATCGTGGCCGAGCTGGTGCTCACCGCGTTCTTCCTGCTGGTGATCCACGGTTCCACCGACAAACGCGCGCCGGCCGGCTTCGGCCCGCTGGCGATCGGCCTGGCGCTGACCCTGATCCATCTGATCAGCATCCCGGTCACCAATACCTCGGTGAACCCCGCGCGCAGCACCGGCGTGGCGATCTTCCAGGGCAGCTGGGCGCTGCAGCAGCTGTGGGTGTTCTGGCTGGTGCCGCTGATCGGCGGCGCCATCGGTGGCCTGATCTACCGCCACCTGCTGGAAAGCAAGGACTGACAGCAAGGACCGACGGAAACGAGAAAGGCCGGGCGCCTGCGCATCGGGACGATGCTCCAGGCGCCCGGCCTTCGTTTTGTGCGGATCAGCTGGGGCGGCGGACCATCATGCCCACGCCCAGGGCGATCAGCACCAGCGGCCACCAGGTGGCGAACAGCTGGCCCAGGTGCAGGTCGAGGCCGAGGTTGCGCAGCAGGAACAATGCGCCGATCGCAATCAGGATAATGCCGGGTGCGCTGGGTTTCATCGAAGTCTCGCGGTGGTTAAGCGATGGCGGCCACTCTGCCACAAGAGCGTAGGTTGCGGTGAGCGCAGCGAACCCCAACACCTTCGCAACGTTGGGGTTCGCTGCGCTCACCCCAACCTGCGTCAGGCTTCGGCGAACGGAAACGCCAAGACGTCGGCGATGGCATCCGTCCCCGCCAGGCACATCAGCAAGCGCTCCATCCCCAGCGCCACGCCGGCGCAATCGGGCATCGCATCCAGCACCGCCAGCAGCGGTTCGTCCAGCGGGATCTCACGCAGCCCACGCTCGCGCCGCAGCGCATTGTCACGCTCGAAACGCTGGCGCTGCTCAGCGCCATCGTTCAACTCGTGATAACCGTTGGCCAATTCATAGCGCCCCAGGAACAGCTCGAAGCGCTCGGCCATCGGCGGATCGCCGGGGCGGATGCGCGCGAGCGCGCACTGGCTGGCGGGATAATCGTGGATCACCGTGATGCGGTCGCGCGGGAACGCCGGCTGCAGCTTGTGGGTGATCAGCAGGTCCAGCCAATCGTCGCGGCCCAGCCCGTCCGGGCCGATGCCGTACTCGGCCAGCGGCGCGCGCAGCTCGTCGATCGGCGCATGCAGCGGGTCCAGGCCCAGCTCGTCGAGGAACAGCTGGCGATAGCTCTCCACCACCACTTCGGCGCGCCGCCCGGCCATGGCCAGCGCGCACTCCACCAGCGCGATGCTTTCTTCCATCAGCTGGCGATGGTCCCAGCCCACGCGGTACCACTCCAGCATGGTGAACTCAGGGTTGTGCCGCCCGCCTGCCTCGCCGTTGCGGAACACCCGCCCCAGCTCGTAGCAATCGCCCACGCCGGCGGCCAGCAGGCGCTTGAGCGGATATTCAGGCGAAGTACGCAACCAGCGCTCGCGCGGGCCGGCATCGACATGCCCGCTGAAAGTAGCGCTGAAGCTTTCGATATTCGGATCGGTATTGCCGGCCGCCGACAGGATCGGCGTCTCCACTTCCAGCACGCCGCGCTCGGCAAAGAACTGCCGCAGCAATGCATTGAGCTGCGCGCGCAGGCGCAGCGAACCGCGGTCGAGCGGGAGCTGCACGACGCGCGCGGATTCCTTCGCCGTCATGCGCCGCCCTCGTGTTCGGCCAGCAGCGCCAGCAGGCGCTCCTCGTCCCACACGTCCACGCCCAGCTCCTGCGCCTTGTCCAGCTTGGAACCGGCCTCCTCGCCAGCGACCACGAAACTGGTCTTCTTCGACACCGAGCCGGAAACCTTCGCGCCCAGCGCTTCCAGCCGCTCCTTCGCTTCATCGCGGGTCAGGCCGGTCAAGCTGCCGGTGAGCACCACGGTCTGCCCTTCCAGTGGCGCCGCTTCGGTCTTGGCCGACTTCGGGATCGCATCCAGCAGCCGCTGCATCGCCGCCTCGGCATGTTCCAGGGCCTTAAGGTTTTCCTTGTCGGCGAGGAACTGCTCCAGGTTGGTCGCCGCCGCCGTCGGCACACCGGCCACCACCCAATGCGGAGCGCCCGCATCCACCAGCTGCTTCAAGCTGCGGTAGTGCTGCGCCAGCAGTTGCGTGCTCTTGGGACCGAGCTTGTGCACCTTGGCGGTATCCAGCAGCACATCCAGCCCCAGCTTGCCGCGCAGCTTCGGCGACGGCGCGCTCTCGTCGGCCAGCACGATGCCGGAGGCGAGCAGGTCGTCCACCACTTTCTGGTTGCCCTGCTGCGCGAAGAAGCCGTCGATGGAACGCGCCACTTCGTCGCCGACATCCGGCAGCACGCGCAATACCGGTGCGGGCGTCGAGCGCACCAGCTCCAGCCGGCCCAGCCAGAGCGCCAGCGTCTTCGCCGTGCTCTCGCCGATATGCATGATGCCCAGCCCGTACATGAAGCGCGGCAGCGTGCTTTGCTTGCTCGCCTCGATCGCCTCCAGCAGGTTCTCCGCCCACTTGGTGGCGACCTTGCCCTGCTTGACCGTCTCCGGCGTAGTGCCGTCGCGCTCGTCGGCGCGGCGCTTCATTTCAAGGAAATCGTCCAGGGTCAGCTGGTACAGATCGGCCGGCGTATGCACATAGCCGAAATCCACCAGCGCATCGACGAAGCGTTCGCCGATGCCTTCGATATCCATCGCACGGCGCGCGGCGAAATGGATCAGCGCCTCCTTGCGCTGCGCGGCGCAGATCAGGCCGCCGGAGCAACGCCACACCGCCTCGCCTTCCTCGCGCAGCAGCTCCGAGTTGCACACCGGGCAATGCGCCGGCATCTGCCACGGCTTGGTGTGCGGCGGGCGCAGCTCGGGCATCACCCGCACCACTTCCGGAATCACGTCGCCGGCGCGGCGCACGATCACCGTGTCGCCCACGCGCACGTCCAGCCGCGCCACCTGGTCGGCATTGTGCAGGGTGGCATTGCTGACCGTGACACCCGCCACCTGCACCGGCTTCAGCCGCGCCAACGGCGTGGCGGCGCCGGTGCGGCCGATATTGATCTCGATCGCTTCGACCGTGGTGGTCTGTTCCTGCGCCGGGAATTTGTGCGCGATGGCCCAGCGCGGCGCGCGCGAGACGAAGCCCATGTCGCGCTGGCCGGCGTAGTCGTCCAGCTTGTAGACCACGCCGTCGATATCGAACGGCAGGCTGTCGCGCTTCTCGCCGATGCGGCGGTAGTAGGCGAGCAGCCCCTTGAAGCCCTTGGCCGTGCCCACCTCATGCGAGACCGGGAAACCCCACTCGCGCAGCTTCTGCAGCGTGGCCGAATGGGTATCCGGGATCTGGCCGCCCTCGACCACCCCGATGGCGTAGGCGAAGAAACTCAGCTTGCGCTTCTTGGTGATCGCCGGATCGAGCTGGCGCAGCGAACCGGCCGCGCCGTTGCGCGGATTGGCCAGCACCTTCTCGCCGTGTTCGCGGGCCTGTGCGTTGAAGGCCTCGAAATCCTTGCGCAGCATGATCACCTCGCCGCGCACTTCCAGCACGCGCGGCCAGTCCTTGCCGTGCAGGCGCAGCGGGATGGCGCCGACCATGCGCAGGTTGGCGGTGACGTCCTCGCCGGTGGCGCCGTCGCCGCGGGTCGCGCCCTGCACGAACACGCCGTTCTCGTAGCGCAGGCTGATCGCCAGGCCGTCCAGTTTCAGTTCCACCGAGAACACCGGCTCGCGCCGCTGCAAGGTCTGCTCGATGCGCCGCTCGAACTCCGCCACCTCGCGGAAGCGCTCCAGCTCGGTGTCGCCGTCCTGCTCGAAGGCATTGCTCAGCGACAGCATCGGCAGCGCGTGCTGCACCTCGGCGAAGCCGCCCACCGCGCGGGCACCGACGCGGCGCGTCGGCGAATCGGGCGTGGCCAGTTCGGGGTGCTCCGTTTCCAGCGCCTCCAGTTCGCGCAGCAGGCGGTCGAACTCGAGGTCAGTGATCTGCGGATCGTCGAGCACGTGGTACTGGTAGTTGGCGTGCTCGATCCGCTCGCGCAGCTCGGCGGCGCGGACCTTAGGTTCAGATGAATGGCTCATGCGGGGCTCCTCATGCCGCGCAGTTTACTAAGACAACCGCAAGCCACGCGCTTTAGCCTCCATCCGGCTTCACCCATCCATCAGGGGCAACCAAGACCACCCGCAAGGAGGTCCGGACGTGCTCGTGTCCAAAACAGCTCCCGCCCTGCTCATCGCCGCCCTGGCCCTGCCCGCCGCCGCCCATGCCGCCGGCGGTCCGTTCGGGATCGACCACACCTTGCATTTCGACAACAGCGGGGTGTGGAAACGCAGCAACCAGCAGATCGTCTACTACGGCACCCTCGCCTCGGTCGCCGCTGGCGCCCTGTGGCTGGGCGACCGCGACGAGATGGGCGACACCCTGTGGCGCTCGGTCGACGCCATCGTCGTAGCCGGTGCCGGCGCCCAGGCCCTGAAATGGACGTTCCAGCGCGAGCGGCCCAGCCAGAGCCGCAGCCCCGACCGGTGGTTCAAGGGCTTGCATGCGCAGAGCTTTCCCAGCGGCGAAGTGGCGGCGATCAGCGCCGCGGTGACGCCGATCATGGTCCATTACGGCGACGAACACCCCGCCGTGTATGCGCTCGCCCTGCTGCCGGTCTATGACGCCGTGGCGCGCATGAAGGTGCATGAGCATTGGCAGAGCGACGTGCTGGTCGGCGCAGCGATCGGCGTCGGCGTGGGGCTATGGGCGGAGCACCGGAAGTCGCCGTGGATCGTGAGCTTGTTGCCGGGCGGGTTCCAGGTGGGGTTTGCCAAGCATTGGGATTGAGTGCGTTCACATGCCCTGCACGGACCTGGCTCGGGCGTAGGTTGGGGTGAGCCGAAGGCGAACCCCAACTTCGCTCTCAGGTGGCCGCATCGTTGGGGTTCGCTGCGCTCACCCCAACCTACTCCATCCCTCAGCGGTGGTAGTCGCCGGCCGCCTCCGGCTGGTATGCGATATCCACCACACGCAAGCGCCGCCGCTTGCCGTCCGGCATCGGCCAGTCGATGTGCTGGCCCTTGGCCAGCCCAAGCAAGGCGCTGCCCACCGGAGCGAGCACCGACACGTGCCCCGCCCCACCCGCCGCGGCCGGATACACCAGGGTCAGCTCCAGGCGCTCGCCATGGCGCTCGCCTTGGCTCTCGTCCTGCGCCGTCACGCGCGAATTCATCGTCACCACGTCCGGCGGCATGTCCTGGGGCGCGCGCACCTCGGCCCGCTCCAGTTCTTCGCGCAGGGCGGCATGGCCCTGGGCCTGTGCGGGCGTCATGCGCTCCAGCAAGGCTTCGATGCGATCCAGATCGCGGCTGGAGATGACGATGGGTGGCTTGATGCTCATAACAGTGCTCCTTGTACAGTGGCGTTCCCGGCGCGCAAAAAATTCGCGCCGGGCACTGGAAGCGCCCGGCGCGAGGGAATGGGTGGCCGTCGAGCGGCCGCATGAAACGGCGATGACTTTGGCCGCCGCAGGCATGAAAAGCAAGTTGCCATAGCAGCTATCATGTGCAGGTCATGTCCGATACCTCCGCAGCCACGGAAGTGCCGCCCGAACCGGGCACGCCCAACCCCGGCGTGCCGCCCGCTCCGCCCGCCGCTCAGCCTCCCGTGCCGTCGCGCGAGCGCTACCGCGGACTGATCTGGCTGGTCGCCGCCTCGTTCTTCATGCAGGCGCTCGATTCCACCATCGTCAACACCGCCGTGCCGGCGATGGGCGAGGCACTGGGCGTTGCGCCGCTGGGCATGCGCATCGCGCTGACCAGCTATGTGCTGACCCTGGCCATCTTCATTCCCGCCAGCCCGTGGATGTGCGATCGCTTCGGCACGCGCCGCATCTTCGCCGCGGCCATCGCCATCTTCACCATCGGCTCGCTGCTGTGCGGCATCTCGCAGACCCTGCCGCAGCTGGTGGCGGCGCGCGTGCTGCAGGGCCTGGGCGGCGCCGCGCTGATGCCGGTGGGCCGCTACGTGCTCGTGCGCAGCATCGACAAGCGCGACTTCGTCGGCGCGATGAGCACGGTCGCCACCGTCGGCCTGCTCGGCTCGGTGATCGGCCCGCTGCTCGGCGGCGTGCTGGCGGAATACACCTCGTGGCGTTTGATCTTCCTGATCAACGTACCGGTCGGCATCGCCGGCTTCTGGATGAACCGCCGCGAGATGCCGGACTACCGCCTGGCCGAGCCGCATCGCTTCGATCTCTCCGGCTTCATGCTGTTCGCGCTGGCCTCGGCCATGCTGCTGACTGCGTCCGAAGTGGCCAGCGGCGGCGGCGGGCAATGGCTGCAGATCGCGGTCAGCGGCGTGCTCGCGCTGGTCTTCGGCAGCATCTACGTGTGGCACAGCCGGCGCACCGAATACCCGGTGGCCGACCTGAACCTGTTGCGCGTGCGCAGCGTGTGGGTGTCGCTGGCCGGCAACCTGTTCACGCGGCTCGGCGTGTCCGGCATGTTCCTGTTGCTGGTGCTGTTCCTGCAGGTCGGTTGCGGCTGGTCGCCGACCATGGCCGGCCTGATGATGGTGCCGCAGGCGCTGGGCTCGATCTGCGCCAAGTGGGTGATCAACCGCCTGCTGACGCGGATGGGCTATCGCCGCTTCCTGCTCGCCAACACCTTGATCGTGGCCGTGCTGATCGCCTCCTTCGCCCTGCTGGGCAAGGACTCGCCGATGTGGGTGATCGCGCTGATGGTGTTCGTCTACGGCGGCTTCATGGGCCTGCAGTACACCGCGATGAACACGCTGATCTACAACGACCTCGACGTGAAGTACGCCTCGATGGCCTCGTCGATGGCCTCGACCGCGCAGTACCTGTCGATGAGCTTTGGCATCGCACTCGCCTCGCTGCTGATGGAAGCGCTGCTGCAAGGCCACGCGCACGACGACTACGTGCTGTCGTTCCGCTGGACCGTGCTGCTGCTGGGCATCGTCACCGCCACCGCGAGCTGGGTGTTCAGCCGGCTCGGCCGCGATGCGCCGAAACGCGGCGCGAGCGTGTAGCATGCCCCGGTCACGCTAGACCGGAAGGAATCGAAGCATGCACCACGCGGCCGACATCCTGCTTACGCTGTTCATCGTCTTCGTCGCCGCGCAGATCGGCGGGGAAATCGCGCAGCGCCTGAAGCTGCCCGGCGTGGTGGGCGAGATCGCCGCCGGCTGCGTGGTCGGGCCATCGCTGCTGGGCTGGATCACGCCCGAGCAGATCGCCACCGGCACGCCGCTCGACGTGCTTGCGGAAATAGGCGTAGTCCTATTGCTGTTTGCCGTGGGCCTGGAGACCCGGCTCGAAGATCTCAAGAAGGTCGGCAAGGTCGCCTTCCTGGTCGGCATCCTCGGCGTGCTGATCCCGTTCGGCCTCGGCGGCGTGTGGGCGCATGCGAGCGGCTACGACTGGGGCAAGTCGCTGTTTATCGCCGCTGCCTTCGTCGCCACTTCCGCCGGCATCACCGCGCGGGTGCTGCAGGAACTCAATGCACTGCAGCGCACCGAGAGCAAGGTGATCCTCGGCGCCGCCGTGATCGACGACATTCTGGCCATGCTGTTGCTGGGCGTGGTGGTGTCGATGCAGGGCGGCGGCGGCTTCAACGCGATGCACCTGGTCACCACCCTGGTCGGCGCGATCGGCTTTATCGCGGTGATCGGCTTCGGCGGCGCGCGCGCGATGCGCTGGAATTCGAGCTGGCTGGACAAGCCGCACAGCCAGCACTCCGCGCTGGGCATCGTGCTGGCGCTGTGCCTTGGTCTGGCGTACGTGTCCACCCTGTTCGGGCTGGCCGCGATCATCGGCGCCTTCCTGGCCGGCATGATCGCCTCGGAGACGCGCCAGCAGCACACCCTGGAAAAACAGGTGCAGCCGCTGCTGGCGCTGCTCACACCGTTCTTCTTCGTCATCACCGGCAGCAAGATCGACCTGCAGCAGCTGGCCAGCGCAGATGCGCTGCTCACGCTGACCATCGTCACCGTCATCGCCATCATCTCCAAGCTCGCCGGCGGCTTCCTCGGCGCGCTGTCGCTGGGCAGGCGCGGCGCCACCATCGTCGGCTTCGGCATGGTGCCGCGCGGCGAAGTAGGCGTGGTGATCGCCAGCCTCGGCCTGGCTGCCGGGGTGTTCAGCGATCGCACCTACGCGATCATCGTGGCGATGTCCTTGCTTACCGCGATGGTGACGCCACCGGTGCTGGCGGTGCTGCTCAAGCGTGGCGACGGTGCCGCCGCCAACGTGGCGGAGCCCGACACGCGCGGTTGACCCCGCCTCCTTGGCGTGGGCGTGCGCAATTCCACACGCCTCCGTGAAAGAAAGCACCCTATCGGAGCAGCTCCTTTGCCGCCAAAACGGCCGAACAGCGCGGCGAACCGCGCTTGATCGAGCTGGCACGGCTTTTGAATCCCTCCTTGGAAACCGCCGAGGGAACGGGAGTTCATGCCTTGGGGTGGATATCCATATGACTTTCAAAGGAGCAGAACAGCCGTGAGTAAATCCTGGAATTACTTCAGCAGGATCCCGGCGTCAGCCGCGGCCAAGCATCTCGCCGAAACCGCGGAGGAGGCCATCGACATCACCCTGGGTCGCAAAAACATTCCCCACACGAACTCCGTGATCAAGCCGACAGGCCATTACCAAAGCGGCGGATCCCACTATGTAAGCGGACGAGGCTGGAACGTGATCGCCGGCCCGAAAAAAAATTGGCAGCCCGAATTCGTGACCATAGAGGAGCGCGGGTATCAGATCGACAAGTTCAAGACCACCGGCCCCGGTCATCGCGAAGGTCCCGCCAATGCGATAACACCTTACGTACGCAAGCCGACCTCGATCGCCTTACGACATAGATCGACCGACCCCGACAACTTCGAGGAAGACACCTAGCGATGCTCTGATGGTTGCGCCCGGACCTTCAGCTCAGCCGCGCCCGCGCATGGCCTGATAGGCGGCCAGCGCGGCGTTGCGCGAGTCCGCCAGGTCGAGCATCGGTGCCGGGTAGCCGCTGCGCGACAGCAGCGAGGCGTCCTTCCACGGCTCATGCAGCAAGGGCAGCGGCGCGTCCTTCAGTTCGGGCAGCCAGCGCCGCAGATAATCCCCTTGCGGGTCGAACTTCTGCGCTTGCGCTACCGGATTGAACACGCGGAAGTACGGCGCGGCATCGGCGCCGCATCCGGCCACCCATTGCCAACCCAGCGTGTTGTTGGCCAGGTCCGCGTCGACCAGCGTGTCCCAGAACCAGCGCGCACCGTGATGCCAATGCTGGCGGAGATTCTTGGCGAGGAAGCTCGCCACCACCATGCGCACGCGGTTGTGCATCCAGCCGGTGTGCCATAGCTCGCGCATGCCGGCATCGACCAACGGAATGCCGGTGCGGCCGTGGCGCCAGCGTTCCAGCAGCGCGTCGTCGGTATCTGCCCAGCGGAAGTTGGCAAAACCGGGATTGAAGTTCTCGCTGGGCGTTTGCGGGAAATGGAACAACAGGTGATGGGCAAACTCACGCCAGCCCAGTTCGCGCAGGAAGGGTTCGAGATCCGGCCGGCGCTTCGCATCGCGCCCCTGTGTTTGTCGATGCAGGATGTGGTGGATCTGGCGTGGCGAGATCTCGCCGAAGTGCAGGTGCGGCGACAGCCGCGAAGTGCCGTGCCGGGCCGGCAGGTCGCGCAGGCGGGCGTAGCCGTTGAGTGCGTCGTCCGCGAACAGTTCCAGTGCTTCGAGCGCGCCCTGCTCGCCCGGCCTCCAGGCTTCGTGCAGACCACCATCCCAGCGGATCCGCGGCAGCAGTTCCAGCGACGCCAGCGACACCTTGCCTTGCGCGGACGCGAAGCGCATCGCCGGGACCGGCAGCGGCTCGTCCGGCGTCAAGCGTGGCCGTACCGCGCGCCAGAACGGAGTGAACACGCGATACGGACCGTTCTGCTTGGTGGCGACCTGCCAGGGCTCGACCCACAATCCCGCATTGAAACTCTTCGGCTCGATACCCTGCTCGCGCAGCGCCGTCTTGAGCCGCTTGTCGCGTTCGATCAACGCGGGTTCGTAGCAGCGGTTCCAGTACACGGCGGTGGCGCCGACGGCGCGGCATGCGGCGACGAGGTTGCCCAGGGTGTCGCCAGCGCGGATGTGCAAATCACCACCATCACGCTCCAGGGCAGCGGACAACGCGGCCAGCGAATGATGCAGCCACCAGCGGCTGGCCGCACCGCCCGCCCAGGCCCCCTCCTCGTCCGGCCCATGCACATAGACCGGCAGGATGCGCTCGTGCTCCGCGCAGGCGGCGGCGAGCGCGGGGTTGTCGGCCAGGCGGAGATCGCGGCGGAACCAGACGAGAGCGGTCATGGGGCGGAAGCCTGCGGAGGAGCGATGCTTATCGCCCAAAGCAAGCCCCGATGCCAATTCTGCTAGGATGTCGCCGCTTTCGCTGTCCTGGACAGCCGACAACGCTTACGGAGAGATGGCCGAGCGGTTTAAGGCACCGGTCTTGAAAACCGGCGAAGGGTCAAACCTTCCGTGGGTTCGAATCCCACTCTCTCCGCCAGATACGCAAAGGCCCCCGCACGGGGGCCTTTGCGTATCTGGCGGAGAGAGTGGGTACAGAGAACCGGTTGCTCGGCTCCGCCGAGCAACCGGTTCGACGAATTCGCCGGGAGCGAATTCGGACAGCCGCAGGCTGGCCCCGCAGCGCGCAGCGCGGAGGGGTTCGGCCCATGGATGGGCCGAACAATCCCACCCTCCACGATCACGCAAACTCCCCCGCACCGCACTCCGCCTCTAAACCCTCCAGCCTCGCCATGCATCCCACCCCGACGCCCATCCCCGGCGCCGCTGCAAGCCCGGACATCCTGGAGGAGAACAGCATGAAGCTCAGGCTCTACCTCACCGCCCTGTTGACTGCCATCGCGCTCGCATCAACCTCATGGGCCGCCACCCCACCCTCCACCCCACCACGCGTAATCGACGACGACCTGAACCGCTTCTGGGCAACTTACGACGCCATCCGCAACCTCGACGACCCAACCCAGCAACAAGCACAATTCCAAGCCCTCTACGTCGACAAAGGCACCCCCGGGCTAGCCGCCTTCATGCAAGCCAAAGGCTACACAGCAGCAACCTACGTGCAGGCGATCCGCCAATACCCAAAATACTGGGACAGCATCCGGCCACGCGTTCCACTCGTACGTCAATCGCTGGTCAGCCTTGACCGACATCTCGAACGCTTCCACCAGCTCTATCCGCAACTTCGCCCCGCCACCGTCTACCTGGAAATCGGCGCGCTACGCTCCGCCGGCACCACGCTCGACGACAAGGTGCTGCTCGGCGCCGAAATGATCGCCGGCAATGCCAATACCGACACCTCGCAGATGCCCGAACGCCTGCAGCGCTTCTTCGCCGGCTATTTCGCCAGCGGTCCGCTGGACAGCCTGGACCTGCTCGCCGTGCATGAATTCGTGCACACCCAGCAACGCGGCGAACGCCAGACCCTGCTCGCGCAAGCCGTGTATGAAGGCACCGCCGACTTCGTGGCCGAACGGGTGACCGGACGCCTGCCGAAACTCGCCTACATCACGTACGGCCCCTCGCACGACGCGGCGATCAAGGCGGCCTTCCAGCACGACATGACGGGCGAAGACTTCAGCCAATGGCTGTACAACTCGACCGAGAACCCGTTCGGCACCCGCGACCTTGGCTATTACGTCGGCTACGCCATCTGCGCGGGCTATTACCAGAAGGCGACCGACAAGCAGGCCGCGCTCAAAGCGATGCTCGAGCTGGACTACGCCGATCCCGCGGCGGTCAAGGCTTTCGTCGATGCATCGGGCTATTTCGACGCGATGGCAAAACCGGAGCATCGAGCCGGCTGATCGTTCAGCACCCGATCGCCGTCCAAAACAAAAGCCCGGTCAAACCGGGCTTTTTTCTATTGCCTGCTCATTGATTTTTTGAACCGGCGAATCTCCGCCCGCCCCTTTCACTTTGCCGCCAGCAATGCTCCTGCCGCGCGCTCCAGGGCGCTATCGCTGCCCCGCCGGATACTCTCGATCGTCGGTGAAACCGCGATGGCGGGGCGCAGCCCCACACCCTCGAAAGCCGTCCCATCCGGCGCACGGTCATTCCTGGTGCAGACCCGTGCACTGCCGCCACCGGGTAGCGGAAAGAACAGCGGCTGCCCGGTGCTTCCCGCTGTGGTCTCGCCCACGGTGATGCCACGATGCATCGCACCGAACATCGCGACGAAATCCTCCGCCGCCGAAAACGTCCGCGCACTGGTCAGCACCGCCACCGGCACGTCGACGTGATGCGCCGGATCGGCCGGCACCTCGAACGGAACCACGTCGGTCCATCCCGGCAGCACGCCACGCGCGCGGTCAGCCGCGGCGTAGCTTCGGGTGCGGATCAGCGGGCCGCGGATCGGTTCCCGCGCCAGCAGCTGCAGCAAGTCCACGGGGGTGCTGCCGCCGCCGTTGGCGCGCACGTCGATGACCAGGCCCTTGGCCGCATTGACCTGCGGCAGGTTCGCCAGCAGCGCCTTGGTGCCTTCGGTGTCCTCGAACTCATCGATGGTGAGGACCGCGATCCCGTCCGGCCTCAGCTTGAACGAAGCTCCGCTGGTCTTGAGTTTCGAGTGCTCCGCCAGCGTAAGCCGGGTCAGCACACGTTGTTCTTCCTTGCCCTCGGCATTCCTCGCGGTGACGTGGACCTGGCTGCCGGCGCGCCCGCTGAGCAACGCATAGTCGAAGCTGCGCACCTGCAGATCCTGCGCCGTCGAAGCGCTCTGGTAAGGCGCAATCTCGCGCTCCGCATAGCGGCGCGGGTCTTCGCCATCGATCTTCACCAGCACGTCGCCGACACGCCAATGCTGTGCGGATAACGCCGGATCATCGATCCCCGTCACCACGACGGCGTGCTCCACCCACTGCGTGTGCAGCCCGGGCCGGCCATAGAAGGCGTCACGAAGGGGCTCAGGCGGATAGACGTTGGTGTGGCCGTCCTTCAACAATGCGGCGAACTGCATCAGCACGCGGTAATACTGTTCGGTCGACGTCGTCGCGCGCACCTTGGGCAGGAAGTCCAGGTAGGTCTGGTTCCAATCCAGCTCGGGTTGGCGGTCGAAGAAGGCGAAGTTGAAGCGCGCCTCCGACCACACGCTGGACAGCCCCGCCACCTTCGCGTCGTCGCTCAGGTTCGGCGCGAACGGCAGGTCCTGGCCGGGCTGGCGCGCCCACAGCCGCTCCTGACTGCGTGCCGCCTCGACCAGTTGCTTGAAGCGCGGATCGTCATGCAGCGATGCCAGGTCGGCATTGGTGGCCAGCTGCTGCGCCGAAACGCTGCCGCCCCTGGCTTGCGCGGCCATGAGCGCATCCATGGCTTTTTCCTTCTGCCCGGCAAGCGCCGCATCGCATGCGAGCTGGTACATGGCGGCGTTCCAATGCCAGTCCATGCCGTTCGGGCCGGCCGTGTAGAACGGCTCGAGGATCGCCGCGGCCGCGGCGTATTGCTTGGCCTGATGCAGCTGCAGCGATTCGATATAGCGCCCTGGCAGGCTGGCCGGCGTCGCCGGCGATGGCTGGGCTGCGGCAGTGAGCACGGAGCCGCAGCTAATGAAAAATACAATCCGAGCCAAGCTTCGCATCTGCGTCTTGATCATGTCGTCTTCGCTGTTCGAATGGCTCGAAGCTTTGCCTGAGCCATCCCCAGCCGACGGCCCCCCTTCAACATCTTCCTTGAAAGCGATGTCGTGGCCCATAAGAAAAAAGCCCGGCGCAGGCCGGGCTTTCTCGTCACAGGCTCAGGCGATTTTCTCCGCCCCGTGCAGGTAAGGCTGCAACACATCCGGCACCGTGATCGAGCCATCCGCGTTCTGATAGTTCTCCATCACCGCCACCAAGGTACGCCCGACCGCCAGGCCCGAGCCATTCAAGGTATGCAGCAACTCCGGCTTGCCGGTGGCGGGATTGCGCCAGCGCGCCTGCATGCGGCGCGCCTGGAAATCACCGCAGTTGGAGCACGAGGAAATCTCGCGATAGGTGTTCTGGCTCGGCAGCCACACTTCCAGGTCGTAGGTCTTCTGCGCCGCGAAACCCATGTCGCCGGTGCACAGCAGCACCTTGCGATACGGCAGGCCCAGCTGCTGCAGCACCTTCTCCGCGTGGCCGACCATTTCCTCGAGCTGCGCCTGCGACTGCTCGGGCGAGGCGATCTGCACCATCTCGACCTTCTCGAACTGGTGCTGGCGGATCATGCCGCGCGTATCGCGCCCATAGCTGCCGGCTTCGGCGCGGAAGCACATCGAATGCGCGGCGAGGCGCATCGGCAGCGCGTCGGCTTCGACGATGCTGTCGGCGACCAGGTTGGTCAGCGCGACTTCGGCGGTGGGAATCAGGTAACGCTTGCTGTCGCCCACCTGGGTCGAGAACAGGTCGTCCTCGAACTTCGGCAACTGCCCGGTGCCCTGCATGGTCTCGGTGTTGACGATCAGCGGCACGCTGCATTCGAGGTAACCGTGCTTGCCGGTGTGCAGGTTGAGCATGTACTGCGCCAAGGCACGATGCAGTTGCGCCAGCTGGCCGCGCAGCACGGTGAAGCGCGCGCCGGACAGCTTGGCGCCGGCATCGGCATCGAGCCAGCCATGGCGGGCGCCGAGGTCGACGTGGTCCTTCACCGCGAAGTCGAACGCGCGCGGCGTACCCCAGCGCAGCTGTTCGGCGTTCTGGCTCTCGTCCTTGCCCTGCGGCACCGACTCGTGCGGGATATTCGGAATGCCCAGCGCGATCTGCGCGATCTTCGCCTGCACCTCGTCCAGCGCGTGCTCGTTGGCCTTGAGCTTGTCGCCCAGGCCGGCGACTTCCGCCATCAGCGCGCCGACATCCTCGCCCTTGGCCTTGGCCTGGCCGATCGCCTTGGAGCGGGTATTGCGCAGGTTCTGCAGCTCCTGCGTCTCGGTAGACAACCGCTTGCGTTCGCTTTCCAGCGCTTCCACGGCGGCTACGTCGAGTTCGTAGCCACGGGCATCCTTAAGGCGCGCGGCCGTATCGGCCAGGCGCGAACGCAACAGGGCGGGGTCCAGCATGATGGGTCCGGGTGATGGCTAGTGAACGGCGGATTATGGCGGCCGGGCCCGTATTGCCGCAATGCGGCAGGCCGCGGCGCGCCCGCGCCCGCCGCGGCTTGCGAGGTGGTGCGGCTTAAGCGCCGCGCCGCTCCGCGCGGCCCAGCCACCAGGCCATGGCGGCGCCGGCCAGCAGCCAGCCGATCACCTGTTCCGTCAGGGCGGCCAGGGTGAAGTCCAGCGGGAAGCGGTACCAGTTCCAGTACGGCACCATGGCGCTGAGCCAGGCGAACAGCGCCGCCGCCACCGCGACGCCTAAGCGCCTGCGGAAGCCGAAGGCGGCCAGCCCCATCACGAAGGCCAGGACCAGCGCGGACAGCGTGTCCGAGGCCCACTGCCGGCCGAGCTGCGGCCCCATCTGCATCAGGTCCTCACCCTGCGGCATGTAGACGATCCAGGCGTACGAGGAGGAACTGGCCTTCTCCGAATAAGCCTTGACCGCAGCAGGGTCGGACATCCTGGCCGGATCGAAGGCCGGCAGGATATAGACGCCGGCCTGCATCCCCAACCCCTGGTGCAGGCTGTCCAGCACCACGTTTTCGGCGGCCGGCTGGCGTATGCCGGTCTCGCCCAGACCCAGCGCCATATGCGCCACGGCGCCCCAGATAAACATCACGATGCCGCCGATCAAGGCAGCCACCAGTACGCGCATGTCCGTCCCTCCCCCGGTGAGTAGCGCTGCGGTGGCCGGAATCTATGCCCGCGCGCCGAAGCCTCGCAAGGGTGGCCGCAGCAGGCGGCTCAAAGGCGCGAGGCGCCGATCGGCAAGGTGGCGACGCGGTGCATTTCCGCTTCGTCCCACAGCGCCGGATCGCGCAGATAGGCCAGTGCGAAATCGTGCGCATCGCCGCCCCAGAACAAGCGGCCGTCGATGGCCAGGGTGGGCACGCCGAAGATCTCGTCGGCCATGGCGGCCTCGAAGTTGGCTTTGAGTTGCGCTTTCACCGCGGGATCGGCGATGGCCGCTGCCGTGTCCGCGATGCCAAGTTCCCTGGCAACCGGCGCGAGCGCTTCGGCCGTATCGGCCGCCCGCCCCTGCCCCCAGATCCATTCGAAGATCGCCTCGGTGGCGCGCGCATCGCTGCCGGCGGCGATGCACAGGCGCAGCGCGGCCAGCGGATTGAACGGATGCGTCGGCGGAAAGCACAGCGTCTGCCCGCTCTCGCGTGCGCGCCACAGCACGTGGCGATAGACGAATTCGCGCTTGGCGGGAATCTCCGCCGGCCCCTTCTGGCCGACGCGATCGAGCACGCCGGCGAACAGGATCGGGCGCAGCGTCACCGGGTGGGTCTGCATCAGTTCTTTGACGCGCGGCCACTGCAGCCAGGCGAACGGGGAGACGAAATCGAAGTACCAGACGATGGACATGCGATGGCCTCGAACATGGCGAAACGGAAGCGCCCGCGCGGGGCGCGGAAGGAAAACCGCCTACTTGCCGCGCGCCTGCCGCCGCGCTTCGCGCAGGCTCAGCAGTTTCTCGCGCAGCTTCAATTCCAAGCCGCGTTCGACGGGCGCGTAGAACTCGGTGCCGTCCAGCGCATCCGGCAGGCATTGCTGGTCGAGCGCGATGCCGCCTTCGGCGTCGTGGTCGTACTGGTAGCCGGTGCCGTAGCCCAGGCCCTTGAGCAACTTGGTCGGTGCATTGCGCAGATGCATCGGCACGTCCAGCGTGCCGGTTTCGCGGATCACCGCGCGCGCCTGGTTGTAGGCCATGTAGGCGGCATTGCTCTTGGGCGCCATGGCCAGCCAGATCGCCAACTGCGCCAGGCCCAGTTCGCCTTCGGGACTGCCCAGGCGCTCGTAGGTATCCCACGCATCCAGCGCCATGCGCCAGGCGCGCGGCTCGGCCAGGCCGACGTCCTCCACCGCCATGCGCGTCATGCGGCGCGCCAGGTACAGCGGGTCCACGCCGCCGTCGAGCATGCGGCACATCCAGTACAGCGCGGCATCGGGATCGGACGAGCGCACCGATTTGTGCAGCGCCGAGATCTGGTCGTAGAACTGCTCGCCGCCCTTGTCGAAGCGGCGGGTGCGATCGGCCAGCACCTGCTCCAGCGTGGCCTGGTCGATGCGGCCGTCCTCGGCCAGCTCGGCGGCGATCTCCAGCAGGGTCAGCGCGCGGCGCACGTCGCCGTCGGCGGCGCGGGCGATCAGCTGCAGCGAGGCATCGCTGATGGTCAGGCCCTGCCCGCCCAGTCCGCGCTCGGTGTCCTCCAGCGCGCGCTTGAGCGCACCGACGATATCGTCGACCGACACGGCTTCCAGCACGTGCACGCGGCAGCGCGACAACAACGCGGAGTTGAGTTCGAACGACGGATTCTCGGTGGTGGCGCCGATGAAGATGATCACGCCGCGCTCGATATGCGGCAGGAACGCGTCCTGCTGCGCCTTGTTGAAGCGATGCACCTCATCGACGAACAGCACGGTGCGCCGCCCCTGCGCGAAATTGCCTTCGGCCTCGGCCAGCGCCTTGCGCACTTCCGGCAGGCCGGACAGCACGGCGGAAATGGCGCGGAAATCGGCGTCGGCATAGCGCGCCACCAGCAGCGCCACGGTGGTCTTGCCACAACCGGGCGGGCCCCACAGCACCATCGAATGCACGCGCCCCGCTTCGAGCGCGCGGCGCAATGCCTTGCCCGGCGCGAGCACGCGTTGCTGGCCCACGATCTCGTCCAGGCTGCGCGGCCGCATGCGCTCGGCCAGCGGCTTCAGCTCGTCGGATTCGGGGAAGAGGTCGGGGGAGGAACCGCGGGCGGACATAGGGGGAATGATAGCGCGGGACGTGCGGCATGGCGCCGGCCGGATTCACCACCTCGTCATTCCGGCGCAGGCCGGAATCCAGTAGCGACGCCGTCTGATGTTCGTCGAAAGGCCCAGCAGCGGTGCCTTTGGGTGCGCTCACTCCATGTAGCTCTTCGCTGCTGGATTCCGGCCTGCGCCGGAATGACGGGCGTGGGTTGCCCCTTCCTAATCGGCCAGGTGGCGATGGCGATAGATCGCGTACGCCAAGCCGATCGTGCCGGTCATCGCCGCCGGCAACAGCAAGGTGCGCTCCGCCATCACGCCAAATGCCAACGCACCCACCGCGCTGCCCGCGATAAAGCTGCCGGCCACCAGCACGCATACCTGGATGCGCAAGCGGTCCACTTCCAGCCCGCGCAGGCGGTGGCCAAGGTAGATGCCGAGGTCGGTGAAGATGCCCGAGAGATGCGTGGTGCGGAACGTTGCGCCGCTATACGTGCTGGCCATGGCGTTCTGCAGACCGCAGGCGATCGAAGCGAGGTACAGGCCGGCATCGTTGCCGGCGTGGATCAACGGCACCGCGGCAAACAGCAGCGCCGATTCCACCATCAACGCGACGCCATACCGCCGCCCGAGCTTCAACGTGTGCTGCTGCACGATAAACCCGCTGAGCACCGCGCCGCCGAGAAACGCCAGGATCGCCAGGGCCCAATGCAGCAGCTCGCCGCGATTGCCTTCGGCCGCCGCCACGCCCATCAGCGTGGCAGTACCGGTGAGGTGGGTAATCGCCTGGTGGCGAAAACCCATGAAGCCCACCGCATTGATCATCCCGGCGATAAAGGCCAGCAAGCCTCCACCGATCCACGCCCAGCGTGGCAGCTGGCGCAGCATGGGAGCCGGATCAGTCCTTCAACGGCTGCGTCTGGATCACCGGCGCATCGCCGATCACATCCGCGCCCTTCGGCGGCACGAAGTTGAACGTGGCCGGCGCGATGCTGGGATTGCGCTGCCAGTTGGCGAAGCGGATCTCGGTCACCGCGCCGAGCTGGTCGCGGAAGGTCATGCGCGCCAGGCCGTTGGCGTCGAAGCCGAGGTCCGCGTAGTCGAACTGCGGATCCTTGGCGGTGGAAGTCAGGCGCAGCCAGGCCAGGCCGTCGTGCTCGCCCTGCTCGGTCACTTTGAAGTCGCGGTCCATCTGCTTGAGATCGGTGAGCACGGTCAGCGGGCTGTGCGCTTCCTCGGTGCTCTGCACGCGCACGGTGACCTGTTCCAGGTCCGGGTCGTACAGCCAGACGCGGCTGCCGTCGGCGACGATGGTCTGCTTGTACGGCGTCAGCGTCTCCCAGCGGAACTCGCGCGGCGCTTCCAGCGACAAGGTGCCGGAGCTGCTCTTGCCCTTGTTGCCATTGGCATCGGTGAGGACCTGGGTGAACTGGCCGGTCAGCGCATGCAGGCCGGTGGCGAAGCTGTCCAGGCGCGCGCGGGCCGGACCGGCGGCGGCATGGACGGCGCCGGCGGCGGTGAAGGCCAGCGCGGCGCAGAGAGCGAGAAAACGGTTCATGGGGGTCCCTGATTTTTCTGTCGCGTCGTGTGGCGAGTGGCGGCGGAGTGTGCGCCGCGCTCGCTTAATGAGCAGCTTAATGCTTACTTCGGCGGCGGCGGTGCCAGCACTTCGCGGTTGCCGTTGTGCTGCGGGGCGCTGACCACGCCGTCCTGTTCCATCTGTTCGATCAGCCGCGCGGCGCGGTTGTAGCCGATGCGCAGGTGGCGCTGCACGCCGGAGATGGAGGCGCGCCGCGATTCGGTGACGATGCGCACCGCCTTGTCGTACAGCTGCGCCTCGGCGTCGCCGCCTTCCTCGCCGTCCTGCGGCAGGCCGGAGTCGTTGATGAACTTGCCGTCGCTGGTCGCCTGCACTTCCTCCAGCACGCCTTCGATGTACTGCGGCGCGCCCTGCGCGCGCAGCCAGGCCACCACGTGGTGCACCTCGTGGTCGTCGACGAAGGCGCCGTGCACGCGCTCGGGCGTGGCGGTGCCGGGCGGCAGGTGGAGCATGTCGCCGTGGCCCAGCAGCGCTTCGGCGCCGGACTGGTCGAGGATGGTGCGCGAATCGATCTTGCTCGATACCTGGAAGGCGATGCGGGTGGGGATATTGGCCTTGATCAGGCCGGTGATCACGTCCACCGACGGGCGCTGCGTGGCCAGCACCAGGTGCACGCCGGCGGCGCGCGCCTTCTGCGCCAGGCGGGCGATCAGCTCTTCGACCTTCTTGCCGACGATCATCATCATGTCGGCGAATTCGTCGATGATGATCACGATGTACGGCAGCGGCTCCAGCGGCTCGGCCGCCAGGTTCGGCATCTCCGGGTTGGGGCGGAACAGCGGGTCCAGCAGCGGCTGGCCGGCGTTCTCGGCGTCCTTCACCTTCTTGTTGAAGCCGGCCAGGTTGCGCACGCCCACTGCGGCCATCAGCTTGTAGCGGCGCTCCATCTCGGCCACGCACCAGCGCAGCGCGTTGGCGGCTTCCTTCATGTCGGTAACCACCGGCGCCAGCAGGTGCGGGATGCCCTCGTAGACCGACAGCTCCAGCATCTTCGGGTCGATCATGATCATGCGCACGTCCTTGGCGCTGGCCTTGTACAGCAGGCTCAGCACCATGGCGTTCACCGCCACCGACTTACCGGAGCCGGTGGTGCCGGCCACCAGCAGATGCGGCATCTTGGCCAGGTCGGCCACCACCGGGCGGCCGGCGATGTCCTTGCCCAGGGCCAGCGCCAGCGGCGACTTCATCAGATCGTACTTCTCGGAGCGCAGTATCTCCGACAGGTACACGATCTGCTTCTTGGCGTTGGGAATCTCCAGGCCGATCACGTTCTTGCCCGGGATCACGTCGACCACGCGCACGCTCACTACCGACAGGCCGCGCGCGATGTCCTTGTCCAGGCTCGACACCTGCGAGCCGCGCACGCCGGCGGCGGGTTCGAGCTCGAAGCGGGTGATCACAGGGCCCGGATACACGCCCACCACCTTGGCCTCGATGCGGAAGTCCTTGAGCTTCAGCTCGACCTGGCGCGACAGCACTTCCAGGGTTTCCTCGGAATAGCCCGGACCCTGCGGCGGCGCCTCGTCCAGCAGCGACAGCGGCGGCAGCTCGCCGGCCTCGGAGGCGCCGGTGAACAGCGGGATCTGCGTCTCGACGCGGGCGCGCTCGCTCTTGGGCGCCGGCGGCGGCTGGGCTTCGATCCGTACCGGCTCGCGCTTGGCCTGCTTCACCGCCTCGACCTTCTTGACCACCTCGCGCTCGGCGCGCGCCTGGCGCGCGGCCAGCACTTCGGGGGCTTCTTTCAGCTTGCCGCCGAACCAGCCGGCGATCTTCAGCATGCCCTGCCCGGTCAGGTCCATCAGCTTGAACCAGGACAGGCCGGTGGCCAGGGTCACCGCGATCAGGAAGATCGCCAGCAACAGCAGCGGCGCGCCGGTACCGCCGAACGCCTGCAGCAGGCCGCGGCCCACCCACATGCCGATGATGCCGCCCACGCCCTGGGGCAGCACCGGCTCGTCGTGGAACTTCAGGTACAGCAGGGCCGGCGCGGTGATGAAGAAGAACACCGAGCCGATCAGCCGCAATGAGGGTTCCCACGGCTGCACCGTGCGCACCCCGCGGTGGCGCAGCACCTGCACACCCAGCCCCAGCAGCAGCAACGGGAAGCAGTAGGCGACCAGGCCGAAGATGTAGCGCAGCAGGTTGGCGATATTGGCGCCGACCGCGCCGCCGAAGTTGCGCGCGTGCTCCACCGTGCTGGCATGGCCCCAGCTGGGGTCCTGGTCGTTGTAGCTGAACAGGCAGACCAGCAGATACAGCGCCAGCGGCAGCAGCAGCAGCGCGCCGGCCTCGCGCAGACGGCGCTTCAGCTCCTCGCTGAGGCCGCTGGGTTCCTTGTTCTTGTCTTTCTTGACGTTCGCGCTACGCGCCACCGTATTCCTCACGTGCCGGCCCTTGAGGGACCAGCTTCTACTGCTTCGCCTGGGCAAAGGCCAGGACTCCAGATACCTCGCTACCGCCCCCCGCGGTCCCGCTACGGGCGGGGTGGGCCGCCAGGCCCGCCAACCGCCGGTTGCCGGTTCAGCCGCCTTGAATCACGCACCCGTCTTCCCCATCCTGTCGGGCTCCAACCTTTCGCCGGAGCCTTGAACCGGGGTGAGGAAACCGCCGTAAAGGGCGGATCGAATAGCAATTCCAAGCTGCTGATAACACCGAAGGATTATAACCATGAGCACCTCCAAGCACAGCCGCCTGCTGATTCTCGGTTCCGGCCCCGCCGGCTACACCGCGGCCGTGTACGCTGCCCGCGCCAACCTGAAGCCGACCCTGATCACCGGTCTGCAGCAGGGCGGCCAGCTGATGACCACCACCGACGTGGAGAACTGGCCGGGCGACAAGGCGGTGCAGGGTCCGGAGCTGATGCAGCGCCTGGCCGAGCATGCCGAGCACTTCGAGACCGCGATGGTGTTCGACCACATCCATAGCGCGGACCTGGGCCAGCGCCCGTTCCGCCTGAAGGGCGATTCCGGCGAGTACACCGCCGACGCGCTGGTGATCGCCACCGGCGCCACCGCCAAGTACCTGGGCATCGAGAGCGAGGAGCACTTCAAGGGCAAGGGCGTGTCGGCTTGCGCCACCTGCGACGGCTTCTTCTTCCGCGGCCAGGAAGTGGTGGTGGTCGGCGGCGGCAACACCGCCGTGGAAGAGGCGCTGTACCTGTCCAACCTGTGCAGCAAGGTCACCCTGGTGCATCGCCGCGACAAGCTGCGCGCCGAAAAGATCATGCAGGACAAGCTGTTCGAGAAGGCCGCGGCCGGCAAGATCGAGCTGGTGTGGAACCACGCCGTGGCCGAAGTGCTGGGCGACGCCAGCGGCGTCACCGGCGTGCGCGTGAAGGACGTCAACAGCGGCGCCACCCGCGACATCGAAGCCACCGGCTTCTTCGTCGCCATCGGCCACACCCCGAACACCGGCATCTTCGAAGGCCAGCTCGAGATGCACGACGGGTATCTGAAGATCCGCAGCGGCCAGGAAGGCCTCGCCACCATGACCTCGGTGCCGGGCGTGTTCGCCGCCGGCGACGTGGCCGACCACGTCTACCGCCAGGCCATCACCTCCGCCGGCTTCGGCTGCATGGCCGCGCTGGACGCCGAGCGCTGGCTGGACCAGCAGACCCCGGCATCCTGATGAGCACCTCGCCCGCCACCCTGCATTACGCCACCCTGCATTACATCCATGACCCGCTGTGCGGCTGGTGCTACGGCGCCCAGCCGCTGGTCAGCGCAGCGCTGGCCATGCTCGGCAACCGCCTGGAGCTGCGCCTGCACGGCGGCGCGCTGTTCGCCGAAGCGCAGGAGCTGACCCCGGCGATGGCCGAGCACATCGTGCGCGCCGACGAGCGCATCGAGGAAATCAGCGGCCAGCCGTTCGGCGAGGCCTACACCGAAGGCCTGCTGGCCGAGCAAGGCACCGTGCTGCATTCGCTGCCGCCGATCGCGGCGGTGCTGGCGGCCGGGCAGCTCCATCCCGATGCCGCCTACCCGATGCTGGTGGCGATCCAGCACGCGCACTACCAGCGCGGCCTGCGCGTGGTGGAAGCGGACGTGCTGGCTGAACTGGCGGAGGAACTCGGCCTCGACGCCGCGCGCTTCGGCGATGCGTTCGCCAGCGCGAACGGCAGCGCCACCATCGAGCATGTCCAGGCCAGCCGCCGCCTGCTCGGCGAAGTGGGCGGCCAGGGCTTTCCCACCCTGGTGCTGGAAGTCCAGGGCGTACGCCAGGTGCTGCCACACAGCCAGGACTACGGCCGTCCCGACGCCTTCGTCGACCGCATCGCGGCCCGCCTGCCGGCGGTGCACTGAATGAAGCGCGGCCATCGTTCCCCGATGGCCGCCGACCGGTCCGGCCTGCTCAAATCCGGCGTGCTCGAAGCCCGTTTTCATCCGCGGATCGAGGAGATCCCCGCAGCCGCGTGGGATGGCTTGCGCACGGACCGCAATCCGTTCCTCTCGCACGCCTTCCTCGCCGCGCTGGAACGCACCGGCTGCATTCGCGAGGACTGGGGTTGGCAGGCGCATCACCTGGGCCTGTACGAAGAGCAGCAACTGGTCGCCGCGGCGCCGCTGTACATCAAAGGCAATTCGCACGGCGAGTTCGTATTCGACTGGAGCTGGGCCGCGGCGTGGGAGCGCGCGGGCGGCGACTATTACCCCAAGCTGCTCAATGCCGTGCCCTACTCGCCCGTGCCGGGCCCGCGACTGCTCGCCGGCCATGGCCCGGAAGCGCCGGGCCGGCGCGCGCTGCTGGTCACGGCGATGCGCCAACTGGCCGACGCACATGGCCTGTCGTCCATCCACGCCAACTTTCTTGCGCCCGACGACCTGCCCGCTTTCGACCAGCACTGGCTGGCGCGTTCGGATGTGCAGTTCCACTGGCTCAATATTGATAAGAGCGGTCTTGATAAGAGCGGTCGCGGCTACGCCGGCTTCGAGGATTTCCTCGCCGCGCTCAATCACAAGAAGCGGAAAAACATCCGCCAGGAACGCGCCCAGGTGGCCCGCGCCGGCCTGCACCTGGAATGGCGCCGCGGCGACAGCCTGAGCGCGGACGAATGGCGCCAGGTGCACCGGCTTTACGAGCGCACCTTCGACGCCAAGGGCAACCACGCCGCGCTGTCGCGCGAGTTCTTTCATGCCCTGGGCGAAGGCGAACTGGGCGCCGCCACGCACCTGGCCCTGGCCCGCGACGGTGCGGGCATGGCCGCGATGGCGCTGTTCCTGCAAAGCGACGAAGCGCTGTACGGCCGCTACTGGGGCAGCCGTATCGAGGTGCCGGGCCTGCATTTCGAGCTGTGCTACTACCAGGGCATCGAGCATGCGATCCGCGCCGGCCTGCAACGTTTCGAACCCGGCGCCCAGGGCGAACACAAACTGGCGCGCGGCTTCCTGCCGGTGCGCACGCATTCGCGCCATTACCTGGCCGATGCCAGCTTCCGCAAGGCCGTGCACGCCGCGCTTGCGCGCGAGACCGAAGCAGTCGACGCTTACGCCGCCGACCTGCTCGAACACAGCCCGTACGCCCACCGCGACGCCTGACCATGATCCGTCTGCCCCTGCTCGACGCCGCCCATCCCGAGCAGTTCCCCGATCCCGGCCACGCCATGGCCGACCCCAACGGCTTGCTGGCCTTCGGCGGCGATCTCACCCCGCGCCGCCTGCTGGCCGCGTACGCGGGCGGCATCTTCCCCTGGTACAACGAGGACGAGCCGATCCTGTGGTGGTCGCCGGATCCGCGCTGCGTTTTTCATACCGACCGCCTGCAGGCCAATCGCAGCCTGCGCCGGCAGCTCGGGCGCAAGCCCTGGCGCATCACCCTCGACCATGCCTTCCGCGCCACCGTCGAAGCCTGCGCGGCGCCGCGCTCCGGGCAGCTCGGCACCTGGATCGTGCCGGCGATGGCGCACGCATATACCCAGCTGCACGACCTGGGGCATGCGCACAGCGTGGAAGTCTGGGAGGGCGAGCGGCTGGTCGGCGGGATCTATGGCGTGACCGTGGGGCGGCTGTTCTGCGGGGAGTCGATGTTCAGCCGTGAAAGCGGCGGCTCGAAGCTGGCCTTGCTCGCGTTGGGACAGTTGTTGCAGCGCTGGGACTATCCGTTGATCGATGCGCAGGTGACGAACAACCATCTGCTGAGCCTGGGCGCGGTGGAGTATCCGCGCGATCACTTCCTGAAGACGGTGCGGCAGCTGGTGAAGTTGCCGGGGCAGCCGGGGAGCTGGAAGGAATTTACGCCCTTGGTCGAAGAGACGATGGCGACCTTGCGCCGCTGATGTCCGGCGTAGGTTGGGGTGAGCCACAGGCGAACGCCAACGTTGCGATGCGTTTGGAGGTGGTCATGTTGGGGTTCGCCTTCGGCTCACCCCAACCTACGCCGGTCGATAAGGCTCAGGCTGCCTTCGCTGCGCGCAGCTTCCGCGCGTTCGCATACGACTCCAGAATATTCTCTCGCACCGGCGCTTCGCCGGTGGCCAGGCAACGCTCCCACTCTTCCACGCTCAGCACCGCAGCGAAACGCGATTGCTCCACCACCGCGAACACGCGATGGATTTCCTCGGCCGTCGCATAGCCCGCACGGTTGGCATACGACACCGCACCGGAGGCGTCGTGCAGGAATTCCACGGCGATGCCGCGATCGAAAGCGTGCTTGATGGTGGTGTCGTTGCAGTTGTGGGTCATGTAGCCGACCACCGTCAGCGTATCGATGCCCCGCGCCTGCAGCCAATCGCCCAGGCCGGTCTCGGCGAAGGCGCTCGGCAGCGGCTTGCCGAACAGCACGTCGCGCTGGCGGCGTTCCACTTCCGGATGCAGCGTCCAGCCGTGGCTGCTTTCGGCGAAGGCCGGCGCATCGGACGGCGAATCCTGGCGGATCACGATCACCGGCATGCCCGCGGCCGTGGCGGCGTCCATTGCGCGGACGATCTTCGGCAGGCTGTCGCTCACCGGCGGGTATTCGATCTGCAGGTTGCCGTCGAAATATTCGTTCTGCACGTCGATCACGATCAGTGCGCGGCGGGGATGCCTGGCAGTCATGGCACAACTCCTGGGTGTGGAAAAGGTGTGGCTATGCTGCGCTCCGGGCCACTTGTGCGAGAGTGGCCTGAAGGACAATCATCGCTGTGATCGGGCCAACCGGAATCCCCATGCGCAAGATCCGTATCGCCGTGGTGGCGTTCAACGACATCCTCCCCTTCCACCTTTCCGTGCCCTGCGGCGTGTTCGCCGCGGTGCTGCGCGATGAGAAGTCGCCGTTCCGCCTGCGCGTGTGCTCGGCCGAAGGCAAGCGCGTGCGCAGCGCCGCGGGCTTCATGATCGCCACCGATTACGGGCTGGAAGAACTGCGCAACGCCGATATCGTGATCGTGCCCTCCTGGCGCAGCGCCGAGGAACGCCCGCCGGAGGCATTGCTGGAAGCACTGCGCCGCGCCGCCGCGCGCGGCAAGCGCATCGTCGGCCTGTGCATGGGCGCCTTCGTACTCGGCCATGCCGGTCTGCTGGATGGCCGGCGCGCCACCACGCACTGGGTCGCCACCGACGAACTGGCGGCAAGCTTTCCCACCACCGAGGTGGACCCTGACGTGCTCTACGTCGACGCCGGCCAGGTCGTCACCTCCGCCGGCGTCGCCGCCGGCATCGACTGCTGCCTGCACCTGGTGCGCCAGCTGCTGGGCAGCGAGGCCGCCAACGGCATCGCGCGGCGCATGGTGGTCTCGCCGTTCCGCCATGGCGGGCAGGCGCAATTCATCGAGCAGCCGGTACCGAGCATGGCCGGCGACGAGCGCATGGCCAGGCTGCTCGACGACGTCCGCCGCAAGCTGCACCAGCCGCATAACCTCGATGAGATCGCTGAGCGCGCGGCCATGAGCCGGCGCAGCTTCACGCGGCATTTCCGCCAGCTCACCGGCAGCAGCTTCGGCGATTGGCTGATGGCGCAGCGGCTGAGCGAGGCGCAACACTTGCTGGAAACCACCGCGCTGCCGCTGGATCGCATCGCCAACGCGGTGGGATTGGGTTCGCCGGTGACGCTGCGGCAGCATTTCCAACGTGCGTTCCGTACCTCGCCGGCGAATTACCGGCGGACTTTCAATGCAGGCAAGGCTGCTTGATGTAGAGCCTCTCTCCCACCGGGAGAGGGGTTGGGGTGAGGGTACGGGCGGAGTGGTGCACTTCACTCCGCCCGTACCCTCATCCGGCTGCCGCCACCTTCCTCGCTCCTCAGAGCCGCGCACATCCCTGTGCGCTCCCCGCGTGCTCCCGGGGGGAGAAGGGTTTCAAAGGGGAATTAGTCCTCCAGCCCCACCCGCTTGACGCTCTCGTAGTTGGCCAGAAACAGATCGACCAGCGCCGGATCCAGCTGGCTCCCCGCGATCTTGCGCAGATACGCGATCACTTCGTCTTCCGGCCACGCCGGCTTGTACACCCGCGGAAAACTCAGCGCGTCCCACACATCCACCACGCTGAACACCCGTGCCGCCAGCGGGATCTCCTCGCCGCGCAAGCCGCGCGGATAACCGCCGCCATCCCAGCGCTCATGATGGTTGTGCGGAATCTCGCTCGCGTCGCGCAGGAAATCCACCTGCTGCAGCAGCTCGAAACCCACCTGCGGATGCGTGCGCATCACCACGATCTCTGCCTCGGTCAACGGACCGGGCTTGATCAGGATCGCGTCCGGCAACGCCAGCTTGCCGATGTCGTGCAGCAGTGCGCCGAAGCGCGCCTTGCGCAACTCCTCGCCGCGCAGCCCGGCCAGCCGGGCCAGCGCCACGGTCATGCGCATCACCCGGTCGGAGTGGTCGCTGGTCTCCTTGTGGCGGATGTCCATCGCGTGGACCAGGGCGCGCAAGGCCTGTTCGTTGCCCTTCAGCAGCAGCCGGTTGGCGCGGCCGAGGCTGCGCAGGTCGCGGTCGATCAGGATATAGAGCAGCACGCCGGTGACGATGACGAAGAGCGTTCCTTTCAGGCTCTGCATCAGGCTGAGCGTGTCGGTGTCCTCCACGAACAGACGCAATACCCGGTTGGACAACCAGATCCACAGGCTGGCCACGATCACGTACGCCAGCACGGTGCGTGCTTGAGGCTTCAGTCTCATCCGACTTCCCCTTGCCGCCCCGGGATACTCCGTCCCGGTAAGCGAGAGGTTCGAGCTTACCGCCATCCGCGCAGGAAGGAACGTGCGTCAGCTGCTGGCGGGCGGGCGCCGGGGCGGCAGGGGCTCGAGCACGAAGACGATCGAGGCAGGCCGCCCGCTGTGCGGATGCATGGGCTCATCGATGCGCGCCACGCGCAATCCGCACGCCGCGAAGGTATCGAGCCAGCCACCGAGCGTGCGGAAGTACCACGGCGCCGCGCGGCCGAAGCCGTCGCCGCAGCCGGCCCAGGAACCCTCGCGCCAGCCGTCCTGGTAAGGCAGCTCGCCGCAGGCGACCAGCGGATGCAGCGTCTGCACCAGCAAGGCGCCGGCGGGTTCGAGCAGGCGCGGCACCGCGGCCAGCACGGCCTCGGTGGATTCCTTGCCAAGCAATGAAAAGTTGCAGATCACCACGTCGGCCTTCGCCGCCAGTTCGCCCGCCGCGATCCGCGCATAGCTCATCGTCTCGAAGCGTCCGCCGCCCTGCGCACGCGCGGCCTCCACCAAGCCAGGCACCGCGTCGACACCCAAGACCTCGACACCATGCACCGTCAACGCGCGGGCCAGCCAGCCTTCGCCGCAGCCGAGGTCGATCGCACGGCGCGGCGCGCGCGACAGCACGGCTTCGACGATGGCGCTGTCGGTCACCAGCCGGCGGCTTTCGATGCGCCGCTCGCGCACGGCATCGGTCCACGGCCCGGCGTTGCGGTGCCAGACCTCCAGGATGGTTTCTTCCGGCGGCGGATGGTCGCTCAAGGCATCCGCTCCGGCGGCTCAGGCGCCGCGCGCGGCGTAGCGCCTGGCCACGTAGTCGTCGAGGATGCCGATGAACTCTTCGGCGATGCGTTCGCCGCGCAAGGTCATCGCCTTCTCGCCGTCGATGAACACCGGCGCGGCCGGTGCCTCGCCATTGCCCGGCAGCGAGATGCCGATATTCGCGTGCTTGGATTCACCCGGGCCATTCACCACGCAACCCATCACCGCCAGGGTGAGGTTCTCCACGCCGTCGTACTTAACGCGCCACTCCGGCATGCGCTCGCGCACATGCCCCTGCACCGCCTTGGCCAGTTCCTGGAAGAACTCGCTGGTGGTGCGCCCGCAACCGGGGCATGCGGTGACCAGCGGGGTGAACGCGCGCAGGCCCATGGTCTGCAGCAGCTCCTGCGCCACCACCACTTCGCCGGTGCGCGGGGCGCCCGGTTCCGGCGTGAGCGAGATGCGGATGGTGTCGCCGATGCCTTCCTGCAGCAGCACCGCCAGCGCGGCGCTGGACGCGGTGATGCCCTTGGAACCCATGCCGGCCTCGGTCAGGCCCAGGTGCAGCGCGTAGTCGCAGCGCCGGGCCAGGTCGCGGTACACCGCGATCAGCTCCTGCACGCCGGAGACCTTGCAGGAAAGAATGATGCGCTCGCGCGGCAGGCCCAGTTCCTCGGCGCGCATGGCCGAATCCACCGCCGAACGGATCAGCGCCTCGCGCGCCACCAGCGCCGCGTCCCACGGCTGCGCGCGCGTGTGGTTCTGGTCCATCAGCGCGGCCACCATGCTCTGGTCCAGCGAACCCCAGTTGGCGCCGATGCGCACCGGCTTGCCGTACTGGATGGCCTTTTCGATGATCGCGGCGAACTGGCTGTCCTTCTTCTTGCCGAAGCCGACGTTGCCCGGATTGATGCGGTACTTGGCCAGTGCCTCGGCGCAGGCCGGCTCCTGCTCCAGCAGCTGATGGCCGTTGTAGTGGAAGTCGCCGATGATCGGCACCTCCACCCCCATCATCTCCAGCCGCTCGCGGATGCGCGGCACCGCGGCCGCGGCGGCCGGCGTATTCACCGTGATGCGCACCAGCTCGGAGCCGGCGCGAGCCAGCTCGGCGATCTGCCTGGCGGTGCTGGCCGGGTCCTCGGTGTCGGTATTGGTCATCGACTGCACCACGATCGGCGCGCCGCCGCCCACCGTCACCTTGCCGATGCGCACGCCGACGCTGGGGCGGCGCTGCTCGGGCTCGGCGGTGCGGGGGGTGGGAGAAGACTGGTCGCTCATGGGGAAACCGGCTGGATAGCTGAAGAAGGCGGCCGCGGCGTGGAACCCCGGCAACTGGCTTGCAAGGATACTTCAAGCCGGCTGGCGGCTTCATGACCCTGCCGTCGCCATTTAGGTGCTGTCCCAGGGCTTGGCGCGGCGCGAAGCCGCGCGGCATAAGCGCGCACAGGCGCGGCGCGGCGGCCTGCGCGGCTCATCATTCACGGCATTGCGGAATGAGGAGAAACCGGCATGCCGGTCGCCGATGCCATGCAAATGCCCGCGGCCGAACTCGCGCCGACCCGCTGCAGCGGCTGCGCCCATCTGCCGGCCTGCCAGGCCGCCGGCTATGGCCGGCCGGAACTGCACGGCCTGCGCTGCATCGCCGAACGGGTGGGCCTGCTGCGCGACGGGGAATATCTGTACCGCCCGCTCGCACCGTTCCATGCGGTGTATGCGGTGCAGGCGGGCATGGCCAAGACGGTATCGGTCGACCGCGCCGGCCGCGAGCGCGTGCTGGCCTTTCATCTGCCGGGTGAGCTGTTCGGGCTGGATGCGATCTGGCTCGGCCAGCACGACAACGCCGCCATCGCGCTGGGCCGCACCCAGTGCTGCCGTTTTCCGTTCGCCGCGCTGCGCGACCTGGCCAACCGGCAACCGGAGGTGCAGGCGCATCTGCTCGGCGCGATGAGCCGGCTGATCCATCGGCAGTCCCTGGATGCCGCCGACCGCTCGGCCGAGGAGCGCATGGCGGCGTTCCTGGTCGATCTGCATGAGCGCCGCGTGGCGCTCGGCTGCGCCGGTGCACTGCTGCCGCTGCCGATGTCGCGTGCGGACATCGGCAACCATCTGCGGCTTGCCACCGAAACGGTGAGCCGGCTGTTGGCGCGGTATCGCGATGCGGAGTTGTTGCGGGTGACGCGCACCGGCGTGGAGCTGCTCGACGTCGATAGGCTGCGACAGGTAGGTTGGGGTGAGCCCTAGGCGAACCCCAACGTAGCGATGGCCGTACCGGTGGCAATGTTGGGGTTCGCCTGTGGCTCACCCCAACCTACGCAGGCTTGGCTCGGCTCAGGCGCAAGGCATTGCCTACCACCGACACCGACGACAGGCTCATCGCCAGCGCCGCTACCATCGGCGACAAGCTCAGGCCCAGCCACGGATACAGCACGCCCGCCGCCAGCGGCACGCCCAGTGCGTTGTAGACGAAGGCGAAGAACAGGTTCTGGCGGATATTCGCCACCGTGGCCTGCGACAGCGCACGCGCGCGCAGGATCGCGGTCAGCTCGCCCTTTACCAGCGTCACCTGCGCGCTCTCGATCGCCACGTCGGTGCCGCCGCCCATGGCGATGCCGATATCCGCCGCAGCCAGGGCCGGCGCATCGTTGATGCCATCGCCCGCCATCGCCACGCACCGGCCTTGCGCACGCAGCTCGTTCACCACCGCGGCCTTGTCGGCCGGCGAGACATCGGCATGCACCGCGTCGATACCCAGCGTCTTCGCCACCGCCTGTGCGGTGACCTTGTTGTCGCCGGTCAGCATCACGATGTGCAGGCCGGCTTCGCGCAAGGCCGCGATCGCCTGCGGCGTACTCGCTTTCACTGGATCGGCTACGGCCAGCAGTCCGGCCAGCGCGCCATCCACGGCGAGGAACATCACGGTGGCGCCCTCCTCGCGCAGTACATCGGCGCGCTGTTGCGCGTCTTCGCCGATCACGATGCCCAGCGTCTCGAACAAGCGCGCATTGCCCAGCGCCGCTTCGCGACCCAGCACCCTGCCCTGCACGCCACCACCGGTGAGCGTGCGGAATGCCTCCACCGCCGGCACCTTCACCCCACGCGCCTCGGCGCCGGCCAGGATCGCGCGGGCCAGCGGATGTTCGCTGGGACGTTCCAGCGCCGCCGCCACCGCCAGCAGCTGATCCCACGGCAGCGCGCCGGTGCTCAGCACATCTTTCAGCGTGGGCTTGCCCTCGGTCAGCGTGCCGGTCTTGTCCAGCACCAGCGTGTCGACCTCGCGCAGCGTCTCGATCGCCGCCGCGTCCTTGAACAGCACGCCTTCGTGCGCGCCACGCCCGCTCGCCACCATGATCGAGATCGGCGTGGCCAGGCCCAGCGCGCACGGACAGGCAATGATCAGCACCGACACCAGCGCGATCAGCGCATGCGCCAGGCGCGGTTCCGGTCCCCACACGGCCCAGGCCGCGAAGGCCAGCACGGCCACCGCCACCACCGCCGGCACGAACCACGCGGCCACGCGATCGGCCACGCGCTGCAGCGGCGCCTTGCTGCGCTGCGCCTGCGCCACCAGCGCGACGATGCGCGACAACAGCGTGTCCGCACCTACTTTTTCCGCGCGCATGGTCAGCGCGCCATCCTGGTTGACCGTGCCGCCGGTGATGCGGTCCTCCGCGCGCTTGGCTACCGGCAGCGCTTCGCCGGTGAGCATCGCCTCGTCGACATGGCTTGCGCCGTCCAGCACCACGCCGTCCACCGGCACCTTCTCGCCGGGCCGCACGCGCAGCACGTCGCCGGCCTGCACGTCTTCCAGCGGCACGTCCTGTTCGCTGCCATCGCCGTTGACGCGGCGCGCGGTCTTCGGCGCCAGGCCGAGCAGCGCTTTCAACGCCGCGCCGGTGCGGCGGCGCGCGCGCAGTTCCAGGAAATCGCCCAGCGTGACCAGGGTGACGATCACCGCGGCCGATTCGAAATACACGCCAACCCGTCCGTGCGCATCGCGGAAGCCGGCGGGGAACGTGTCCGGCAGGAAGAACGCCACCATGCTGTACAGCCACGCCACGCCGGTGCCCAGCGCAATCAGCGTGTACATATTGGGCGACCACGGCCGCAGCGAACGCCAACCGCGCACGAAGAACGACGCGCCGCCCCACAGCACCACCACGCTGGACAGCAGCGCCTCGGTCCAGGCCGCCACGGCGTCCCACGGCATCGGCAGATGCCAACCGAACAAGTGCGGCCCCATCGCCAGCAGGAACACCGGCAAGGTAAGCGCCAGCAGGGTCCAGAAGCGGCGCGACAGGTGGCGCAGTTCGCCGCCGTCGTCCGCGTCCAGGCTGGGCATCATCGGCTCCAGCGCCATGCCGCACTTGGGGCAGTCGCCGGGGCCGATCTGCTGCACTTCCGGATGCATCGGGCAGGTGTAGATCGTGCCGGGCGGCGCGGCGGGCGCCTTGGGGCGTTCGCCCAGATAGCTGGCCGGGTCGGCGAGGAATTTTTCGCGGCAGCGGGCGGCGCAGAAGTAATAAGTGTGGCCTTCGAAATCCGTGCGGTGCCTGGCGGTATGCGGGTCGACGGACATGCCGCAGACCGGGTCTTTCACGCTGTGGTGCGCGTAGTGGTCGTGCGAGTGATCGTGGTGCGCATGGTTATCGTGAGCCGACGGCTTGGCGTGGCAACAACTCGCGCTTGCCGATTCCGCTGCCGCCACTTCCGCCACCTCTGCCTGCGCGCCGCAGCAACTCTTTTCCTGCGCGCTCATGCCTGATCCTCTGCGTCCGACAGCGCACGCAGGATCGGGCACTGGTCCGGCGAACCATGCCCCGGACAGGCCTCGATCAATTCCTCCAGCCCGTTGCGCACGCGCGTCAACTCGGCAATGCGCGCATCGATCGCCGCGAGGCGCTCCTGCGCCCGCTGCTTTACCGCCTTGACGCCACGATGCCGATCCGCCGACAGCGCCAGCAGGTCGCGGATCTCCTCCAGCGTAAAGCCCAGATCCTTGGCGCGCCGGATAAACCGCAGCTGCCGAACCGCGCCTTCGTCGTAGCTGCGATAGCCGGAAGCCCGCCGAACAGGCTCCGGCAGCAGTCCTTCGCGCTCGTAGAAGCGGATGGTGTCGATATTCACACCGACGCGCTTGGCGACGGCACCGATGGTCAGGGAGGGGGTTTGGGTGTCCATGGGGCAAAGTCTAGACCATTGATCAAGGTCTAGAGTCAAGCCTCATCGAGCGATCCAGGTGTCTGTCGAAAGCCCCTGACCCTGGCACTGGCACCTTTAACCTTGGCACTGGCCTTTAACGATGGCACTGGACTGCTGTCGGACGGGATATGTCGAGAGCCCTTAGAGACGGCCTTGGACGTCAGCAGCCGCACGGCTAGAACCTGAAGGTCGCCTGGGTACCGGCCATCCTGATCGTGCGCGCTGGCCCGGTGTCACGAATGAATGGACCGGGATCAAAAACACTAAGCGACGCGGTCAAGTTGAGCTCTGGTGTCGCCTGCCAGCTTGTGGCCAGTTCGATCTGTTTGCCGATAAAGCGGGAGTCGCTTTGCCGACCGCTGCGCACCAGCAACCCCGAGATTGCGTAGATTCCATCAGCGGTACTCTGACGCCAGTAGGCCACCGCGGTGAGCGATACTGCGACATCCTTGTGCGGATGCATCGAGAACGAAGGGCGCACGTGAATGAGATTCCGCGGGCCGATCGGCGATAGCGCTCCAAAATACTTCCCGTTCGGAAAAAGCGAGTTCAGCGTTCCCAACCTCGGATCGTTTGGATCCTCGTCACCCGAGACGATATCGGCGGTGAGAGCAATCTCCGGTCGCAGCGGAGTGCTCCGGAAGCGATACCCCGTCTCGGCTCCTGCACCCCACGCCTTCGAGCGGTGACCTGCAAATGTGCCGAGCTGTAACGCCGCCTCGAGGTTCCAGTGCCAGGCGCCGTCGTCTCCGAAGATTCTGGAACCAAAGGTATGCGCCAACTGCTTGCCAGCGCCCTGGTCGAAAATAGCGTTTCGGTCGCGCAGACCGATGTAATAGACGTCGAACCCGTTCAAATGCATCGGGTCGAGCCACTGCGTGGCGTAAATCCCCCAAACTGCTTTGTTGTGCGAGCGCCGGTCGTTGAATCCCCCGAGTCGCGTGTCGACCGGTTGAAGGTAGAAGCCGGATAACTGACGCGTCTCGCCGGTGAGGATCGCTTCAAATCCGTCAAAGGGCAGCGGAACGCCGGTTCCATAACCGCCACGGCCCGCGATCACGCTCTCCTCAGGTGCATCTCGACATCGTCAGTGACGGCAGGCTCAGCGATATCACTGCAGGGGGCTTCGATGCAGGCATCCGCTTGGCGGAAGCCGTTCCACAGGACATGGTGGCCATCCCCGTCTCGAAAGAGGTGCGCTTTGCGGCCATTGCCTCGCCCGAGTACTTCGAACGACGCGGATACCCCCAGGTCCCGCAAGATCTGTATCACCACGATTGCATCCGCTTCCGGTTTGAAAGTGGTGCCATCTACCGATGGGAGTTGGAGTGCGAGGGCGTGGTTGAAAGGATCAACCCTTCCGGGCCGCTTACCTTGACGGACCAACCGCTGATGGTGGAGGCCGCCATCGATGGCATCGGCATCGCTTTCGTGCCTGACCACCTGTCGACCGCGGCACTCAAGGACGGCCGGCTCCAACGCGTTCTGGAGGAGTGGTGCCCGTCTTTTCCAGGCTTATGCCTGTACTACTCAGGACATCGCCACTTATCGTCCGGCCTGCGAGCGCTGATCAACATGATGATGGAAGCGTTGCCAGGCTAATAGACACGCTTGCAGACGGGAGCAGTCAAGCCGGCGACATTCCACCTCCCGCACGCTTTTTGCGCGTCTCGAAGGACTGCGAAAAACTCAATCAAAGAAGAATCCGGCTTTTCTCAATATGTCCCCGACACCCTGCTGGCTCAGATAGCAGCGACCGTCGGCCTGGATGACCTTTCCCGAGTAGCTGTAGACCAACGACGCCTTGTCGCCGATCTCGACGAGTACATCTTCCTGCCCCACGGGGCAGTCGCCAGGTGTTGCGCCGGACAGGTGATCCAGCAAAGGCTTGAGGAACATGCGGCAGTTTCCCCCGCAGCTTCGGAAAACCCGCAGCGTCGAAGCTTTCTTGAAAGCCTCGCCTTGAAGCGAGTACCTGCCTGCACTCGCGACTACGTAAAAAGATACCGACTGGACATCGCCGGCGATGGCGCCGAGTTGCACCGCTTCATCCTTGGCTGTTCGATACTCGGCATGAGCCGTCGCTGCCAGCAAGGAAGCGACCAGCCAACCGGCGAACATCAACATGGGTTTGTGGTCGTAGGGCTGCACCTGGTCACCTTACCGCTTCTGCACCTTTCCAGTGAATCGGATCAACATCAGCCACCTTATGCCGTCGGCGCCACCCACGCCCGCGAACGCAGGCGCTGGAGTGCCCTGGCCATGCGCCGTACCGCTTCGTCCAGTTCCTGCTCGTCATGGTAGGAAAAGCCCAGACGCATGAACGAATCGTCACGGTGCGAGCAATCGAACTCGCGCGAGCCGCGGAACGTCACGCCTTCGCGTTCGGCCTCGCGCGCCCATGCGGCGACATCGATTCCATCCTCCGCGTGCACCCAGAGCGCCAGGCCGCCCTCCGGAACGCGAAACTCGACGGCGCCGGCCAGATGCCGCGTCAACGAAGTCGCGAGCGCATCGCGGCGGCAGCCATAGGTGTGTCGCATACGGCGCACGTGGCGCAGTAGTTCGCCGTCCGCGAACAACTCCGCGATCGCGCACTCCACCGCCGCATCGCCCTGCGCATCGGTGGTGGCGCGCAGCGCGACCAACCGCTGCAGCACCGCGGGCGGCGCAACGACGAAGCCGGTGGCCATGCCTGGCGCAAGCAGGTCCGCCATCGAGGCGACATAGATCACGTTGGCACGCGCGGGCCCCGCGGCCATCGGCAGAATGGGCTCGCCCTGGTAATGAAACTCGTGATCGTAGTCGTCCTCGATGATGGCGAAGCGATGCCGCAGCGCCAGTTCGGCCAGGCCAGCACGTCTCGATGGCGACATCACCGCCGCGGTGGGAAATTGGTGGTGCGGCGTTACCAGCACCGCGCGCACGCGTTCGTGGGCCAGCACGGTCTCCAGCGCATCGACGTCCAGCCCATGCTCATCGACGGCCACCGGCAACAGCCGCGCACCGGCCAGCTGCATGATGTTTCGCGCCGGCGGATAGCCGAACGCCTCGATCACTACGTTGTCGCCCGGCGTAATCAGGGTGCGCGCTACCAGGTCCAGGCCCTGCTCGATGCTGCGCGTGATCAGGATGTCGTCCGGCGAAGCCAGCAGGCCGCGGGTCCGCGTGAGCATCGCCGCCAGTTCGGTGCGCAAGCGCAGGTGACCACGTGGATCGGTGTAGGTCAGTACCCAGCGGCCGTTCTGCGCCACCGCACGCCGGAACGCACGCGCCAGCGCTTGTGACGGCAGCAGCCGCACGTCCGGCGAACTGCATGAAAGCGCCAGCATGCCCGGGGGCAAATTCTGAACAGGTGTGGGCGCCAGCCATGAGGGCGCCAGCCCGTAATTGGGTAGCGTCACCGGCTCGCCTCGCGACTGCGGCACCACCGGCTGCATCGCCACGAACGTGCCACTGCCGACGCGCGTCTGCAGCAACCCCTCGGCGACCAGTTCGTCATAGCCGGCGATCACGGTGTTGCGGTTGACGCCAAGGTAGTCCGCCAGCTCACGCGATCCCGGAAGCAGATCGCCGGGTTTCAGCCGCCCGCGACGGATGTCCTCGGCGAGCAGGCCGGCCAACTGCAGGAACAGGGGCTGTTCCAGGCGCGGATCAAGCCTAAGCGTGAGTTCCCAGCGGCGCATGCACTCAAGTCTAGCGGATGCCGGTTGCGTACCGGACCAGCTGCAATAGCGAAAGTGGAGCTCCCGGTTGCCGCATACCGGACGCAGGCTCAGCGCCCCAACCAACGCGCAAGGGGACGGTCATGAAACGCAAAACACCGGTTGTGCTGGCAACCGCCTTGCTGGCCTGCATAAGCCTGCAGGCGGCAGCGAGAACGCCACCGCGCTATACCGTCGTCGAACTTGGCTCGCTGGGCGGCGCGTCAAGCCAGGGCAACAGCATTAACCGTTTTGGCCTGATCTCCGGCTTCTCCGTGCTCTCCGATGGCCGCACGCACGCGACCTTCTGGTTGCACCATGCCGCTCACGACATGGGCACGCTCGGTGGCGCCAACAGCCAGGTGGTCTGGCCGGTGAAAAATGCGCTGGGCGTGCTGTCCGGCATCGCCCAGACCGCCACGCCCGACCCGCGGGGCGAGGCCTGGAGCTGCTCGGCGTTCATCCCATCGACCGGCACCACCTGCTGGGGATTCGTGTGGGCTTTCGGAAAAATGCATGGGCTACCGCCGCTCCCGGGCGGCAACAACAGTTTCGCTACCGGCACCAACGATTTTCTGCAGACCGCCGGCTGGGCGGAGACCGGTATACCCGACCCGAGCTGCAATCCCAAAAGCCACCAGGTGCTTCAGTTCCTGCCGGTGGTCTGGAGCGATGCGGGCAAGCATGTGCGACGGCTGCCGCTGCTGTATGGCGACACCAGCGGCGCAGCCACGGCCCTCAACGATCACGGGCAGATCGTCGGCATCTCCGGCATCTGCGATCAGGCCGCCGGTCGCTACACCGCCGCGCATATGGTGCTGTGGGAGAACGGCCATGCCACGGACATCGGCACGATCGGCGGCGACGCGTGGAACACACCGATGGCGATCAACGAAAACGGGGTGGTGGTCGGTTTCGCCAACGTCGTTCCGGGTGCCGCCCTGAAAGAACATGCTTTCCTGTGGCGCAAGGGCTCCCCGCCACGCGACTTGGGCACACTGCATGCGAACGACGTCCACAGCCAGGCACTGGGCATCAATAATCTGGCGCAGGCGGTGGGTGTGTCCTGCACGGCAGGTTTCGCCAGTTGCCGCGGGTTCCTGTACGAGGATGGCGTGATGACCGACCTCAACGACCTGGCGCCGGATTATCCGGGCGTCGTCGTCGATGCACAGGACATCAATGACCAGGGTGTGATCACCGGACAGGCGGTCACCGCGAACGGCGAAGCGGTGGCATTCCGCGCTTATCCGGCCGGGACGTCGCCCGGCCCCTGAAATCGAACCTGGTTGCAAGTCGAATGGCCCGCGTCCTGCGGCCATCCAAAGAAGAACCCGGCCACGCGGCCGGGTTCTTTTTTGTAGCGAGTATCCGCAACCGCCGCCAGCTCCCGGCGGCGGTGCGAAACGCGTGCTTACTGCACGTTCAAGGTCACATCGTCCAACACGAACGAGGTCTGCAGCGACGAGTCTTCCGCGCCGGTGAACTTGATCGTCACCGTCTGCCCGATGTACGCGGCGAGGTTGGCCGTGTGCACCGTATAACCGCTGGCGGCGTTGAGGTTGGAGTACGTCGCCAGGGTCGCCAGCACCGTGCCGGAGCTGTTGAGCACCTGCACCTTCAAGGTGTCGTAAGCGGTGCTGGTGGTGGTCTCCGCCGTATCGACATGCAGGTAGTACTGCAAGGTGGCGCTGGACTTGCCGCTGGGGATGGCCACCGACTGCGACACCGTGTCGGTATGGCTGGAACCATAGCCGTTCATCCATGCGAACCAGGTGCCGGCATGCGCCGTCTGGCCGGAGCAGCTGCTGTTGCTGCACAGCACGCCGGAACTCATCGACCACGGCGAGGCCGCACCGCTTTCGAAGCCGGTGTTGCCGAGCAGCTGCGATGAACCGCCACCGCCGCCACTCACCGTCACCGACTGCGTCTTGCTGCTGGTGGCGCCGAGGTTGTCGGTCACGGTCAGCTTGACGCTGTAGGTGCCGGCCGCGGCATAGGTGTGGCTCGGGTTCTTGCTGGTGGACGTGCCGCTGTCGCCGAAGGTCCACGCATACGAGCTGATGGTGCCGCCCGTATCTGTCGAGCTGTCGGTGAAGTTCACCACCAGGCCGCTGATGGTGTCGCCGAAGTTCGCCACCGGCGTGCTGCCGCCACCGCCGCCGGAACCGGCCAGCGAGCTGACCAGCGCAGCCTGCGGGCTACCCCAGCCGGTCGCCAGATCGTAACCGGCCACGGCGCTGAAGCCGTTGCTGCCGCTGGTGACGTCGTGGAAGTTGCTGGTGTAGCTGGTGCCGATACCGACGTTGTAGAGCGCCGGATTGACGAAGCCCACCGTGGCATGGCCGTTGGTCACCGCCTGCTGATTCACCAGCGCGAGGAAGCCCGCCCAGCGCGGCGCGGCAAAGCTGGTGCCGCCGTAACCGGTCTGGAAGGTGCCGTTGCTCACGGTGGGGTTATCGAAGTTCGCTTCGGCCGCGACATCCGGGTCGTTGCGATAGGTGGTCGAACCCTTGTTCGCCGAGGTGATCACGCCGGCCAGCTTCTGATAGCTCGGGGTGCTTTCGCCGGAGGCGCTGGTGTAGCCGCCACCGCCATCGGACCAGACCGTTTCCGACGACCAGGCGCCGCCGGTGCCGGTGGTCAGATCGGTGCCGCCGACTTCCAGCACGTTGGAATCGGCCGAGGGCGGATCGTAGGCGCTCGACGAAGCGTTATACGAACCGCTGTCGCCGGTGGCGTTGACGAAGGTCTGGCCCTGCGCCGCCATTTCCTGGTAGATCGGATCGTCGGTGGCATTGTTGAAATCGCCGCCGCCCCAGGAGCAGCTCAGCACCTTGGCCTGGTTGTCCGAGACCATCTTGTTGAGGATGTCGGTGGCGCTGTCGCCCTCGTAGAACAACACCTTGGTCAGGCCCGGCGCCATGCCGATCACGTTGACGATATCGAGGATCTGCTCGCCGTCGTCGCAACTGCTGCCGACGTGTCCGCACTTGCCGTCGAAGCCGCTGACCAGCACGTTGCTGACCGGCACGCTGGAGCTCATCCCCGTCTGCGAGTAGTAGTAGGCGATGTCGCTGGTGACGTAGCCATCGAACGAGAAGATGCCGACCGTCTGGCCGGAGCCGGTCAGCGAACCGCTGCCGTAGTACGCGGTGCGCATATCGCTCGGCAGGTACTCGCCGCCAGGGCCCGAACCGCTGTGGTGAACCGGCGCGGCGTTGGCGCTGGTGTTCTTGTGGTAGTTGGTATGCGGCAGGCGGAAGTTGTCGAGTCCGGAAACGTGCAGCAACGGCACGCTCAGGCCGGCGGCAACCGGTTCGCGATCCGCCGCGAAGAACGTGCGGTTCTCGGTCGGATGGTTGTAATTGCCCATCTTCACCTTGAACGCGCGGTTGATCGTGTCCACCGGGCCCTCGACGTCGACCAGGCGGCGGTTCGCCGGGGTGCCGGTGACCGTCAGGCCATTGGCCTGCGCCCAGGCAACCACGGTGTCGTAGTCCTGCTGCGTCGGCGCGAAGCGCGCGGTGTATTCCTCGACGCTGAGGTACTGGTGGTATTGCGGGCTGCGCGGGTCCTGCAGATCGTGCAGCAGCTGATCGAGTTCGGCCTGGTTGCGCTGCGGCAGGCTCAGCGCAAGCTTCAGATGCTTCTGCGTATCCAGGTTGCTGACCAGCAGCGCGGCACCGTTTCTCACGGCCAGTGGCACGTGTTGCGTCGCCATCGATCCGATGGCTGTCAGCGCGGGGGCGTCGGCCGCGCTGGCGGCGGGAACCACGCACAGACCCGATGCTGCAACCAGCACCGACAGGCCCAGCACCAGCCGGATCCGGCTGGCGAGCCCCTGGTGTTTCAAGGAACGATCGTGCTTCATGACTTTGTGGCGGAAATGGCTTGGCATGCAATGCTCCGAAGGATCTTGAGGACAAACGAACCCCATGGGGTTGCGAGAACCTCATTAATGAAAGCCGTGAACAGGCACGGCAGCTGTGGTTTTTCCCGGAATTGCCCAGCGATCCAAGGCGCGTTGCAGCCCCTGCCATCTCCTGCACGAAACACGCACTTCCAAAGTCTAGAAGGGCGTTGGTCATAACCCGCGCTAGTCACAGGATCATTCATCAGCTCCCGACTGATGAATTCATCAAACGTAGGGCGAGACGTTGTGAGGCGTCAATAGAAAATCCCGTGATTTAAATCACGAATCCATGGCGCATTAATCAAGACTTAGTGAAAGCGATCAAATCCGCCGGCGCATTATATCGAGGCAATATCGATACATTTACCGGCGCATCAGAAGCTTATAAATATATTCGTAGAAAATAGCCGGGGCCGGCGCAATTAATTACCTTCGAGTAATTAATTGCGAATATCGATGCAAAATCTATCGATATATCTACCCGTGATATTCCTGCGCCGAGCAGCAAGGAGTTACGAAAACCTCAAGCCTCGGCGGCCGCAGGGTCGCGCCGCCAAGGCACCCCGGCCACCAGGCAGAACACACCGGCAACCAGCAAGGACGCGGCCCCACCGAGCAGGATGGCAACCCCGATCTCCACCCCGCCCTCGCGGTAGTGGGCGTAAGTCAGCGCTGCCGCAACAGCCCCGAGGAGGCTGCCCAGCAGCGCGCAAGGCAGGACGGTCAGGCGCCGGGCCAGCAGCAGGCCGACGATCACCGGCACGCCGAGCACGTAGCTGGCCGCGTAGCAGACGCAGGCCACTGCGACGAAATCAAGGAAGAACGTCTGCGGATGCCCCGCCGCTCTGGACGGATCGCCCGAGAACAGCAGCAACAGCAGCATATAAGCCACCGGCAACGCCAAGGGCGCCAGCGCAATGCCGAGGATCAGGCGCGATCGCTTCATGGCTGCATCCGCCTACTGAGGCTTGCGCAGCGGATCGAGCAGCCGCTTCAAGCCGTTGTGATCGAGTTCGAGCGCCAACGCCAGCAGGTTTCCCAGATCGCCGGGCGGGAAACCCTTGCGGGCGTACCAGGCCAGGTAAGCGCCCGGCAGATCGGCGATAAGGCGGCCCTGGTACCTGCCGTAGGGCATGGCGACGGTGACCAGCCGCTGCAGGTCTTCAGGCTTCAAGAGGCGATCCGCCGCGCGTCGTGCGTGCTTGCTTCGTGGCCTTCACCAGGCGTCTCCAACGATCCATCGACGGCCCAGTGTAGCTGCTGGCGCGGTCGTCCTCAGCGCCGCGTAGCCGCGTTGCAAACGGCATCGCAACGCCGCCCGGTTGCCCTTTCTTTTCCGCCATTCGACATCCGCCTGCCCGTCTGCGCCCGAAGCGCGGCCTTTCCCGTGGTCACCCTCACGGTTCCGTCCCGATCGAGCCACGCCGTCATGCACAAGCTCTTTCTCAGCACGCTTCTGCTTGCCCTCGCCGGCGGCACGGCACATGCGCAAACTGCCGTCTGGCAACCCTCGGCCGGCCACACGCAGCTGCCGATCTGGCCAGGCAAGGTGCCCGACGCGTTGCCGATCACCAAGCCTGAATCGGTCGGCAAAGACTGGGCCAGAATCGAGAGCGTCAGCCAACCGACGATGACCTTCTACGCTGCGCAGGGCCGCAACACGGGCGTGGCCGTGGTGGTGTTTCCCGGCGGCGGTTACCAGATCCTCGCGATGGATCTGGAGGGCACCGATATCTGCGCCTGGCTCGTCTCGCGCGGCATCGCCTGCGTGCTGCTGAAATACCGCGTGCCCGATTCGGGACCGACCTGGAAGAACGACCGACGCTATTACCCGAAGGTGCAGACGGCCTTGCAGGATGCGCAACGCACGCTGGGCCTGGTGCGCCAGCATGCGGCGGAATGGAAGATCGATCCGCACAAGATCGGCGTGATCGGTTTCTCCGCCGGCGGCCATCTGGTCGCGGCGGTCAGCACGCATTTCGACCGGCGCACCTATCCGCCGGTCGATGCCGCGGACCAGCTCAGTTCGCGCCCGGATTTCGCCATCGCCCTCTACCCCGGCCATCTATGGCTGCACGAGGACGAGGACCGCGCCACCCGCCTGCAGACCGATCTGCGCCTGCGCCCGGATATCCGCGTGCGCCCCGATACGCCGCCGACTTTCCTGCTGCAGGCCGAGAACGATCCCACCGATACCATCGAGGGATCGCTGGCCTACTACGTCGCGCTGCAGAAGGCCGGCGTGCCCACCGAGATGCATCTGTACGCACAGGGCGGCCACGCTTTCGCCCTGCGCCCGACCCCGCTGCCGATCGGCCGTTGGCCTGAACTGACGGAGCGATGGTTGAGGACGATCGGCATGCTCGAGGCGGATCAAGCGCCCATCCGGGACAAAGTCGATATCAGTCAATAGCTTGCCCTGGAAGCAGCCCCATTCCACCCCCGCTTAATCAACGTGTCCTGGGCCACGTGTAGAATTGTCGTCTTTTTTCAGCCAGTCGCATGTCGCAAGCCCTTCCCCGGACGCTTGTCCGCGGTCCGACGTTCATCCGCCTGCTCGCCAGCCTGACGGACGCCGCCGCCCCGTCCACCCCGCCCCCGCTGCCGGACCGGTTGAGCCAATGGCTCGACTGGAACCAGGCCATTGCGCTGTCCACGGCGCTGGACGGACGGCCGGCGGTCGCGGACGGCACGCCATTCAGCGGCGAGGACGAGGACGAATGCGCGCGCCTGCGCGCCGCCCTGGCCCAGGCCATCGTGAGCGACCAGGCCTTGGCGCTTGCCGCGGAGCGCGATGAAGTTGGCATCGATGCCGCCATCGTCCGCCAGCGCTACCTCACCCATCAGCGCGCGATGCAGGCCGCCACCGGACGCTTGCGCGGCAAGTTGCGCGACCGGCTCGCCGCGAAGAACACGCCGATGGCGCAGCTCGCGGCCCTGGATGCGGCGATGGAAGTCGCGCTGAGCCCGCGCGAACACGCATTGCTGACCGCCGCGCCCAAGCTGCTCGGCGTGCATTTCGAACATTTGCGCCAGACCGCGGATCACACCCCGGATCACACCGCGGATCACACCGGGGATGGCGGCGCAGCGGGAGCGGAGCTCCCGGCTGGGGGAACGTCGGCCGCGTGGCTCGACGTCTTTCGCAAGGACATGCAGAGCGTGCTGCTCGCCGAACTGGATGTTCGTTTTCAACCGGTCGAAGGCCTGCTTGCAGCCCTTCGCGCCAGCTAATTGGGACGTCATGTTCAGAAGTCTTCTTTACCCCCTCGTTTTCGCCGCCGGCCTCACGGCCGTGTGCTGGATCGGCGCCGGCTATGTCGGCTCCAATCCGCTCGGCGCCGCCATCGCTGCCTTGATCGGCGCCTGTTATCTGGCCGGTGGCTTCGAACTGTTCCGCTATCGACAGGCCACGCGCACGCTGGGCGACGCGGTTGCCAAGCTCTCAATGGCGCCGCCCAGCCTGGGTGACTGGCTCGCGCAACTGCATCCAAGCCTGCGCAACAGCGTGCGCCTGCGTGTCGAAGGCGAACGCGCGGCGCTGCCGGCGCCGGTGCTGACGCCATACCTGGTCGGCCTGCTGGTGCTGCTCGGCATGCTGGGCACCCTGCTCGGCATGATGGCCACCTTGCGCGGCACCGGCCTGGCGCTGGAAAGCGCCGCCGACCTGCAGGCCATGCGCGGCTCGCTGGCCGCGCCGGTGAAGGGACTCGGTTTCGCGTTCGGCACTTCGATCGCCGGCGTGGCCAGCTCGGCGATGCTGGGCCTGTTGTCCGCGTTGTGCCGCCGCGAGCGCATGCAGGCGACGCAACAGCTCGATGCGCATGCCGCCACGACTCTGCGCATCTTTTCGCAGGCGCACCAGCGCGACGAAGCGTTCCGGCTGTTGCAGCGCCAGGCCGAGCTGATGCCGACGCTGGTCGATCGCCTGCAGGCGCTGATGCTCACCATCGAGCAGCAGAACCTGAGCGCGCACGAGCGCCAGCTCGCCGGTCAGGAGGCATTCCATGCCAGGACCGAGACCACCTACGCGCGCCTTGCCGACTCCGTCGGGCAGTCGCTGCAGCAGGGCGTGGCCGACAGCGCACGCGCGGTGAGCGCGTCGATCCAGCCCGCGGTGGAAGCCACCATGGCCGGCCTGGCATGCGAGACGGCGGCGCTGCGCGAGACGGTCGAACAAGGCGTGCAGCGCCATCTCGACGGCCTGTCGGCAGGCTTGGAGGCGACCACCGCCAACGTGGCGCAGCTGTGGAAGGATGCGCTGGCCGAACATCGCCGCGCCGGCGAAGCGCTCACCGGCGATCTGCGCCATTCGCTCGAGCAGTTCACGGGCACCTTCGAACAGCGCTCGGCTGCCCTGGTCGGCGCGGTTTCCACGCGCCTGGATACGGCCGCGAACAGCGCCGCCGATGCCTGGCAGCAGACGCTGTCGCAGCAGCAAGCGGGCAACGATCAACTGGCCACGCGCAACCAGCAAGCGCTGGCCGCAGCCGCCGCGACGTTCGAGCAACACGCCGCCTCGCTGGTCGGCACCGTGCGCCAGTCGCACGAGGACCTGCATGCGGCGCTCACGGCGCGCGACCAGGAACGCCTCGCCGCCTGGACGCAATCCATCGGCGCCATGTCCACCGCCCTGCATGCACAGTGGGAACAGACCGCCACGCATGCCGCGGACCGCCAGCGCGATATCTGCGACACCCTCGCGCAGACCGCAGGCGAGATCACCGCACAGACCCGGACCCACGCCGGCGAAACCATCGCCGAGATCTCCCGCCTCGTGCAGGCCGCCTCCGAGGCGCCGAAGGCCGCCGCCGAAGTCGTCGCCGAGCTGCGCCAGAAGCTGTCCGACAGCATGGTGCGCGACACCGCGACGCTGGAAGAACGCAGCCGCCTGCTCGCCACCGTGGAAACCCTGCTCGATTCGGTCAATCACGCATCGACCGAACAGCGCGCCGCCATCGACGGCCTGATCGCCACCTCGGCGGACCTGCTTGACCGCGTCGGCACCCGCTTCCAGGACCATGTCGAAACGCAGACCGGCAAGCTCGGCACCGCCGCCGCGCACGTCGCCGGCGGCGCCGCCGAAGTGGCCAGCCTGGGCGAGGCGCTGGGCGTTGCGGTGCAGCTGTTCGGCCAGTCGAACGAGGCGCTGATGGAGCACCTGCAGCAGATCGCCGGCGCACTGGACGCCTCGCTCGCGCGCAGCGACGAGCAGCTGGCCTACTACGTGGCCCAGGCCCGCGAAGTGGTCGACCTGAGCATGCTGTCGCAGAAGCAGATCATCGAAGAGATCCAGCAGCTGGCGGATGCCCGCGCCGCGGCCGGAGCCGAAACCGCATGAGCGGCGAGATCGAAGCCGACACCGAGTCGACGCCGATCTGGGCTGCCTTCGGCGACCTGATGTCGGTGCTGCTGGGCGTGTTCGTGCTGATCCTGGTCGGCATGATCGGCATGCAGATGCAGCTGTCGAACCAGCTCGAAGAAGAAGTGAAGCGGCGCCAGGCTGAGGCGCAGCGCCGCCAGACGCTGGAACAGGCGCTGGCCGCACCGCTCGCCGCCGGCCGCGTGACCCTGGTCGACGGCCGCATCGGCATCCGCGGCAACGTGCTGTTCGCGCTGAACTCCGACCAGTTGCAGCCGGAGGGCCGCGAGGTGCTCAAGAGCCTGGCCGGCCCGTTGACGGGATACCTCAAGTCGCGCGACGAGATCCTGATGGTCAGCGGCTTCACCGACGACCGCCAGGTGCGCGACGGCAACCGCCAGTTCGCCGACAACTGGGAGTTGTCGGCCGAGCGCGCGCTGACGGTGACGCGCAGCTTGATCGCCGAAGGCGTGCCTGCGTCGTCAGTGTTCGCCGCCGCGTTCGGCGCGGAGCAGCCGGTTGGCGCGAACACCAGTGAGGAAGGACGCTCCAGGAACCGGCGCGTGGAGATTGCGCCGGTGCCGCGTCCGGCCCAGAGCGGCCCAGACCGGCCATGAAAGCGCAGCGCATGAGTGAGCAGCCGGCGCAGGCGCGAGCAAGGCTCGATGCGTGGCGCGAGCAAGGTGCCCACGGGCTCGATCCGGTCCGCTTCCATGTGATGGAGGCGCTGGAGCAACGCGCGGCGACGCATGCCGGCGAAGTACGCCGGCTGCTCGACGCGCGGCTGTCCGCCCTGCTCGATGGCTATGCCGCCGTCGTCGAAAGCGCGGCCGCGCAAGCCGAGCTTGCCGCGGATACAGCAAGCGATGGCTCGCTGCGCGCCCTTGCGCAAACCATGGCCAATCGGGGAACCAGCGCCTTCCCCGAGCTGAGCATGCTTGGCGATTTCCGCCAGCTCTGGTCCGGCCTGCGCACCGAAAGCCAACTGCGCCAGTCGCTGCAACCGGCCCCCGCCAATACCGGACCGCTCAATTCCAGCGCACTCGCGCATCGCTCGATCGCGCTGATGCGCGAGCTGTCGCCCGGCTATCTGCGGCATTTCCTTGAATACGTCGATGCCTTATCGTGGATGGAGCAGATCCAGGCCGATGGCGCCGTCGCGCCTGTCCGTAAGCGCAGCCGAGAGAAGAAAGCGACGTAGGTTGGGGTGAGCCGCAGGCGACTGCGAAGGCAGGATGCCGTAGCGAACATCCGCGTAGCGGATGGCCCGAAGGGCTGGCTGCTGATGCAGCCAGTAACCCCGACATCGCGACCTTCAACCATTGCGCATCGTTGGGGTTCGCCTGCGGCTCACCCCAACCTACGCCGACCGCCTGCGCGCGGTCGAACCGCGCACCACCAGGTCCGCCGACAGCACGCGCTTGCGCGGCGGCACGTCGGCATCGTTGAGCAGTTCCAGCATCATGCTCATCGCCTCGCGCCCCAGCGCATTCTTCGGCTGCGCCACCGTGGTCAACGGCGGCGAGGTGTAGCGCGCAAAGCGGATGTCGTCGAAGCCGACCACCGACACCTCGTCCGGCACGCGCAGGCCGTGCGAGCTGAGCGCACGCAAGGCGCCGATCGCCATTTCGTCGTTGGAACAGAACAGCGCGGTGAACGATTGTCCCTGCGCCAGCAGTTGCTCGACCGCACGCTCGCCCGCCTCGATCGAGAAATCGCCGGTCACGATCAGGCCTGGATGCACGGGCAGCTTCGCCCGCTGCAAGGCCAGTCGATAACCCTGCTCGCGATCGACGCAGATGGGGCTGGACGGAGGGCCCGCGACGAAGGCGATCTCGCTATGCCCCAGCATCGCGAGGTAATCCACCGCCACGCCCGCCGCCGCGACGTTGTCGATATACACGCTGGAAATCTGCCCGTCCTTGACGTACTCGCAGGCATTGACCACCGGCAGGCGACCCTGGATCGGGATCGCCGGCACCCGCGGCGACATGGTGATGATGCCGTCGGCGCGGCGTGCCGCGACCATGTCGGCATAGGCCTGCTCGCGGACCAGGCTGCCCTGGGTTTCGCCAAGCAATACCGAATAGCCGTTCTCGTGCGCCACCTGCTCGATGCCGCGGATCACTTCGGAGAAGAAGGGGTTGGCGATGTCCGGCAGCAAGGCCACGATCAGCCGCGTGCGCGCGGTGCGCAGGTTGCGCGCCAGGGCGTTCGGCGTGTAGCCCAGGCGCTTCACCACTTCGTGGATGCGCTGGCGCGTGCTCTCGCTGACCACCTCCGGCCGCTGCAACGCGCGCGACACGGTGGCCACCGACACTTTCGCGATGGCGGCGATCTCCTTGACCGTACTGACGCGGGCCGGCGGCGCCTCGAGCGCTGCGCCCTTGCTCTTGCGAGCGCCCTTCGATCCCTTCCCGCTCACGTATGCCGGCCTCCCGTGCCGCCGATTGGTGCGGGACGATACCACCCCGGCGCGCGCCAGCAAGCGCTTCGTCGATGCCGTGGCGGCCATCCATGCTGCGCCGCAATGTAATGGATTACATGAAATCGTTGCATCGGCATTTCCAAGTCTGTTACATACCAGCGCAGTTTTTCCGCGGTCCTGCTCCATCCCACTTGCGTGGCCTGCATCGCACTTTTCCCGGTTGTGCCTTGGAAGTCCAGTCTGCATGCGGATGTAATCGAATACATTTTCAGTGGTAGCGATACCTTGGAGGGGGACATGCCTAGCCAGTCCATAGCGACCCGCGGATGCGCCACATGCCGATGAAGCGTCTCGGCATGGGCCTGGTCGGCCCCGGCTTTATTGCCGCCCATCATCTGGATGCGGTGCGTCGCCTGGGCGACGTCGATATCGTCGGCATCGCCGGCTCCAGCCTCGAATCGGCGCAGGCCCGTGCCCGCGAACTGGGCGTCGACCGCGCCTATGCCGACTACCGCGAACTGCTGGCCGATCCGGCCGTACAAGTGGTGCACAACACCACGCCCAACCATTTGCATCGCGAGATCTCGCTCGCCGCCCTGCAGGCCGGCAAGCACGTGATCTCCGACAAGCCGCTGGCCAGCAACCTGGCAGAAAGCCGCGAGCTGCACGAAGCGGCGCGCACGGCCGGCGTCGCCCACGTGGTCACGTTCAATTACCGCGGCTACCCGCTGATCCAGCAGGCCCGCGCGATGATCGCCAAGGGCAAGCTCGGCGCGCAGGTGTTCGTGCACGGCTGCTATCTGCAGGATTGGCTGACCGACGAGCGCGCCTATTCCTGGCGGCTCGATCCCAAGCGCGGCGGTGCCAGCTCCGCGCTGGGCGATATCGGCTCGCACTGGTGCGACCTGGCCGAACACGTCACCGGCGCGCGCATCGTCGCCGTGCTGGCCGACCTGCATACCGCGGTGCCGGTGCGCGAAGTGCCCGCCGCTTCGCCGAAGGCCTTCGCCAAGGCCGCCAAGACCGCGCCGCGCAAGAAGATCAAGATCGCCAGCGAAGACCTGGCCAGCGTGCTGCTGCGCTTCGACAACGGCGCGCGCGGCTGCGTCACCATCGGCCAGGTGCTGCCCGGCCACAAGAACGACCTGCGCCTGGAAGTGAGCGGCCGCGAAGCCTCGCTGGCCTGGCGGCAGGAGCAGCCGAACGATTTGTGGATCGGCCATCACGCGCAGCCGAACACGGTGCTGACGCGCGACCCTGCCCTGCTCGATCCGGCTGCACGCGCCTACGCGCACCTGCCCGCCGGCCATCCGGAAGCCTGGCCCGATGCCTTCCGCAATCTGATCGCCGATGCCTACGCCTGGATCCGCCACGGCGGCGCGCCGGCCAAGAAGCCGTCCGCCCTGCCCACCTTCGCGGACGGCTATCGCAACAGCCTGCTGGTCGACGCCATGCTCAGGAGCCACGCCGCGGGTGGCGTGTGGCAGGACGTCGACGACCTGATCGCAACACCACGCAAAAGGGGAACACGGGGATGAAGTGGCGCCTTAGGTTGATGATGCTGTTCGAGTACGCGATCTGGGGCGCCTGGTACGTCACCGTCGGCACCTGGCTGGGCAAGACCCTGCACTTCAGCGGACAGGAGATCGGCGCGGTCGCCGGCACCACCGCGATCGGCGCGATGATCTCGCCGTTGTTCGTCGGCCTGCTGGCCGACCGCCTGTTCGATACCCGCCGCGTACTGGCCGCCTTGCACGTGCTCGGCGCGGTGCTGCTGCTGGTGGCGGCGAAGCAGACTTCGTTTGCGGCGCTGTACGGCTCCCTGCTTGCCTACAGCCTCTGCTACATGCCGACCCTGGCGCTGACCACCTCGCTGGCGATGCGCCACATCACCGATCCGCAGGAGGAATTCGGCGGCATCCGCGTGCTGGGCACGATCGGCTGGATCGTGGTCGGCCTGATCGTCGGCGCCTGGGGCGTCGAAGCGAGCGCCACGCCGCTGCACCTGGCCGCCGGCCTGTCGGTGGTGACGGCGCTGTACTGCCTCACCCTGCCACCCACGCCGCCGCTGGCGTGCAACCAGCGCTTCGAGATCCGCCACGCGCTGCCGCTGGAATCGCTGCACCTGTTGCGCAATCGCTCGATGGCGGTGTTCGCGCTCGCCTCCTTCCTGATCTGCATCCCGCTGCAGTTCTACTACGCCTTCACCAACCTGTTCCTCAACGAAGTAGGCGTGGTCAACGCGGCCGGCAAGATGACCGGCGGACAGATGTCCGAGATCCTCTGCATGCTGCTGATCCCCTGGTTCTTCCGCCGCCTGGGCGTGAAGTACATGCTGGCGGTGGGCATGCTGGCGTGGGTGCTGCGCTATGCGATGTTCGCCTTCGGCGCGCCGGGCGAGCTGATGTGGATGCTGTGGCTGGGCATCGTGCTGCACGGCATCTGCTTCGATTTCTTCTTCGTCGTCGGCCAGATCTATATCGACCGCGAAGCGCCGACCGCACTGCGCGCGGCGACCCAGGGCCTGATCACCTTCCTCACCTATGGCTTGGGGATGTTCGTCGGCTCCTGGCTGTCCGGCGTAGTGGTCGACACCTACGCCGCGCAAGGCACCCACGACTGGCGTTCGATCTGGCTGATCGCCGGCGGCTGCGCCGCGGCCGTGCTGGTGCTGTTCGTGCTCGCCTTCAAGGATCGCAGGAGCAGCGCCGGCCAGCCCGTCGCCGTTACCGACTGATCCCCTTCTCCTCAAGCTACCCACCGGCCGCCCCGAGAGAATCCACATGATGATGAATCGCAGGCAGTTCCTCGCTCGATCCGCAATGTTCGGCGCCGCCGCATGGCTCGCCGGCAGTCCCTCCGGCCGGCTGCTCGCCGCCGGTGCGCAGGGCAAGGCGCTGGGCATCCAGCTGTATATGGTGCTGAAGTCCTACCAGGCCGACCCGATCGGCACGCTCAAGACGCTCAAGAGCATCGGCTATACCGAGATCGAGGCGATCGTCACCACCACCGCCGCCACCTTGCGCGACCAGCTGAAGGAAACCGGCCTGAGCTGCCCCAGCATGCACTTCGACAGCCTGGGTTTCGACCCCGGCGTGGAGGCCGCGCATACCCTGGGCGCGAAGTTCATCGTCAGCAGCATGCTGCCTTCGATCATGCAGAAGGAACAAGGCGCCAACGCGCCGGAGCCGGCGTATTCCCTCGACGAAGCCAAGCGCACCGCCGAGTACGCCAACCGCCTCGGCGAGAAGGCCAGGAAGGCGGGCCTGCAGTACGCGTATCACAACCACCATCGCGAGTTCACCGACGTCGGCGGCGGGCAGACCTTCTACGACGTGCTGCTGAAGGAAACCGACCACCAGCTCGTGCAGTTCGAGATGGACTGCGGCTGGGTGCATGTGGGCGGCAAGAATCCCGCCGATTACTTCAAGGCCAACGCCCACCGCATTGCGCTGATGCACGCCAAGGACTTCCTCCCCGGCGCCGGCGGCAAGGATTTCCCGGGTGCGGAGCTGGGCCGCGGCACGCTCGACTACAAGCCGATCATGGCCGCCGCGGACCGCGCGGGACTCAAGCACTGTTTCGTCGAACAGGAAGGGCCGTTCAGCCGCATGAGCGACCTCGAGGCCGCGCGTATCGACTACGCCTACCTCAAGCCGCTGCGCTGATTCCGCGTCCTCCACCTTCGCTCTAGGGAAACACATGGACAACAAGCACGTATACGACGCCATCGTCGTCGGCACCGGTGTCAGCGGCGGCTGGGCCGCGAAAGAACTGACCGAGAAAGGCTTGAAGACGCTGGTGCTGGACCGCGGCCCCATGGTCAAGCACGGTGACTACCCCACCGCGATGAAGGCACCGTGGGAGCTGCCTTACGGCGACGAACCGACGCGGCACGATATCGAGCGCCACCCGATCCATACCCGCCCGTCGTTCTACGGCATCACGCAGTCGACCAAGCACTGGTTCGTCGACGACATCGACAACCCCTACTCGGAAACGCGCCCGTTCGACTGGTTCCGCGGCTACCACGTCGGCGGACGCTCGCTGATGTGGGGGCGCCAGAGCTATCGCCTCAGCCCGATGGACCTGGAAGCGAACGGCAAGGAAGGCGTCGGCGTGGACTGGCCGATCCGCTACGACGACATCGCACCGTGGTACGACTACGTCGAGCACTTCATCGGCGTCAGCGGCTCGGTCGAGCACCTGCCGCAGCTGCCGGACGGCGATTTCCTGCCGCCGATGGAGCTGACCTGCGTGGAGAAGGATTTCCGCGACAAGATCGCCGGCAAGTTCGGCGGCCGCAAGCTGATCATCGGCCGCACCGCCAACCTGTCCGGGCCGCTCAAGCACGACAAGAGCCCGCAGCGCGCGCCCTGCCAGTACCGCAACCTGTGCATGCGCGGCTGCCCGTTCGGCGCCTACTTCAGCAGCAACTCCTCGACCCTGCCGGCGGCCGAGAAGACCGGCAACATGACCATGGTGACCAATGCCATCGTCTACGAGCTGATCTACGACAACGACAAGGGCAAGGCCACCGGCGTGCGCGTGCAGGATGCCGAGACCGGCCACCAGACCGAGTACTTCGCCAAGGTCATCTTCATGTGCGCGTCGACCTTCGGCAGCACGCACATCCTGCTGAACTCCACCTCCAGCCGCTTCCCCAACGGCTTCGGCAACGACAGCGGCGAGCTGGGCCACAACATCATGGACCATCTGTTCGGCAGCGGCGCGCGCGCCATGGTCGACGGCTACGACGACCGCTACTACTCCGGCCGCCGCCCCAACGGCTTCTATATCCCGCGCTACCGCAACGTCGGCAACGACAAGCGCGGCTACCTGCGCGGCTTCGGCTTCCAGGGCGGCGCCAGTCGCCAGGACTGGACGCGCCTGGTGAACACGCCGCTGATCGGCGGCGACCTCAAGCGCGCCGCGCAGGTGCCTGGCCCGTGGAGCATCTCGATGATGGGCTTCGGCGAGATGCTGCCTTCGCACCGCAACAAGGTGACGCTGGACCGCAACCGCAAGGACAAGTACGGCATGCCGCTGCTCAACTTCGACGCCGCGCACGAGGAGAACGAGCTGGCGATCGGCAAGGAGATCGTCGACGACGCGCTGGAAATGCTCAGCGCCGCCGGCTACCGCGACGTGCGCTCGTTCAAGGTCGAAGCGAACGTCGGCGCCGGCATCCACGAGATGGGCACCGCGCGCATGGGCCGCGACCCGAAGACCTCGGTGCTCAACGGCTGGAACCAGATGCACGCCTGCAAGAACGTCTACATCACCGACGGCTCGTTCATGGCCTCCTCCGGCTGCCAGAACCCGTCCCTCACCTACATGGCGATGACCGCGCGCGCGGCCGGCCATGCGGTGGAAGAACTCAAGCGCGGCAATATCTGAGGAGACCGCCCATGAACCGTCGCGAATGGTTGAAAAGCATGACCACGCTGGCCGTCGGCGCCGTCGCCGCGCCCTCGCTGCTGGCCGTGTTCGACGCGCATGCCGCCGCGCTGAAAGGCGGCCCGGCCCCGCAGTTCTTCAGTACGCCGCAGCACGATACGCTGACCGCCGTGGTCGACATCATCGTGCCGCGCACCGACACGCCCGGCGCCGTCGATGCCGGCGTGCCGCGCTTCATCGACCAGATGTTCAAGGACGTCTACACGCCGGAAGAACAGAAGCGCTACCTCACGGCGATGGCCGCGTTCGAGCAGGAAGGCGGCAAGCCGTTCGCCCAGCTCGACGCCAAACAGCGCCTGGCGCTGGTGACCAAGCTGCACGAGCAGGCGTTGATCAAGGGCAAGGACCTCGATCCGCAGTCCGCGCAGGCCTTCGTGCTGATGACCAAGAAGCTGGCCACGTCGGGCTTCTTCATCTCCCAGCCCGGTTGCACGCAAGTCATGCAGTACGTGCCTGTACCTGGCGCCTACCATGGCGATATCCCGCTGTCCGAGGCGGGCAATGGCCGGGCCTGGGCGGTCGAGACCGTGCTGAGGATCTGACCCATGAAGACACTCAAGGGCCCCGGCATCTTCCTGGCCCAGTACGCGGGCGATGCCGAGCCGTTCAATTCGCTGCCGGCCATCGCTCGCTGGGCGGCGTCGCTCGGCTTTGCCGGCGTGCAGATTCCGTCCAACGACAAGCGCCTGTTCGATCTCGAACAGGCCGCGTCGAGCAAGGGCTACTGCGACGATATCGCCGGCACGCTGGCCGAACATGGCTTGGCGGTGACCGAGCTTTCCACGCACCTGCAAGGCCAGCTGGTGGCTTCGCATCCGGCGTACGACCGCTTGTTCGATGGGTTCGCGCCGCCGGAGCTGCGCGGCAAGACGCAGGAGCGCCAGGCCTGGGCAGTCGAGCAACTGAAGCTCGCCGCCAAGGCGAGCCGCAACCTGGGATTGACGGCGCACGCGACCTTCTCCGGCGCGCTGGCCTGGCATCTGTTCTATCCATGGCCGCAGCGTCCCGCCGGCCTGGTTGAAGAAGCCTTTGCCGAACTCGGCAAGCGCTGGCGCCCGATCCTCGATGCCTTCGACGAGGCTGGCGTCGACGTCTGCTACGAATTGCACCCCGGCGAAGACCTGCACGACGGCGCCACCTTCGAACGCTTCCTCGAAGCGGTCGACAACCATCCGCGCGCCAACATCCTGTACGACCCCAGTCACATGGTGCTGCAGCAGCTGGACTATCTGGAGTTCATCGACTTCTACCACCAGCGCATCCGTGCCTTCCACGTGAAGGATGCGGAGTTCCGGCCGAACGGCCGCGCCGGCGTGTATGGCGGCTACCAGAGCTGGATCGACCGGCCCGGCCGCTTCCGCTCGCTGGGTGACGGGCAGATCGATTTCGGCGCGATCTTCAGCAAGATGGCGCAGTACGGCTATCCGGGCTGGGCCGTGCTGGAATGGGAGTGCTGCATCAAGGACGCCCAGCAGGGCGCGCAGGAAGGCGCGGTGTTTATCCGCGATCACATCATCAAGGTCACCGAGCGCGCGTTCGACGATTTCGCCGCGACCGGCGCCGACCGTGGCTTCAACCGCCAACTGCTGGGGCTCGAATGATCAACACCCGAGGCATCACCCGCCGCGCCATGCTCGGCCAGCTCGCCGCCGCCGCGGCCTTCGGCGCCACCGCGGCGCTGGCGCCGGCCGACAGCGCGTCCGCCGCGCCACAGAAAAGCGGCCCCGGCCGCCTCAAGCAATCGCTCAGCCGCTGGACTTCGAAGGCGCCGCTGCCGGAGTTGTGCAAGCGCCTCAAGAGCCTCGGCTTCGCCGGCGTCGACCTGTTGTATGCGGACGAGTGGGCGGTGGTCAACGACAGCGGCTTGAAGGTCACGATGGGCTACCCCGCCAAGCGCGACAACTTCATCAGCATGGGTTTCAACGATCCGGCCAATCACGCCACGCTGCTGAAGGAGCTGGAAACCACCATTCCGCTCGCGCAGAAAGCCGGCGTCACCAACGTGATCACCATGTTCGGCAACCGCGTTGCCGGCATCGACGAGAGCAAGGCGCGCGACAACTGCATCGCAGGCTTGTCGAAGATCGCACCGCTGGCGTCGGAACATGGCATCACCCTGTGCGTGGAGCTGCTCAACAGCAAGGTGGACCACCACGGCTACCAGGGCGACAGCACGCGTTTCGGCGTCGAAGTGATGAAGGGCATCGGCTCGCCCAACGTGAAGCTGCTGTACGACATCTACCATATGCAGATCATGGAAGGCGATGTGATCCGCACCATCCGCGACAACATGCAGTGGATCGGCCATTTCCACACCGGCGGCGTGCCGGGCCGCCACGAGATCGACGGCACGCAGGAACTGAACTACCACGCCGTGGCCAAGGCGATCGCCGACCTCAATTACCAAGGCTACATCGCGCACGAGTTCATGCCGGCCGGGCCCGATCCGTTCGCCGCCTTCGCCGACGCCTACAAGATCTGCACCGTCTGATCGCCCACCGGACCCGCCCATGAATCCGCGCCACGTTCTCGCCCTGCTTCTCTTCGCCCTCGCCGCCGGCGGCGCTTGCGCACAGAACGCGCCACCGGCCGGCGATCCCAAGGCCACCGAGCAATGGGAACCGGTGCCGCCGGTGGTGACGCCGGGCCAGCGCGATGCCGCACCGCCTTCCGATGCGATCGTGCTGTTCGACGGCCATAACCTCGAACAGTGGGAAGCCTCGAAGGATCAATCGCCCGCGCATTGGAAAGTCCACGATGGCGTGGCCACGGTGGACAAGACCACGGGCAATATCCAGACCAGGCGCCGCTTCAAGAACTACCAGCTGCATCTGGAATGGCAGGTGCCGAAGAACATCAGCGGCGAAGGCCAGGCGCGCGGCAACAGCGGCGTGTTCGCCGCCTCGACCGGTCCCGGTGATGAAGGCTACGAGATCCAGATCCTCGACTCGTACCGCAACAAGACCTATGTCAACGGCCAGGCCGCCGCCATCTACAAGCAGACGCCGCCGCTGGCCAATGCGATGCGCCCGCCGGGCGAGTGGCAGGCCTATGACATCGTGTGGACCGCCCCGGTATTCGCCGCCGATGGCAGCCTGCAATCGCCGGCCTATGTGACGGTGTTGCATAACGGCGTCGTGGTGCAGAACCACAGCAAGCTCACCGGCGAGACGCTGTACATCGGCAAGCCGGTGTACAAGGCCTACACCGACGCACCGATCAAGCTGCAGGCACATGGCGACCCGTCGGCGCCGATCAGCTTCCGCAACATCTGGGTGCGGCCGCTCGATTGAGCGGCGTAGGTTGGGGTGAGCCGCAGGCGAACCCCAACAATGCGATGCGTTTGAACGTGGTGATGTTGGGGTTCGCCTGCGGCTCACCCCAACCTACGCCGTCGCCTCAGTTCGTCCAGCAACGCGCGCAACAACGGCGATGCCGCCAAGCCCGCGCGCGTGACCACCTGGATCTGCCGCCGCAACGTCATCTGCTGCGGCGCGCGCACAGCCACCTTCGTCTTTGCCGTGCCCAGCGCCAGTTCCGGTACGAAGCCGACGCCGAAACCTTCCGCCACCATGTCCAGCATCAGCCCGTAGTCGTCCACCCGATGAGTGATGCGTGGAACGAAGCCGGCCAATGCACAGGCGCGCTCGGCCAGCTGGACATCGTCGGCGCCGCGCGAGCCGACGATCCATTCCGCATCGGCCAGCTTGCGCAAGTCGAGCGCGCCACGCTGCCTGCGCCAGGCCGGCGGCAGCGCCAGCACGATCGGCTCGTCCGCCACCGGCAGCACCATCAGCTCCTCATCGATCGCGCGCGGCGCCAGGCTGTAGGTGAAGCTCACCGCCAGCTGGCAATCGCCGCGGCGCACGGCCGCGATGCTGTCCGCGGGTTCCAGCTCGTGGATCACCACGCGCAGATCCGGCACCCGTTGGCGCAACCGCGCGATGGCTGGCAGCAGGCGCCAGCGCGCATAGGTGGAGAAGGTGGCGATCGCCAGGCTGCCGCCAGGCGCAGCCGCGCTGCGCAGATCCAGCTCGGCCAGCTCCACCGTGCGCAGGATCGCTTCCGCATGCGCCGCCAGCCGCATGCCTTCGGGTGTCAACTGCACGCCACGCCCCACGCGCTCCAGCAGGCGCATGCCGCTTTCGCGCTCCAGTGTGGCCAGGTGCTGGGAGACGGCGGACGAGGTCATGCCGAACGCTTCGGCGACCGCGGTCATGGTGCCGCGGCGGGCGAGTTCGCGAAACAGGCGCAGGCGGGTGAGATCGAACATGAAGCCAAGCTTATATAACAGTTCAGTTCGATGAAGTAGACCTGCGAGGTTTGGCACCCTAGCCTTTCGCTGCGCACACAACCCACCGGACTTCACCGCCATGACCCGCCTTGCCCTGCTCGGCGTTCCGCACGACGAGAACTCGTCCTTCCACCAAGGCCCCGCACAGGCGCCGCCGGCGATCCGGCGCGAGCTCTACTCCGACGCATACAGCATCTGGAGCGAGACCGGCATCGACCTGGGCGTCCCTGGGCGGCTGGTCGACCACGGCGATCTCCACTTCGACGGAAGCGAGGACGCCTGGACGCGCATCGAACGCGAGGCCGGCGCGATCCTCGCCACCGGCACGCCGCTGATCAGCCTGGGCGGCGACCATGCCATCACCCATCCGCTGCTGCGCGCGGCGCATGCGCACCATCCGTCGCTGACGCTGCTGCACATCGATGCGCATGCGGATATCTACCATGCCTATCAGGGCAACCCGCGCTCGCACGCCTCGCCGTTCGCGCGAATCATGGAGGAAGGATTGGCGAGCCGGCTGATCCAGCTGGGCCTGCGCACGGTCAACGACCACCACCGTGAGCAATGGCAGCGCTTCGGCGTCGAAGCGATCGAGGCCGCGGCCTGCGGCGAGCGGCTGGCGCTCGATATCCGCACGCCGATCTACCTGTCCGTCGATATCGACGCCTTCGATCCGGCCTACGCGCCGGGCGTGTCGCACCGCGAACCTGGCGGGCTCACGCCGCGCCAGGTGATCGGCTGGATCCAGGCCTTGCAGCAACCGGTGATCGCCGCCGATATCGTCGAATACAACCCGCGCCGCGATTGGGACGGCATCACCGCGACGCTGGCGGCGAAACTGCTCAAGGAGATCGCCGGCGTGATGCTGCGCAACCGCCCCACTCAGGGATAGGGCAACCACCCCAGCGCATCCGGCGAACCATCCGGCCGGCTCTGCCACGACAGGCGGTTCTGCCCGTCCGTGCAGTTGCCGCCGGTCGCCCAGGTGGCCAGCTTGCCGTCGCGCGTGGTCAGCATGGCGTCGTAGCAGCTGCCGACCGAATCGTTGAAGCGGAAGGTCTGCCAACCGCCGCGGTCGTTGACCTTGGTGAACACGCGATAGGGGAACAGACCGGTGGTGACGTCGAGCGTGGCACCGGTCAGGTTCTGCGTCACCGCGCTATAAAGCGTGCTGCCGTTGGCGCGGCGCACCCGTTGCAGGCCGACGTCCTGGCGGAACTTGCGGATCTCGCGTTCCACCGTCGGGTCGTGCCACAGGTAGTAGTAGCTCGATGCCGGATAGCCGTAGTTGGTGATGTGCTCATTAGCCAACACACCATTGAGGTAGGTGCGCGTCTTGCCGGTCTCGGTGCTGTGCTGGGTGATGGTCTTCTCGAAGATGCGCCGCGGCTGCGTACCGACCTTCTCGCTGGACACGTCGAAGTCCTGGGTGTTGTCGAAATTCACCCAGCGCTCCACCCGATGGCGGATGCGCCCCTTGGAGCCGTTGACGTAACCGTCGATCACGAAATGCCGCTGCAACGCAGTGACCACGCTGCCGCGCAGATGGCCCTGGCGGTCCAGCGCGACCGTGCTGCGCTGGCTGGGCAGCGGCGGCTGTCCGGCCAGGTCGTTGCGGGTGAGCATGCCGGTCACCTGCTTCACGCGGCGGTCCTGGTACAGTAGCAGGTTCGCCGAGGCCCAGGCGCCGGCCACCGGATTATTGGTCAGCCCAGGACGGCTGTTGCTGGCGATGCGCACCGCGATGGTATGCGGCGCGCCATCGCTCAGCCGCGCGGCGAACGGACTCAGGTCCACGCGATGCGGCACGTACAGCAGTTCCTGCGGCTGCAGCGCCGGCCGCCACAACTGCGCATCGCGCTCGCTGGTGGTCGGATAGGCGGGATACAGCGGCACCACGCCGGCGGGCTGCTCGTCGATGCTGACCTCGGCCTCGCGGAACGCGCCGCCGATGCATTGCGCGGCGAAGTTGTGCTTGTCGTCCAGCAACAGGCGCGGCAGCACAACCGCCAGTGGCGCCGGCAGGCAGCTGTACCAGGGATCGTTGGCATCGAGGCGGCCCGTCGTCGGGCTGGTCGGCACGTAGTTGTAGGCGGACGGGCGCACGGTCACGTCCAGGTAGGCGCGCTCGATGTTCCTGGGCAAGCTCGCCTGCCCCGAGGTGTTGAAGCTCGTCGCCAGGCGGTCGCTGGTGCTGCGCAGATCGGCGAGCACACCGGTGAAGTAGCCGCCGCTGAAAAAGTTGCCGGCCCCGAGCGGCAACACCGCATCGGGCACGCTTGGCAACGGTTCGGTGACGGTGCGCGGATAGTATTTCAGGCGGGCGATGCCGACGAAGCTGGGGCCGGTGTGTGTTTTTTCGTTGCCCAGCCCGGCGCTCCAGTTGCCGCCCCCGCGCTGCACCGGTCCTTGCCAGCGCAATACGGAGGCGTAGTCGGTGACGTCGCGCTCCACATGTCCGCAGTACGCCTCGTAGCACGGTGCGATGACGTCATGGTTACCTGTCAGGGCGATGCTGCCCGAATACAGGTTCACGCCGTTCAACCACAGGTTCAGCGGCAACGGCACGCTGTTCCCCACCCGGTCTTCTTCCAGGACGAAATCCATCTCCAGCACGATCTTGGCCCAGGGGCCGACGCCGCAGTGGTAGGGCGAGTAATTGAAGCTGCCTTGGCTTTCGCCGATGGCGGCAACCTCGGCCAGCTGTTCCGTGCACGGGGTACTCGATGGACGCGGCACCAGCGGATCGGCGCGCACGATGAAGTCGGTGCCCGGCACCGGCGCATCGGCGGCGCTGAGGTTGCAGGCGAGACAGGCAAGCAGGACAGACACGGCGATGCGACCGGAAATTCCGGGGAACATGACGACCTCCAGATGGCTCCCCCCTGCGCCGGCGATGGTAAGAAACGCACTCGAGGAAAAGCGTGATAGGCCCCGCAGCTAGACGACTCGTTGCGTTCACGCAGGCGCCGTAAGTCACGCGAAAGTTGGCGTTGTTCTTCGGCGTCTGCGCTTGCGTGACGATCGACACACATCGCCTGGAACCGTCACCGTTCCCGCTCGCAAGATGACAACCCTGTCATTTGGACGTCCAAACGCAAGTAAAAGACTTCACACTGTCGTCACCTGATTGCAAAACCCATGTTTCTAAAATCCCTGGACTTGGATCGATCCAATTCATCCTGGTGTTATACCGCGCTCCCCTGGCGCGGCCGTTCCGTTCCGCCAACGAGCCCTGCCATGTCCGCTACGCGTCCTTCGCCCGAGCTGCGCCAGCCCTCTGCCCGAGCCCACCGCGGCCTCGATGTGCTGGCCATCGCCACGCATGCCTGTGCCGCCCTGCTCGCCGTGGCGGTGCTGCCCTCGCTCGCCGCCGAGTCCGCGCCGCTGCGGCTCAATCAACTGCAATACATCGGCAGCCACAACAGCTACCACGCCGGCCTCGCCCCTGGCGAAGCGGCGGTGTGGAAGCGCACGGACCCGGCGCTGTTCGCCAGGATCGACTACGCCCATCCGCCCTTGAGCAAACAGTTCGACGACGGCGTGCGCCAGATCGAGCTGGATATCTATGCCGACGCCAAGGGCGGCCGCTATGCGCATCCGGCCATCGTCGAGCAGGTGGCAAAGGCCGGCCGGCCGGCGGACCCGCCATTTGCCAGTGCCGGTGCCGCTGCGGACGCGATGCGCCGCCCCGGTTTCAAGGTGATGCATATCCAGGACCTGGACCAGCGCAGCACCTGCCAGCCGCTGCTCGCCTGCCTGCGCGAAGTGAGCGCCTGGTCGCAGGCGCATCCGCGCCATCTGCCGCTGTTCGTGCTGCTGGAAACGGAGGAGACGCCGCTGCAGCTGGCTTTCCCCACCGTGCAGCCCGAGCCGTTCGACAGCAAGGCGCTGGATGCGCTGGACGCGGAAATCCGCTCGGTATTCGCGCGCAAGGAATACATCGCTCCCGACGACGTGCGCGGGCGCTTCGCCACCCTCAATGCCGCCATCCGTGCGCAGGGCTGGCCTGCGCTGGACAGTGCGCGCGGCAAAGTGATCTTCCTGCTCGACCAGCGCCACGTCGGCCCGGCCTATCTGCAAGGCCATGCCTCGCTGCGCGGCCGCGTGCTGTTCACCAACGCCAAACCCGGCGACGACGATGCCGCTTTCACCGAACTCAATGACGGCAGCGCCGAGGACATCACGCGCCTGGTCAAGCAGGGTTACCTGGTGCGCACGCGCACCGATGCCGACCTGAAGGAGGCGCTGCGCAACGACGGCACGCGCCGCGACGCCATGCTGGCCAGCGGCGCGCAGCTGCTGAGCACCGACTATCCCGACGGCGAGGCGGCCGCCAACGGCTATGTCGTCGGCTTCGCCAACCACCAGCGCGCACGCTGCAATCCGCAGTTCGCTGATGCGCGCTGCAGCGAGGCCGATCTCAAGCCCTGATCGCCGCGCCCTGATCCCCCGCGCACGGAAGCGCACGCCATCCACGCCGGTTCGCCCCGGCCGCGCCTGCGCGCGGCATGGAAGCGGCTTGCCCACTGCCTGCCTTCCCCACTCGAAGCCATCCCCATGCGCCAGTTCCATCGCCACCACCTGCTCGCCGCCTCGATCCTGCTCGGCCTGGTGCTCAGCCCCACCGGCCACGCCGGCGACAACGACGACGTCGAGAAAAACTCCAATCCCGCCAACCCGAGGACCCTCTCCGCCGTCAGCGTCAGCGCGGACTCCATGCCGCAGATCGGCACGATCGACGAGCAGCGCCTGTCGGTCAGCGTCAACACCGTGATGAGCAAGCAGGAGATGAATGCGGTGCCCTCGGCGAATATCGCCGACGTGGTCGCGCGCATGCCGGGCCTGTCCGCCTACAGCGACATGCACCTGGGCCAGGCGGCCACCGGCGAGAACGAGTACGTGACCATCCGCGGCCTCGACTCCAGCTACAACGCCTACACCCTCAACGGCTTCGCCCTGCCCGAGACCGATGCCTCCACGCGCGCCATCTCGCTGAACATGCTCGCGCCGTTCGGCATCCAGTCGGTGAAGGTGTCCAAGGCGCCGACGCCGGATCAGCCCGGCGACTCGATCGGCGGCAGCATCGACATGCGCACGCCCACCGCGTTCGACTTCAGCAAGGACGGCTACGCGCGCACCACCGTGCAGGGCCAGATGAACAGCCTGGCCTCGGACCTTGGCGTGTCCAGCAAGGGCGGCACGGTGCAGCAGGAATTCGCGCGCCGCTTCGGCCCGGACCAGTCGCTGGGCCTCTACGTGGCGGCCTATTACGGCAAGAACGACAACGCCGCCGAAGCGGTGGCGCCGAACTCTTCGTACAAGCCGATCGATCCGGCCCAGGCCAAGAACCCCGACCTCAGCACCGCCGGCCCGCTGCAAAGCTCGCAGTACAAGTACAGCATCTACACCAACTGCATTAAGCGCTACGGCGCCAATACCTCGCTGGACTGGCACGGCGAGTCCACCTCGCTGTATGCCCGCGCGATCTACGGCGTGTACCGCGTGGCCGGCGAGCAGAACCAGGCTTCCGCGCGCAACCCCAACGCGGCGAATGCCCAGCGCGGCGGCTACTTCAACACGCGCGACCTGCGCGAGAAGACCGCGGCGCTGCAGCTCGGCGGCAGCAGTACGGTGGACGGCTGGGTGATCGACTACGGCACCTCGTACGGCTACGGCGCGCGCAAGCGGCCGAACTACGTCGAGGCCAGCCTGTACGGGCCGGTGCCCACCGGCCAGTTCGCGTTCGACCTGGGCGACCCGACCTACCCGAGCATCGCCGGCAGCTCCGCCGCGCTGAAGAACTACTTCTACAGCCTCAATTCCAACAGCTTCTGGAAGGTGCAGGGCCACGACGCCGGCAGCACCGACACGCGCGTCAACGCGCATGCCGATGCCACTTACCGCTTCGAGGACGGCCCGGTCGAGAGCGTGAAGTTCGGCCTGTCCGGCGACACCTCCAAGCGCGACGCCTACGATCATCCGTTCTTCCACGACGACAACAACTTTATCTATGGCGGCCCGTACTTCGGCGGCCCGAAGTATCCGTCCACCGCGCCCGGCGGCCCCACCCTCGGCGCGCTGCCGGGCCAGGTCGTCAACGCTGCATTCGACGGCCGCTATGCCGGTCCGTTCAAGCTGATCGACCGCAACTGGGTGTTGGCCCAGGCCGTGCCCTACAAGTTCGTCAACGATCCCAACGGTGCGGGCAACTACACCGCCAACGACTACAACGCCAACACCACGTCGAGCCGCGAGAACATCTACGCCGCGTATTTCATGACCACGCTGCGCTTCGGTGCGCTGAGCGTGCTGCCGGGCCTGCGCTACGAGCGCACGCACTACTCGGCCGACTCGTGGCAGTCCAACGGCGACGACGCCACCGGCCGCTTCGTCGGCATGGGCCGCAGCTACGGCGAGTTCCTGCCGGGCATCAGCCTCAACTACCGCCCCGACGAGCTGAGCGTGTACCGCGCCTCGCTGCGCCGCAGCTTCAGCCGTCCGGCGTTCGGCCTGATCTCCGGCCAGACCAACTATTCGATCGACGACATCAGCGGCCAGGTGCTGGGCATCTCCAAGCCCAATCCGGACCTCAAGCCCAGCACGGCGGACAACCTCGACCTGTCCGCCGAGTTCTACGACGCCCAGGGCGGCGTGCTGAGCGCCTCGGCGTACTACAAGCGCATCAACAACTTCATCTACACCTCGCAGTCGGCCACCAGCAACGACAGCACGCTGGGCGGCAACGTGCCCACCGGCACGGTGATCACCGACGGCATCCCGATCACCACGCCGGAGAACGGCGGCACCGCGCGCCTGTACGGCCTGGAGCTGGCCGGTCGCCGCCAGTTCGTCGAACTGCCCGGGGTATGGAGCCACTTCGGCGCCAGCGCCAACCTCACCCTGCAGCACAGCTCCGCCGACAGCCAGCGCCCCGACCACGAAGGCCGCAAGAGCTGGCTGCCACGCGCGCCGCAGCGCATGTACAACCTCGGCCTGTTCTACGACGACGGCAGCCTGCGCGCCGACCTCACCTACAACTACACCGGCCTGCAGCTGCTCGGCCTGACCGGCAACGGCCTGGACTACTACCTGCAGCCGACGCGCACACTGAATCTCGCCACCACTTATCACCTGCCCTACGGTTTCGACGTCGGCTTCGCGGTGAAGAACCTGCTCGACAACAGCACGTTCCACGAGACCCAGGGCAAGTCGCGCCGCTACCTCGCCTACGATCCGGGCGCGGACGGTGCGTACCTGCAGACCGGGCGCATCTATATGCTCAACCTCAGCTACAACTTCTGAGGCGGGGCGGCCCCGCGCCGCCTGGCGCGGGGTGGTCCGTCCAAGGAACCGATGCAATGACGATGCAAATCGCGATATACCGCCGGCTGCCGCACGTGGCGGCCTGGCTGTTGCTGGGCCTGTGCATGGCACTGGTCACCTCCCGCGCGTCCGCCGCCACGGACGGCATGCAACCGGAACGTGTGGTGCTGCTGTACCGCCATGGCGTGCGCACGCCGCTGCCCGGCGAGATCCAGCTCGACGAAGCCAGCGGGAAACCGTGGCCCGCCTGGAAGCAGCCGCCGAGCCAGCTCACGCCGCACGGCATCGCCGGCGTCAAGCTGATGGGTGCCTACGACCGCCAGCGCCTTGCCGCGCTGGGCCTGTTCGCGCCGCGCGGTTGCCCATCGGCCGGGCAGTTGTGGTTCTGGGCCAATACCGACCAGCGCACCATCGACAGCGCCGCCGCGTTGGCGGAAGGCTTCGCGCCGGGTTGCCATATCGGCGTCGGCCATAAGCCTCAAGGCAGCGAGGACCCGCTGTTCCATCCGATCGAAGCGAAGACCACCGAGTGGAACGCGGCCGATGCGGTGGCCTCGATCCAGGGTGCGACCGGCGGCCCCGATGCGCTGACTGCGCCACACGCCGATGCGCTGGCGGCGCTGGCGCAGGTCATGGGTTGCGGCGGCGCGCACGATCCGGCCTGGTGTGCGCCCGGCCAATGGCATGGCAACCTGTCGCTCGCCAGCGGCACGGGACACATGCTGCTCACCGGCCCGATCGCCACCACCTCGGGCACGGCCGAAGCGATCCTGATGGCTTACGCCGAAGGCCGTCCCTTGCCGGAAGTCGGCTGGGGCCGCACCGATGCGCAGCGGCTGCAGCAGCTCTCGCAACTGCATGCGCTGCTGTTCGATATCCATGCCCGACCGGGCTATATGGCCGAACGCGTGGCGTCGTCGATGAGCCGCCGCCTGCTCGAACTGTTGAGCGACCAGGACGCGCCACGGCTCAGCGTGCTGGTCGGCAGCGACAACAATATCGTTGCGCTGGCTGCGGTTCTGGGTTTGCACTTTCAGCTCGGCGGGTATGCCAAGGACGATCCGCCGATTGGCGGGGCGCTGGGGATCGAGTTGTGGAAAGACGCTGCGGGCAAGCGTTTCGTGCGCTTGTTTTATCAGGCGCAGAGCCTGGATCAGTTGCGTGAGTTGCGGGCTTTGAGTGACAAGGCGCCGCCGGCGATCGTGTTGCTGGTGCCGGCGGGTTGTGAGGCGGACAAGCCTTGTCCGTTGGAAACGGTGTTGCCCGCACTTGAGCGCGCCGCCTCGCATGCGCGTGAAGCGCACCTGGCCTGGACGCCGCAGTACACGGGCACCTTGCTGTGGCCATCGTCCACCCCGCGCCCATGACGACGTAGGTTGGGGTGAGCCGCAGGCGAACCCCAACGATGTGACGCGCGGGGCGGGGGATTGTTGGGGTTCGCTGCGCTCACCCCAACCTACGGGTGGCGTCTTATTCGAGGCTGTCCATAAACCCTGCCGACGGCACGAAATACAGCGAGCCTGTCACCGCCCGGCTCACATCCAGCAGCCGGTCGTAATTCCCCACCGGCTGGCCGATGAACATATTCACCAGCATCCGCTCGATCCGCGACGGCGAACGCGCATAGCCGATGAAATACGTGCCGAACTCACCCTTGCCCACCTCGCCGAACGGCATGTTGTCGCGCACGATATCCAGCTCCTCGCCGTTCTCTTCGATCACGGTGAGCACGTTGTGCGCGTAGCTGGGCTTGGCCTCTTCGGCCAGCTCGATATTCGACGCCTTCTTGCGCCCGATGATCTTTTCCTGCTGCTCCACCGGAATCGCATTCCACGCCTTCAGGTCGTGCAGGTATTTCTGCACGATCACATAGCTGCCGCCGGCAAAGCCCGCATCCTCGTCGCCGACGATGGTGGCGTCGACGGCATCCTGCTTCACCGGGTTCTCGCTGCCGTCGACGAAACCCAGCAGGTCGCGCGCATCGAAGGACTTGAAGCCATGCACCTCGTCTTCCACCGCGGCGAACTCGCCGAGGCGGGACATGATTTCCGTAGCCAACTCGAAACACATGTCCATCTGGGTGGCACGGATATGCAACAGCAGGTCGCCCGGCGTGGACGGCGCATGGTGTACGCCCTGGAGTTCGCGGAACGGATGCAGCTCGGCCGGACGGGGCTGCCCGAACAATCGGTCCCACGCCACCGAGCCGAAGCCGGTCACGCAGGACAGATGACGCTCCGGGTAGCGGAAGCCGATCGAGCGCACCACGCCGGAGAGGTCGGCGCATACTGCGCGCACGACCGCGTCGGCTTGCGGGTCGGGCTTGAGCGTCACCACCAGGAAGATCGCCGCCTGGGTCAGCGGCGCGGTCACCGCTTGCGTCATGACAGAAGACACATCGAATCCTTATGAATAAATTGCAGGCCTTGCCACGGTGCCGGGTTCGCGCACCGCGAAGGAGCGCGAACATTGCGGCCCGCTCCCGGGCATGTCAATTCGCTTCAGGGCTGCCAGTCGTTCATCCAGGCGGCGAACAAGGCAAGCTGGGCTTCGTTCCAGCCGGGGCCACCCGGGGGCATCCGCGGGGTCCGGCTTCCATCCAGCCGCGCCAGCACGTGCCGCGCATTGGCATGGTCGGCAAATACGGCATCGCCCGTGGGGTTGGCCATGTAGTCGTACTCGCGCAGATGGACGCCCATCCCGCCCATGCAACGCACGTCGCCATCGGTGAACAGCGGGGCGATGTCTTTGGCAAACGAAACGGTCATGGCTTGCTCCGGGCAGGAATGAAATAGAGGATGCTGGCGGGAGCTGGCAGCATGGTCACGGGCGCGGCAGCACTGTAGGCCTGCGCAGGACGCCACGGTGTTTCCGCGCGAGCACCACCCCGCGGTCCGCTTCTGCGCCAGAATGCGCGGTGGCGCAGCTTCACTGTCACGGGCGAGGGACCGCTCCCACGCAAAAGGTAACCGCAGCGCATGGCCACGAACGACCTCAATACCGTCTTCCAGGGGCTGCGTCCGCGCCTGCAAAGCATCGCCTACGGCATGCTCGGCAGCGTGGCCGACGCCGAGGACGTGGTGCAGGACGTGTGGCTGCGCTGGCATGCCGCCGAGCAGTCGCGGATCGAAAACCTCGAAGCCTGGCTGGTGACCGCCACCACGCGCACCGCGATCGACCGCCTGCGCGCGCTGAAGGCGCGCCGCGAGCACTACGTCGGCATGTGGCTGCCGGAGCCCTGGCTGACCGAAGGCCCGGACACCCCCGAACAGATCCAGGAGCGCTCCAGCGAGGTGTCGATCGCCCTGCTGGTCCTGCTCGAACGGCTGTCACCCGAGGCGCGCGCCGCCGTGCTGCTGCGCGAGGTGTTCGAGCTGGGCTATCCCGAGATCGCGCTGATCATCGACAAGAGCGAGGCTGGCGTGCGCCAGATCGTGCATCGCGCGAAAGCCCAGCTGCAGGACGGCCGCCCGCGCTACACGGTGTCCACCGAAGCGCACCTGCGCATCGTGCGGCGCTTCGCGCAGGCCATGGCGAACGGCGAATTCAAGCTGCTGACCGCCCTGCTCGCCGACGATGCGCAGCTGATCGGCGACGGCGGCGGCCGCACCACCGCGATGCCCAGGCCGATGCCCGGCGGCAAGCGCATTGCGCAGCTGCTGTATGCCGGCAAGTTGCGCTTCAAGAGCGAGCTGGGCATCGAGCTGGCGCAGATCAACGGGAAGCTGGCGATCCTGCGCTTTATCGGCGGCAAGCTGGAGTCGGTGATGGCACTGGAAACCGATGGCGAGCGGATTACCGATGTATCCGTGCAGCGCAATCCGGAGAAGCTGGGGGGCGTGGCGGCAGGGCTGGGTGTCGAGCTGCTGACCCCGCTCTGAGCACAGCCCCACCGCACGGCGCAGGTTGGGGTGAGCCATCGGCGAACCCCAACGGATCCCCGCACCGGCACGACGTTGGGGTTCGCTGCGCTCACCCCAACCTGCACTGGCCGGGGCTCAATGCACCGGCGTCAACAACGGCGCCCCGCGATCCTTCAGCAACCACACCACGAACTTCGCCGGCTCCGTCTGGCTGGCATTGCGGCCGACGGTATGCACATCGTCAGGCCCTTCATAGAAGGTATCCCCCGCCTTCAACGTCACCGTCTTGCCACCCTTGACTCCCATCACGATCGAACCTTGCAGCACATACACGAAGGCATGCGCATCGTGACGATGCACGGGGTCGACGGAACCCGGCGGGTAATCCACGGTGATCATGGTGACCTCCTTGCTGGGGTAGTCGCTCAAGGCCTTGCTCGTCAGCGTCGCCACGCTGGCATGCGGCGCCGCCTCCTGCGCAGCGACCGCACCGGCGGCGGACAGCAGCACGGCCGCAAGGATTCTGGAAACGCTCATGTGTTTCTCCTCATTGCCGATGGATGATCAGGCCAACCCGGCCTTGTCCAGGCCGAACGCCTTGTCGAACGCGCCCGGCTGCGGCCGGAACGCCACGTTGATGCGGTTCCACGCGTTGATCGACATCACCAGGTAGGTCAGGTCGGTGATCTCCTGCTCCGACAACTGGGTGCGCACGCGCTCGTAGATCTCGTCCGGCACGCCGTCGCGCGGCAACAGGGTCAGCACTTCGGTCCAGGCCAGGGCGGCGCGCTCGCGCGGCGAGAAAAACGGGGACTCGCGCCAGGCGGCGACGTGGTACAGGCGCAGGGCGCGCTCGCCGCGCAGGGTCGCCTCTTTCACGTGCATGTCCAGGCAGAAGGTGCAGCCGTTGATCTGCGAGGCGCGGACATTCAACAGGTCGTGGATCGACTCCTCGATCGAGGAATGGGTCAGGGCATTGCTGAACTCGGCGAACTTCTTGAACAGTTCGGGCGACTGCTGCTGGTAGTTGAGGCGCTGGCTCATGGTCTTTCCTCGTCGGTGGTGGAATGCGTCGGCACAAGACTGGAACAGCCGCCTGGCGCCCGGTAGGCATGCGCAGCGGCGCACGCTGTTGCCTGTCCGGCATCAATCCGCCTTACCAGCTCGCGCCCCAGTACTCGGATTGATTGAGCCAGGCGCCGAAGTCCATCGCGCACAGGTGCGCGTCCGTGCCGGGCAACAGGGAATCGCTGGCCAGGCGCGCGCCGAAGTAAGGCGCCAGCGCGTCGGTGACCACCTCGTACGGCGCTTCGATCTGGATCAGGAAGCGCTGGATGATCTCGGACATCGGCTCGCGCTCCGGCCCGGCCATCTCGATCACCCCGTTCAACGCCGGCCGCAGCGCCAGTTCGGCCAGGCATGCGGCGACATCGGCCGAGGCCACCGGCTGGATATAGGCCGGCGCCAGGCGCAGGGCCTGGTCGTAGACGCTGACCTCGACGATATCCAGCAGGAACTCGAAGAACTGCGTCGCATGGAGCACCGTAAAGGGGATGCCGGACGCGCGGATGCATGCTTCCTGGAAGGCCTTGCCGCGGAAATAAGGGCTGTCGTCGAGCCGCTCGGTGCCCACGACGGAGAGCGAGACGTGATGCCGCACGCCGGCCGCGGCTTCCGCTTGCAGCAGGTTGGCGATGGCGGCCTTGAAGAATTCGCACGGCGCCTCGCCGGTGAGCACGGACGAGTTGCTTACGTCGACCACCACTTCGGCACCCTCCAGCGCCTGCGCCAGTCCTTCGCCGGTGACGATGTCCACACCCGAAGCGCGCGACGCCGCGCTCACCTCGTGCCCCTTGGCGCGCAGGCGGCGCACGACGTTCCGGCCGACCAATCCGTTACCACCCACCACGACGATATTCATGCGCTACCTCAGCAGGCGATGCCGATGTCCAATGGCCATGCCACGTTTCGATGCTAGGCCCGTGCGCGCGGGCCCGGCAGGCATCGGCAAGGACATAGCGCGTTGCCGGAAGCGCACCAATGCCACGGCGCATTCTGGCCGAACATGCAGGCCTGGCCGGGCCGTGGACAACGCGATGGAAAAGGGACGACTGGAAGCCTTCACCGACGGCGTCATCGCCGTGGTGATCACCGTGATGGTGCTGGAACTGCACGTGCCGTCCGCGGCGACGTGGGCGGCCCTGCTGGAGGACGGCACGGTCTTCCTCAGCTATATCCTCAGCTTTATCTATGTGGGCATCTACTGGAACAACCATCACCACTTGTTCCAGCTGGTCCGGCGCGTCAACGGCACGGTGCTGTGGGCGAACCTGTTCTTCCTGTTCTGCCTGTCGCTGTTTCCGTTCTCCACCGCGTGGCTCAACAAGGCGCAGCCGGGGCCGGCCGCGGTGCCGACGGTGTGCTATGGCGTAACCCTGCTGCTCACCGCGCTGTCGTGGGGTTTGCTGGCACGCACGCTGATCGCCGCCAACGGCGGCGCGGAATCGGAACTGCGCAAGGCGCTGGGGGCGGACCGCAAGACGCGGATCTCGATCGCCATCCATAGCGTGGCCACGGCGCTGGCCTTCCGCAGCCCGGTGGCCTCGTGCGTGCTGTACGCGGTGGTGGCCGCGATGTGGTTTATCCCGGACCGGCGCATCGAGCAGCGACTGGGCAGCGTCTAGCCGATCATTTTTTTCGAGCTCGATGTCACAACCGCCCAGCCTCGTACGACTAGGGGACATGGACCGGCCGGCGCGTGCGCCGGCATCCGCCCGGATCCCATCCACGAGGCCAGCCGCGCATGAGCTTGAACTTCCCCGACAAACCCCAGCACGAGGCCGACGCTCTCGCCTCGAGCTTTACCGCCAGCTATGCCGGCGTGGTCGCCTTTATCGCGGTAGCCGCCGAGGGCAGCTTCGCCCGCGCCGCGGACCGCCTGGGCGTGGGCCGCTCCGCGGTCAGCCGCAGCGTGCAGAAGCTGGAGGCGCAGCTCGATGCCCGGCTGTTCCAGCGCACCACGCGCAACACCTCGCTGACCCGCGAAGGCGAGCTGTTCTTCCGCAACTGCCACCCGGGCGTGCAGAGGATCGTGCAGGCGTTGGAGGAAATGCGCGAACTGCGCGAAGGCCCGCCGAAGGGGCAGTTGCGGATCAGCGCGACGGTGGGCTTCGGGCGCCGCGTGATCGCGCCACTGCTGGCGGGGTTCCGCGCGCGTTATCCGGAGATCGCCATCGACCTGCTGCTGGACGACCGCTTGACCGACTTCACCTCGGACCGGGTGGATGTGGCATTCCGCGACGGGCAGCTGGAAGACAGCCAGGTGATCGCCAAGCGGCTGGTGCCGATGCAGATGCTGGTGTGTGCTTCGCCCGCCTACGCCAAGGCACATGGCCTGCCGCGCCAGGTCGACGAGCTGGAGGCGCATGCGTGCATTCATTACCGCACGGTGGCGGGGCGGATTGCGGAATGGGAATTCAAGGTCGACGGACAGCGGCGCAAGCTGGTGCCGCCTTCGCAATGCTCGTTCAACGATATGGATCTGGTGCTGGAGAGCGTGCTGCGTGGCGAGGGCATCGCGCAGCTGCCGGGGTATCTGGTCTGCGAATACCTGCGCGAGGGACGCCTGGTGGCTTGCCTGGCGCAGTATGCGCCGGACGATCGGGGCCATTACCTGTGTTACCTCAGCCGGCAGCAGTTGCCGACGCGGGTGCGGGTGTTTATCGATTACATGACGGAGGCGGTGCGGGGGTTGGACACGATGTATATCCCTGGTCTTTCCGCCACGCACGAGCCCGCGTAGATTGGGGTGAGCCAACGGCGAACCCCAACAATATGGTGCGCATGGAACCAGCGAATGTTGGGGTTCGCCGTTGGCTCACCCAAACCTACGCCGTCGCTGCGTACGCGGGGCGATTGATGCGCCAGACGCAACACCATGCGCCCATCGCCGCGCCTACCGCCCCCTTGCCCCGCTGCCTAGCATCCCCCCGACGCGCTATCGGCGCCCCCAGCGGAGACTCCCCATGAAAATCCTGGTCATCGGCGGCACCGGGCTGATCGGCAGCAAAGTGGTCGCGCGCCTGCGCAAGCGCGGGCACGAGGCGATCGCCGCCTCCCCGGCCTCGGGCATCAACACTCTCACTGGCGAGGGTCTGGATGCGGCCATGGCCGGCACCGACATCGTTATCGACCTGGCCAACTCACCCTCGTTCGAGGACCAGGCCGTGCTCGATTTCTTCCGCACCGCCGGCAGCAACCTCGCTGCCGCGGAGCAGAAGGCGCGCGTGAAGCATCATGTGGCGCTGTCGGTGGTGGGCACCGAACGGCTCAAGGACAGCGGCTATACGCGCGCCAAAGTCGTGCAGGAGCAGATCATCCGCGCATCCGGCATCCCCTACACGATCGTCCACTCCACGCAGTTCTTCGAATTCCTCAGCGGCATCGTCAAATCCGCCGCCAAGGGCAACCAGGTGCACGTGTCACCCGCGCTGATCCAGCCGATCGCCTCGGACGACGTGGCCGACGCGGTCACCGACTACGCGCTGGGCAAGCCGCTCAACGGCATGGTCGAAATCGCCGGCCCGGATGCGTTCGGCCTGTCCGCGCTGGTCGAGCGCTTCCTCACCCTCACCCATGATCCGCACGAAGTGCTGGCCGACGCCGGCGCGCCGTACTTCGGCGCCATCCTGCAGCGCGACTCGCTGCTGCCCGCATCCGGCGCACGGCTCGGCCCGGTGAACTTCCAGACCTGGTTCGATCGCTCTGAATTCGCGCAGTCGGCATGAGCACCGCCGCTGCGCGCATCGCGCCGCCATGACCAAGCCGGCGCGCCCGCCCACCTCGCTGCTCGACAAATACCACGGCGCCGATTTCCATCCGCTCTATACCGGCACCGTATGCGTCACCGGCGGCACCGCCCGGCATGCACGCGCGTCCGGCGTCGCGCGCTCGGACGATGGCCACCTGGATGTGCAGTTGCGCATGCCGCAGGCGCTCGGTGGACAAGGCGAAGGCACCAATCCCGAGCAGTTGTTCGCGGCCGGCTATGCCGCTTGTTTCCACGGCGCACTGACCCTGCTGGCCGCGCGTGCGGGCGTAGCGCTGGAGGATGCCACCGTCACCGCCGCGGTGACCTTCGGCCGCGATCCGGTCGACGGCTTGTTCACCTTGATCGCGCGAGTGCGCATCAGCCTGCCCGGGGTGGAACGCGCCGTTGCGGAAGAGTTGGTGCGCAACACCGAGTGCATCTGTCCCTACGCGAAGATGGCGCGGGAAGGTATCGACTGCGTGGTGTCGCTGGAATAAAGCCCCGGCTCAGCCGGCGGCACGTACCGGACGCGGCGCCGGTCCGTCTTCGCCGCCATCCTCGCGACGGTGGCGAGCCAGCAGGCGGGTACCGCCGTAGGTGATGCGCAACGGGATGGTCTTGCCGTTGCGTTCCATCTTCGCCGGCGCCAACGCGGCGCAGCCGGCTTCGAGCGGAGCGAGATAACCCATCAGCATCAGGCGCGCGGCGCGGCGCGTCTCCACCACTTTCAGCCGGCCGGCGTGGATATGGCGCAGCGTGTCGATGTCGGCCTGGTCGAGTTCGATGGACATCGCCATCCTCTTCTTTTTATGTACTGGTGCTTGCGGGAGGCGCAGGCTCGCATATGGATATGACATAACCGCGACGCGCATCACACTCCACACCGTCTTCACGCCGCCAGTTGGCGCAGAGCAATGCCCATGGCGATGCGATAGCTGGTCGACAGATCGCCGTTGATCACGATGGTGGCGAGCGGCGCATGCCGTGCAGGCCCCGGTGGCGCGAGCGCGGCACCGCTGTCGTCGTGGATCTCGATATACGGCGACGGCAGCGCATCCAGCGCTTCGTCCAGGCCATCCGGTTGCGCGCGCACCTGTTCCGCCAGTTCGCCGGCATCCAGCACTACGAATTCGGTGTCGTCGGCGCGCAGCTCGCGGATACGCCCGACCAGGTCCTTCACGCCGCCGCATTGGCAGACGGCCAGCGTATGTCCTGCCGCCTGCACCGCGCGCTGCAGCGCGGCCACGAATTCGCCGCCGACGGCGTGTCCTTCCGCGTGCGGGCCTTGGACGATCAGGATGCTCATCAGCGTTGGACCTCGGTGTGGGAGCGAGGCCATCTTGGCGTCGATGCGGATAAAGACTCCACCAAGCGCAGGCGCCGGCGCATAAATTCCGCGCATATTTTTTCGCGGCGCCGGTGTCCGGCGTGGAATAGATCAGGGCATCCCTAGCGATATGAATCCTTCGAGCCGGGCGGTATGCGTCTGCGCCAGGCGTCGAGCAACTCGATGCGCTCGGCGGTGTAATCGAAGGTGGGCTCCGCGCGCTCTTCCTGCGTCTGCAACACCTCGAAGGCAAACGCGTGCTCGCCCTGCTCGTGCCAATCCTGCTGCAACTGGCGGTTGCCATGCAGACCCAGCCGCAACTGGGTGCGATGGCGGTTGAGCGCACCGGTGGTGTTGGCGCTCTGGTCGATCAGCATGCGTCCGCTGCCGAGATGGCGAATGGCGTAGATGCCCATCGGCGGAAAGGCCAGCTTGTAGGCCTGCAGCATGGCCTTGCGTTTCGCACGGTCCATCACGCGCCGCCCAGCATGGCTTCGATGCGCGTGCGCACTTCCTCCGGCCAGGCCGCGATGCATTGGCGCAGGCGCGAACGGTCGTCGGCAAACAGGGCGCGCGCCGCTTCCTCGAACTGCGGCCGGTCTCCGGCCGCGTCGCGCATATGGAAGTAGCAGGCCTCTTTCGCCGCGGCCTTGCGGTAGTGGCCATCGATATCGCGGCAGGCGCGCTCGACCAGGCGGCGCAGCGTGGCGCCGGCGCCAATCGGCTGCGCTTCGAGCCAGGCCCAGTGGCGGTCGAACAAGCGGATATGGCGGGCGGGATGCAGTGGGTTGTTGGGAGGCGACATGGGGATCGATCCTTGAAGAGGAGTGCATATATACCCGGATAAATAAGCATGGTCAATATGTGCCGGATAAAATATGGATGGCCTCCCGCAGCCGAAATAACCCGGCAAAAATGTACTAAATAGTTATTTTCTATCAGAGGTTTGCAGCAACTACTTACCAGCCGTGGCTTCGCAGCCTTAAAGTTGTATATTGCAACTAATACTCAGCAACGAGCCTCAACATGACCGACCTCATCGACAGCATCCGCGCCGCCTCGCGCCAGATGGCGCGCGAATGGGGCTTCCTGCGCCCTACCCTGGCCGGCACCACTTATTCGCCCTCGGCCGTGCACGCCATCGTCGAACTCGGCCGGCGCGGCACGCTTACCGCGGTCGACCTGGTCGAGGTGCTGGGCCTGGACAAGTCCAGCGTCAGCCGCCTGCTCACCAAGCTGACCGAGGCCGACGAGATCGGTGTGCTCGACAGCGATGGCGACGCCCGCTGCAAACCGCTGGTGCTCACCGAGAAAGGCCGTCGCACGCTGGCCGCCGTCGATGCTTTCGCGCGCAAGCAGGTGACCGCCGCCGCCGCCCACTTCGCACCGGCCCAGCTCGATACCGTATGCGCCAGCCTCGGCGCCTATGCGCAGGCACTGCGCGCGAATCGCCTCGGCGTCGCGCCGGTACAAGAAGAGATCCGCATCGAAACCGGTTACGCGCCCGGCGTGATCGGCGACGTCGCCTCGCTGCATATGGCGTACTACGCGCCGACGGTCGGCTTCGGCCAGGTGTTCGAAAGCCGCGTCGCAGCCGCGGTGGCCGATGTCACCTCGCGCCTGGATCGCCCCGGCAACCAGATCTGGCGCGCGATGCTCGGCGACGCCCTGGTCGGTTCGGTGGCCATCGATGGCGAGGGCATGGGCCCGGGCATCGCCCATCTGCGCACCTTCATCGTCGACGGCCGCATGCAGGGCCGCGGCGTGGGCCGGCGGCTGCTGGACGAGACGCTGCGCTATTGCGACGAGCAAGGCTTCCGCGAAATCCGCCTGTGGACGGTGAAGGGCCTGGACGCCGCACGCCATCTCTACGAGCGGTCCGGTTTCCAGCTGGTGTCGGAAGCGCTTGGCGAGCAGTGGGGCAAACCAATGGTCGAGCAGTGTCTGGTCCGCCAGCGGCCGCAGTGACATGATCGCCGGCAGCCTTTCGCAAGGAACGGCCCATGAGCGACACCATCGCCGGCCCCGACGGCAAGCCGCGCTGCCGCTGGAGTGCATCCGCGCCGGATTTCATGCATTACCACGACACCGAATGGGGCTTTCCGGTCGGCGCTGACGTGCGCCTGTTCGAGAAGCTGAGCCTGGAAGGTTTCCAGGCGGGGCTGAGCTGGCGGACGATCCTGACCAAGCGCGAGAATTTCCGCGCGGCTTTCCATGGTTTCGATTACCACCGCGTCGCGCGCTACACCGAGCGCGATGTGCAGCGGCTGTTGACGAACGAAGGCATCATCCGCCACCGCGGCAAGATCGAGGCGGTGATCAACAATGCGCGCCACGCGGTGGAGATGGCGGAGCGCGAAGGCTCGCTGGCCACCTACCTGTGGCGTTACGAAGCGGAGCGCGGCCGGCCGGCGCCGACGCAGGCCATCGCCACGTCGAATGAGTCGGTGGCGTTGTCGAAGGCGCTGAAAAAGCTGGGCTGGAAGTTCGTCGGGCCGACCACGATGTACGCCTTCATGCAGGCGATGGGACTGGTGGACGATCACGTGGCGACGTGTGCGATCCGGGCCAAGGTCGAAAAGGCGCGCAAGGCCTTCAAGCGCCCGTGACCCCGACAGCGTCCGGCGTAGGTTGGGGTGAGCCTCAGGCGAACCCCAACAATGCGATGCGCATCAACGTACCGATGTTGGGGTTCGCCTCCGGCTCACCCCAACCTACGCTGTAGCTTTAGAACCTGTAGAACGCATACGCCACATACGTGTTCTGCATGCGCTTGGCCACGATCGGACTATCCGCCGCATCGCCCTGCAGCCGCGCCGCGATCGCCCGCGCGCCGAGGGTCCAGCGCTCGCTCAGCCGATAATCCGCACCCAGCGAGAAGCGCACCGATTCAAGGCCCGAACCCGGACGATAAGCGGCATACCCGGAGCGCAGGCTCTGCGCATCGTCCACGCCATAGAACGTGCGATTGTGCTTGCCGTCGGACCAGCTCAGGCCCGGCCCCGCCACGAAACTCAGCTTGTCATTCCAGCGGTACTTGCCTTCCAGATCGAGCGACGCGGTGGTGCCCTGGTCCTTGCCGCCGATATCGCTGGAAACATTGCCGCGCACGGTAAACCAGTCGACGGTGTAGCTGCCGAACAAGGTGGCCCGCGCCGTGCGGTCGATGTCGCCCATGCCGTGCAGGCGCTTGCGGTCGTCGGACTCCTTGCGTGGCTGCACGAAGTCATAGGCCAGCGACACACCCGCACGCCACTGCTGGTCCTGATGGAAATACATACCCAGCCCCGCCGGCGAACCCGAGCCCGGCGCGCCACCGAGAAAGAAGCGGCCATAGCTGGCGCTCACCATCGGCACCAGCTGGCTGCGCCGCTCCGAGCTGCCCGGATAGCGCGGCATATCCAGCCCGCCGGCGCCGACGATCACATGCCAGCCGTCGTCCGCCGCAAACACGGCGCCGCTGCCGGACAGGAAGAAAACCAGGGACAACGCACGGGCACGACCACGCGCACGATGATGCATGGGGGAACTCCAGGGTGGGTGGGGGGATAAGGAATCGTTGCAAACGCTCACCAGGAACGCAGGCGCTCCGCCAGCGAACGCACCGCGCGCAACACGTGCGGCCGCGCGCCGCAACCGCAGTCGAGGAACATCGCGGCCTCGATCTCGGCGGTGCCCGGATCGGGGTTGTCCATCAGCAAGGCAGCGGCGGCCATGATCATGCCGGCCTGGCATGGGCACGGCGGCACGCCGCATTCGGCCCAGGCCCGCTGCACCGCATGCAACTGGCCCGGCGGCAGGCCTTCGCGCGCGGCCAGGCCTTCGATGGTGACGATCTGCGCGCCCTGCACCACGTATACCGGCACGCGGCAGGCGCGGGTCGGCCGATCGTCGACGTGCACCGTGCAGGCGCTGCAGCGGCCATTGGTGCAGGCAAAGCCCGCGCCCTTGAGGCCCAGCTCCTGGCGCAGCACGCGCAGCAAGGGCATGTCGGGGTCCGCATTGATCGTATGGACCTGGCCGTTCACACTCAGCCGCATCGCGCAGCTTTCCGGCGCGGGTTCGGCGGTAGCGGCGGCATGCGGCGCATCGATGGGCAGGCGGCTGGATTGGGCGCTCATGGCATCGTCTCTTGTGCGGAGGGAGCCGGCCGCTTCCCTGTCCGCCGATGGGGGTGGCGCGGACCGTGCCGGATGCATGGCAGTCTGGCCAGCCGGATTTAAGAATTCTTTAAAGCCGCACGCCTAGGCTGCATGACTCATGACACAGCACTAGCTCCACGAGGGGACCTTGCCCAACATCCTGCTAGTCGAAGACGACCGCATGCTGGCCGACGCCATCGCCGCGGCCCTGCGCCAGGACGGCTGGCACGTGGACTGCGCGCACGATGCCGCGGCGGCGCGCATCGCCCTCACCGACCATGCCTATACGGCCGCCCTGCTGGACCTCGGCCTGCCCCGCGGCTCCGGCCTCGACGTGCTGCGCGCGATGCGCGAGCGCTACGACACCACCCCGGCGCTGATCATCACCGCGCGCGACCAGCTCGGCGACCGCATCCGCGGCCTCGACGCCGGTGCCGACGATTACCTGGTGAAGCCATTTCAGATCGACGAACTGCTGGCGCGCCTGCGCGCGGTGATCCGCCGCAGCGAAGGCCGCGTCGCGCCGGTGCTGAGCTGGAAAGACATCGTGCTGGATCCGGCGCGGCGCACCGTCACGCGCAACGGCGAATCCATACGGCTGGCCGCGCACGAATACCGCACCCTGCTCGCACTGATGGAGCGCCAGGGCCGCGCGGTGGCACGCGACCTGCTGGAAGACCTGGTCTACGGCGGCCAGGGCACCATCGAGAGCAACACCATCGCGGTCTATGTGCACCAGCTACGCCGCAAGCTCGGCGAGGACGTGATCGCCACCGTGCACGGCTACGGCTATCGCCTGGGCGAGGAACGCTGATGGGGCTGCGCGTACGCTCGCTGCGGCGGCGGCTGTTCGTGGTGATGCTGGCTATCTTCGTGGTGGCCTGGGGCATCACCCTCACCGTCCTGGGCGTGCGCTATTCGAAGGAGCGCACCGGACTGTGGGACAGCAACCTGAGCGACATCGGCCGCGAGATCCTGGTCTCGATGCCCGCCGACGTCAGCCGCCTCGACGGCAATGCCAACCTGCGCCTGCCCGCGCACAGCGCGCCGCCGCCGGAGCATCGCGGCAAGCTCGGCCGCCTGATTTTCCAGGTCTGGATCAAGGACCGCCACCACCTGGTGGTGCACTCGCTCGAACCGTTCCGCATGCCGCTGCGCCCCGACTTCGCCGACGGCTTCGTCACTCGCCAGATCGATGGCGAGGAGTGGCGCATCTTCGCCATCACCGACGCCCACGGCGAAGTGCAGGTACAGGTCGGCAAGCCCACCGCGGATCTGGCCAACGACCTGCGCCAAGGGGTGCGCATCGGCCTGATCACCACCGCCCTGCTCCTGCTGGTGCTGGCGGTGGCGATCCAGCGCGTGCTGTACTGGTCGCTGCGCCCGATCACGCGCATCCGCCAGGCCATCACCGCGCGCGACACGCTGGACCTGCAGCCCCTGCCTGACCACGACCTACCGAACGAAGTCCGTCCGCTGGTCGAATCCTTCAACCGCATGCTCGCCCGGCTGGACCGCGCGATGCACAACGAACGCCAGTTCCTGGCCGAAGCCGCGCACGAGCTGCGCACGCCGCTGGCCGCCCTGCTGACCCACGCGCAGGTGGCCTTGCGCTCGCGCAGCCTGGAAGAAGCGCAGGCGCCGCTGCGGCAACTAGTGAAAGGCGTGGAGCGCAGCGCACGCCTGTCGCAGCAGCTGCTGGATTCCGCACGGCTCGATGCCGACCTGCCCAGCGGCGAGCGCGGGCCGGTGGAGCTGGCCGACCTGGTGGCGATGCTGACGCGCGAGTTCGAGACCATCGCCTCGACCAAGCAGCAGTCGATCGTGCTCGATACCTGCCCCAGCCCGATCGAGGGCGACGTCGACGAGCTGGGTATCCTGATCGGCAACCTGATCGACAATGCGCTGCGCTATACGCCAGCCGGAGGACGCGTCGCGGTGAGCTGCGAGCGCGCAGCTGACGGTGTGCGCCTGCATGTGCAGGACAACGGGCCGGGCGTGGCGGAAGAAGACCGGCCGCGCATCTTCGACCGCTTCTATCGCATTGCCGGGAGCAACGAGCGCGGCAGCGGGATCGGACTTTCGCTGGTGGCGCGGATCGCGCAGTCGCATCGGGCGAGGATCGAGATCGGTACGGGACTGGATGGCAAGGGTTTCGGTATCACTGTGGTGTTTCCCGCCTGCCTTCAAACCAGTACCGAATCCTCAATCAACGTCATCCCGGCGCAGGCCGGGATCCAGTAGCGCCGCCGTTCGGTTCTCGCGAAAGCGCTGAAGAGCGAGCCTTTAAGCGCATTGCTATCCATCAGGCGCATCGCCACTGGATCCCGGCCTGCGCCGGGATGACGAGCCAGGGCGTTAACGCAACTCCAATGTCACGATGGCTTTCGCCGGCAACGACACGGCGAGAACGCCGGCGTCGCCGATCCTCGCTCCCTCGAACGCCACGGGTTTCACCGCATCCGGCCGATCGAAGCTGTTGACGGTGTTGATCGCAGGCGCCGTCAAGACGCGGCCACTCACCTTGCCGACCTTCATCCCGGGCAACGCCACCGCCACGCGCAGCGGATGCTCCGGATCGGGATTGACCAGGGCGACATGCACCGCGCCATCCGCGCCTCGCGCCGCGGTAACGAACAAGCCCGGCACCTGCACACCGCCATGCGCGTACTCACCGGCGCGCACCTCCACCGGCAGCGACGTCGCGCCCTGGAACACCTGGTACAGATCGAACACGTGATACGTGGGCGTCAGCACTATGCGACCCGTGCTGGCTTTGTCGGTCAGGATCATCGCCTGCAGCACGTTCACCATCTGCGCGATATTGGCCATGCGCACGCGCTCGGCATGCGCATGGAAAATGTCCAGCGTGATCGCCGCCACCATCGCATCGCGCAGGCTGCTCTGCTGGTATAGCGCCGAGTCGCCGGGCTCGGTGTCGTACCAGGTGCCCCACTCGTCCACCGCCAGGGCAATGCGCCTGGCCGGGTCGTACTTGTCCATGATCGCGCTGTGCCGCGCGACCAGTTCGTCCATGCGCAGCGCCGCCTTCAAGGTGGCGATCCAGGCCTTCTCGTCGAACGCCACCGCCGAACCCTTGTGCTTCCAGTCGCCGGTGGGCAGCGTGTAGTAGTGCACGCCATAGGCGTCGATCTGCTCCGCCGCGCCGGCCATCACGGCTTCGGTCCAGGCGTAGTCGTCGGCATTGGCGCCGCTGGCGACCTTCAGCATGGTCTGCCCGCCCATGGCGCGCGCAAAGGTGGCGTACTGGCGGTACTGGTCTGCGTAATACGCGCCGCGCATATGGCCGCCGCAACCCCAGCTTTCGTTGCCGATGCCGAGATAGGCCACTTTCCATGGCTCCTTGCGGCCGTTCGCACGACGCTCGCGCACCAGGTCGGTCTGCCCGTCGCCGGTGACGTATTCCAGCCAATCGCTCATCTCGCGCGGCGAACCGGTGCCCATATTGGCGGCCAGATAGGTCTGCGCGCCGACCAGCTCGGCGAAGTCCATGAACTCGTGCGTGCCGACCGCGTTGTGTTCCTCGCCACCCCAGGAATGATTGGGCCGTACCGCGCGCTTGTCGCGCGCACCGATGCCGTCGCGCCAGTGGTATTCGTCGGCGAAGCAGCCGCCGGGCCAGCGGATCACCGGCACGTGGATGGCTTTGAGCGCATCGACCACGTCCTTGCGGAAACCATGCACGTTGGGAATCGGCGAACCTTCGCCCACCCACAGGCCTTCGTCGATGCCACGTCCCAGCTGCTCGGCGAACTGGCCGTAGATCTCGCGATGGATCAACGCCCCCGGCCGATCCACATGCACCGTCACCTGTGCGGTGGGCGGCGCAGCCAACGCAACGCCGCCTACCCCGAACGACACGCAACACCCCAACGCCACCACCCATGTGCGCAACGCCATCGACTGCTCTCCCTCAGTTCGGCTCGACTGCCGTCCCGCATCTTGGGCAACAGCGGCTTGCGATTTCCGGTATCGGCGCTTGCGTTTTTTCCGAGCGTGATGTCGCGCACAAGCGCGGCTCGCGGCTTGTGAATGCGAGTGTCACAGGGTGACGTAACATGAACGAATCGCGTGTCACATGGACGATACAGTGGCTTCACGCACACTCACGCAAGTCACTGAAAGATCGTGCACCGGCCGCTTCAATGTAAGGCCTGCGAAGGTCTTCGGCATGGATTGAATGCTTTGACTCGATCCATTGCATTCATCCTAACCAAAATTTTATCACTTGCCATCATCAGCAACTAGACTTCCCACCGTCAGCGAAGCCCGGTGCGTTGTCTCCCGGGTGTTACGGTCCGGCCCGCTCTCCAGGACGGGCGGAGCCACGCGGAAGGGATGAGAGTTCCGCGCTGTGCTCCTGGTGGTTCCTGCCGTTTCGCCGGCACTCCCAGCGTCGATATCCGTCGCTGCCCCAGGGCCACCACGCCCAGGGGCTGGGGGTTGCGTTGTACGGACGACCTTCACCAGTGCGCGGATCGCACGACTTAAGCCCGGCCGCCCGACTTTCGGGGGCGACCGATGTATTGCTGCGGATTTTTTTCCGCAGCTCACCAGGGGAACGGATCGCCCACGCAAGCGAACTCAATCGAACTAATGAACAAGACCGCCGCAAAAACCTTCCTTGCTTCACTGCTCGCCTCGGCCGCGCTCTACGCCGGCTCGGCACCGCTGTCGTCCGACGTGCACGCCCAGGCCGCCACCACCATCAAGGCCCCGATCTACGGCGTGACGGTGGACGACATCTCCAACGTCAACGCCATCGTGACTTCGCTCAGCAAGTTGCCGTACCGCCCGACGGTACGCGTGGTGTTCGATCCGGATACCAGCACCGCCGACTACTACGCCGCCCTGGTCAAGCTGCACACCGTGGCTTACACCATGGGCGAGATCATGGACTCGTACTACTTCCCCACCGACATCAACACCTACACCGCACGCACCAAGGAGCTGGTCGGCAAGCTCAACGGCCTGGTCGACGTGTGGGAGATCGCCAACGAGATCAACGGCGAGTGGCTGCGTCCGAACCCGAATGGCAGCAACTCGGTGGTCAACGCGCAGGAAACGCAGATCGGCCAGATGGTCGCCGCCGCCCACCAGATCGTGAAAGCCGCCGGCGGCAAGACCGCCATCACGCTGTACTACAACGACGACAGCAAGGGCACCAACTGCTGGGAAAAGCCGGTCGACAACTGGAAGACCTGGCCGACCACCTTCCTGCCGCTGAGCGTGCGCCAGAACACCGACTACGCCCTCTTCAGCTACTACCCCTACCAGGACTGCCCGGGGCTGTCGCCGTCGTGGCAGGCTGACTTCACCGCACTGGAAGGCATCTTCCCGAACGCCAAGGTCGGCTTCGGCGAGATCGGCACCTCGAGCCTGAGCGCACCGGCCTCCGTGCAGACCAACCTGATCAAGACCTACTACCCGATGATCAACACGATGAAGGATCCGCGCTTCATCGGCGGCGTGTTCTGGTGGAACTACGCCGAGCAGATGGTGCCGTACACCAAGACGTACTGGGGCACGCTGAACCAGACGATCTCGCCGCTGAAGGTGCCGCAATAAGGCCGCAGCCCTACCGTAGGTTGGGGTGAGCAAAGCGAACCCCAACAACCGCCCGAACGAGAAAACGCCTCCTCCCGGAGGCGTTTTCTTTTGCTGCTGGCAACGCTTAGATCAAAACCCTGCCGAACGCATCTTCATGCCGGAACAGCATCCAGGCATTCCCCGAACAACTGCATCGCATCGCGCAACTCTGCCACCGACAAACTGCAATAACCAAGCAGCAGCCCCGGCCGCTCCGGCGGCACGAAATAATGCGGCGCCATCGGATACAAGCCCAGCCCGCGATCGTGCGCATACCAGATCAAGGCCTCGGCCCGCTCGTAGTCGTAACCATTCAACCACGCCACCACATGCATGCCCGCCGGCGAATGCACGATCTCCACGCGGTCGCCGGCATGCCGGCGCAGGCCGGCGATCAGCGCCTCGCGGCGCGCGTGCAGCTCCTTGCGCGCATGGCGCAGATGCCGCTCGAAGCCGCCGCTTTCCATGAAATGCGCCAGCGCGGCCTGTTCGATGCCGGGCGAGGAGACGTCGCTGAGGTATTTGGCGGTGGTGAGGTCCTCGCGCAACGCTTCCGGCATCACCAGATAGCCCATGCGCAGCGCGCCGAACAAGGTCTTGGAAAACGTGCCCGCATAGATCACCCGGTCGCCTTCGTCGAGCGAGCGCAGCGCGGCCAGCGGATGGGCGTCGTAGCGGAACTCGCCGTCGTAGTCGTCCTCGATGATCCAGCACTGCTTGCGCGCCGCGTAACGCAGCAGCTCCAGCCGGCGCGGCAGCGACAACACGGCGCCGGTGGGAAACTGATGCGAAGGTGTGACGCAGATCAGCTTGGGCGCCTGCTCCGGCAACTCGTCGCAGACCAGTCCGTCATTGTCGCAGCGCACCGGGCATAGCTGCGCCCCGTGCGCGCTCAGCACGTGATAGGCGCCGAAATAATGCGGCTCCTCCAGCACGGCCGTATCGCCCTCGTCGAGCAGCACGCGCGCGCACAGCGTGTAAGCCTGCTGGGTGCCGGTGACGATCAGGATCTTGTCCGGCTCGGTCAGCAGGCCGCGCCGGCGCGCCAGGTATTCGCAGATCTGCTGGCGCAGCGCCGGCAAGCCCCAGGAGCCGGTGATCCCCAGCGAGGAATAAGCCGCCGCACGCGCCAGTTCGCGGCCCCAGGCGGCATTCAAGGCCGGGTTGGTCAGCGGGTCGCCGAAGCGCAGTTCGTAGCGCAGGCCGAAATGCAGGCGCGCCAACCGCCGGTTGCGGAACAGCCGGGCGCGCTCCGCGTAACGCGAGCCGGCGGTGTCGGCGGTGCTCTCGACCCGCGGCAGCGACGGCGTGAGCTGCAGGCCGCTCACATAACTGCCCGACCCGACCCGGCCGTTGATAAAACCTTCCGCGCGCAGCTGCTCGTAGGCCGCCAGCACGGTGGTGCGCGAAACGCCGAGGTTGAGCGCGAATTCGCGCGTCGGCGGCAGGCGCGAACCGGCGATCATGCGCCCATCGAGAATGGACGACTTCAGCGCGCGGACCAGCTGCGCGTATTGGGGGCCTTGACCGTCGAGCTCGAGGAACATGCCAGCGCACTCAGGGGCGTCGGCGGTAAGGGTTGCGCACAACCCGGGTGCGCAGCAATCCCGGGCGGTGGCACGGCGCGGCGGCCCGGCGCCGGTCGCCGGGTTTGTGTAGAACATGTGCACTGCGTCACGCGCCACGGCGCCGGGCTCCTGGCTCAGCCGAAGGTGAAGGAGTAAACCCGCAGGCCCGCTTGTGGAATGCGCAGGCGCAGCAGGTGCTCGCGGTCGTCATGGCTGTCGAACAGCGTGTAGAGCCGGCTGCCCTGCACCGCCACCGGCGGTTGCGGGTTGCCGTCGACGGTCACTTCGAGCGGGAGCGGCTGATCGGCGCTGGCGACCATGTACAACTTCGCCGCCTTGAAACGCAGTTGCAGTTCGACCTCCGTGCCCGCCGAGCGGGCGTACTGGCGCGTGATTTCCCAGGAGCCGCCCAGTGCGAACTTGTGCATCGCCAGCGACGCGGGAAGGCTGAAGTGCCGCGTCCCGGCGCTGCCGCTTTCCATACCGCCGTAGCCTTGCTGGCCCGAGCTGCCCAGGTGCAGTTCCGGCGTGTCGTCGGGGCCCGGTTTGAAAAGCTTGGCGTTGTTGTCAGCCGCCTGCATGTCCAGGCCGAGCAGCAGCTGGATCGCGTTCTCCATCTTGTCGTAGCCGCCCTCGCCGTAGTGATGGCCGATCAGCCGGCCATCGCGGTCGACCAGGTACTCCGCCGGCCAGAACTGGTTGTGCCAGGCGTTCCAGGTCGACAGGCCGCTGTCCATCGCCACCGGATAGGTAACGCCGGCGCGTCCGATCGCGGCCTGCACGTTGGCCGGATCGTGCTCGAAATCGAACTCCGGCGAATGCACGCCGATCACCACCAGGCCCTGGTCCTTGTAGGTCTCGTACAGATGCTCGACATGCGGCATGGCGCGGATGCAGTTGATGCACGAGTACGCCCAGAAATCGATCAGCACCACCTTGCCGCGCAGGCTGGACATACTCAGCGGCGGCGAGTTGAACCAGTGGTCGATGCCGGTGAATTCCGGGGCCTGGGTGGTGCTGGACGCCACCACGCTGCCGGTCGCGATGCCGAGCAGTCCAGCAAGCAAGATCGACTTTTTCATGGCCGTGATTCCCGGAGTCAGGCGCGCCGATGCCCGGATGGGGCATCGGCGCGGTTCCACGGGTGTCCGGCGCGCAGCGCCGGACGCCGGGTGCAAGTACTCAGTAATCGTAGGTAATGCCGAACTGCACGTAGCGCGGCGACTGCGTGGACAGCGGCAGGTTGTAGGTCGGGCGCACGGCGGTCGAACTGCCATAACGCCCGTTGGTCTGCGTGATCGCCTGCTTGTTGAGCACGTTGTAGATCTGCACGCTGAAGCCCAATCGCTGGCCCGCCCATTGCGGACGGTACTGCGCGCCGAGGCTGAGCAGGTAAGTCCATGGCTGGCGCTTGTAGCCGGGCACGACCGGTACACCGCCGCAGAAGTGATAGAAGGAGCCGTAGCCCAGGCCCGGGTTGGTCTGGCCCGCGCCATACAGACCCAGGCAGCTCTTGGGTGCGCCGGACAGGATCGCGACGTTGCCCGACACCATCCACTCAGGCGCGACCTGGTAGTAGCCGTAGGCTTTGATCTGGTGCGTGCGATCGTTCGACAGCGCGCCGTTGGCGTAATCCATGACCTGGGTGTAGTCCCAGTCCACCGTCGCCGACACATCGGTCTGGCCGATATCCGAACGCACCTGGCCTTCCGTATTGCCGTAGTTGCGCGAGAACAGGTAATCGAGCTTGCCGTACCACTTGCCGTCGAACGGATGCTCCAGGTACATCTCCAGCGCGTAGTACTTGCGCTTGAGCGAGGTGTTGAAGCCCATGTCCTTCTTCCAGTCCAGCGGCACGTCGTAATAGCCGCCGGACAGTTTCGGCACCTGGATGATCGGGTTGCTGCCCGGGTTGATCAGATAGCTGCCCTGGATGCCGTTGACCTTGTCGTAATCGTTCATGCCCAGCTGCGCCATCTTGGCGGCGATGCGGCCGGTGTCGCCCCAGTCGTCAATGGCGCGGCCGAGTTTGCGGTAAGTGGCTTTGGCGCCATACGCCCAGGCGTCGCCGAGCTTCTTGTCGAAGCCCAGGATCAATTCGTCCTGGTACTCGGACTTGATATTGGTGGCGGCGGCGGTCTTCGGATCGCGCGGCTGGCCGTATTCGAGATTGGCCGAGATCGGCTGCTCCAGGCCGCGATAGGTATCGATCGGGGTCAGCCCGGTCGGATAGCCGGTCTTCGGATCGATGCCGGTGTAGGTGTAGTACACGTTGGTAAAGGTCGAGGAACCCGCCGAGCGCAAGGCCACCGACGCCGGCACCGCGAGATAGTAGCGGCCGGCGTTGCCATACACCTTCAGGCTGGAATCGCCGTTGACGTCCCAGCTGAAGCCCAGCCTTGGCGCCAACTGCGAATGGGTAAGCCGCAGATAAGGCGCGCCGCCGGCGTTGTAGTTGGTGAATTCGTCATTGCGCAGGCCGATCTTGACCAGCCAGCGGTCGTTGATCTGCCAGGCGTCCTCGATGTACTGCGCCTGCTGCTTCACCCGCACCGAAGCGCTGTTGGCGAACACCTGCCTGGAGACGTAGTAGCCGGTCGAGCCGCCCGCATAAGCGCCCGGCGGGCGCACCCACGGATAACCCTGCCAGCCCGGTCCGTTCGCGTCCGGGCCGCCGGCGATCCAGGTATTCGGATCGCCGGAGGCATACGCCCATCCGAAACCAGGGCCGGAGGTGAACTGGCCATCGTGGATGTCGCGCACGTCCTGGTTGTCGATGCCGGCGGTCAGGGTGTGGTCGCTGAGCTTGTAGCTCAGGTCCAATCGCAGGTTGGTGTTCTTGGTGATGTGCTGCGGATCGAACAGCTGCACCACCGTCTGCGCGTTGCCGAACGACTGCCCGCCGGTCAACGCGGGATTCTGCGAGGATTGCCCGATGATCGGGCTCAGCGCGGGATCGTAGCCGGGCAGCTCGTTGTAGTGCGTGCCCTTCATCTTGCCGTACAGCACGGACAGGGTCAGCGAGTCGGTGAGGTAGCTGGTGAACTTGGCCAGGTACAGATCGGAACCGTCCTTGATATTCAGATCGTGATGATCGAATGGCCCCTGCTTGCCGGTGGCATAGTCGTATTGGTAAAGGCTGCCGCGATAGGACGACTTGTTCGACGCGCCGGTAAGTTCGAACAGGTTGCTGTCGGTGATATTCCAATCCAGCTTGGCGTACCACTTCGGGTCGTTCAGCCGGCTATGGTTGTTGTAGCTGGGCGCCAGGTTGAAGCCGACACCCGCCACCGAACCGACCGCACCCGACGGCATGCCCGCGGACGCGCCCGTACCCTGGATGCGCTCACCCTCCACGGAAGCGAAGATGTACAGCTTGTCCTTGATCAGCGGACCGCCGACATAGGCATCGGCCGTGGTGGTGGTGGACTTGTTGTCGCCGCGCCGCCAATACAGCTGCCCCGCCTTCGGACTGCCTGCGCCGTAATAGATATCGCGCGGATCGCCCTGCAGCCCCTTGGGCTTCCACAACACCTGCCCGCCGAAATGCCACTCGTTGGTACCGCGCTTGCCCACCTGGCTGATCACGCCGCCGTCCGAACGCCCGAAGGCCGCGCCGTAGCCGCCGCTGAGGATCTCCTCCTGGTCGATCGAGCCATAGGGCAAGGTCAGGCCGCCGAAGCCGCTGATCGGATCGGTCGTGTTGAATCCATTGATGTAGTACGCGTTCTCGGTCACCGACGAACCGCCGAACGATACGAACTTGCGCGGCGACGACGCGCCCATGCCCATGCCCATGAAGGTATCGCTGCCCTCCACTGCCCCCGGCGCCAGCAAGGCGATCGCTTCGGCGCTGCGCGCCAGCGGCAACCTGGCCAGCTGTTGCGAGGTGACCACGGTGCGCGAGTCGACCTGGGTGACGTCGATCGCCGGCAGGCTGTTCGCCGTCACCGTCACCGAGGCCAGGTTCTGCGCATTCGCCGGCACGAACGAAACTTCGGTACCCGCGCCGACGTGCAGCTCGACGTCGCTGCGCGTGTCGACGGTCTGCCCATCGCGCTGCAGGGTCACCGTGTAGGTGCCCAGCGGCAAGGAGGCGATCGCGTAGCGCCCCGCCGCATCGACCGCCACCTGCCGGGTGACGCCCGACGCGTTCTGCACCTTCACCGTACCGCCCGCGGCAGCGGGGGCCTGGCCGAAGATGCTGCCGGTGGTGGCCTGCGCGTATGCCGGCGGCGCCAACGAGCCGTACAACGCGAGCGCGAGGGCCATGCCGAGACTGGATGTATACCGTGCCGCACAAGTCGTGCGGATCCGACGCTGGTCGTTCATGCAACTCCCCTTGAATAGTTTCATGGATACCTGCGGCATCGGGCCAGGCGGGCCTGTTCGCCGCGAAAGACACTGCTGAAGGTGCCGTCGGCACCGCTTGCGGCCACTCCGGGCTGCAACTACCTGGAGTGGCGGTTTCGGCCCACGCGGCTCCGCAACCTCCCGTGCGGAAGCCGGTGCGCACCAACACGCGGGTGATCGCGGGCGATCACGCGTTCGACGCCTGGCGGTTGCCGTGCAGATAGCCGGCAAGCGTCTTGTGGAAGGCCATCACACGCGCGGCCTCGGCTGGCCCGGGGCCGGCGAGCATGCCGTACAGATCGACCACCAGTTCGGCGCGTTGCGCGATGCTCAGCGAGCCGCCGGCCAGCACGATGTACGACTGCAGCACCTGCAAGGCGGCGGCGAGCCGCGCGGGATCCAGGCTGCCGCGGCGCGCGGGCGCATCGATGGCTGGCGGCGCATGCATGGCCTCGCCATCCGTCATGCCGCCCTCCCCGCTGACCAGCCACAGCGGCGATATGCGCAGCGCACGCGCCAGCACCACGCAGCGATGGCGCGAGATATCGCCGCGGCCACGGCTCCAGTTGTTCACCGTGCGCGCGGTGACGCCGCAGCATCGGGCGAGTGCGCCGACGCCTCCGACCCGCTCGATCAGCAATTGGATGCGTTCGGAAAAATCATGCACCGCGGCTTGCGCAGATAACGCAAGTTTCGTGTCAGCTTCAACCCGGCCATGGCTACGGCCGCCGGCAAGTTCAAAAGGATAGGCAGACAAAGCGGCAGCGGCCGGCTGGTTTCTCGCCGCCACCGCCAACGCATCTTCGGACACGGATACCAAAGCGGACACAGGGGTTCACTCCGGATCAACTGGGCTGGAAGAGGGACTCGCACGGAAGTGGGGAGCTTCCGGCGAGCCAAGGTGGCAGCGTTAAACAGTTGAGTGTGGGGACATCAACTTTTCGTTATCGCCGCCGGGGGCCAAGATAGGCGTGAGCGTCTTGGGTGGTACATAGCCAATTTGGACAGATTCGTAGAGGCCAATTTGTCCACTTGCCGGGAATGCCTCGATGAATGCGGGCGTGGTTGGTCCGGTTTGCAGGGGCGAGGCAAATAAAAAGCCGGCTCGAAGCCGGCTTGTATCGAGCCCCCTCAACACTCGCTGCCCCCCTCTCCCCGCGAGGGGTGAGGGTGCAGGCGGAGGGTCGAAGTGACGATGAGCCCCTCTCCCACCGGCGACCCGAAGGTAGTCCCCGTGGGAGAGAGGGGTTGGGGTGAGGGTACGGGCGGAGTGAAGCGCACCACTCCGGCCGAACCCTCATCCGGCTGCCGCCACCTTCTCCCGAAGGGAGAAGGGATTCAGCGGCGCAGCGCTTCCATCTCTGGCAAATAACGCAACTCGAAAAACGCGGTATCCCCACCGCACGGCGCCCGCTGCAACAACGCCGCATCGGCATCGCGCAGCTCCAACGGCTCCGCCTTGAACGACGCATCGCTGCCGGTCTGCCGAAACACTTCGTACACCACACCGGCAGCGCCTTTCTGGTCGCACGACATCGCCGCGCCCAGATACACCGCACTTTCGCCACGGCTCAAGCGCGCCGTTCCCGCTCCATCCTGCACCCACGCCTGCACGCCACTGCCCCGCACATCCGCCACCAGCTGCGCGTACGCCGCCGGCGCCATATGCCCGGCGAAGAAGCTGCTCACGAACACCGGCCGCGCCAGCACCCGATCCAGCTGCCGCCGCTCCAGCGCCAGATAATCGCGCAACACCTCGCGCGCCTCCGGCTCGCGCCAGCGCCGGTCGTCGATCTCCATCGGCAGATACCAGCCGGCGATGGCGGCGTCGCCCAGTTCGCCGCTCCAACGGCGCGCCGCCTCGGCATCCTGGCGGGCCAGTGAACGCAGGTAGTCGTCCAGCGCCGTTGCCGGCATTTCCTGGCGCTGGAAGAACGCCGGATCGCTGTGCAGCCCCAGCACGATGCGCAACCCGGCGGCGTGCGCTTCGCGAACCCGCTGCAACAGCCATGCATGCCCCGCCGGATCGGCGAAGGCATCGCCATACTGCGTCCACTGCACCACCAGGGTGTCGAAGCCACGCGCACGCAACTGCGCAAACCACCCCGGCCACTGCGCCACCGCCAGTTCGCGGTCGCGCGTCTGCGGCTGGTAGAACACCGCCGTGGTCGCATGCGCCAGCCACGGCGCCAGCAGCAGCGCCAGCAGCACACACCACACCGGTGCGCGCCTCACCACGCGGTCCTCACGATCAGGAACAGCGCGTTCTTCTCGCGCAGATAGCTGCTGAAGGCGTGCTGCCCTTCCACCGCCACGCTGAGGCGATGCGGATACGCGTCGTAGCGCGTCTGGCCGAACCACAGATTCCATTGCACACCCAGGCCCACACGGGCATCGCGCTGGAAACTGCCCCGGTTGCGGTCGATGCCGGTGAACTGCACCCGCGCATACGGTTCGATCGACTGCCCCTCGGCCAGCTTGCGATGCCAGCCGAGCTGGTAGTCGGCGGTCAGCACCGTCTGCTTGGCGCGCAGGTAGCGCGCCACGTCCACGTAGAAATTCTGCGACCACCAGCCGCGGCCGGCGGCATGCCAGTCATCGTTGAGGTGCGGGCCGAACGACCACGAGCCGGCCGCGCGCAACAAGGTGTCGTTGCGGGTGAAGCGGCTGCCGGAGACCGGCGTCTGCTGCTCGGCCGACAGCACGATGTTCTGCGTGGTCAGCGGCTTCCAGTGCACGCCCACGCCCAGCATCCAGCCGTGGATCGGCCACACCGAGCCGCCATTGCCGCTGCCGGCGAACACGCGTGCATAGGCCGCCAGCGTATTGATGTCGGCGCCGTTCCACAGCGGATCGAAACGGTACTGCCCTTCCATCTGCAGATAGCTGCGGTACGACTGGCCGGGATTGGCCGCGTTCGCCGCCGAGGACACCGTATCGCCCAGGGTCATGTCGGCATTGAAGCGCCACTTGCGCCCCAGGTCCTCGTGCAGGCGGCGCAGGTCGAAACGCTGCTGGCCTTCGTCCTGCGCGGTATCCGCCGTAGCGACCGCGCCGGTGCCGCCGGCGTCGAGCTGGTCGATCGCCTGTGCGGCGTAGCTGCGCGCCTGCGTGTTGTCGCCCAGCTTCTGGTGCACGTACAGCAACTGCCAGGTGAGCTTGGGATCGTCCGGGTTGGCGCGGTGCGCGTGTTCGAATTGCACCACGGCCAACTCCGGCGAGCCATTCTGCAGATAGGCATAGCCAAGCTGCGCGGCGAGCTTGTCGTCGTCCGGCGCCAGCACGGCGGCGCGCTGCAGCGAGAGCAGCGCCGGATGGGTTTCGCCGGCCTGGGTCTGCAGCGCGGCCAGGCGCTGGTAATAGCGCGCTTCCGGATGCAGGGCGATGGCGTTGTCCAGGTCGGTGCGCGCCAGCGCCGGATCGCGCGGTTCGTCGGCCTGCGCGCGCAACCACCAGTAGCCATGGTCCTGCCGCCCGCCCTGCGCCGCGTAGCTGTCCAGCCAGGCGCGGGCGACGCCGGGCTGGTCGGCGCTCATCGCGGTGGTGGCGGCGGCCAGCAGGTCATCCGGCTTCATATGCTCGACCGGCACCGCGCGCCAGGCCTGCAAGGCGGTGGCGTAGTCGCGCGCGCCGTAGGCCTGGTAGGCCAGGGCACGCGTGGTGTCGGGATCGGGCTTGCGCTTGTTCGCTTCCGCGTAGGCGTATTCGGCCAGGCCGGGGCGGTCGTTGCCGTAGCAGTCGCCGAGCTGGCGCCACAGTTCCGCCGGATAGTCCGGCGAGAGGTCCGACATCACCTGGCGGATACCGTCGCAGTCGCGCAGCGCGGCCAGGATCGGCACCTGCACGATGCGCAGCGGCACGCTTTCCAGCGGACGCGCCAGGCGCGCGCGGTCGGCGGAGGAAAACGCCGCCGTCTGCTTCGCAGCGAGCACGGCCAGGCGGGCGAACAAGGTGCCGGCCTGCGGGTTGCCGCCGAACGGATACGAGGCGAGCAGCAGGCGTTCGGCTTCATCCGGTGCGCCGGCATCCATCAGGCGATAGCTCAGCGGATCGAGCAGTCGATGCCCGTCCGGCTGCGCCACCAGCGCCTCGGCCTGTTCGCGCGCTTCCGCATGGCGCCCTTGCGCCAGCGCCAGCGAGAAGCGCTCTTCGCGATAGCTGTCCTTCGGCAGGCGCGCCAGCAGGCGCTGCGCCGCGCCGTCGTCGTGGCGCGCCAGCGCCAGCGGCAAGGACGAACGCGCCTGCCAGGCCGCATTGGCGGGAAAACGCGCGGCGTACAGATCCAGCAACTCAGGCCGCGCGCGCCCGACCTGCGCCAGCAGGTTCACCCACTGCCGCTCGTCCTTCTCGTCGTCGAAGGCCGGCTGGTGCACCGCCAGGTAATCCTCCAGCGCCTTGCGTTCGCCCGCGGCGGACAAGCCCAGCGCCACGGCCAGTTCCTGCGCCGGGGCACCGAGGCCGCCGCGCGCCTGCAGCTCGCGCGCCTCCAGCGCCTTGCCCTGCATCAGCAGCAGGTTGAACCACTGCGCGCGCTCGTCCGGACCCAGCTGCCCGAGTTGATCCAACGCCGCCAGCTGCCCGCCGGCGCGCGCAGGGTCGCCCAGGTAGATCGAGCGCTGCACCAGTGCGCGGCGCAGGGCCAGGCCTTCGGTCGAGCGGGCGAAATCCGCCGCGGCCAGTTCCGCCTGGGTGCGATCGAGCGCACCCGCCTGCAAGGCGTCGAAGCCGCGCTGCGCACGGCAGATCGGACGGTTGTCGACCTTGCAGTCCACCGCCGCCTGCGCCGGTGGCGGCGCGCGCAGGCGCGGGTCGTCCGGCGTATAGCGGCGCTGGTCGGCCAGCACCGTGCCGGCCTTGTCGGCGTGCCCGAAGTGGCGATACGCCTCGGCCAGGTCCAGTGCGGTGTCGATGCTCTGCGGCGCCAGCGCGCGGGCACGCTCGAACTCGGCCAGCGCGGTGCGCTCGTCGTTCGCGCGCAGCGCGGCGAAGCCGGCCTGGCGATGGGGATACAACAGGAATTGCTGATAGCGGCTGGCGCTGTCCGGCTGCTGGCCTACCGCGCAAAGCGGCAAGGCCGGTGCCATGGCGAACAGCGCGGCCGCACAACGAGTCGGCCATGGGCGTTTCATGCCACGCGCTCCGTCCACTGCTTGACCAGCTGCACCGGCGGCAGCGCTTCCTTCTTCAGGAGCGATGCGATGCTCGGTTGCAGCGCCGTTTGCAGGGCGAGCAGGCTGTCGAGCGTGTCCTGCCCGATGACGCCTTGCGCCACCAGGAATTCGCCCAGCGGCTGTCCGCTGCGCGCATGGCTCAACAGCAATGCCTTGAATGCCACTTCGTCCAGGTGCCCCTGCGCCACCAGGATCTCGCCCAGCAAGACCTGCCGGGATACGTAGCAGTCCCACAACAACCGTGCGCGCTCCGCGCCGATGCGTCCGCTGCGCGTGGCCGCCTCCAGCAGGCCGCGCGGATCGTGCTCCTCCGACTTGACGTACCAGCGGCGCAGCCCGACCGTGACCTGGCCCTTGTGCGCGATCACGTAGCGCACCGGGCGATCGAGCTTGCGCGCGATCGCCGCCAGCGACACCGGGTCGAGATAGGACTCGCTGGCCAGCACCAGCGTGCCGCCGTCGATGCGCAGCGGCAGCACGGCGTATTGCAACGCCACCGCCACCGACAACGCACTGATGAGTTCACTGCCCAGGGCTTCCGCATCCAGCGCCTCGCAGGCCACCCCGGCCTGCTCGGCGATCGGCCCCGCCAGCTGCTCGGCGGTGATCACGCCCTGGTGCACCAGGGTGCTGCCCGCATGCAGACCGTCGATGGCATGCTGGCGCGCCTCGCGCAGCCGCGCCTCGGTCAACGCGCCCTGGGTCACCAGCAATTCGTCCAGCGAGCGCTTGGAGCGGTTCTCGCCGCCGATGCTGGGGAAGTCGTGGGTGGTCTTGTCCCACGCCACGCGGCGCGGATCGCCGGTCTGCAGGATCTGCTTGATCGCGCGCCAGTTGGCCAGGAAGTTGACCAGGTTGCTCCACAGCAGCCGCGGGATCGCCAGCAGGCCCTGCTTGATGCCGTAGTAGGCGGTGACGAACACGATGCGCTGGAGCATGCGGTTGGCCATCAGGCCGGCATTGGCATACAGCAGCGTGTCCAGCCAGTGCTGCCCTTCGAAGACCGACAGGAAGCGCGGCGCGCCCAGCCATAGCTGCTGCACCAGCCCGATGACCAGCAACTGCGCCAGCACCAGCATCGCGCCGAAGCTGACGAAGTTGGCGATCGCGCCCTTGCGGTCGCGCCACAGGAAATAGTTCAGCACCAGGCCGTGCCGCCACTTCCAGCCATGCGTGCGGTAGCCCTGGTAGACGATGCCGATGATCCAGCGCGACTTCTGCCGCACCGCCGTGGACAGGCGGTCCGGGAAATACTCGCGCACGCAGATCACATTGGACTCGCGCCGGCTCTGCCCGAACGGCGGCGGCTTCTGGTGCTTGCGGTAACGCAGCACCGGGAAGCGCACGAAGACCTCCTGCATGCCGCGCGCCTTCAGGCGCAGGCCGATGTCGTAGTCCTCGGTCAGGCTCTGCACGTCGAAGGCGATGCCATTGCCTTCCTCGATCAGCGCCAGCACCGCGCGCCGGCTGAAACAGGTGCCGACGCCAGCGCTGGGCACCTGGCCGGCCAGCGCCTCGCGCACCGGCACGTCCTTGCCGTGCAGTTCGGCGAATTCGTCCAGGTAATGCAGGCTGGTGAAGTTGTTCCACTGCCGCTCGAACGGATACACCGGGATCTGGATCAGGTCCTTGCGGCCCACCAGGTAATTGAACAGGCGCAGCTCCATCGCGCAGACCACGTCCTCGGCGTCGTGCAGGATGAAGCCCTCGAAGCTCAGCTTGGCGCGGCGTTCGAACTGCAGGATGGCGTCGAGCACGTTGTTGAGGCAGTCCGCCTTGCTGGTCGGCCCCGGCCGCGCGCACACCACTTTGTGCACGTTGGGGAAGCGCGCGCTCACTTCGTCCACGTCGCGCTGCGTATCCGGGTCGTTCGGATAGGTGCCGACGAAGATATGGTAGTTCTCGTAATCCAGCGTGCTGGCGGCCAGCTCGGCCATATGCCCGATCACGCCGGTTTCCTGCCAGGCCGGCACCATGATGGCCAGCGGCTTTTCCGCCGGCCGGTACAGCTCGTGGTAGTAGGTGCGCTCATGCCGGCGGTACACCACCAGCGCCTTCCAGCTGCGCCGCGTCCAGTACACGAGATCGATAAACAGATCGTCCATGCCGCTCAACAGCATCAGCACGGCGATCACCGATACGGCTACGCTCAGGCCGTACAGGTATGTTGTGAATGCATCCAGCCACCACATCCCAGTGCTCTCCCCTGTCAGACCGCTTCGCGCCGGCGCTCGCCGCCCTCCAGCGCCCCCTGCAACAGATCCACGATGCGCTCGCTGGCCTGGCCGTCGCCGAACGGATTGCCGGCGCGCGCCATCACGCCGTAGGCCGCGCCGTCGTCCCACAGGTCCTCGATCTGTTTCACGATCGAAGCACGCCGCGTCCCCGCCAGCCGCGCGCAGCCGTTCTCGATCGCCTCCGGCCGCTCCGTTTCGGTGCGCAGCACCAGCAGCGGCACGCCGAAGGTGGGTGCCTCTTCCTGCAGGCCGCCGGAATCGGTCAGCACCAGCCAGGCGTCGATCAGTGCCTGCTGCATGCGCAGGTAGTCGAACGGGCCGCTCAGGTGCACGTTGCCCAGTTCGCCCAGGATCGCGTGTACCGGCTTGCTCACCGTCGGGTTCAGGTGCACCGGGAACAGGATCTCCAGTTCCGGGTGGTGGTTGGCGATGTCGGCGATGGCGTAGCAGATTTCGCGCAGGTCGCTGCCCCAGTTTTCTCGGCGGTGCGCGGTGACCAGCAGATGTCCGCGCCCCTGGTGGCCGCGCTGCAGGCGGCGATGCCGCGCCACCCAGTGCTGCGCGTCGATCACCGTATTGCCGGTGATGAACACGCGCTCGTCCGGCACCGCCTCGGCCTGCAGCGCCTGCGAGGCGCGTGCGGTCGGCGCGAAATGGAAACTGGCGATGCGGCTGACCATCTGCCGCAGGCCTTCTTCCGGGAACGGCCGCGACAGGTCGTAGGTGCGCAGGCCGGCTTCGACATGCGCCACCGGCACGTGGTGATAGAACCCGGCCAGCGCGCCCAGGAAGGTACTTTCGGTATCGCCCTGCACCATCACCAGCGACCATGGCCGGCTGGCCATCACGCCGTCGAGCAGCTCGCGGCAGCGGGTGCTGAACTGGGCAAGACTGTCACCTGCGCGTGACAGTTCGATATCTGGCTCAATCTCGAAACAGGCCAGCATCTGGCGTGCCATGTCGCCGTGCTGGCCGGTGTGCAGCCATACCGGCCGCGCCCAGCCGCTCTCGCGCAGCGCATGGTAGACCGGTGCCAGCTTGATGATTTCCGGACGGGTACCGCAGATGATCAGGATGTCCTGCATGGCTCCTTCCCCCTAAGGATGGCGACGCGTGTCCTGGCCCAGAAGTCCGGCGCCGCACGCTCCCCGTTTGAACGGAGAGCAGAGCGGTCGTCCGGGGTCCCTGGCGCCCGGATAGACGTGTCGGCTGAGGAGTCTGCGTGGTGGTTGTCGGCTCGCGATCAGGTGTTGCGTTCGGGTCGCATATTGGCGTTGCGCCGGGCCACCTGACGATTGACTAAAAGCCATACCTCGACAGACCAATAAAAACGCGCAGGGCGGCCCCGTAAGCTTCAACTTGGGGGCGATGCCTCTCCACTCTCGGGAACAGGGACCTGGGCTTCGGAAAATCGTTCTCCGCCATGCACGCAAGCACGGGGGCTCCCGGCGCTTGCGTCGATTCCATCGCAGCATGTGAGGAACTCCCATGACCAGGTCCCGTTTCAAGCCCTCCGTCGTGAGGTCTCTTTTCGCCAGTGCCGCCCTGGTGTTGACCACGGCAGCCGGCTTGACCTCTCCGGTCTATGCACAGCTCGCCGAGCACGCCGACATGAGCCTGCTGCCGGCGCCGCCGCGCTCGTTCGTCACCGCACCCACGGTGAAGAAAGTCCAGGCCGCCTTGCCGACGTCGATCAAAACCGCTTCGGTGCAGAGCAACCTGAGCCTGATCATCAATCTCGGCCCGCCGGCCAATGCGTTTGCCGGCGCACCGGGCGCCAATGCCGCGCAGAACACCCTGGTGCTGTACGACAGCACCGGCCCCTACGCCTGGCTCGGCGAGGCGTATGCGGTGATGGCCGCCAACCTGGTGTCGCACGGCAGCAAGTTCACCATGCACACCGCGGCCAGCTACACCGCCGGTGAACTCAACAGCTACACCGGCCTGGTCTACGTCGGTTCGACGTATGACGAACCGCTGCCGACCGCCATGCTCGACGACGTGCTGGCCACCACCAAGCCGGTGCTGTGGATGAACGACAACATCTGGCAGCTCGCCGCGCGCTCGCCGAATTTCGGTGCGCAGTACGGCTTCACGCCGATGTTCTTCGACTTCAGCAATACGCTGACGGTGACCTACAAGAGCGTGGCGATCCAGCGCAACGCGCTGTCGGTGCCGTCCGGCCTATTGCAGACGACCATCGTCGATTCGACTAAGGCAACCGCCGTGGCGGTAGCGGCCAACGACGTCGGCGGCACGGTGAACTGGGCGACCAAGGGCGCGAACCTCACCTATATCGGCGAGATTCCCTTCAGCTATATCGGCATGAACGATCGCTACCTGATCGCCGCCGACCTGATTGGCAAGGTCTCCAATCCGACCATGCCGGCGCGCAAGCGGGCGCTGGTGCGCATCGAGGACGTCAATGCCACCGATGACCCGGTCGCGCTGCGGGCGATCGCCGATTACCTGTCCAGCAAGGGCGTGCCGTTCACGGTGGCGGTGATTCCCTACTATCTGGACCCCAAGGGCTTCTACAACAACGGTGTGCCGCAGGCGATACATCTGTCGCAGGCGCGCAACGTGGTCAGCGCGCTGAAGTACATGCAGTCCAAGGGTGGCACCTTGCTGATGCATGGCTATACGCACCAGTACTCCAACGTGGCCAACCCTTATAGCGGCGTGTCGGCGGACGATTTCGAGTTCTTCCGCTCGCACATCAGTGCCGACAACTACGTGATCTACGACGCGCCGCCGGCCGAGGATTCGGCCAGCTGGACCCAGGGCCGCATCGTCAAGGGCCTGCTGGATTTCGCCGCCGCCGGCTTCCTGGCGCCGACCATCTTCGAACCGCCGCACTACGCCGCCTCGGCAGCGGACTACAAGGTCTTCAACAGCATGTTCGCCGCGCGCTACGACCGTGGCCTGTATGCCAGCGGCTGGTGCCCGAACGGCGCCTGCGGCACGGGCACGCCCGACTACACCAGGATCTACGGGCAGTTCTATCCGTACCTGGTGCGCGACATCTACGGCACGGTGGTGATCGGCGAGCAGTTGGGCAACGTCGAAACCGACGCGTTCAACCACAACCCGGCACGCTTCCCGGCAGACATCCTGGCCAGCGCCAACGTCAATACGGTGGTGCAGGACAGCGTGCAGAGCTTCTTCTTCCATCCCTATGTCGACATCAACTATCTGAAGCAGATTGTCGAGGGCTTGCAGGGGATGGGGTATACGTTTGTGCCGGCGAATACGATCAAGCAAGGTTGATCACGATCAACCCCGCCAACCGGCGTAGGTTGGGGTGAGCCAAAGGCGAACCCCAACCTACGTCATCGCATCAAGGTTGCTGGTAGGCGCCGATATCGATCTTGCCCGCCCCGCTCAAGCGCGGCTGCCCATCGAAATCCACCGCACCCACCGTCGACGCCGGCAGCACCAGCCCTGCCCCGCGCGCCGCCGACCCGCTGCCCACGTGCAGATCGGGCAGGGTCAGGCTCGCAAACGCCGGATTGACCAGCAGGGTGAGCTTGTCTGCCGCGCTGGCCGTGCGATACGCGGCGATCCCGGTATAGCTCTTGCCCAGCCACACCCAGTTGGCATTCCCTGCCCCGCCGTCGGCGAAGTACAGGTTGTGCTCGATCGTGCCCGGGTTGGCATAGCCGGCGTTGTTGATGGTCTTCGGCCAGAAGTTCACCAGCAGGCCGTCGCTGGTGGCGTACAGCAGGTTGTTCTCGAACACCGTGCCGCTTACGTGGAACTGGATCTGGAACTCGCCGCTGCCACTGGCCTGCTGGTCGTTGCGGAACAGCGTGTTGTTGACGATGGTGGCGTTCTGCATGCCGCCATTGCCGGACGCCGCGCCGCCGATGGAAATACCGGTGATATTGGAGAACATCACCAGGTTGTTGCGCACGGTCACGTCGCTGCTGAACTTGTTCTTGATCTCGCTGGCCAGCTCGATGCCCAGGTCGGCCTTGTTGACCAGGTTGCGTTCGATGGTGACCCGCGTGCCGCCTTCGACATAGATGCCATCGGCGGAGAAGTCACCCGCCGGATACGCCGCATTGCCCTGCGAGCTGATGTTGTAGACCGAGTTGCCGCTGATCACGCCGTCGCGCGCCTGGCTCTGGAAGCTGCCGCCGTTGCGGCCGGACATGCTCTCGAAACCCAGTGCCGCGATGCCGATATTGTCGTTGTCGTGCACAGCGTTGTTGCTGATCGTCCACTGCTCCACATTGCCGGTGAGCGACAGCGATTCGCTGCAACCGGTGCGCAGGTGGTCGACTTCATTGCCATCGATGGTCAGCTGGTTGATCGAATTGGCCGCGTCGTTGGCATAGACCTCGATGCCGAAGGCATTGCCATTGGGGCAGCTCTCGATCTTGTTAGCGATGTCGTGCACGCGGTTGCCGAGAATCTTGACCTGGGTGCCGCCGCCATTGAGATAGATGCCCACCGGCGTGGCCGAGGTGCTGGAGGTGCTGTAGTTGCCCACGTCGAAACCCTGCACCGTCACGTAGCTGACGTTGTTGAGGTTCCACAGGCCGCGCATCGCATTGGCGGGCACGGTGAGGCCGGTGCCGCTGACCGCGGCTTTTTCGCCCGGATAGCTGGCGAACACGATGGGGCCGGCCGCAGCCGAACCCGAAGTGTTGACGTCTATGGTCTCGGTGTAGGTGCCGCCACGCACATACACCGTGTCGCCGGCGATCACGCCGCGCGCGGCACGGCCGATGCTATGCCACGGGGCGTCGAGCGTGCCGGCGGCGTTGTCGTTGCCGTTAGTGGCGACGTAATAGGTATGGCCATCGGCGCGAGCCTGGGCATAGGGCAAGGCGGCGAGCAAGGCGCAGACGATGGGAGCGAACTTCCATGCGGGGGAATGCTTCATGCAGGTCTCCGTAGGGTGCGGACAGGGGACGTCCGGATTGGACGAGCCACGCATGCAAACCCGGATGAAACCGCAACTGCCGGAGCGTCCACGCGTGGACGGCGCAGTCTGCCCGCCCGCGGTCGCGCCATTGTTGATCGGCGTCGCAAGAGATCGTGCATGTAGTGAAGCCATGACCTCGTGTCCTCGTTGCACGAAGGCCATGGCCGTGTCGCGCCGACATCGGCGTTCAGGCGTAGCGGCGCTGGGTCGACTTCTCCACGATCAGCTTCAGCGCGTCGGCCAGCACCAGGATGTGCGCGGTGTCTTCGCGCCGCACCACCACGGCCGCGAGTTTGTCCTCGAAGCTGTCGGGCAGCATCATCACCTCGCATCCGCGCGCGGCGACGATCTCGTCCAGCCATTCGAAGTAATCGTCCGACCAGAAATCCCGGCGGTCGCTGGGAAACGGCGGCAGCGCTTCGCCGAAACTGCCGCTGATGCGTTCATGCAGGGTGTCGAGCTGGTCGCTGGTCAACAGCACGTCGGTGAGCTGCAACAGCAGCGCGGCCTGCATCAGGCGCGGCCCGCCCTCGTCGTGCAACCAGGCCAGTGCCGTATCGTTGGCGGCGCCATGCACGTGCGCCGCTCGGCGCGCCAGCTCGGCGCGTTCAAGCTCACCGCGGGTGAGCAGATCGATCAGGGTCTCGAGTTTATCCATCGCGGGCCAATAGCTCCTTGAAGGCTAGATGGGATGACAGGCAACACCGTGCGGGTTGAACGTGTGCCAACGAGACCGGTGCAGACGCAGCACATGCCAGCGTGCCCGGCGCGACGCGCGCGTGACGACAACGTGATATCCAGCGACACGTGCACGGCAGCTCCTGCGCAGGCGGAACCGCATCCCTGGTGCGGCCGCGATGGCGGGCACTAAACCACAGCCTGAACCCCGGCGAAAGTAGCTATGCAGGGGAGAGCACGCATTTCCGTGCATCTTCGGAACAGTCAAGCGGAAACATTCCTATTTCTTAGGGTTTGTTGTTGGGAATGGCGCGTCGCATGTTGGTGTGGTGGCTTATCTCAGCGCCGTAAACAGTCGCGCGCCGGCGCCTTATGCCAATGCGATGTTGCCGCGAGGTTTAGGCAAACCGGTGATCGTGAGAATCGATGCGGAGGCAATGCATCGACAGGGATTTGCCTTTTTTCAGGCGGATAATTGAGGGGTGGTTGACGGAGAGCGTGCCGGTGGCATTCCTGCGCCAGAACCCAGCTCCGGTGTCCATTGGATAAGTGCAGCCAAACCCCCATTGCCGAGGTGCCCCATGAACAGCCGTCCTCCCCTCCCCCCTTTCACCCTCGAAACCGCACGGCAGAAAGTGCGTCTGGCCGAGGATGCCTGGAACACGCGCGATCCCGAGCGCGTCGCCCTGGTCTATACGGAAGACACGCATTGGCGCAATCGTGCGGAGTTTCTCGACGGGCGCGAGGCGGTGAAGGCGTTTCTGCGGCGCAAGTGGGATCGCGAGTTGGATTACCGCTTGATCAAGGAGCTGTGGGCGTTCGGCGAGCATCGCATCGCGGTGCGTTTCGCCTACGAGTGGCATGACGATGCGGGGCAGTGGTATCGCAGTTATGGCAATGAGAACTGGGAGTTCAACGATGACGGGCTGATGATCAACCGTCATGCCAGCATCAATGACAAGCCGATCGCCGAGGCGGAGCGCAAGTATCACTGGCCGCAGGGGCGCAGGCCGGATGGGCATGCGGAGTTGAGCGAACTGGGGTTCTGAGCCTGGTCGTGAATCCTTCTCCCCTGCGGGGAGAAGGACGCCGGCGCCGCTACAGCAGCTTGATACCGAATGGCCGTACCGCCAGGGCAAACAGTGCGAACGACAGCAGCGTGATCACGGCGCTGCATCCGAGCGCCGGCCAGAAGCCGAAGCGGTTCAACAATCGCGGAAAGGCCAGGAACATCGGCAGGGTCGGCACCACGTACCAGAAGGTATACCAGGCGTGGTTGGCGAGCTTGGACACCGGCTGCTTCTCGATGTGCAACCAGATCAGCGCCAGCAGGGTGACCAGCGGCAGCGATGCGAGCAGCGCGCCCAGGCGGTCGCTGCGCTTGGCCAGTTCCGACACGGCCACCACGACGGCGGCGGTAATGAGGTATTTGGTGATGATCCAGGGCATGGTGGTTCCCATCGGTGCGATAGGTGGGTCGATGAAATTGTCTAACACAAGGCCTGCCCTCTACGATCCCAGCTTATGCATCGTCCGTCCCGACCATGGTTGACCCAGCTACGCCGCTATCGCGGCCTGTGGTTGCTGGCCGTGTTCGCGCTGATGATCAAGCTCGTCGGCGGCTCGCTGTGCGCCAGCGACGGCCTGCGCTACGCCGCCGGTACGGACGCGCAACGCTCCTCCATGGTCCAGTCCATGACCGCGGCCACGGCTGACGAAGGCAGTGGCGATTGCGTGCTTGGCGAAGGCAGTTCCTGCCATTGCGCCTGCACGCACGCCGTGCCGCTGCCGGCGATGATGACGCTGCATGTCGCCGCCAACCTGCTTCCCTCCGAGCTGCCTTCCGCCTCGTTCGGCCATCGCGCCGAACCCACGGCAACCCTGCTGCGCCCACCCATCGCCGCCTGAAAACCCTGGATCCCGCCGCGCGTTTCGTGCGCGGCGTTCTGATGGTTTTTAGGAGACGTTACTCATGTCCGTGCTACGTGCAGCCCTGCTGGGGGTTGCTTGCATGCTTTGCGCCGGTGCCGCCTGGTCCGCGCCCGCGCAGGAAAACACTGCCGATCCGGCCCCCTTCGCCAACCCGTCGCTGCGGCAGGCTGTCCGCTCGGTGTGGGACAGCAGCCCCGAGGTGCAAGTCGCGCGCGCCGAGCTCAACGCCGCACAGGCCCGGGCACGCGCGGCGGCGCAACCGCTGTACAACCCCACGCTGGCGCTCGATGCCGAGAATGCCGACGTCAACCGGCGCACGGCGGGGCTGAGTCTGGCGCTCGATCTGTCCGGCAAGCGCCGCGCGCGTGCCGAACAGGGCAGCGCCGAGTTCCAGGCCAGCCAGGCCGGTTACGACTTGCTGCGCCGGGATACCGCCTCGCGCTGGCTGAAGGCGTGGTCCACCCTGGCGCTCGCCGCCGAGCAACGCCAACTCGGCGAACGCCGGGTGGAACTGATGCGCCGTTTCGACGACCTCGCCGCGCAGCGCCTGAAAGTCGGCGACATCAGCAGTCCGGAACGCGACCTCGCCGGCTTGGCGCTGGGCGAGGCGCAGATCCAGCAGGCCTCGCTGGTCGGCAACCAGGCGGCGGCCATGGCCACGCTGGCTTCGATCAGCCAGGACGCCGCCGCCAACGCGGGCGACCTGCCGAACGCCTTGCCACCCGCTTCGGCCACCCTCGCACCGCTGCCGCTCGACGACTATCCCGAACTGGTCAGGGCCCGCGCGCTGCAGACCAGCGCCGAAGCCGGCGTGCAGGTGGCGCGGCGCGCGCGCATGCCCGACCCCACCGTCAGCGTCACCGGCGGCCAGGTGCGCAACGGTCCGGTGAACGATCGCGTGATCGGCCTGAGCGTTTCCATCCCGCTGCCCGTGCTCAACACCGGCCGCGCGGAAGTGGATGCCGCGCGCGCCGGGGCCGATGCGGCCGCGGCCGGCGTGCGGGCGCAACAGCTCGGCGCCACGGCGCGCCTGCGCGAAACCCAGGCGCGCTACGACGCACTGCTCGGCGCCGCGCAAGCATTCCGGATCAGCCGCGCTGCCGCGTTCGACGAACGCACGGCGTTGCTGGAAAAACTCTGGCGCGCCGGCGAGCTCGGCACCTCGGACTATCTGGTCCAGCTCAAGCAAAGCCTGGACACCGCGCTGTCCGGCCTCGAACTGCAAGCCCAAGCCTGGCAGGCCTGGTTCGACTATCTCTCCGCCGCCGGCCGCCTGACCGACTGGATCGACGGCGGCAACAAGGATGCCTCCCGATGAGCCGCCCCCTGCTCCGCTATGCTCTGTTGTGCTTCGCCCTGACCACCGCCGCGGCCTACGCCGAAGACGGCAAGCCGGCGCCGGGCGCCAATCCGCTCGCGCTCGATGCGCAAGCGATCAAGGACGCCGGCATCGTGCTGGCCAAGCTCGGCTCGCGTCCGCTGACCGATGAAATCAAGGCACCCGGCGAGGTCAAGGCCGACGCCTACTCCACCGTGCTGGTCGCGCCGCGCATCGAGTCGATGGTGCTCAAGCGCCTGGTCAAGCTGGGCGATGTAGTGAAGTCCGGCCAGCCGCTGGTGGTGCTGTCCAGCGTGCAGGTGGCCGAAACGCAGGGCGCGCTGATCGTCGCCGAGCAGGATTGGCAACGCGTCGCTTCGCTGGGTGCGCAGGCCGTCTCGGGTCGCCGCTACACCGAAGTGAAGGTGCAGCGCGACCAGGCCCAAGCCAAGCTGCGCGCCTACGGCCTGTCGGATGGACAGATCCGGAGCGTGCTGCGCAACGGTTCGGCCAAGGCCGATGGCGGCTACGAATTGCTCGCGCCCACGGATGGCCGCATCACCACCGACCAGTTCCTGGTCGGTGAACGTGTCGATGCCGGCCGCATGCTGTTCACCCTGGTCAAGGAAGACTCGGTATGGGTGGAAGCGCAACTGCCGCCCGCCGACGCCGAGCGCGTCAAGGCCGGCGGCGACGCACGCATCCTGGTCCACGGCAGCGCCCTGCCCGGCACCGTGGTGCAGCGTTCGCACCAGACCGACGAACGGACGCGCACGGTGCCCGTGCGCATCGAAGTCGACAACCGCGACGACTTGCTGCACCAGGGCGAGCTGGTCGAAACGCGGCTCGCCGTCGGCACCGGCAAAGCCGTACTGGCGGTGCCAGCCGAGGCGGTGATCCTGCTGCAGAACCAGAGCACGGTCTTCGTCGCCAAGGGCAACGGCCAGTTCGAGCCGGCGCCGGTGATCGCGGGCGAGACCCGCAATGGCTGGGTGGAGATCAAGGATGGCCTCAAGGCCGGCGCCAATTACGTGAGCAAAGGCGCTTTCGCCCTGAAAGCACGGCTGCTGCGTTCGCAGCTGGGAGAAGAGTGATGCTCGAGCGTCTCGTCGAACTCTCCCTGCGCTACAAGGTGCTGGTGCTGATCCTGTTCCTGATCGTCGGCGCGATCGGCTACCAGGCCGTGCGCTCGCTGCCGATCGATGCCTTCCCGGACGTGACGCCGGTGCAGGTCAACGTGTACACCGAGGCCTCCGGCCTGGCCGCCGAGGACGTGGAGCAGTTGCTGACCACGCCGGTCGAATCCGCGCTCGCCGGCCTGCCGAAGGTGCAGGAGATCCGCTCCGTCAGCCTGTTCGGCCTGTCCTATGTGTCCGTGTACTTCGAAGACAGCATGGGCATCTATTTCGCGCGCCAGCTCGTCAATGAACGCCTGCAGCAGGTCGGCGACCGCCTGCCCGCCGGCTACGGCAAACCGGAGATGGGCCCCAATACCTCGGGCCTGGGCCAGGTGTTCTGGTACACCGTCGAGCGCGCGGACGACCAGCTCAAGAACGCGCCGAACGATATGGACCTGCGCACCCTGCAGGACTGGAACATCCGGCTGATCCTGCGCACCGCACCCGGCGTCGACGACGTCACCTCGTGGGGCGGCCAGGAAAAGCAGTACCAGGTGCGCATCGACCCGATGAAGCTGATCGCGCACAACCTCGGCTTCAAGGAAGTGATGCAGGCGCTGGAGGCCAACAACGCCCAGGTCGGCGGCAACTTCGTCGACGTCGGCCGCGAGCAATACCTGGTGCGTGGCCTGGGGCTGGTCAAGGATGCGCGCGACCTGGGCAATATCGTGCTGAAAACCGAAGACGGCACGCCGGTCTATGTGCGCGATGTCGCCACCATCACCGAAGCCGGCGCCCCGCGCACCGGCGCAGTCACCCGCGACGGCAAGGAAGTGGTGATGGGCCAGGCGCTGGCGCGCATCGGCGAGAACGCCAAGGACGTGGTGGATGCGGTCAAGGCCAAGCTCGCCACGGTCGAGCAGGCGTTGCCGGAAGGCGTGGTGGTCAAGCCGGTCTACGAGCGCACCGAGCTGGTGAACAAGGCGGTGGGCACCGCGATCCGCGCGCTGATCGAAGGCTCGATCCTGGTGGCGATCGTGCTGTTCCTGTTCCTGGGCGAACTGCGCAGCGCGCTGGTGGTGGTGATCGCGCTGCCGCTGGCGATGCTGATCGCGTTTATCTGCATGGAACAGGCCGGGCTGTCGGCCAACCTGATGTCGCTGGCGGGGTTGGCGATCGGCATCGGCATGATGGTGGACGGCGCGGTGGTGATGGTGGAGAACGCGTTCCGCATCATGGCCGAACGCAAGGCGCACGGCCTGCCGGTGGACCGTACCGCGGCGGTGCTGGCGGCGGCGCGCGAAGTGGCCAATCCGATCGCGTTCGCGATCCTGATCATCATCGTGGTGTTCCTGCCGCTGTTCAGCCTGCAAGGGCTGGAAGGCAAGATGTTCAAGCCGATGGCGTTCAATATCAGCTTCGCCATGGCCGGCTCGCTGGTGCTGGCACTGACCCTGATCCCGGTGCTCGCCGCGCTGGTGCTCAAGCCCAAGGAGGAGAAGGACACGCGGCTGGTGGCCTTCCTCAAGCGCCACTACGCCAGGCTGCTGGACTGGTCGCTGGCGCGGCGCCGCACGGTGGTGGCGATTGCGCTCGCCGCGCTGGTGGGCAGCCTGGCGCTGTTCCCTTTCCTGGGCAAGGAGTTCATGCCCAACCTCAAGGAAGGCTCGATCATGTGGCGCATCACCTCGATCCCGTCCGCTTCGCTGGACGAATCGATCGCCATCTCCACCCAGGTCGAGGCGCTGATCAAGCAGAAATTCCCCGAGGTCGACACCACCCTGGCGATGATCGGCCGCGCCGAGAAAGGCGAGACGGCGGACGTCAACTACATGGAGGTGTACACCCCGCTCAAGCCGAAGGAGCAGTGGCGCAAGGGCCAGACGCTGGAGAGCATCGAGGCGGCGATGCAGCAGGAGCTGAGTGCCGCGCTGCCCACCGCGGTGGTGAGCTACACCCAGCCGATCCAGATGCGCATCGAGGAACTGATCTCCGGCGTGCGTGCCACCCTGGCGCTCAAGCTCTACGGCGACGACCTGGGCGAGCTGGATCGGATGAGCGGCCGCATCAAGGACGTGCTGGCCAGCGTGCCCGGCGTCGCCGACCTCGCCCTGGAAGCGAATCTGGGCAAGCCGCAGATCCGCATCCGCGTCGACCGCGACGCCCTGGCCCGCTACGGCCTCAACGCGCAGGACGTGCTGACCGTGGTCAAGAACGGCATCGGCGGCGAGCCGGTATCGACCTTGCTCGACGGCATACGGCGCTTCGATATCTCGGTACGCCTGGACGATGCCAGCAAGGCCTCGCTGCCGGCGATCGAACGCATTCCGATCCGCTCGGCCAGCGGCGCCCTGGTGCAGCTGGCGCAGGTGGCGGAAGTCAACCAGGCCGAAGGCTATTCGTTTATCCGCCGCGAGCAGCTGCAGCGTTATGCGGTGATCCAGATGGACGTGCGCGGCCGCGATATCGACGGCTTCGTGCGCGACGCCAACGCCGCCATCGCGCAGAAGGTGAACTTGCCCACCGGCTATTACACCGAATGGGGCGGCGCGTTCGAGAACCAGCAGCGGGCGTTGAAGCGGCTGTCGCTGATCGTGCCGGCGACGATCTTCTTCATCTTCATCCTGCTGTATACGGCGTTCAATTCGGTGAAGTACGCGGCGCTGATTCTCGCCAACGTGCCGTTCGCCACCATCGGCGGCATCGTCGGCCTGGCGATCACCGGGCAGTATCTGTCGGTGCCCTCGGCAATCGGCTTTATCGCGGTGTTCGGCGTGGCGATGCTCAACGGCATCGTGCTGGTGAGCTTCCTCAACGAGCAGCGCGACAAGGGCCTGTCGGCGCGCGAGGCCGTGGTCCGCGGTACGGCCTTGCGCCTGCGCCCGGTGCTGATGACGGCCAGCGTGGCCATCCTGGGCCTGGTGCCGATGCTGCTATCGAGTGGCGTCGGAGCAGAGACGCAGCGCCCATTGGCAACCGTGGTGGTCGGCGGCCTGATCACCTCGACCCTGTTGACGCTGGTGTTGCTGCCTACCTTGTATGAATGGCTGGAGTTGCGGGCGGAGCGGAGGGAGCGCAACGCGTAGGTTGGAGTGAGCGCAGCGAACCCCGACGGACGCCGCGCCGTTGGGGTTCGCCTCCGGCTCACCCCAACCTACGCAGGGTGGAAGACGCGTGCAGTCGATCCCCGGCCCGTAGCGGTGTTGCGCCGACGGGTGGCGTCCGCTCAAGGGGACGTCTTGCAATCGGGGCGCGCCGGCTCCCCTTGCGCGCTCACGCAAGGACGGAATCCTGCCGGCAAACCGACGATCTCGCGGCTCGCGCCCTGCGCCAGGGCAAAGCGCTCCGGCGGCTTGTCGCAACTTGCCGCCGGAGCGACGCAGGCCGGATCGAACAGCGCGAAATGGCATTGCCCGCTGGCGCTAGCCAGGCATTCGAATTTCGCCACGCCGGCGCGCAACTCGATCTTGCCGTGCACGATGTCGCGTCCGTCGGCTTCGCTATGGATGTCGGTGACGTTGCCGCCGGTACAGCCGACCACGGCGAGCAGGTAGTAAAGCAGGGCCAGTACGTTGCGCATGGTTCGCTCTCCGGCGGCGGCGCGCCGCGTCACATGTTGCGGAAAAGAAGCATGAAGGGCTGGCTGACCAGCAAGGTCTCGGGACGCTGGCGCAGGCGCAGCGTGCCCTTGCCGCTGTCGTCGCGGATCACCGCCGCCACGGCTTTGAGGTTGACGATGGTGGAACGGTGGATCTGCTTGAACACGGCCGGGTCGAGCAGGCCAAGCAGTTCGCGGATCGGTTTGCGCAGCAGCGCTTCGCCTTCGGCGGTGACCACGGTGGTGTATTTGTGGTCGGCGCGGAAATAAGCGACGTCGTCGATCATGATCAGCCGTGTCTCGCGGCCGGCGCTGGCGGTGATCCAGGTCAGCGGCTGCCGCGCCTCGGCGAAGCGGCCGGCATCGAGCTGGCGCACCAGCGCCGCCAGCGCCTCGCCCGCCAGGCCTTCGCCCGCGCTGCGCAGCTTGATCCGCTGCACGGTGGCGGCGAGGCGTTCGGGCGCGATGGGTTTCAACAGGTAATCCACCGCGCCGCGTTCGAACGCATCGACGGCGTACTGGTCGTAGGCGGTGACGAACACCACCTGGGTGGCGGGGCTGGCTTCCGCGGCGGCGCCAGCCACTTCCAGGCCGGTGAGGCCGGGCATGCGGATATCCAGGAAGGCGACCTCCGGACGATGCTCGGCGATCGCTTCCAGCGCGGCGGCGCCGTCTTCGCATTCGGCGACGATCTCCAGCTCCGGCCACGCCTGCTCCAGCTGTTCGCACAAGGCCTGGCGCAACAGCGGTTCGTCTTCGGCAATGACGGCTTTAGCCATGACCCACCGCCTTGCTCGGTACGGTCAGCGTCGCTGCGACGCCGGTGGGAAAGTTGGCGAGGATGGCCAGCGTAGCGGTATTGCCATAGACCAGCCCCAGCCGCTCGCGCACGTTCTTCAAGCCGATGCCGGTGCCGCTGCCCGCTTCCGAGAAACCCTGGCCGTCGTCCGCCACGGTAATCGCGACCGTGTCTTCCTTGGCGCGGCCGAGCAGCCAGATGGTGCCGCCGCCGGGCTTGGGTTCCAGGCCATGCTTGACCGCGTTCTCCACCAGGGTCTGCAGCATCATCGGCGGCAGCGGCGTGGCCAGCAGTTCCGGCGCCACGTCGATCTCCAGCTTCAGGCGATCGCCCATGCGGATGCGCAGGATCTCCAGATAGGCGCGCGAACGTTCCAGCTCGTCGGCCAGGGTGGACAGCGCATCGCCGGTGCGCGGCAGCGAGTGGCGCAGGTAGGCGATCAGGTGGCCGAGCATGTCGTCGGCGCGGGCCGGATCGGTGCGCGTGAGGTATTGCGCGCTGGCCAGCGTGTTGTAGAGGAAGTGCGGTTCCACCTGCGCATGCAGCAGGTTCAGGCGCGCCACGGTGAGTTCCTTCTCGGTGGCGGTCTGTCGCGCCGCGGCCTGCTCGCCGCGGCGGCGCTCGGCCACGCGGCGGGTGATCGCACGGGTGATCGCCTCGGCGTTCTCCAGGTTGGTGCCGTCGTCGACGCGGAACCAGTCGCTCCACGCGCCGCTGCACGGCTCGCAGATCAGCGTGACGCTGCTGCTGCCGTCGCCCGGCGCCACCGTGGCGAGGATCTGGTTGTCGCGATGATTGAACCAGCCGAACAGCGAATAGCGGCGCGGCAGCTTGTTGCCGTAGGGATCGAGGCGGCGCACCTTGGCGCGCAGCTGCAGGCTGTCCGGCGCACTCTCGACGTTCTCGCTGCGCGGCAGTTCGCGCACCGCGGCGTCGAGCAGGCGGAACGCCTCGCCGGCTTCGAACGGAATCTCCACCTGGCGCCGCTGGCGGCTGCTCAGGCTGCCGCCGTCCACGTGGCCGGTGATCAGCCGCACGCGGCGAACGTGCGAGAACGCGCCGGTGATCACCATGCCCAGCAAGGCCATGCAGATCAGCACGAAGGGCCAGGCCGGGCCGTTGTAATGCTCGTTCAATACGTTCCACACGATCACGCCGAGCATGAAGGCGAGGAACCAGGCCAGCGTGAGGCGGATGACGAAGAAGAAACTGGTCATGGAAGGCTTTCCCCGGCAGCGATGACGGGGCGGAGCATAGCCGGGGTGTCGAGGGTTGGGACTTCGGCTGCGACGGAAGTGCCGCTGGCGCCGACGAAACTGTGGGATCGACGGATAAAAAAGCTCGTCATTCCGGCGCAGGCCGGAATCCAGCAGCGACAGCCTGTATATGGGAGAGGCGTCCAAGAGCTCGCCTTTGGGCCTTGCAGCGAAAGCCAGGCGGTATCGCTACTGGATTCCGGCCTGCGCTGGAATGACGATTGGCGGGGCGAATCCCGCTCGCGGATCAGCGAACGGCACAGGACAGCGCACGGCGTTTGCGGCAAAGATCGCCGGTTCCCTGCCATGAGTGCCCACGGATGCGCCGACCGCTGTTCACCCTGCTGCTGGCTGCGGCGTTCGCCCCTGGCGTGCATGCCGCAACGCCGCAGCAGGCCCGCTACCTGGATCTGCTGGACCTGCACGGCACGCCGATCTCGGCTACCGATCGGCGCTTCAACCTGTTCTTCGACGCAGGCGCCTGGCACAGCTACAGCCTGCCCGCGCGCGACGAAGGCACCGGCTTCAGCGGCCCCTTCGTGCACAGCCTCGACGGCGGACGCTGGGCCGGCCGCCGCTTCGCCGCGTGGACGCTGGCCAGCGTGGCCGGCAAGCCGCTGCTGCTGGCGCCGCAGGAAAGCCACGCCGGCCCCGGTTTCCTGGAGCGCACGCATGCCGGCGCCGGCCTGTCGGTGCGCGAGACCTTGTTCTTCGCCGATGCCTGGCATGCGGTGGCGCGCATCGAACTGAGTTCGATGCAAACCCGCGAACTGCGCCTGAGCGTGGAAGGCGAGACCATGGGCGGCGCGCCGCGCGCGGATGACGGCGGCATCGTGCAGACGCTGGGGCGCCGCTCCTTTCTCGCCACGCGGCTGTTCGCCGGACGCGCGGTGGTGGCGAAGGCGGAGGGGCCGCACTATCGCCTCGAGCCGGCCGGCAGCGTGCTCGTGGAGGCTGGAAAGCCGATCACGCTGTATGTCGAGCAGACGCTGGTCGTCGACAACGCGCGCGAGCAACCATCGCTGGTCGACCACGCCGATGCATGGCGGCGCAACCGCGCGCGCTGGGATGGCTATCTCGCCTTCGCCGACACGGCGCATCTGTCGGGCCTGGACGATGACGACGCACGCCGCATCACCGCCAAGGCCATCGTCACCCTGCTGGCCAACTGGCGCGCCGCGCGCGGCGATCTCGGCCACGACGGCGTGATCCCTTCGTATTCCAACCCCGACTTCAACGGCTTCTGGGCCTGGGATTCGTGGAAACACGCCGCCGCGCTGGCGCGCTTCGCGCCGGAACTGGCGCGCGAGCAGATCCGCGCGATGTTCGAGCGGCAGCGCGCCGACGGCATGCTGCCTGACTGCGTCTATCTGGATGCGAAGGACAACAACTGGCGCAACACCAAGCCGCCGCTTGCCACCTGGGCCGTGCTCGCCGTGTATGACGCCACCGGCGACCGCGCCTTCCTCGCCGAGATGTACGACAAGCTGGCGCGCTATCACCGCTGGTGGTGGGCCTCGCGCGATCACGACCGCGACGGCCTGGCGGAATTCGGTTCCACCGATGGCACGCGCATCGCGGCCGCATGGGAAAGCGGGATGGACAATGCGGTGCGCTTCGATGGCGCGAAGATGCTTTCGAATGGACCGGGCGCGTGGTCGCTGGATCAGGCTTCGGTCGATCTCAATGCGTATCTCTATCGCGAGGCGGTGGATCTGGCGCGCATCGCCGAAGTGCTGGGCAAGCCGGATGACCATGCGGCGTGGCTGAAAGAAGCCGAACGCGTTCAAGCGGCGGTGCGTGCGCGCATGTTCGACCGCAAGCGCGGCTATTTCTTCGATATGCGCTTGAGTGACCATTCGCTGGTGCGCGTGTATGGCGCCGAAGGCTGGACGCCGCTATGGGCTGGCCTGGCTGACGCGGCGCAGGCGCGCGCGGTGAGCCAGGTGATGCTCGATCCGAACAAATTCGCCACGCGCATGCCGTTCCCCACGCTTGCCGCCGACGATGCGCATTTCTCGCCGATCAAGGGTTATTGGCGCGGGCCGGTGTGGCTGGACCAGGCGTATTTCGGCGTGGAGGGGTTGCGGCGTCATGGCTATGCAAAGCAGGCCGATGAGATGGCGCGGCGGTTGGTGCTCAATGCGCAGGGGCTGACGGCGCAGGCGCCGTTCTATGAGAACTACGATCCGCTGACCGGCAACGGCTATCAGTCCCCGAACTTCAGCTGGTCGGCGGCGGCTTATGTGCTGATGCTTACGCCATCACCGTAGGTTGGAGTGAGCGCAGCGAACTCCAACGTGGCGCCATGTTGGGGTTCGCCTGCGGCTCACCCCAACCTACACCGGCAGCGCTGTCGTCCTTTTCACCGTGCGCAAGGCCAGGGTCGACTGCACCCTCACCACGCCGGGCAACTGCGTGAGGATGTCGGTGTGGATGCGCTCGAAGTCGGCGGAGTCGGCATACACCACGCGCACCATGTAATCCGCCGCGCCGGCGAGCAGGCAGCACTCCGTCACCTCGGGGTGGCGCTGGATCGCGGCCTCGAACGCATCCAGCGCCGCGCGCCCCTGCTGGTCCAGCGTCACCAGTACGAAGGCGGTGCCGGCCAGGCCGGCCGCCTTCTCGTCCAGCAGCATCACGTAGCGCGCAATCAACCCGCGCTCCTCCAGCAGCTTGACCCGGCGCAGGCAGGCCGAGGGGGAGAGATTGATGCGCGTGGCCAGTTCCAGATTGGTCAGCCGGCCGTCTTCCTGCAGCAGCTTGAGAATGGCGCGGTCGCGGTCGTCGAGGCTTGGATCGAGGCTTGGCATAAAAACCCGCACATTTGGCGATATGTAGAACAAGGTTCGACATCCTAGCGCGAACCCCGCCCAAATGAGCGAGAAATTGCTCAGTGCACCGAGCATACTGCTGTGCCTCCGGCGCCTGCGCCGGAACCAGCCGAAAACCTCACTTTCCAGAGAGATTCCCAGCCATGCGCATCGGTGTACCGAAAGAGATCAAGAACCACGAATACCGCGTCGGCCTCGTCCCGTCGTCGGTGCAGGAACTGGTACACCATGGGCACGAAGTGCTGATCCAGGCGGGCGCCGGCCTTGGCGCCGGGCTGACCGATGCGGACTACATCGCCGCCGGCGCCAGGATGGTCGAGGGCGCGGACGCGATCTTCGCCGAGGCCGACATGATCGTGAAGGTGAAGGAGCCGCTCGCGGTGGAGCGCAAGAAGCTGCGCAAGGGCCAGATCCTGTTCACCTACCTGCACCTGGCGCCCGACGCCGAGCAGACCCACGACCTGATCGCTTCCGGCGCGGTCTGCATCGCGTATGAAACCGTCACCGCCGCCAACGGCGCGCTGCCGCTGCTGACCCCGATGTCCGAGGTCGCCGGCCGGCTCGCCCCGCAGGTGGGCGCGCATTCGCTGGAGAAGGCCCAGGGCGGCCGCGGTGTGCTGCTCGGCGGCGTGCCGGGCGTGCCGGCGGCGGAAGTGGTGATCCTGGGCGGCGGCGTGTCCGGCACCCATGCGGCCACCATCGCCGTGGGCATGGGCGCCAAGGTCACCGTGGTGGACCGCTCGGCCGACGCGCTCAAGCGCCTGGCCACGCAGTTCGGCACCTCGATCTCCACCGTGTTCTCGACCCGCTCGGCGATCGAGGAACTGGTGCGCCGCGCCGACCTGCTGATCGGCACCGTGCTGGTGCCGGGCGCTGCCGCGCCGAAGCTGGTGACGCATGACATGGTGCGCACCATGAAGCCGGGCTCGGTGATCGTCGACGTGGCGATCGACCAGGGCGGCTGCGTGGAGACCTCCAAGGCCACCACCCATTCCGACCCGACCTACGTGGTGGACGGCGTGGTGCATTACTGCGTGGCCAACATGCCGGGCGCCGTGGCGCGCACTTCGACCTTCGCGCTCAACAGCGTCACCCTGCCCTTCACCCTGGCCCTGGCCAACAAGGGTTGGCAGAAGGCGCTGGCCGACGACGCGCACCTGCGCAACGGCCTGAACGTGATCGACGGCAAGGTGGTGTGCGAGCCGGTGGCCCAGGCGCACGGCCTGCCGTACGTGAAGGCGGAGACCGCGCTGGGCCTGTAAGCCCGAGCGTTCGCTGCGATACCCGAAGACGGCGCCGCGAGGCGCCGTCTTTGTTTGCGTTACGCGGCGTTACATGAACGCCCGGCGCGAAAGCATGAAATCGCCCTGAACTCCTCCCGCGCGCCGGTCAGCGCAACCGCGTCCGCGCCGTTTTCAGCACCGCAACGACGCTGCTGACGAGGAGTCGCCATGTCCTTCGCATCGAACCGCGCTTCGCCCCTGCGCACCCGCCTGTCACATGGCCTGCTCGGACTGGCCCTGCTGGCCGCTGGCGTCGTCGCGCTGCCTTCGACCGCCACCGCCGGCGTGTTCGTCTCCGTCAACATCGCCCCGCCGCCGCTGCCGGTCTACGTGCAGCCGGCGATCCCCGCACCGGGCTATCTATGGGTGCCGGGCTACTGGGCCTACGACGATGACGGCGGTTACTACTGGGTGCCGGGCACCTGGGTGGAGCCGCCTTATTCCGGCGCGCTGTGGACCCCGGCCTGGTGGGGCTGGAGCGGTAGCGCCTACGTGTTCCACATCGGCTACTGGGGGCCGCGCGTCGGCTTCTACGGCGGCATCAACTACGGCTTCGGCTATACCGGCGTGGGTTATGCCGGCGGTTACTGGAATCGCAACCGGTTCTATTACAACCGCAGCGTCAACAACATCAACACGCACATCACCGACGTCTACAACAAGACGGTGATCAACAACATCACGGTGAACCACACCAGCTACAACGGCGGCCCGGGCGGCATCGCGGCGCGCGCGACGGCGCAGGAGCTGCAGGCCGCGCGCATGCAGCGCCAAGGGCCGGTGGCGGCGCAGCGCCAGCAGATGACGATGGCGGCGCAGAATCGCGAGCTGCGCGCGAGTGCGAACCATGGCATGCCGTCGGTCGCGGCCACGCCGCGTGCGGGTGCGTTCGCTGGACGCGAAGCGATGCCTGCGCGTGCGGCAGTGGCGCCGGGCAACGCCGCGGCGCGTGTGCCGAACGGTGGCCTGCCGTCAGCGGGGTTCGCTCCGCATCGTGGCGGTTCGGCCGTACCGCAACCGCGCAATCTCGATACGGCGGCTGGCGCGCGGCCGATGAACCAGCCCGCGCCGCATAGCGCCAATGCAACACTGCCTTCGGCTTCGTTCGCACCGCATGGCAACCGTACGGCGACTGCGCAACCGCGTGGCATGGATGTCGCTACGCCGCGGCCGGCGCGTAACGCGGCGCCGGCGTATCGCAATGGGGCTCCGCAACGTGCTTCGTATGCGGGTCCGCGTGAGATGCCGCGACCGCAACAGCCGGCGTATCACGCAGCGCCGATGTCAGCGTACCGGCCGCAGGGGGGCGGGCATGCGCAGCCTGCGGCGCATGCCCAGGCGCCGCGGGGGCATGAGGAGCATCAGGGGCATTGAGGCGTAAGCCCCTCTCCCATCGGGAGAGGGGTTGGGGTGAGGGCACGGCCGAAGTGGTGCACCCCACTCCGCCCGTACCCTCATCCGGCTGCCGCCACCTTCCTCGCTCCTCCACGCGAAGAGGGCACAGGGATGTGCCCGGCTTTGATGAGCGAGGAGAGCCGCGCACATCCCTGTGCGCTCCCCGCGCGCTCCCGGAGGGAGAAGGGTTTCATCGGTTGAGACTGACTCTAAGGTTCAGGCCTTCATGCTCGAACCAAACGACGGCGGCCGATCCGCCGGCGCCGCGCCGAACTGCTTGTTCGGCGTCTTGCCCATCTGGAACACCAGGGTGCCGCCGGCGGCCAGATCCGCATGCGCGATCCAGCTCTTGCTCCACGGCTTGCCGTTCCAGGTCACCGACTGGATATACGGACTGTCGGCGCCGTTGCCCTTCACTTCCACCACCAGCTTCTTGCCGGCGACATCCACTTCTGCGCGATCGAGCACCGGGCTGCCGAACACGTAGTGCGTGCTCACCGGGTCGACCGGATACAGGCCCATCGCACCGAGCACGTACCACGCGCTCATCTGCCCGCAATCCTCGTTGCCTGCAAGACCATCGGGGTCCGCGCGATACATGTCGGTCAACAGCATGCGCACGCGCGACTGCGTCTTGTAGTGCGCGCCGGTGTAGGCATACAGATAGGCCATGTGATGCCCGGGCTCGTTGCCGTGCGCGTACTGGCCGACCAGGCCGGCGATATCCGGCGGCGCATCGGCCGGCAGCTCGGAGCTGGTGGTGAACAGCTCGTCCAGCTTGTGCTCGAACGCGGGCTGGCCGCCGAACAATTCCATATAGCCGTACAGGTCGTGCTGGTTGAGGAAGGTGGCCTGCCACGCATTGGATTCGGTGAAGTCGCGCCACTGCTTGCCATGCCCGATGCTGCGTGGATCGAACGGTTCCAGCCACCGTCCGTGCTCGCCGCGCGGACGCATGAAGGCGACGCTCTTGTCGAACACGTTGCGGTAATTGCGCGAGCGCTTGCGCAGCGTTTCGGCATCGTCCTTGGCGCCGGCGGCATCGGCCAGGTGCGACAGTGCCCAGTCGTCGTAGGCGTATTCCAGCGTCTTGCTGACGGCTTCCCATTCCTTGTCGGCGGGGATATAGCCGAGCTTGCGGTAGTACGCCAGGCCGCGATAGTCGTCGTCCATCGCGCGCTTGCGGAACAGCGGCCAGGCCTGTTTCGGATCGACGCCGGGGAAACCCTTCGCCACCGCTTCGGACACCACCACCGCGGAGTGGTAGCCGATCATGCAACCGGTCTCCACACCCTGCAGCGGCCATACCGGCGGGCCGTCGGGGCTTTCCGCAGCCATGCGCAGCAGGCCGTTGACCAGGTCGGGCACGCGCTCGGCCTGGTACAGCGTGTACAGCGGGTGCGCGGCGCGATAGGTGTCCCACAGCGAATAGGTGCTGTAGTTGTGGCTGCCTTCGGGCAACTGGTGGATCTTCAGGTCCATGCCGCGATAGCGGCCGTCGACGTCGCTGAACAAGGTGGGCGCGAGCATGGTGTGGTACAGCGCGGAATAGAACACCTTCTTGGTGTCTTCCGACGCGGCATCGGCACGGATGCGGCCGAGTTCCTTCTCCCACGCTGCCTCGGCACTGTGGCGCGTGCCGTCGAAATCCCAACCGGGGACTTCGGCGTCGAGATTGCGCAGCGCGCCATCGATATCCACGCCGGAAATGCCCACCTTCACCAGCAACGGCGCCTGCCCCGGCTGCTTGTAGTGCAGCGTGGCCTTCAGATGGGTGCCGCTCGCATCCTTGGCGCCGGCCAGCGGCGCGTCCTCGCTGTACAGCACGGCACTGTCGAACGGGCGCGAGACCTTCAGCGCGAAATGGATATGGCGGCCGTTCGCCCATTGGTGCACGCGACGGCTGCCGACCAGGGTGTCCTTGCCGACCAGACGCAGCGTGGCGTCGCTGACCTTGCTGGGCTTGGCCGGGTCATCGTGGAAGCCATGCGCGAAATCGACCAGCAGATGGCCTTCGTCGTTGCCATGGAAGGTGTAGCGATGCAGGCCGGCGCGCAGGGTGGCGGTGAGTTCGGCCAGCACGTCGTAATCTTTCAGGCGCACCTGGTAATAGCCGGGGCGCGCATGCTCGTCGGCGCTGTCGTAGCGCGAGCGATAGCCGCGCGTGGCCGGCTGGCCCTGCTTCGAGGGCGTGGGCGTATTGGTGGGCGGCACGCCGTCGTAGCGCGAGCGGTAGTTGGTGCCGCGGTATTCGCGGTCGCCCGGCTGCAGGCGCACGGGGCCGGTGCACGGCATCACCAGCACGTCGAGCATGTCGCTGGCGCCGGTGCCGCTGAGGTGCGTATGCGAGAAACCCATGATCGAGCCATCGCCCTGGTGATAGCCGGACGAGGCGTCCCACTGCGCGTCGTAGGTATCGGGGCTCAGCTGCACCATGCCGAACGGCAGCGACGGACCGGGAAACGTATGGCCATGGCCACCGGTGCCGATAAACACATCGACGTAGCGCGACACGCCGGCGGCTGCCTCACCGGCGCCGCCGCCTTTGGCACCGGCGGCACGTGCCTGGGCGATGCCGTTGAAAGGATCGAGCTGGTTGCCGAGCAGGGCTGCGGCCACTGCGCCTTGCAGGAATCGCCTGCGTGTCACCATGGTGGAAACTCCAGAGGGGGATGGAGGGGGAAAGGCAGGATACGCCTCAAGCGCGCAACAAGGCCGGCCGCTGCTGCGCCAGTTCGACGATCAATTCGCCGAACAGCGTATTGGCCCAGGCAAACCAGGCCCGGGTGAAATGCGCGGGATCGTCCTGGTCGAACGCCTCGTGCATGAAGCCGCTGCCGGCATGCGTGGTCTTCAGCCACTGCAGGCACTGGCGTGTCTGCGCATCGTCGGTGCTGGTGAAGGCGCGCATCATCAGCGACATCGGCCAGATCATGCGCAGGCCTTCGTGCGGCCCGCCGATACCTTCGGCGGCCTTGCCGGCGAAGAAATACGGATTGCGCTTGCTCCACGCCAACTCGCGCGTGCGGCGATAGCGCGCATCGTCCAGCGGGCAACAGCCCAGATACGCCAGGCTCAGCAGGCCCGGCGCGTTGGCGTCGTCCATGAACAGCTGGTTGCCGTAGCCGTCCACTTCGTAGGCCCAGAATTCCCGGCCCTGCTCGTCGCGCATCACGCCGTATTGTTCCGCGGCTTGTTGCACTTCGTCGGCCAGCGCCTTGCACTCCGCCGCGAACGCGGTGTCGTTGAACAGGCTCTGCGTCATCGCGCCCAGCTCGCGCAGCACATGCACGGCGAACAGGTTGGCGGGAATGAACAGCGGATACAGGCAGGCGTCGTCGGAAGGACGGAACATCGAATGGATCAGGCCGACCGGCCTGGCCGGGCTGCCGTAGCCGGCGAGGAACAGGCTTTCGGTGGGAATCAGCGACTGCCGCTGGAAGCGATACGGCCCGGGGCCATCCTTGCGCTGCTGCTCGCGGAAGGTCTGCACCACCAGGCGCATCGCGGCGCGCCAGTCGTCATCGAACGGCTCGCGGTCCCCGGTGGCTTTCCAATACGCCGTGGCCAGGCGCACCGGATAGCACAGCGAATCGATCTCCCATTTGCGCTCGGCCACGCCGGGGCGCATCTCGGTGACGTCGTGCTGGGCCCAATCGAGGTTGGTCTTCGCGGTGGGATCGGGCAGGAAGGCGTTGGCGTACGGATCGATCGCGATGCACACGGCCTGGCGGCGGATCAGGCCGCGGAACAGCCGGCGCAGGTCGGCATCCTGTTTAGCCAGGGGCACGTACGGCCACACCTGCGCGGAGGAATCGCGCAGCCACATGGCGTCGATATCGCCGGTGACCACGAAGGTATCCGGCTTGCCGCGCAAGCTGCCCAGTTCGACCGTGGTGTCCAGCGTATTGGGGTAGCAGTTCTCGAACAGCCAGGCCAGTTCCGGATCGGCGATCTTCGCCTTGGTACGCGCGATCACCTGCTCCACGGCCTTGCTGACGAACTTGCGCTTGGCCAGCGGCGGACGCTTGCTGGCGAAGCCGGCGGCGCCAGCGCGCGCGTTCGCGACCAGAGCCGGCCCGCCGACAGCGGCGGCACCGAGTGCGAACGACATCATCTTCAATACGTCGCGGCGGGAGGCTGTCATGGCTTGGCGTCTCCCTTAGTGGCACCGGCGAGCGAGCGCACGTGCAGCGCGCCGCGCAAGGCATCGATGCCGGCCTCGCTGGTGATGCGCAGTTCGCGCGTCTCGCCGGGCAGCAGGTTGAAGGCGTTGTCTTCCGGCGTCGCGTCGAGCGTGCCGAAGTCCACCCACACTTCGCGCGCCAGATGCTTGGCACTGACCACGAGCACACCGCCCTGCCCGTTGTCGCGCAGTTCGGCCTTCAGGTCCGGATCGGGCAGCTTCAGCTCGATCGGCGGCTTGACGAACAACAGGTGGCGCGACAACGCCTTGCCCTTGTCGTCGAGCAGCTCGTACACCACAAAGGTGGCGGCCGGGTCAGCCTTGCGCAGCAGCTCGGCGTCGGTCGGGCTGGCCAGCTTGGTGCTGGCCAGCGGCTCCACCTTCAGCGCCTGCTTGCGCTCGCGCAGCACCTTGCCTTCCATGTTCATCACGAGGCTGCGCAAGGTGGCCTGGAACGGCGCGGTGCGGTCGGAGACCACGAACACCTCGCTATGCCCTTCGTTGTGGATCGCCACCACCCGCACCGGCGCATAGAAGCGGCGGGCGTGGAACTGCAGCGCCTTCCAGCGGCCGAAGTAATCCACGCTGGACCAGGACGCACCCGGCCACACATCGTTCAACTGCCAATATAGCGAGCCCATCGCCTGCGGCCTCACGCTGCGCAGATGCTCGGCGGCCAGCTCGATGCCCTCGGCCTGCATCACCTGGCTCAGGTACACGAACGACTCGAAATCCTTCGGCTCGCCGTAATACTTGCGGATATACAGCAGCAGGCGGTCGTTGCCGTCGCCGTTGGCGAACTTCTGGTGCGCGCGCATCACCGGCGAGTTCGGCTCCAGGTCGCGGTCCTCGGCGAAGGCGCGCACGGTGGCCATCACCGGGAAGGACTGCAGGCCGTACTCGGACTGGAAGCGCGGCGTCTCGCTCAGGTACTTCTCGATCGGCTTGGAGCCGGACCACACACTCCACGAATGGTAATCGCCATCGGTGAGCTGGTTGGCGGCGCCTTCGTAGTCGGTGCTGGGCGAGCTGGCCCAGTACGGCACATCGGGCGCGTTCTCGCGCACCACGCTGCGCAGGGTCTCGCCGAACAGCGCCTTCATGCCGCTCTCGATGCGCGCCAGTTCCTCCGGCGGCAGCGATTGCTGGAACTTCTTGCGGTCGTCCCAGGCTTCCCAGCCGGTCTGCACTTCGTTGTTGCCGCACCACAGGACGATGCTCGGATGATCGCGCAGGCGGCGCACCTGCTCCACCGCTTCGACGCGGGTGTTCTCGCGGTACGCTTCGTCATACGGCGGGATCGCGCCGCCGAACATGAAGTCCTGCCAGATCATCAGGCCAAGCTTGTCGGCTTCCTCGTAGAACGCATCGCTCTGGTAATGCCCGCCGCCCCACATGCGCAGCATGTTCATGTTGGCGTCGCGCGCGGAACGCAGGATCTGCGCCATGCGCTCGGGTGTCACGCGATTGGGAAAGCTGTCGAACGGAATCAGGTTGGCGCCCTTGGCGAAGATCGGCACGCCGTTGACCACGAAGGCGAAGCCGCGGCCCCACTGGTCCTTGTCGCGGCGCAGCTCGACGCTGCGCAGGCCGGTGGCGCGGCTGGCGCTGGCCAGGGTGTCGCCGTCGCGGCTCAGGCTCACTTCGAAGCGGTACATGTCCTGCGCGCCGTAGCCCACCGGCCACCAGCGGCGCGGATGCTCGATGCGGATCGGCAGGCTGAGCGCGTTGTCGCCCTTGCGCAGTTCCACGTCCTGGCTGGCCTGCTGATGGTTGCCGTCCGGATCGGACCAGCTCACCGTCAGCCTGGCCTTGCCCGGCTGGTCGGCCTGCACGCTGGCTTCGGCCTGCAGCTGGGCGAGGTCGGCATCGACGTGCTGCTGCGCGATATGGACATCGCTCATGCGCACGTCGTCCCAGCTTTCCAGCCGCACCGGCTGCCAGATGCCGAGCGTGACGTAGCGCGGGCCCCAGTCCCAGCCGTACTGATAGTTGGCCTTGCGGATGTAGTTGGCGGTCTGCTTGGCCTTGGGTTCGTCGCCGAAGGCGGAGTCGAACTCGCCCGGCAGCGCATAGGGCTGTTTCAACAACCACGGCTGCAGGCGTGCGATCGGCGAATGCAGATGCACTTCCAGCTTGTTCTCGCCGGAGCGCAGCGCACCCTTCACCGGCACGCGCCAGCGGCGGAACATATTGTCCGCGGCGAGCAGCTTGCGGCCGTTGAGGGTGACGTCGGCGTAAGTGTCCAAGCCGTCGAACACCAGCTCCAGGTGGCCGCGCTTGAGCGTGGCCGGATCGACCTTGAAGCTCAGCCGGTAATCCCAGTCGGCCAGGCCGATCCATTGCAGCCGCGCCTCGTTGTCGCGATAGAACGGGTCGGTGATGACGCCGGCCGCGAGCAGGTCGGTCTGCACGCTGCCGGGCACCGCGGCGGCGCGCCATTCGGCGGCTTCCGGATGCGCCTTGGCCTCGGCCGACTTCGGCGCGATGTGGAATTGCCAGGCTTGCTCGAGGGATTGCGTGCTTAGTTGCGCTGCGGTGGCAGGGCCAGCCAGCAGCAATGACACCGCCAATGCGGACCAATAGGGGAACGTTGCGCTTCTCTGCATGAAAGGTTCCGATTTAATAGACAGTTTCCGATGGGGAGCCCTTCTCCCTCCGGGAGAAGGTGGCGGCAGCCGGATGAGGGTACGGGCGGAGCGGTGCGCCCCACTCCGCTCGCACCCTCACCCCAACCCCTCTCCCGACGGGAGAGGGGCTCACGCATCTAGTGACCGCGGGCGTCAAACACCTGGAATTCGCGGATGCGCGCGACGCCCGCGCTGGACAGGATATGCAACCGTACCTTCTGTGCCGTGACGGGCGCAAAGGTATCGATCTTCTTGTGTCCGATCGCCTCGGCCCGCGCCACCGCCTTCCACGCCTGGCCGTCCCAGATCTCCACCGCATAGCGGCGCACCGCCTGCCCTTCGTCCAGCCATTCCATCGCCAGCGTGCGGTCGAAGGTGACCGGCTTGCCGAAGTCCACTTCCAGCGTGGCGCTGCGCGCATCGGCGGGGGCGGACCAGAAGCTGTCGCGGTTGCCATCGAGCGCGCGCTCGGTGTTCTCGTCGGCCTTCACATGCTGGCGCGCCAGGTTGGCAGCATTGCCGTAGCGCGCTTCCAGCGCCTTGCCGAACGCTTCCAGGCGCTTGACGTCGGCGTCCGGCAGCAGGCCGTGCTTGTCCGGCGCGATGCCGAGCATGAGCTGGCCGCCGCGGCCCACGCTGCTTTCCCAGATATCCATCAGCTCGGGCACGCTCTTGAGCGTGGCTTCGTCGTTGGCATGCCAGAACCAGTGCAGCTTGTGCAGCGGCGTGTCCACTTCCACCGGACGCCAGCGCTGGTAGCCGTGGCGGTCGATCACGTTCCAGTTCTCGTAACGGATATGACCGTCTTCCTGGCCCACCCAGCGGGCGTCGCCGTATTCGAACAGCGCCATGTCGGCGAACACCACCGCATTGGGCTGGTAGGTGCGCAGTTCCTCGATATAACGCTTGAAGTCGTAGACGTGGCCACCGCTGCCGGCGCCGTCCAGCCACCATTCGGTGAGCATGCCGTAGTGCTGCACCAGTTCGCCGAGCTGGGCCACGTAGTAGTTGTCATAGGCCTTGGAGTCCGCGTAGCGCGGCTCGTGGCGATCCCACGGCGACAGATAGATGCCGAACTCCATGCCCTCCTTGGCGGCGGCATCGGAAGCCAGCCGCACCAGGTCGCCCTTGCCGCCCATCCACGGGCTGCTCTTCACCGAGTAGTTGCTCTGCTCGGTCGGCCACAGCGCGAAACCGTCGTGATGCTTGGCCACCATCACCATGTAGGTGGCGCCGGCCGCGCGGCTGGCGCGCGCCCATTGCACCGGGTCCACCTGATCTGGATTGAATACCTTCGGGTCGGCCTTGCCGTCGCCCCATTCGCGGTCGAGGAAGGTGTTGGTGCCGAAGTGCACGATCACGCCGAACTCCAGGTCCTGCCAGTGCGATTGCTGCGGCGAGGGCGTCAGGCCGGCGGCGTTCTGCGCGTTGGCGGTGAAGGCCAGGCCCGCGCCGAGCGCCAGGCAGAGGAGACGTTGCGACCACTTCGACATGGGTTGTTCCTGCATTGTTGTGAGTTACCGGCCGGGGCAGCCGGACGAACCGGCGGGGCGCCAAGCAGCGCCCCGCCGTCTTGCCTTAGTCGAGCTTGATTCAGTCGAGCCGGATTCAGTCGAGTTTGTACTCCACCTGCAGCGAGATCTCGCGGCCGTTGTAGTTGGCACCCTGCAGCGTCGGGATGAACTCGAAGCCGCCCGCGTAGTACGGGATGCTGCCGACCTTGTCGAACAGGTTGGTGACCGTCAGGCCGATCCGCAGCTTCTCGTCGAAGCGGTAACCCACGGTGCTGCTGAAGGTCACCCACGGCGAGGTGTAGGCGCGATAGACCACGCAGGACGGATCGCCCAGCCCTGGCGTGATGCCGTTGGCCAGCACTTCGCAGCCACCGTAGTGCGGTGCACGCACGCCGCCCTGGCGCTCGCCGTAGACCGTCACGTCCCACGGCCCGTTCAGCCAGTTCAGCGTGGCGCGGGTGCGCGTGGCCACGCGGTCGTAGCGGGTGTTGAGCAGCGGGTCGCTGGCGTACTTCTGCAGCTTGTACGAGAGGTTGTCGGTCCAGTCCAGCGAGAAGTTGAACGCACCCCAGTTCTGCGTCTTCCAGCGATAGCTGACGTTGGCGTCCACGCCGCTGACGTACAGCTTGTTCTGGTTGATCGGGCCGGTGTAGACCGCGGTGATGTTGCCCTGCGCGTCGCGTTTCACGTTGGCGATGATCTGCTTGCAGTACTCCGAACCCTGCGCATGCAAGGTGTACGGCGCGCCGCCCACCTGCAGGCCGGTACGGCAGCCGGCCTCGTCCTTCAGCACGTCGTCCTCGCCGACGTTGTCGATGGCGTTGTCGATGCCCATGTGCCAGTAGTCGGCCGAGATCGACAGACCCTCGACCCCGTTGACGTCCCACACGAAGCCATAGGTCCAGGCATGGCCTTCTTCCGGCAGCAGGTTATGGCCGCCGGCGGCATGCAAGGTGTAGTAGGTGGTGTGCTGGATGGCCGGACACACCGCCTGGTTGCCGTTGATGCACTGGTAGTAGTCGGAGTAGATGCCCTTGGTCGACAGCGAGTCCTGCTTGTACAGGTACTGCATGTCCGGCGCGTGGAAGTTGGTGCCGTAGGTGCCGCGCAGCAGCAGGCCTTGCAGCGGGCGCCATTCGATCGCGGTGCCCCAGGTGCGGGCGATGTCGGCGCTGCTGGCGTCGCGGTACTTGTCCAGGCGGCCGGACAGGCTCCAGGTCAGCGTATCCGACAGCGGCACGCGGAACTCGGTACCGGCCGACAGACGCATGCGCGTACCGCCGCCGGCGTTGTAGTCCTGGAAGGGATCGCCGAAGGTGGTGGTGTTGCCGCGCGCATCGGGCGTCAGCTTGTAGCCCTGGTGGTTGGCTTCCAGCACGCCGGCGAAACCGACCGGGCCGGCCCAGGTATTGAACAGGTCGCCGGTGAGGTTCAGCGAAGCCTGGTCCATCCACGACACCGCGGTGTTCTGGCCGGTCACCGCGAACGTGCGGTAGTCGGCGGTGGAGATCGGATTCCAGAAGCGCTGCTGGTTGATCGTGTACACCGGGTATTCGTTGCCGCCCACCGTGGTGGTGCCCTGCTGCGGGCCGAAGAAGTAGTTGAACATCCCCTGCTCGTTCAGGCCCGTGTAGCTTTCGCGCACGATGTACTTGGCGTGGCCGAGGTTGAGGTCCCAGTTGAAGCGGTTGTCGAACAAGGTGCCGCGCAGGCCGGTGTGGATGTCCCAGTTCTTTTCGTCGTCGTGGGTATTGCCGTAGCCGCCCATCTCCGCCGGGGTCAGCTGGCGGAAGTAGTTGGTGATCACCTGGCCGCTGCCCTGGTCGTAGAACGAACCGGGGATGCCGCCCATCGGATACAGGAACGGCAACTGCGTGTTGGACACGCCATGGGTTTCCCAATAGCCGACCGAGCCGTAGGCCTGCAGGCCGCCGCCGAAGTCGTAGGTACCGGACACGAAGGCATCGCGATCGTCGCGGCCTGGTGTCAGCACCCAGTTGCCGAACAGGTCGTTCTGCGCGCAGTAGCTGCCGCCGTCGGTGATGTTGGTGGGATCGACCGTGTTGCCGTTGGTCGCCACCGTCTGCTTGTGATACTGGCTGAAGTTGTTCTTGAAGCCGCGCTGGTTGCAGGAGCCGGCCGGCGGCGTGATGTAGTTGCCGTTGGCATCGGCCAGCATCAGGCCGGTATAGCGCGGATAGCCGAACATGCGCGCGTTCTGGTCCCAGGCGCCGTAGCCGGCGTCGGCATCCGAATCGCTGTAGCGGCGGTCGCGGCCCCACAGCGGCGTGCGGTGGCTGCGCTGCAGGTTGTACACCACGCTCCAGTTGTCGCCCGAACGGCCGCCGACGAAGTTGATGTCGCCGAAATCGCGCCCGCCGCGGGTGGAGCTGCCGAGCTGCACCTTGATGTCGTCACCCTGGTAGTTCTTCTTCAGGATGATGTTGACCACGCCGGCGATGGCGTCCGAACCGTAGATCGCCGAGGCGCCGGTGGCCAGCACCTCGATGCGGTCGATCATGCCGGTGGGGATGTTGTTGTAGTTCTGGAAGTTGGTCTTGCCGTTGGCCGGCATCGGGTAATCGGTGACGCGGTGGCCATCGATCAGCAGCAGGCTGCGGTTGGAACCCATATTGCGCAGGTTGAGCTGGCGCGCATTGACCGAGGTGCTGCCCCAGCTCGGCGGCGTTTCGGCGATGCCGGCCTGGGTGATCGAGTTCATCACCTCGAACACGGTGTTGAAGCCCTGCTTCTGGATGTCCTCGCCCTTGATGATATTGACCGGCGCCGGCCCCTCGACCTCGGCGCGCGCGATGCGCGAGCCGGTGACGACGACCTTGTCCAGCGTCTTGGCCTTTTTCTCCGCTTGCGCGGACGGGTCCTGGCTTGCTGCCTGGCTTGTGCCGGCGTCCTGCGCGTGCAGCGCGAACGTTGGCAGCAGCACCAGCGCGAGTGCGCTGGCGAGCCGGTGACGGCGTAGTGCGATGTGCGACATGGTTTAACTCCTCCCCGTTAGATGGATTGCCTTCCCCCGAAGGCGAGACGTACCGCTTATTGCTCCTGTTGCCCGGCGCGCTCCCTCAGCGCGCCAGGATTTCATCGACGAACGTCCAGGTGTGACGTCCGTCCTCCGCGGCATGCCGCGTCAATTCGATCCGCAGATAGCGTGCGCGGAACGGCCGCGCGGCCGTATAGGCCACACGCTGTATATGGCCGAGGTTGTCGCGCGCGATCGGCTTGATCTTCAGCTCGCGCAGGGTGGTCCAGTGCTTGCCGTCCTCCGAGGCGGCGAAGCGGACCTTGCGCGGCCACCAGATCCAGGATTCGGCTTGCTGCAGCACACCCACGCTGACTTCGTGCAGCTCGGTGACACTGCCCAGATCCAGGCCCAGTTTGGGATCGATTTCCTCCCAGCCCAGCCAGGCGCCGCTCTTGAACTCTTCGCTGCCCAGTACGCCGTCGGTGAGCGTGGCGGCGCCGTGGCCGCTGTAGCTCGAATCAGGCGCCGGATCGACGCTGGCGGCAGCGCCGAATGCTGCACTGCGTTCGAGCTGGAACGAACGCGGATGGTCGTAGGCGCGGCCGCGGCGGAACGGCACCACGCGAAGCGTGCCGGGCTGTTTCAAATCCAGTACGTCGGTGAACGAAGGCGAGGTCGCGGTCGGTTCGCTGCCGTCGGTGGTGTAGTGGATGACGAGGTCGTCGAAGCCGCGTTGCGTGCTGACCTGCCAACCGTCGTGGGCGGCGTTGGCGCTCACCGTGTAATCGACGGTGTTGCGGTCTTCCGGTCCATACGCCACCTGCCAGGCGTCCAGGCGCGGATACTGCGCAGCCAGGCGCTGGTGGAAATCCGCATAAGCCGCCGCATCGGCCGCGCCGCCGCGCCACAGGCGTTCGGCGAAGGCGAGCAGGCGCGGATACAGGCGCTGCTCAGCGTTCAGCGGGTCGGCGCGCTCGCTCCACAGCGGCGCTTCCGCGCCCAGTACCAGCTTGCTCTGCGCGAAATCGGCATCGCCCAGCGGATCGACCATATACAGCTTTTCCACGGTCAGGCGCGCCAGCGGTGAGTCGAGGTAGTACGGGCTGGCATTGATGATCCGGTTGCCATTGGCGAACGCCTTGTGCGCCCCGGCGTCGCCGCGCCAGACCTCGACCACGGCGGCGGAATCCACGCCGCCTTCGAGGATCTCATCCCAGCCGATCATGGTCTTGCCCTTGCCGGCCAGATACACCTGCATGCGCCGGATGAAGTAGCTCTGCAAGCCCGCTTCGTTCTCCAGGCCCTGCTCGCGGATCAGCTTGTCGCAGGCCTCGCAATGCGCCCACGCGCCGGCCGGCACTTCGTCGCCGCCGATATGCACGTAGGGCGACGGGAACAGCGGCAGCACTTCGTCCAGCACGTTCTGCAGGAAGACGTAGACGTTCTCGTCGGCCGGGCAGAACACGTCACTGAACACGCCCCAGCCGATCTGCACCGGGATCGGCTTCTTCGCGCAGGACAGCTCCGGGTACGCCGCGATCGCCGCCGAGCTATGGCCCGGCATCTCGATCTCGGGGATCACCATGATGTTGCGCTGGCGCGCGTACTCGACCACCTCGCGGATCTGGTCCTGCGTGTAGAAGCCGCCGTAGCGGCTGCCGTCGGCCTCGGTGCGCCACGCACCCACTTCGGTGAGCTTGGGGTAGCGCTTGATCTCGATGCGCCAGCCCTGATCCTCGGTGAGATGCCAGCGGAACACGTTGAGCTTGTAGTAGCTCATCAGGTCGAGCTGTTTCTCGATGAAGGACACCGGATAGAAATGCCGGCCCACGTCGAGCATGTGGCCGCGGTAGACGAAGGCCGGCTGATCCTCGATGCGCACCGTTGGTATCGTTACCTTGGGTGACCCGGAAATATTCAGCGGCAGCAGCTGGCGCAGCGTCTGCACGCCCCAGAACAGGCCCTTGTCGCTGGATGCGCGGATCTCGATGCCGTGCGGATTGACGTCCAGGCGATAAGCCTCGTCACCGGCGACGGTCGGATCCAGGCGCAGCGCAATGCGCCGTCCCCTGCTGCCCGCATGCAGATCCAGGCCGGCCTGCGCCTGGATCGCATCGTGCAGGAAGGCGGCGATCTCCTTCGAGCGCGCATCGGCCGGCGCTTCGATGGCGACTTTCTTGTCGAGCACGAAACTGCCCTTGCCCTCTTCCACCTGCTTCGGATACGGCACCAGCGCCAGGCTGGCATGCGCGAACGCACACCAGGCCAGCGCCAGCGCGCCGAGACAAACGCGCAAGACCCTGGCCTTCCTCATCGTGTCGCCTCCGGCAGTTCGTCCCATACTTTCGGATCCTCGGCGCCCAGCACCCACGAGCAATAACCCTGCAGGCCGTACTGCTTGACCAGCGCCACGCGGTCGCGGAAGGCGCGCGCGTCGGGCAGGAACACCCATTCGCGCATGCCGTCGCGGTAGAACCAGAACCAGCTTTCGTGCTCCACCGGATCCCACTGGATGGTGGCGCCGTACTGCTTGGCGAGCGGGAAGGATTCGTCCGCGTCGATGTAGCTGGCGGCGATATTGGATTGCTCCTTGCCATCCTCGCGGCGCGGATCCTCGGCGTACCAGTGGTAGCCGTAGGTGGGAATGCCGACCGACAGCTTGTCCTTCGGCACCAGGGTCAGCGCGTACTCCAGGTGCTGCACGGTCCACGGCATGCCGGCCACCGGGCCTGGCGTGGTCCAGCGCGTGTGCTGGTCGTAAGTCATCAGGCAGATCAGGTCGGCCGACTGGCCCAGCGCCTTGAGGTCGTAGGCGCCGCGCCAGTACTTCCACATCCACTGCGCGAAGCCGCCGGCGCCCGCATAACCCGGCGCATTCGGCACCACCGCGATGGACAGCTGCATGCCGTGCTTGTGCAGTGCTTCGGCGGTCTGCTTCGTCATCAGGCTGAGCGCGTCGCGGTCGTTCCAGTCGATGTTCTCGAAGTCGAACTGGAAGCCCAGGTAGCCATGCTTGGCGCCCTGCTCCACCAGTGCGGCGATCATCGCCTTCTTCGCCGCCTCGTCGTGCAGCAGCTGGTGGAATTTATCGCGCACGCCGCCGATCGAGAGGATCGGCATCACCGGCATGCGCCGTTCCCTGGCGATCTTCATCACGTAGGGATTGGGCTCGCCCGAGACCAGGCCGCTCTCGTCCACGTGATACCAGGTGGGCACCACCACGCCGATCTTGTCGGCGTGCGCCTCGAACGAAGCCATCGATTTGGGCGTGCCCATCAGATAGAACATCGCGCCGGGAATGCGCGCGCTGGCCAGCGCGGGCAGCAGCAACAGGGCAAGCAGCAACAGACGCCGCATCACGGGGCCCCCAGTTCGATGCGCAGCACGTACGCATATTCGCCGACCGCCTTGGTCGGCAGGCTCAGGTGCAGGCCGTCGTCTTCCTGCTTGAACGGCACCGGCTTGCCGTTGGCGAGCAGGGTCACCGCTTTCACGTTGTCGGTGGCCTTGAGCGCGTGGATCACCGCCTTGCCATCGGCCGGCCAGGCCAGCTCGATCGCGTAGAGCTTGTTGCCGTGCCGGGTAAAGCGGAAATCCTGCGCGGTATTGGCCTTGGACTTGGTGTCCTGGAACGAGCCGCCCACCACCTCGGTCGGGCCCTCGCCGAACTGGCGCCACGGGCTGGTGCCGTAGACCGCCTCGCCATTGGTCTTCAGCCAGCGGCCGATCGAACGCAAGGTGTCCTGCGCAGCCTTCGGGATGCTGCCATCCCCGCGCGGGCCGATATTCAGCAGCAGATTGCCGTTCTTGCTGACCACGTCGACCAGCAGCTGGATGATCTCCTGCGGCGGCTTGTAGGTGTCGTGCTCGACGAAGCCCCAGGACTCGTTGCTGATCGAGGTATCGGTCTGCCAATGGGTGGGATTGATGCCGGTGAGGCGGCCGCGCTCCACGTCGTAGGTGCCGGCGCCGTCGGCGAACTCGCCAAATTTGTAATTGACCACCACGCCGCCGCGCTGGGCGCCCTGGTTGTAGTAGTAGGCCAGCATCTTCGGCAGCGAGTTGCGGAAGGTGGGATGGCCGATCCACCAGTCGAAGTAGATCAGGTCCGGGTGGTAGTCGTCGATCAGCTCGGTGGTGCGCGCCAGCCAGTCGTCCAGCCAGGCCTGCGAGACGTAGGTGAAGTCGCCGGAGAGGTTGTCGCTGTCCGGGCCGCTCATGCGCAGCTGCGCGGGGCCATAGAACTCGGCGTACTTCGGATCGTTGACGTCGGAAGCGAACTCGCGGCCGTTGCCCATGAACCAGTTGTGCTCGGCTCGATGCGAGGACAGGCCGAAATGCAGGCCTTCGGCGCGGATCGCCTTGGCCAGCTGGCCGATCACGTCGCGCTTGGGACCCATCTTCACCGCGGTCCAGTCGCTCAAGCGCGAGTCGTACATGGCGAAGCCGTCGTGATGCTCGGCCACCGGCACCACGTAGCGCGCGCCGGCTTCGCGAAATAGTTTCGCCCACACGGCGGGGTCGAACTTCTTCGCCGTGAACATCGGGATGAAGTCCTTGTAGCCGAACTTCGCCTGCGGGCCGTAGGTCGCCACGTGGTGGGCGAATTCCTTGCTGCCCTGCACGTACATATTGCGCGAGTACCACTCGCTGCCGAAGGCCGGCACCGAGTACACGCCCCAATGGATGAAGATGCCGAACTTGGCGTCGTCGTACCACGACGGCGAACGGTAAGCCTGCAGCGAGGCCCAGTCGGCGCGGAAGGGACCGGCGCCATCGCCCTTCGCCACCTCGCCCAGCAATGCCTGGCGCTGCGGTTCGAACTTGGCACTGGCCTGCTCCCACAATTCGCTGTTGCGCTGCGGGCTCTGCGTCTTGGCGGTAGGCGCGGTGGCGTCCTGCGCGTGCGCGGCGAAACCTGCGCAGGCGCACAGCAGGGCGGCGGCGAGGCGGCGGCGCAGCGGGCGCGGCTCAGTGCAGTTCGATGCGATAGGCATAGGCGTGCGGTCCAGTGGGGAGGGTGGGAAGGCGCAGGTGCAGGCCGTCAGCCTGCTGCTCGAAAGGAATGTCGGCGCCGCTCGCCAGCAAGGTGACGCGGCGTACGCGCTGCCCGGCGCCGATCGAATGGATCACGGCGCGGCCGTCCTGCGGCTGGCCCAGCTCGATCGCATAGAGCCGGCCGTCGCGCGTGGTGAAGCGGAAATCCTCGGCAGTGAACGGCTTGGTCTTGCTGTCCTGCATGGTGCCCGCCGCCACTTGCGTCGGGCCTTCGCCGTAGCGCTGCCACGGCCGCGTGCCGTAGATCGCCTCGCCGTTGGCATGCAGCCAGCCGCCCACCGCGTGGAGGATCGCCACCGCTTCCGGCGGCATGCTGCCGTCGCCCTTGGGGCCGACGTTCAACAGCAGGTTGCCGTTCTTGCTGACCACGTCGGCCAGCAGGTGCACGATCTCGTCCGGATCCTTGTAGCTGTCGTGCTCGACATAGCCCCAGGATTCGCGGCTCACCGAGGTCTCGGTCTGCCACGGCTCGGGACGGATGTCCGCGGCCTGGCCGCGCTCGATGTTCAGCGTGCCGCTGCCGGTGCGCATGCCGTCGAGCTTGTAGTTGAGCACCACGCCCTGCCCCTGCGCCGCGGCCTGGTTGTAGTAGAACGCGGCGAAGCGGGCCAGCGCGCCGCGGAAGCGCGGCTGGTCGACCCACCAGTCGAAGTACATCAGGTCGGGCTTGTAGTCCTCGACGATCTCGCCGGAGCGCGCCAGCCAGTCGTCCAGATAGGCATCGGAGACGAAGCTCCAGTCGTGTTCCTTGCCGTCCTCGCCCTTGGCGCCCTGCAGCGGATGCGCGGGGCCGTACAGCGCGGCATAGCGCGGGTCGTTGACGTCGGAATCGAACTGGCGGCCGTAGGCGAAGAACCAGTCGTGCTCGGCGCGATGCGAAGACAGGCCGAGCTTCATGCCCTCGGCGCGCACGGCCTTGGCGAGCTGGCCGATCACGTCGCGCTTCGGGCCCATCTTCACCGCGGTCCAGTCACTGAGCCTGGAGTCGTACATGGCGAAGCCGTCATGGTGCTCGGCCACCGGCACCACATAACGCGCGCCGGCTTCGCGAAATAGTTTCGCCCACGCAGCGGCATCGAACTTTGTTGCCGTGAAGCGCGGGATCAGATCCTTGTAGCCGGCCTGCGGGCCGTAAGTGTCGAGCTGGTACTGGCGGTAATCGGCGTACTTGCCCTCGCGTTCGTACATATGGCGCGGATACCACTCGCCCTTGTACGCCGCCACGGAATACACGCCCCAATGGATGAACACGCCGAACTTGGCGTCACGGTACCAGTCCGGCGCGCGATAGTTGGCCAGCGCTTCCCAATCGGGCGAGAACGGCCCTTGCCAGGCCTGCGCGTCGACCTGCCTCAGCACGGCGGCGCGCGCGGCGTCGTAAGGGCGGTTCGCTTCGCGCCACTGCGCCTCGATCGTGCGCGCATCCGGCGCACCGGCGCCGGCCGCGGCGGAGGCGGCGATCAACGCAAGCGCGAGCGCGCCGCGATGGAGCGTCGATGCCCGCATCAGCGCTGCGCCGACTGGTCCAGCAGCCAGCTGGCGGCGCCGATCACGCCGAGCTGGCCATGATCCACCACGCGCACCGGCACGTTGTGCAGGAACGGGCGCATCACGCCCTTGTCGAGGAAGCGCTCGACGAAGCTGCTCGCGCGCACGTAGCCGGAGATGCGCGAAAGGAACCCGCCGGCCAGATAAATGCCGCCGGTGGCCTGGTACAGCATGGCCAGGTCGCCGGCGAAGGAACCGAGCCAGCCGCAGAACAGGTCCAGCGTTTCCTTCGCGCGCGGATCGCTGCCTTCGATCGCCGCGGCGGTGACCGCCGCCGGTTCGGCGCAGGCCGGCACCCTGCCCTGCTCGCGGCACAGCGCCTCGTAGACGCGCAGCACGCCGGGGCCGGACAGCACCGCCTCGTAGGAGGTATGCGTATCGCGGGCGGCGAGCAGGCGCATCACGTCCTGCTCGCGGCCGACGCGCGCGGCCAATTGCATCTGGCCGGCTTCGCTGGGCAACACGACGGGCGGCGAACCGGGCAGGCGCACCGCGGCGCCCAAGCCCGTACCCGGGCCGACCACCACGATGGGTCCGGGCGTCGAGGTGGCTCGTGCAGCGTGCACCAGCGGCGAACGCGCGCTGTCGATGTAAGGCGCTGCGTGAGTCAGTGCGACGAAATCGTTGATCAGATGCACTTCGTCCAGGCGCAGCTCGGTCGCAAGCGCTGCCGGCTCGATGCGCCACGGCAGGCTCTCGTTGATCAGCACGCCTTCGTGCGCGCAACCGGTGCAGGCCAGCACCAGCTCGCGCGGGCGTGTGGCCAGCCCGTCGAGGAAGGCGCGCACGATCGCGGCGAAGCTGGCGTGCTCGCCGCAGCGGAAGATCCGATACGCCTGCACCACCGGGCCACCGGCGCCGGTACCCGGCGCCATCAGCGCCAGGCGTGCGTGCGTGCCGCCGACGTCGGCGGCGAGGAATGGGGCGCGAACGACGCCCGCATGCGATGTGGGCGCACCATCCGGGGCGGCGCCGGGACGGCCCGGGCCGCGGCCTGCCGCGGGCAGCGCGCCGAGCACGCCATCCGCGGGCCAGGCGGCGCCAGCGTGCGCTGAAGTGGTTTCGTGCCGGTCCACGCCAAGCCTCCCCTCATCCCCAGATGCCGCTGCGGCGGCGATTGCGCCCGCCAGCGGAAGATCGCCGGCTTCACCGGCAAACCGATGGTTCATATTTAATTAGATCGTTTCAAGTCGCGTTGCAACACAAATTTCATCGATCTTACGGACTAGCCGATTTCCACTTGTAAATACACAATTCATAGGTGCACACTGATTCGATACCCTGCGCGGGCATTTGAGAGGGGACCTGCGCATGGGCCAAAGTCCCTTCCGAGCCCCACCGAGGCCGGTTTCCAGGGGCGCCCAGCGAGCGGAGTTTCTGCATGGCCGATCCAGGCATTCCCAACCCGCAAGATGCCGAACAGCGCCTGCCCCGGCGCGGTCCCGCGGTATCGCGGCTCGCCTTCGGCGGCGCTCCGATCGGCAACCTGTACGCGGGGGTGGACGAATCGATCGCCCGCCTGGCGGTGGAACACGCCTGGCGGCACGGCATCCGCCACTTCGATACCGCCCCCTATTACGGCTACGGCCTGGCCGAGGAACGCCTCGGCGCCGCGCTGGCGGGCATGCCGCGCGCCAGCTACACCCTGTCCACCAAGGTCGGCCGGCTGATCGAGGACGCGCCCGGCCGCGACCCGCTGGCCGACGGTTTCGACGTGGCCGGCAAGCGCGCCGTGTTCGACTACAGCCGCGACGGCGTCCGCCGCGCGGTGGACGCCAGCCTGCGCCGCCTGCGCGTGGACCACGTCGACGTACTGCTGTTGCACGACATCGGCGCCCTCACCCACGGCGCCGAACATCCGCGCGTGCTGCGCCAGGCCCTGGACGAAGCCCTGCCGACGCTGGCCGAACTGCGCGCGCAAGGCGTATGCGGCGCGATCGGCCTGGGCGTGAACGAGGAAGCGGTGTGCCTGGAGGTGATGCCGCGCTTCGAGCTGGACGTGATCATGCTGGCCGGCCGCTACACCTTGTTCGAACAGGAACACGGCGCGCGCGTGATGGCCGAAGCATTGGCACGCAACGTCGCGATCTTCGCGGCCGCGCCGTACAACTCCGGCCTGCTCGGTGGCGACCGGCCGGGCGACACCTACAACTACGCGCCGGCCGATGCGGCGGTGCGTGCCCGCGCCCAGCGTTTCTACGACATCTGCGCCGAAGCCGGCGCCAGCGTCGGCGCCGCGGCGCTGCAGTTCCCGCTATGGCATCCGGCCGTGGCCACCGTGGTCTGCGGCATGCGCACGCCGGACGAAGCGGACGCCGCCGCCGCTCGCCGCGATGCGGCACTGCCCGCCGATCTATGGCCGCGCCTGCGCGCCGCCGGCCTGCTCGGCGAGCACGCGGTGACGCCATGAACTCGATCGATGCCCACCAGCACTACTGGCGCATGCAGCGCGGCGACTACGGCTGGCTGGCCGACGCGCCGCACGTGCTGCGCCGCGACTTCCTGCCGTTCGAACTCGACCCGCACCGCGCTGCGGCCGGCGTGCAGCGCGCGATCCTGGTGCAGGCCGCGCCGACCGAGGCCGAAACGCGCTTCCTGTTCGAGCTGGCCCACGCCGATCGCGCGGTGGCCGGCGTGGTGGGCTGGGTGGATTTCGAAGCCGCGGATGTCGACACGCGCATCGCCGCCCTGGTGCGCGATGGCGACGGCCTGCTGCTCGGCCTGCGGCCGATGGCGCAGGACATCGACGATCCGGACTGGCTGGCGCGCCCCGCACTCGACGCCGCCTTCGCCAGCCTGCAGCGCCACGGCCTGGCCTACGACGCGCTGGTGCGTCCGGACCAGTTGCCTGCGCTGCTCGCGCGCCTCGAACGCGAACCGCAACTGCGCGCCGTGCTCGATCACGGCGGCAAGCCGGTGATCGATGGCGTCGCCGATTTCGACACCTGGGCCGCGCCGATCGCCGCGCTGGCCGAGCGCACTTCGCTGCGCTGCAAGCTCTCCGGCCTGCTCACCCAGCTCGCACCGAACCTGTCGGAACAGGCGCTGGCACCCTACGTCGAGCACCTGTTCGCCTGCTTCGGCCCCTCGCGCCTGCTATGGGGCAGCGACTGGCCGGTGCTGACCCTGCGCGGCGACTACGCGCACTGGTTCGCCCTGGCGCGCGCCTACGTGCAGCGCCTCGCTCCCGGCCACGAGGACGCGATCTTCGGCGGCAACGCCGCCGCGTTCTACCGCCTCGCGCCGATCACTCATCCGCACCGCAAGGAGATCACGCCATGATCGCTCGCCTTCTTCGTTCCACGCCGGAGCAGCCGGCATGAGCGGCCGTCTCGCCGGCAAGCATGCGCTGGTCACCGCGGCCGGCGCCGGCATCGGCCGCGCCACCGCCCTCGCCTTCGCCCGCGAAGGCGCGCGCGTGCTGGCTACCGATATCGATGAGAAAGCGCTGGCCGCACTGGCCGCCGAAGCGCCGCAGCTGCGCACCGAGCGGCTGGACGTGACCGATCCGGCGCAGATCGACCGCCTGGTCGCCAGCCATCCGCCGTTCGACGTGCTGTTCAACTGCGCCGGCTTCGTGCACGCCGGCACCATCCTCGACACCGACGACAGCGCGTGGAAGCGCTCCTTCGCCATCAACGTCGACAGCATGTTCCACCTGTGCCAGCGCGTGCTGCCGGCCATGCTGGAGCGCGGTAGCGGCAGCATCGTCAACATGTCCTCGGTGGCGTCGAGCATCAAGGGCGTGCCGAACCGCTTCGCTTATTCGACGACCAAGGCGGCGGTGATCGGCCTGACCCGATCCATCGCTTCCGATTTCGTTGCACGCGGCATCCGCTGCAACGCGATCTGCCCCGGCACGGTGAAGACGCCGTCGCTGGGCGACCGCGTGCGCGCGCTGGGCGGCGACGAGGACGCGGTATGGCGCGGCTTTGTCGAGCGCCAGCCGATGGGGCGCCTGGGCGACCCCGAGGAGATCGCCATGCTCGCGCTGTATCTCGCCTCCGACGAAGCGGCCTTCACCACCGGCACCGTGCACATCGTGGACGGTGGCTGGTCCAACTGAGGAATCGAACATGAAACTGGTTCGCTACGGCGCCCACGGCAACGAGAAACCTGGCTTGATCGACAAGGACGGCGTGCTGCGCGACCTGTCCGAGCACGTTGCCGACATCGACCCCTACGTGCTCAACCGCGACAGCCGCGCGCGCCTGGCGGCCATCGATCCGGCCACCCTGCCGGCGGTGGAAGGTACACCGCGCTTCGCTGCGCCGGTGGCGCCGGTGAGCAAGCTGATCTGCGTCGGCATGAACTACGCGCGCCACGCCGCCGAAACCGGACAGGCCGTGCCGGAGCAGCCGGTGCTGTTCATGAAGGCCACCACGGCGATCATGGGCCCGAACGACGACGTGGTGATCCCGCGCGGCTCCACCCGCACCGACTGGGAAGTGGAGCTGGGCGTGGTGATCGGCGAGACCGCGCGCGATGTATCGATCGACGAGGCGCTGGCGCACGTAGCCGGCTATATCGTGGTCAATGACCTGTCCGAGCGCGAGTTCCAGTTCGAGCACGGCGGCCAGTGGGTGAAGGGCAAGAGCTGCGACACCTTCGGCCCGCTCGGCCCCTGGCTGGTCACCACCGACGAAGTGCCCGACCCGCAGAACCTGCGCCTGTGGCTGGAAGTGAACGGCCACCGCTACCAGGACAGCAACACCAGCGACATGGTGTTCGGCGTGGCCAAGCTGGTCAGCTACATCAGCCGCTACATGACCCTGCTGCCCGGCGACGTGATCAGCACCGGCACGCCGGCGGGCGTGGGCCTGGGACTGAAGCCGCCGACCTACCTGCGCGCGGGCGACGTGATCGAGCTGGGCATCGACGGCCTCGGCCAGCAGCGCCAGCAGGTCCATGCCCATCCGGCCGACGCGCACACCACGCGCTGAGCCCCGACCACCTCCATTTTTCTACCGGCACAGGGAGGCCGGCCGCATGGCGACACACGCCCCAGTGAAGATCATCGCGCTAGACACCTACGACATCCGTTTCCCGACCTCGCGCCAGCTCGACGGCTCCGACGCGATGAACCCGGATCCGGACTACTCCGCCGCCTACGCCGTGCTGCGCACGGACGACCCGGCGGGCCTGGCCGGCCATGGCCTGGCCTTCACCATCGGCCGCGGCAACGACGTGCAGAAGGCCGCACTCGATGCGCTGCGCCCGTATGTGGTCGGCCTGACGCTGGACGAAGTCACCAAGGACCTCGGCGGCTTCGCCGCGCGCATGGTCGGCGACTCGCAGCTGCGCTGGCTGGGGCCGGAAAAAGGCGTGATGCACATGGCCATCGGCGCGGTGATCAATGCCGCCTGGGACCTGTCCGCGCGCCGCGCCGGCAAGCCGCTGTGGCGCTATATCGCCGAGCTGACGCCGGAGCAACTGGTCGCCACCATCGACTTCCGTTATCTCAGCGACGTGCTGACCCCGGACGAAGCCCTGCAGATGCTGCGCGACGCCGAGCCTGCCAAGGCCGCGCGCATCGAACAGCTGCTCACCGAAGGCTATCCCGCCTACACCACCTCGCCCGGCTGGCTCGGCTACACCGACGAGAAGATGCTGCGCCTGGCGCGCGAAGCGGTGGCCGACGGCTTCCGCACGATCAAGCTCAAGGTGGGCTTGAGCGTGGAAGACGATGTGCGCCGCTGCAGCCTGGTGCGCCAGACCGTGGGCCCGGACGTGGCCATCGCGGTGGACGCCAACCAGCGCTGGGACGTGCACGCGGCGATCGACTGGCTGCGCCGCCTGGAAGGTTTCGACCTGGCCTGGATCGAGGAGCCGACCAGCCCGGACGACGTGCTTGGCCACGCCGCGATCCGCCGCGCGGTGTCGGTGCCGGTCTCCACCGGCGAGCACACCCACAACCGCGTGATGTTCAAGCAGCTGTTCCAGGCCGGCGCGGTCGACCTGGTGCAGATCGATGCCGCGCGCGTCGGCGGCGTCAACGAGAACCTGGCCATCCTGCTGATGGCGGCGAAGTTCGGCGTGCGCGTATTCCCGCATGCCGGCGGCGTGGGCCTGTGCGAACTGGTGCAGCACCTGGCGATGGCCGACTTCGTGGCGATCACCGGCCGCAAGGACGACCGCGCGATCGAATTCGTCGACCACCTGCACGAGCATTTCGAGGATCCGGTGACGATCCGCAACGGCCATTACCTCGCGCCCACCAAGCCGGGTTTCTCCGCGCGCATGCACGAGCGTACGCTGGTGGAGTACGCCTTCCCCGATGGCCCCGTGTGGCACGAACCGGCCACCGCCGCCGTGCACTGAGCAGGAGCGCAAGGCATGGCCACGCCGATCACCAACGTGCTGGACCTGCGCGAACTGGCGCGCCGCCGCGTGCCGCGCGCCTTCTTCGAGTACGCCGACCGCGGCGCCTACGACGAGGTGACGCTGCGCGACAACCGCGCGGCGTTCGAACGCCTGAAGTTCCGCCAGCGCGTGATGATGGACGTGGACCAGCGCTCGCTCGCCACCACCGTGGTCGGCCAGCCGATCTCGATGCCGCTGGCCATCGCGCCCACCGGCCTGACCGGCCTGCAGCACGGTTCGGGTGAAATCCTTGGCGCGCGCGCCGCGGCCAAGGCGGGCATTCCGTTCTGCCTGAGCACCGTGTCGATCTGTTCGATCGAGCAGGTGCGCGCGGCCGTGGGCGCGCCGTTCTGGTTCCAGCTCTATGTGATGCGCGACCGCGGCTTCGCCCGCGAGCTGATCCAGCGCGCCAAGGACGCCGGCTGCTCGGCACTGATGCTCACCGCCGACCTCACCGTGCAGGGCCAGCGCCATCGCGAGATCAAGAACGGCTTGAGCGTGCCGCCCAAGGTCACCCTGCGCAATCTGTTCGACGTCATGAGCAAGCCGCGCTGGGCGTGGAGCGTGCTGCGCGCGCCCAGCCGCTCGTTCGGCAACCTCGCCGGGCGCATCCAGGGCACTGACAGCCTCACCACGCTGGCGCAGTGGATCGCCAGCCAGTTCGATCCCACGCTCAACTGGAAGGACCTGGAATGGATCCGCGAGCTGTGGCCGGGGAAGTTGATCCTCAAGGGCATCATGGACGAGGAAGATGCGCGGCTCGCCGCGGCGCATGGTGTGGATGCGATCGTGGTGTCCAATCATGGCGGGCGACAGCTCGATGGTGCGCCGGCGAGTATCGAGGTGTTGCCGCGGATTGCCGATGCGGTGGGCGATGACCTCGACGTGTTGTTCGATGGCGGCATCCTCAGTGGGCAGGATGTACTGAAGGCATTGGCATTGGGTGCGCGCGCGGGCCTGATCGGCAAGGCGTTTTTGTATGGCCTGGGGGCGATGGGCGAGGAAGGCGTGACGCGGACGATCGAGATCATCCGGCGCGAGTTGAGCGTGAGCATGGCGCTGACGGGGCAGACGGATGTGCGGAAAATTGGACGCGATGTGATCTGGCGCGACCCATGGCCGGCTGCAAGGCCGATGTTCCTGCCGTTGCCGGTCGGATGCGGGCCGCAAGGCGCGAGCTGACCTTCAACGCACGCGTAGGTTGGGGTGAGCCGCAGGCGAACCCCAACGTTGCAAGGCGCATCAACGGGATGTTGGGGTTCGCCTGCGGCTCACCCCAACCTACGCCGATACCGCCCAGGCCACGCCATCTTCAAGTGGCGGCCCATACAGGCGCCGGTGCGCGCGCGCCGACGATCCCGAGCAGACGATCACAGTCTGCTGCGGTTACGACATCGGCAACGATGGCATAACCCCGTGCGGCAAACTCGCTCTCGCTCAACGCCAACTCAAGCGCACCGCTTCGCGCACCGACCGCGCCGGCACCGTCACCGTCGCCACGCCTTCCTTCGCACTCCACCGCCACGCCGGCCCCGGCTTGCCGTCAACCATCAACCCGCCGGGCTTCTTCGCGGCATGCAGGCGCAACTCATACGCGCGCCGCTGCACCTGCCCCTTGAACTCGCCCTGCGCCGCGTCGATCGTCAACTCGTTGGCGCCGTCCTGGCCGGTGCTGTGATGCATGGCGGTGATGGCATGGCCACCCTGGTCGTAATCCAGCGACACGCCATCGTCCTCGTACAGCGAGAAACTGCCATCGCCATCGCCGAACACATGCAGGATCAGCGTATCCAGCGGCTTCGCGTCCGAGTAATCGCTCGGCGGCTGCATCGGCACGATGGCGCCGGCGCGGGCGAACACGGGCATGTCGTCGGTGGCATAGCGTGCGGTGAAGGTGGTGTCGCCCTGGTAATGCTTGCCCTTGAAGAAATCCACCCACTGCCCAGGCGGCAGATAGACCGTGCGCTGGCCGCTGGTGTCGAGCACCGGCGCGACCAGCAGGTCGTTGCCGAAGAAGTATTCGTACGGTTGCTTGTAGGCCTCTTCCAGCTCCGGATGCTGCAGGTACAGCGGGCGCAGCAGCGGCAGTGAATCGGTGTGCGCGATCCAGGCGTACGAATAGATGTAGGGAATGAGCTGGGTGCGCAGGGTGAAGTACTTGCGCATCAGCGCCAGGCCCTTGTCGCCATACATCCACGGCATCCGCGTATTGCCCTCGCGCGGGTTGGCGTGGGCGCTGTGCATGCGCAGCAGCGGGCTGAAGGTGCCGAACTGGATCCAGCGTGCGTAGAGGTCGAAGTCGATCTTCGCGCCGTGGAAACCGCCGATGTCGTGGCTGATGTACGGCACCAGCACATTGCCGCCGCGCGCGGTGAACGCCACTTCGTAGGCCAGCACCGGCCACTCCGAATAAGTGTCGCCGGTAAAGAAGCCCGCATAGCGCTGGCTGCCCCAATCGCCGTAGCGGCCGAGGACAAAGCCGCGCTTGCCGCTGGCCTGGGCGGTGAAGTCGTAGAACACCTTGTTGGTCCAGAACTGCGGATTCAGGCCCGGCATGGTGGTGGCGCCACTGCCGCCGTCCACCCACCACAGGTCCACGCCCTGGCGCATCAGCGGCTCGTGCAGGCGGCGCATGAAGATCTCCGCCTCGCGCTGGCTGGACAGATCGAAAGCAATGCGCTCCGGCGGATGCACGTCGCGCAGCGCCACCGGCCCGCGCAACAGGCCGCCGCCGCCGCGTCCCGGTTCCACCCGCAAGGCGATATGGAGCATGTCGCCGGGCTTCGCCAGCGCGGCGACGTCGGTATAGGTAAGCCGCTGCGGCCACTGGATCTGGCTGTGCTGCAGTTCCTGGCCGTTGACGAAGACGCGATAGCTCTGGTCGACCTCGCCGAGCACGAGGTAGAGCGTCTTCGGCAGGTCGGCCGGCAGGCGCACGTCGCTGCGGTACCAGGACACTCCTGCGTAGTTCGGCTGGCCCTGCACCTGCCAGGAGCGGTCGGCCTGGATCGCCCGCCAGCCGCGCGCATCGAAATCCGGCGCATACCATTTGGCCTTGATGCCGGCATCGCGCGGATCGATCGCGAAACGCCAGCGCGCGGACAGGTCCAGGTCGAACGACGGCCTGACCAGCGGCGGCTTGCCCAGCGCCTCCAACACCGCGGGCGCGTGGCTGTCGTCGAAGGACAGGATGCTTTCCTGCGTATTGGCATAGCCGGGGTGATCGTTGAGGCCCAGCTTCACCCCGCGCCCGTGCAGCCAGGTGATGAAGCGGTCCGGTTGCGGGATCAGCGGGCTCCAGTCGTAGCCGCCGTCCCAGCCGTAGTTGTGCCAGGCGAAATCCAGCACCAGGGTGTCGAACGGGATGCGCGCCGTGCGCAGGCGCGTCACCTCGTCCTCCAGCATCTTCTGGTTGTAGCGCTGGAAGGCCGGCTGCTTCGCCTCCGCCGTGCCGGGGAAGTATTCGAAGTTGAAATCGGTGATCCACGGACCGAGCACGTAGCGCGGGATCATCGGGATCTGGCCGCTCAACTGGGCGTATTCGCCCAGCGCCTTGCGATAGTCGCTGCCGTAGGCGAACAGGTACCAGTCCTGTCCGCTGCGCTCCTTGCGCGGCTCGATCCACTGCGCCGCCTTGTTCCACAGCGGCGTGCCGCTGTCGTCGACGAAGGCATAGCCGCTGCGGCTGAGCAGGCCCGGCTTGGCTTTCTCCAGCTTCACTTCGATGCCGGGAATCACGTTGTTCACCGGGCTTTCCAGCGGGTTGCCGGTGAGGTTGGCCTTGCTGATGTTGTCCAGCGAATAGGTCAGGCCGCCGAGATTCTGCGGGTCGTCGGCACCGGGATGCCATTCGCCGGGCTTGCCGGAAGCCCACGTCACCTTCAGGTTGTCGGCATGGAAGGGGCCGGAATTGAGGCGGTAGCGCAGGGTCATCGCCTCGGTGCCGGCGATCAGCCAGCCCTTCTCGCGCGACACGTGCACGGTGACCGGCGCCCAGTCGCGCTTCTGCATCACCGCGGTGGGCGCGTCCACGAAGGCGCCGCCGGGCGAGTACTCCATGCGGACCAAGGTGGGGGTAAGAAAGGAGAACCGCGCATGGTCGGCCACCACCACCGGCTGACCGGATTTCACCGGCGCCTGGGTACAGGCGGCCAGGCACAGCGAAACCAGCAGCACCGGCCAGGCGGGCCATCTCGGACTGCGAACGAGCATCTTGGTCTTCCCCCTACTTCATGTCGGCGCGCGATGACACGGATGTCGGCGTCGGCCCAGGCAACGATGGGCCGGCGCCGAGGGCGCGCATGGATACCGGGCGGAAGCTAACCCAACGGCGGCAAGGAGTGGAGATGCCGGATCGTTCATGACAGGCATCTGCTGGCCTCGTCACATTCCTGGCGATACCGCCCTGCCCCTGGCGGAGGCCAAAAAAAACCCCCGAGAAATCCTTCCCTCGGGGGCTGAATGACTGCGGCCTTGGGGCGCCGCAGGAACGCACGGGTAGTGGTCCACGGCATCGGGGTGCCAGGACCCGTACAGGATGCTGAAACATGGCGCCGCGCACCATGCGGCGAACTCCGAATCGGTGGATTTCACCCGCCCATGCCGGGCACCGCGTCGGCGACGTAGTCGCGGCTCGGTGGGCGGTGGTCTCCGCGCGCTTCCGTTGCATAGGTGGACGCATCGCCGCCGTCCGCAGCGGACATCGCGGAAACGGCGCGGTTGCGCGGATCGCGCGCGCTGCGTTCGTCGATCTTCACCATCAGGCCGTCGGCGATATCCAGCCTGGCCGCGATGCGGCTGCCGTCGGTGAATTGCACCTGCACGCTGACCACCGGACTGCGCGCGCCGTCGATGGTGTGCAGATAGGCCAGGCTGCGCCGGGTGATGCCCAGATCCAGCGGGATCCGGCGCAGGATGTCCGCCTGCACATAGCCCTCGAAATAGCGGCGCTGGCGCACGTTCTCCAGCACGTCGTAGACCGAGACGCCGGGATCGGGATAGTCGAATACCGGGATGGCCTGCCGGTTGAAGTAGTCCGTCGCCTCCCTGGCCGAGTCGACGATGCGCAGCGTATAGGCCTTCTTCCAGCCCTTGGGCGCCGCGTCGTGAAAGCGCAGCAGCTGCGCGAACGCCGATTCGACCTCCGGCTCGGTCCATTTGCGCCGCACGTCGTACGGCAGCGTCTGCCCCCAGCTGCGCGCCACGCCGTATTTATGCAGGGTGCGCGTGGCGGGATCGCCTACATAGACTTCGGACCAGGTCCCACGGTGTTCGATCCGCCCGAGCATGGCTTTCTCCTGCTCCGGCGTACATCCGTCGCACCAGTACAGATCGGCGGCCAGGGCCGCGCCGGAAAAAGACAGACAGCCTCCCAGGGCCATCGCCGCCAGCCGGCCGATCAAGAATCTGCTCGTTCGCATGCCGATGACCTACAACGCCTTTCCTGCTCGCCTACAGCAACGTTCCATCAGCGGTGCGCGGAAAAGCAATCGGCGCAATCCAGAACACTAGGAAATGGATAAGGAATCGTAAGCCGGTAAAGCAGGAAAACTCGCAGGAAAACTAAGCCGGGTATTCGCTGCGTGGATTTATCCGCTCAGTAGATTCTGACTTCTTAAGAACTTCACGCGTGTTTTTCGGAGTCGGGCCGATGAGCCGATGAAACCGGATGGTTTCGGCGGTGGCTACGCTCCGGTGGAGGTCGTGCTTTCCTTGTGGCGGGCTACTGCCTGTCGCGCGATCGCGTCGAGCGTGCCGCCCCAATAGAACGCCAGGTGGCGGAAGATCACCTCGGTGGGGAAGCCGTGGGCCTCGAACTCGAGTCGGGTCTGTTCGCCGATCGATGTCAGGCGGAACTCCAGGACTGTGTAGCTTGCGGGCTCGTCGGGCAGTCGGGATACCGAACTCAGGTGCGTGTAGCTCAAGCGGGTTTCGGGTTCGAAGGCCAGTACGGTGCCGCGGTTCTCGAAGCGGCCGGTGTGCACGCCGCGCACGGTGATGGTGCCGCCGAGGCGCCAGTCTGCGCTTACTTCGAGGTTCATCGCCGGCTCGCCCATCCAGGCGCGCATGAGTTCGGGCTGGGTCAGGCTTGTCCAAACGATGGATGGGGGCGCATCGATGTTGATGGATTCGAAGATTCGGGCTGACATGGAATGGTCTGATTTAGTGATTCGAAATGTCTTAGCACACTAGACGATATATAAGAGCATGCCTTGTAGTCCTTCGCCCCTATGGACGCCACCTGACGTGCTCCGTCCACAATGTCTCCGGTCCATACACTTGCCCAAAGAAGAAGTACCCAAGAAGAAAAGGCACCCTGCTTGGCGCCAAGGGGATCCGGTAGATCAAGAGCAACGTCAAAAGCGCGCCAGCGGAACGCCGCGGCTGCGCCGCTTGCTCTTGGCTCTTCGCGAGAACGGACGGACGCCCTCTCCCCGCCGGGGAGAGGGTTGGGGCCTATCCTAGATTTTGTGTAAACGGGGCATTGGCAGGAAACTGCCATCTGACCCGGAGACACCATGAGTCCACGCAAACACGAAGTGCCCGACGAGCTGCTTAGCAGTCTGTTAGCCAACTATCAGAAGCCCGAAGATCTCGTT